>JANQIX010000089.1 GCA_028281925.1 Alphaproteobacteria bacterium
ATAGGTGTAGGTTCCATCGGCATTCACAACCAGGTCGCCGTAGACACCGCTGATCGTCAGCGTGCCGCCCACCAGCGGCTGGCCGTTCACCGAAGCCACTTCAATCCCGGCGCCCGTCGGAAGCTGAAGCTGCCCCGATGTGGTGATCGCCGCCGTGTTCGGCGTGGTGTCGTCCACCGCCGACGTGCCGTCCGGCGCCAGGCCGGATTCGTCGACGTCCAGCGTCTCGTTCGGCACTTCCGGCGGCTGCGTCGGGCCAGACAGCTCGATCGTCAGCTCCGCCGTCGACGTGTCGCCGTCACCGTCCGTGATCTCGTAGGTGAAGACCTCTGTATCACCGTCGGTGGGGACGTTCGCCGCGTCCGTAACCGTATAGGTGTAAGTCCCATCCGCATTCAGTGTCAGCGTGCCATAGGTGCCCGCTGTGTCCGTCTGCGGCGTCACTGCACCGGCCGTCGCAGCGCCGTCCGCGCCAAGATCGTCGTTCGACAGCACGTTGCCGGTCGCCGTCGCGCCGTTAACGCCCTCGACCGCGCTCCTGTCCTCCAAGGCGACCGGGCCGTCGTCACGGAAGATGATTTGGCTGCCGATGCCAAACTCCGTGACGTCCGTGTCGCCGTCGGCGTCCGTGGCCGTCAGAACGGCGTTCACCTTGTCGGCGAGATTAGCATCGTCGTCGGGATCGTCGGCGTTCTCGTGACGCAAGGACAGGTATTGGGCGACGCTGACGACGCCCGTCACAGGGTCTATGGCGATGGCAAACGCGGCCTTGCCGTCAAGGTCCCCGCCGCTGGGGTCTACGACGCGGCCGACAACAATGCCGTTCTCCTCCGTCAGTACGATGTCCAGCCCACCCGTCGTCTGCAGCTCGGAATCCGAATTCTCGACGCTGAGAGAGTAGACAAACGGAGTATCCGTCGCCGGCCCGTCGCCGCCATATTGGATCGACCCGCCGGCAACCGAGACCTCTCCATCGCCGCTCTGGGCGTAGCCGATCGCCCCACCCGGCGCCAAGCTGGAGACGTCCGGGTCCGTGCCGATATCCGTCACGCCGGCAAAGATCGACGAGAGATCGGCCACATCGTCGGGAGCCTGCTCGCCCGGCGTCTCATCGTGAACGATCGTGACGCCGGTCGCGAACAGCGACGTCTCAGGAACATCGTCGTTGATGGTAACGTCTACGGTGCCTTCCGCTTCGTCTCCATTGCTGTCAACGACGGTGAAGGGGAACTCCAATTCGATATCGTCTTCGACGTTGGGCAGGCCATGCTCCACAGCCTCGTAGAGTCGCGTTTCATACTCGTAGGTCACGACATTGCCGTTTTGAGACGCGATACCGGTGACCTCGACCTCGATCACGATCTCAATACTGCCGCCACGGTCGACAGTGCCCACCAGCTTGTTCTGCCCGTCCAGAGCGAACGTCACCTGTAGATCGTCAGCCGACGTCTCAAGCTCGCCGTCCAGCGAGGACTCGTCGTTCCACGAGATGGCGCCCAGCAGATCCGACGGGACGTCGCCGTCGAAATCCACCTCGATCGTCCCCGTCGCGACCTGAGGCGTACCCGTCGCCGCCGGAGCAGAAATGGAGGTTGTGATCGGCACAGCGGCGTTGCCGACAGTAACCGGAGCGCCGGCAAAGCCATCTTCATCAACGGTCGTCGGGGACGTGCTAAGCACACTGGGGATGCCGTTGACCGGGCCATCGTCGGCGACAACGCCGAGCAGATCCACATCGATGAACGATTCAACGGTCGGCACACCAAAGCCAAGTGCCGTCGGCCCAAGCAGACCGGTGATGCCGAATGGATCCGGCGGCCCGCCGATGTCCGCGGGGCCGGTGCCGAAGCCGCTTCGGGCGTCCTGAACGACCGGCTCGGCCGGGCCGGCGTCGGGGCCGGCGGCCGGCTCGATCGGCGTCCCGGTGATCTGCTCAGCCAATATGATCAGCTCGGCGACCACATCGGGATCGCCGAAATCGGCATCCGGCGTCACAACCCCCTGGTCGATAGCCTGCTCGATAAACTGCTCCGGCGTGATGCCGAACTCGGCAAGGGCATCCAGCAGTTCTTGGGGCAGTTCAGCGGTTTCCGCGTCCGTGTCGGCAGCCTCTTCCACGGCCTCGGCAGTTTCCTCGTCGACCGGCAGCAGCGTGACCGTTCCGGCTTCGGGGTCGTCGACCGAAAGTTCCGGCTGGGGCGGACCTGCCGCCGGCTCGGTGACGGGTTCGCCGAGGTCGTCGACAAGCGCCTGTAGAATCGCGAGGATTGCAGGATCGGTGAGATCGGCGTCGGGCGGAATGAGGCCCTCGGCGATCGCCTGCTGGACGAACGCATCCGGCGTGATGCCGAATTGCGCCAGGCTGTCCACCATCTCCGTGGGCAGGTCGACGTCGAAAGTGGCTTCGACATCGGGCGCGATCTCTGGTGCCTCGGGCGCAACCTGGGCCACCTGCAGCGGACCGATATCGGTCGAGCGGTCGCCAATTTCCGTGATGGTGCGGTTACCGAAAGCCTCAGCCTGATCGTCCATGGTCCACTCCTCTTTCGCCGCCCGGCGGTTTGCTGAACACTGGCTGCCAAACACCGACCGTGCTCAAAGGGCTCGACGGCTCTTTACACATGGGCGCAAAGAGCCCTGAAAATCAAAGCTTTTGCCGAAAATTCCTATATATCCCGGTATGATTCTCTCTCATCCACCCATGAGCACGGCATCCAGGGCTCGAGTTTTGTCATAAGAAAGTGCAGAAAGTGCTAATGTAGAAGACATTGAAATCATTAACATTGTCTTAACCCATTAATCACTATGCCTCAGATCCGGTCATTCGCGGATGCCACGAGGACGCGCAATTTGCCGAACCGGGCGAAGGAACGGTTAAAGGTACAGATGACGGTGACGCTAGACTTTGCTGCAGCCGGACGGCAGTTTGCCGAGCAAGTAGATTATGGGAACTCTTAACGGATTTTCATCGATCGACCGGGCGGTCTTAAAGTACGACCTATCAGAAATGGCAGGAGGCGCGCTTTCGTGCAGGTCTTCATCAGCGGCGGTTGCGGCTTCATCGGATCCGCCCTTGTGCGCATGCTTTCCGACCGTCGGGACGTCCACATCATCAACTACGATGCGCTGACTTACGCCGCCAATCCAGAGGCGGTGGGGCCGGCAGCACATAGCGGTCGCTATACCTTCATCCACGGCGACATAGGCGACGCATCGTCGGTGGCGGCGGCGCTGGACCGGTACAGACCCGATGCCGTCGTCCACTTGGCAGCGGAAAGCCATGTGGACCGGTCAGTCGACGGCCCTGCTGCCTTCGTGGACACAAATATCTGCGGTACGCTTACGCTTTTGGAAGAGACGCTGAAGTACTGGCAGTCGCTATCGGGCGACCGGAGCAGCCATTTCCGTTTTCTGCATGTTTCGACCGACGAGGTCTTCGGCAGCCTGGACCCTGAAGCCGCGGCCGCGACCGAGGGGGCACCCTACCAGCCGAACTCGCCTTATGCGGCTTCGAAAGCGGCATCGGATCATCTCGTTCGGGCCTGGCACCGCACCTATGGACTGCCGACCATCATCACCAACGGCGGCAACACCTATGGCCCTTGGCAGTTCCCGGAAAAGCTGATCCCGCTGATGATCTTGAACGGCCTCCTTGGCCAGCCGCTGCCCGTCTACGGCGACGGCCGCAACATTCGCGACTGGCTGCATGTGGACGACCATGCCAGCGCGCTGGTCTCGGTGCTCGAACACGGACGCACGGGCGAGACCTACAACATCGCGGCAAATGCCGAGCGCACCAACCTGACCGTCGTGCAGGCACTGTGCAATCTGCTCGACGCGCGCGAGCCGCTTGCCGGATATCCGGATCGGCGTGCCCTGATCCAATTCGTCAGCGATCGCCCTGGCCATGATCTGCGCTATGCAATCAATGCCACCAAAATCCAGGGTGAACTTGGATGGATGCCAAGCGTCGCATTCGAAGAGGGCTTGGCGGATACCGTCGCCTGGTATCTCGCCAATCGGGACTGGCTGCTGCGCATGCGCGAGGAACGGTCGGCTGGGCGGCGGCTGGGCACGGGGCGCTGACGGCGCCCGTCCTTTGGCCGTCAGATGCTGCCGTCGGCCAGCGCCAGCAGATACTGGCCATAGCCCGTCTGCGCCAGTCTGCCGGCCTGCTCCCGCAACGCGCTCTGGGATATCCAGCCCTGCCGGTACGCGATCTCTTCCAAGCAGGCAATGCGCAGGCCCTGGCGCTCTTCGATCGTCTGGACGAACTCACCGGCATGCAGAAGGGCCTCGTGCGTACCGGTATCCAGCCAGGCATAGCCGCGGCCAAGCAGCTCGACCCGCAGATCGCCGCGCTTCAGATAAGCTGAGATCACGTCTGTGATCTCAAGCTCTCCACGCGCCGACGGGCGCACCCGGTCGGCAATCTCCAGGACGTCATTGTCGTAGAAATACAGGCCCGTAATGGCGAACGGCGATTTCGGCCGTTTCGGCTTCTCTTCAATGCCGACAGGCTTCCCGGTCGCGTCGAACTGGATCACGCCGTAGCGCTGGGGCTGGGCGACGCGGTAACCGAAGATCGTGGCACCGCGATCGTGTTCGGCGGCCCGGCGCACGATCTCGGGCAGCCCGGCGCCGAAGAACAGATTGTCCCCGAGCACCAGCGCGACCGTGTCCGCTCCCACGAAATCCCGCCCGATGTGAAAGGCCTGGGCCAGGCCGTCAGGGCTCGGCTGCTCGGCATATTGCAGCGCCACGCCGTAGGCCGATCCGTCGTTCAGCAGACGCTCGAACAAAGGCCTGTCGCGCGGCGTCGTGATGACAAGGATGTCGCGAATACCTGCCAGCATCAGCGTCGACAGCGGATAGTAGATCATCGGCTTGTCGTGCACCGGCAACAGCTGCTTGGAGACGGAGATAGTCAGAGGATAGAGGCGGCTGCCGGTTCCCCCGGCCAGGACAATGCCCTTCATCTGCCGGCACCCCTACCCCGCCATATGGGCGTCGCCCGCCCGGTCCACGGTCGCAGGCGCGATCTTGGCGATCCGGCAGCAACGCCGGCCAGCCGATCGCCCCCCCAAATCGGGATGAACCTCAGAGACTGCGGCCGATCATCGACCTCGCGGGACCGGATCACACGCCCGCCGGCATGTTGGCCGGGTCGCGGATGACCTTGCGCGGTGCCGTCAGTTCCTTCCAGCGGGACAAAGCCCGGTTCGGCGCAGGATTGGGCTCGCGCCCCACGAACTGACCGTGGCCGGGGCGTGCCTTGATCTCGCTTTCCTGCACCGCGACCTCGCCGCGCGTCAGGGTGAAGCGCGGCAGGCCCTTCACCTCGATCCCCTCGAAGACATTGTAGTCGATGACCGACTGCTGCGACGCGGCGCCGATGGTCTTGCTGCGCTTCGGATCCCAGACGACGATGTCGGCATCCGCCCCTTCAAGGATCGCGCCCTTGCGGGGATAGAGGTTGAGGATCTTGGCGCTGTTGGTGGAGGTGACGGCGACGAATTCGTTCATGGTCAACCGTCCCGTGGTCACGCCATGCGTCCACAAGACGGGCATGCGGTCTTCGATTCCGCCGGTTCCGTTCGGGATCTTGGTGAAGTCGCCGAGGCCCATGCGCTTCTGGTCGGAGGTGAACGAGCAGTGGTCGGTGGCCACCACCTGCAGGCTGCCCGACGCGAGGCCGGCCCAAAGGTTGTCCTGATGCGCCTTGTTGCGGAAGGGCGGCGACATCACGCGCCGCGCGGCATGGTCCCAGTTGGGGTTGGCGTACTCGCTTTCGTCCAGCACCAGATGCTGGATCAGCGGCTCGCCATAGACGCGCATACCCTTGTAACGGGCCCGACGGATCGCCTCGTGCGCCTGCTCACAACTGACATGAACGATGTAGAGCGGGACGCCGACGGTATCGGCGATCATGATCGCCCGGTTGGCGGCCTCGCCTTCCACCTCCGGCGGGCGGGAATAGGCGTGCGCCTCGGGGCCATTGTTGCCCTCAGCCAGCAGCTTTGCCTGAAGGTGTGCGACGACGTCGCCGTTCTCGGCGTGCACCAGGGGCATGGCACCCAGGTCGGCGCATCGCTGGAACGAGGCGTACATCTCGTCATCGTCCACCATCAGCGCGCCCTTGTAGGCCATGAAATGCTTGAACGTCGTGATGCCCTTGTCCACGACCGTCGCCATCTCGTTGAAGACCTGCTCGCTCCACCACGTGATGGCCATGTGGTAGGAATAGTCCATGCACGCCTTGGACGACTTGTTGTGCCACATCTGCAGGCCTTCCAAGAGACCTTGCCCCGGTGACGGCAGGCAGAAGTCGACAAGCATGGTGGTGCCGCCGGACAGCGCGGCCCGCGTACCGCTTTCGAAATCGTCGGCCGAATAGGTGCCCATGAAGGGCATTTCCATATGGGTGTGCGGGTCGATGCCGCCCGGCATCACATAGCAACCGCTGGCGTCCAGCACCGTATCGCCGGCCAGGTCCGGCCCGATCTTGGCAATGCGTCCCCCCTCCACCAGCACATCGGCCGTGTAGGTTCGATCCGCCGTGACGATCGTTCCGCCCTTGATCACCTTGCTTGCCATAACCCTGCCCTCCGAGAACTCAGTTTGTGGGGCGCACGGTACGCGACGACCCCTTGCGTGCACACCCGCGCCTTAACTCCACCCTTTGCAGATGGATCCCTTAACACTCGTTATACAACAGGCTGCCGTCAATGCGGCGCACCATCATGGACCGGCACTGGAATAGAGGCGTAGACGGTCGCGGACGATGGGATCGGCCTCAATCCGCAAGGCCAAGGATAGCGGCTTCGTCCGCCGCCGAGGCCAAGAGTGCGTCGGCCCGCGCGCCGTCACCGGCCAACCGCAGCGCCCTGGCCAACACCCTCTGAGCGCGAACCCGGTGGGGCCTGAGGCCAAGTTCTTCGGAAAGCTCAACCGACTGCTCAAGAAAACCGCGGGACGGTTGAAGAATCGGCGGGTCATGGTCCAGCAGTACCTCTGCCAGCGACCGCAGTGCTAAGGCCTCGGCCCCCTGGTAGCCGCCCGCCCGGGTAAAGTCCAATGCACGACGCGCGAGACCGAGCGCTGTCTCCAGATGGCCCATTTTCCGGTAGATCTCGGTCATGTAGACGCAGGGAAAGGCGAGATAGCTTGCAAACTGCTTGTCGCGCAGCTCGGCCTCAGCTTCCTCCAGCAGGTCGCTTGCGTCTTCGAGACGACCCAACTGGGCGTACACGTAGCCCAGGAAACAGGCGTTGTAGGGTATGAAGATGGTGATCCGCGCCGACCGGGCCGCCTGTAAGCCTCGTCGCAGATGGGGCACCGCCTCCATCCAGGCTCCGCGCATCATCAGCCCGTGTCCGACCACGCGATGGGCAATGGCAAGGTCGAAGGGCCGGTCCACGCTCTCCGCGATTTCACAGGCCTCCAACGCGAACCGGCGACCGATCTCGAAGTTGCCCATCGATGCTTCCGACTGCGCGAGATTGGCCAGATAGAGAACCGAGGTCGTTCCGGCGGCCCCATGCCGGTTGGTGGGATCGTCGGCGAATTCGTGCAGCATCCGCTTCAGAGTGGCCGATGACCGGCGGTAGTCCCCCCTGAAGCGGCATGCGATGCCGAGAAAGAGGTTCGCGAGCAGCATCTGGTCGCGCTCGCCGCAGTCCTCGGCCAGCGCCAGCGCCTCTTCACCGATCTCGATCGCCTGCCTGATGTCGCCGTGCAGATACTCGTGGACGGTTTCGTGTGTCAGCACGCGGGCGAGACGCGGGCGGTCACCGATGTGCAGCGCCAGTTCCCTCGCTTCCGCCAACTGGTGCTTTGTATGTTTCAGCTGCGCCAAGGCCCCATAGGCCGCCCGCAGCTTGAGCCGGATATCGATCGCCCAGCGGGCGGCCTCGAAGGTCTCTTCCAGATTGCGCTGGGCCGCCATCGCCTGCTCCAAGAGACGCGCGGCATCCTCATGGGCAGACGTGGCAAAGGCGCGTGCCGCCGCCATCTCCAGGTACCGGGCCGCCTCCTCCCAAAGCTCCGCGCTCAACGCGTGATAGGCCAGCCGGTCGACGCGGTCCTCCTGACGATAATAGTCTCCCTGTTCGATCAGTTCGAACAGTCGGGCATGCAGCTGCTTGCGCCCGGCCATAGGCAGCGAGGCGTAAGCCACCTCCATCGTCAGCGAGTGCTTGAACGCCAGTTCGGGGCGCGGAAACACGGTGCGCTGGAAGATCAGCTCGGCGGCCTGCAGGCTGCGGAGCAGCTCGTGGTATTCCTCGTCGCTCCACCCCCCGAGATCGCGCAACAGCTCCACGGAAATTCTGCGGCCGACGGCGGCGGCACATTGCAGGATGCGCTTCTGATCCGGATCTAGGCGGTCGACCCGCGCGGCGATAACGGCCTGGACGCTCTCGGGGATCTGAATCTCAGAGATGTCCTGCATCCGGCGATACTGCCCCGGCTCTCCTGCCACGGCGCCGCTTTCGATCAGCGACCGGATGATCTCTTCGATGAACAGCGGACGGCCCTCGGTCCGGTCGGCCAGCAGGGCAAGCAGTTCCCGCGTGCTGTCGTCGCTCCCGAGCAGCGATTCAAGCATCTGGTCCGCATTCGTCTTGCCCAACGGCGACAGCCTGAGCAGGGTGAAGTAGCTGCGGTCCTCCCATGCCGGGCGGAACTCCGTCCGGTAGGTTGCGACCAGCAGGACGCTGGCTGCCGGAACGATGTCGACAATGGCGTCGATCAGGCGAAGGCTCTCCTGATCGGACCAATGCAGATCTTCCAAGAGAAGAACCAGCGGGACCCACTCCGACTTTGCAAAGACAAGGGTGGAAATCGCCTGGATGGCCTGCTGCCGTCGGGCTTCGCCGTTCATGTCCAGCCATTCGGGGTCGCTCGGCTCCAGGTTCAGCAGGAACTCGAAGGCTGGCAGATAGTCCAAAAGGCCTCGGTCCACCTCGCTAAGCCAGCGCACGATGCTTTCGCGCACCTCAGCCGGCTTGGCGTCGTCGGGAACGTGGCAAAGCACCCGCAAGAGCCGCGTGAACATGAGGTACGGGGCATGCTGGATCACGGGTGACGCACCGCTCTGCCACACCACCCAGCCGCGCTGTTCGGCGATCCGGCTGTACTCGTAGGCAAGGCGCGACTTGCCGATGCCCGGATAGCCGGCGATGCCGACCACCCGGCCGATCCCGGCTTCAGCGCTATCGGCCGCGCGCTGCAGCGCCGCCAATTCGGCCTGGCGGCCGACCATGGGTGTCAACGGCTCTGCCGACCGCACGTCCCAGCGAGTCCAGCTGCCTTTTACAGCCAGCAACTCGAAGGTCTCGATCGGCTCCACAAGGCCGCGGATAAGCGTCGGGCCATAGGGCCGGACATCGACAAAGCCGGACGCCAGGTCGCGAGTCGTCTGCGCGAGGCGAATTGTGCCGGGATCGGCGAGCGATTCCATGCGGCTGGCCACATGCACCGCCTCGCCCAGCGCATCGTAGTCTTCCGTGAAATCGTTCTTGACGCCGCGGACGACGATCTCGCCGGAGTTGATGCCGGTCCGCACCTGCATCCCGAGGGTCGACTGCTCCGTTACCGCGTCGCGGGCGGCAACTGCCGCATAGCACGCGCGTACGGCATGATCCTCCAGCGCCAGGGGGGCGCCGAAGATGGCCATGATGCCGTCCCCCTGGATCTTGTTGACGGTACCGCCATAGAGGCGAACGGCCTCTTTCATGACGTGGACGATGGGCGAAAGGCGCTCGGCCGCTGCCTCGGCATCGAGACCGGCAATCAGGCGGGTGGACTCGCAGATGTCGCAAAACAGGACCGTGGCGATCTTGCGCTCGGTCACGAAGACGGCAGCCACCGGACCGGACACCGCATCTGCCTGCGGGACGGCATCGCCCGCCGTCGTCGGCATCGAGTCATCGCCGAGCAGCTTGAGCGCGGCCTGCAGCTTGCGCCTGTGGCCCAGGGTGAGGCCCAGCTCTTTCAGATCGTCATCGCTCAGATGCGGAAGCGCATCGAGGTCGATGTCGTTTTCGGCGAAGGCAAGAGCGTACTTGCCCATGCCGAGGCTCTGAAGCCAGGCTGCGAGCTGTCGCTCCATGGAGTCTCGATCCCGGAATCCGTCCTGTGGCCACCGCGTCGTGATGCGGCCGCGCTAAGTTCGCTCCGATAGGACAGTCTGCCAACCTTCGAGTGTAAGGCCAAAGCAAGAGTGCGTGGGAACACGGCATCACACCGTGCTGCTCACCGGTATCGGCAGCGGCGTCCGGCAGGCTTCACTGGCCGGGTGGCGTCACTGATAGAGGTTGGTTCGGCGGAAGAGACGCGAGTCGTTGCTGTTGACCAGCTTGTAGCGGCCCAGTCTGACCTTGTTCAGCGTTATGACGACCGAACGCTGGCCGATCGCGTGCAGCTGGGTGACAACGTACCGGACCATGTGCCGGGGTGTGCGGCGCCACTGGACAAGGCAGACCACCACGTCGACCAGACGGCCGACGATCAGCGCATCCGGGAAGGCCGCGATCGCCGGGGTGTCGACGATGACCAGCCCGTACGTCTCCGGCAGATCGGCAACGATGTCCGGCAGCATCTCCAGCGCTCTTGGAATGTCGAAGAGATCCTTCACCGCGATATCGAGGATGTCGAGACCGGTGCGATGGTCGCGATAGAGCTTCAGCTCCAGCTCTCGGCCCGTGTCGATCACCCTTTCGGTGACATAATGTGCCGGCGCCGGGCCCAGCATCCGCGGTGCCAGATGGGCGCGACGCAGATCCCCGTTCACAACCAGGGAACGCCGCCCAGACAGCGCCGCCATCTGCCCCAGTGTCACCGCGGTCACGGACTTCCCCTCGCCGCGATCCCCGGAGACCAGAGCCGTCCAGGCCGGGCTCCGGTCCTCTGCGCAAGACCGGATCGAGTATAAGAGGGACTGAAGGGCGATGGTGTGCTCGCTCTGGCGGCCACCCCGACCCGACTTTCCGCGCAGCAGCGACCGCCGCCAGAACAGCCGCTGCGGCCAGATCGACGGCCCTGCAAGCGGGATGATGCCGGTGGACTGGACGGCGAGGTCCCGTCGGATCTCGCCGGTGCTTTGGAAGCCGCTGCGCGTAAGCTCGATACCCGCCGCGATGCCCAGGCTGACCGACAGCGACACGAACACGACAGCCGCCAAGGTCACCTTCCGGCTGGGCGAGATCGGCCGCGTGGGCGGAATGGCGCTGGAGATGACCCGTGCGTCCGCACGCGCCAGCCCGACCTCGCCCTGGATCAGATCGGCCCTGGTTCGCAGAATCTCGTAAAGCGTCTGCCCCACCTGCTCGCTGGCTTCCAGAGTTCTAAGTGGGATTTCGGCCTGTATGCTTTCGAGATTCTGGCGCGTGAGGTCGGCCACCTCCGCCTCGATCAAGGTCACCCGCTGTTCGGCCGACGCGACCTGGTCGTCCATTGCCGCGACGAAGGCCCGTGCCTCCGCCTCGATCTGGCCGAGCACCGAGGAGAGTTCGACGGCCGCATTCCGATAGTCGGGGTGCTGGCTGCTGAAGGTAGCCCGCGCTTCGGCCATGGCAGAGCGCGCATCGGCTTCGTCGTCCCTTAGTCTCTCAAGAAGCGATGTGGATCCCGACAACTCCAGTGCGGACAGAAACAAACCCTGATCGAGTGCCTCGCGTGCGCTACGCGCCCGTGCCTGCAGCGCCAGAAGATCGTCACGCGCCGCAGAGAGGTTCCCCAGGGTCACGGTCAGCTGGCCCTCGATCAGATCCTGATCCAGCAACGGCGGCGTGGACTCCACACTGCCGTCATCCGCCGGGAAGTCTCCGGGCGCCGTCGCCGCCGCCATGCTGCGGCGCACTTCCTCCAGCTCGGCCTGGATCTCGAACAGTCGCTCGCGGGCCCACGCCAGCGCCTCGTTCGCATCCGCCACCCGGCGTACGCGTAACGCCTCCACGTAATAGTCGACGATCTGGTTCGCGACATAGCTTGCGACCCTTGGATCGGGATGGTCGAACTGCACATCGACCACTGCCGAATTGGAGACGGGACGCACGGTCATCATGCTGCGGAACCTGGCGACCGTCGCCAGCTCCTCCGCAGACAGGCCCATTTCGTCGGGAAGCGGCGGCGCCTCAGTCTCGGCCGGCGGCCCGTCGCCCGCCGTCACCTCCGCCAGCCGGTCGCGCACAGGCGCCAGCAGGCGGCCTAGCGGCCCGGTCCGCTCTGGCGGAAGCAGTTCCTCAAATCCGATACGCCGCACGACGCCGAGAACGACATCGGTGGAGGTGAGGATCTGCACTTGGCTATTGACGGCCTCCCTATCGACTTGAGGACGGCCTGAGATGCCATCGCCGGCCACCATTTGCCGTTCGTCCGGCGCCACCATGATCTTCGCCGTCGCCCGGTAGATCGTCTCTCGTTCCATCACCAAGAGGATGCCGAGAGTCGATAGGGCGAAGAAGAAGGTCGCAATCAGCAGCTGCCGCCGCCGCAGGAACAGCCATATGTCAAGCAGGCTGAACCCGTCGAAGTCCTCCGCACCGCTGGACCAGAGCCTGTTTCCGTCCGGTGGCGCCATATCCTCCACCGGCGACCGATGCCGGTTGGTCGGCAGCTCCGACTGGCGCGTGATTTCAGTCATGCTGATCGCCTCTCGGACGTTCGTTTCCCGTCTTGACGCAAGGCCCACGGAAGCCGATCGCCAACTCGATAACCTGCCTCAGACCCAATTCTGTTGCCGACCAAATGCGTCATAGCGACGGCAGCATAAACGCCTGCTCGGAACAGAACGCTGTCGGTTGTCCCAGCAACAGCGGCTGCGTTCGAGAACCGTTGTCGCGATCCAACGGGGTAGAACCGCCGACCGATCGCCCTCCCCCGCTTGCCGATAGCGTTTCGGTTGCCGAAGCACCTCCGGATCGATCTATCGGCGTCACACTCTGTTTCGGTCGCCCGGTCTGGCGAAGTGATTTCATCGCTCCCCCGCCGCACCGAAACGACCTCACCGTCCCAACTCCGCGTGCTCCACCTCTGCAGTCGCCCGCGAAGGTGTCGCAGGGCTCCGCGCACCGGAGACGCCAATTACTACAAAAGGGCCACCAATGCCAGATATGTTGACTTTGCTTTCTGGGATTTATTTAAATTTTGGATAAAAATATTTGACTGTACTCCATCTTTCGCATCTGCGATATGAAGGAGAAACTCAGGCTCGGGGAAGGAAAGGCGCGTCGCATCGACGGGGGTGGAGACCCTCGGATCTTTCGGGTTCTTGGTGGACATCATTGCACGGCAACGAATGAAACCGCTGCGGCTCGTCTTTAACGGAAAGTTCCTGACTGCCCCGTCGACCGGTGTGCACCGCGTGGCGGAAGAGCTGATTCTGGCGCTCGACCTGTTAGCGTCAGAAGATATGCAAATCGCCGCACGGATTACCGGAGAGGTCGTTCACCCCGCAAGCGCGCGTCGCGAACTGCCGTTGCGTGCCTTTTCCAGTCGGCAGGCCGGTCGGCTGAGGTCCCAGCTATGGGAACAGATGGACTTGCCGCGAGCCGCCAGCGGACACCTTCTTGTCAATCTCTGCAACATTGGTCCGATCGCCGTTCACCGCGCCGTCACCATGTTCCACGACGCTCAGGTACGGATCTCGCCTGAGTCGTATTCGCCTGCGTTCCGCACTTACTACCGCATGATCCAGCCAGTGATCGCCCGTCGGCACGCACGCATTCTGACGGTGTCGGACTACTCTCGCCAGCAGCTTGCGCATTACGGCGTCGCGCGTGCTGACGCGGTCTCCGTGATCCACAACGGCGTCGACCACGTGCTTCGCGCGGAGGCCGAGGCAGGGGTGGCGCAAGACCTCGGCCTGGCACCCGAACGCTACGTCGTGGCCCTCGCCAACACGCAGGTACACAAGAACATTGGTATGCTGCTGGCAGCCTTCAGACGGACTGAGCTGGCAAACCTCAAGCTGGTCCTGTTCGGCGGCAGAGACCGGTCGGCTTTCCTTGAAGCAGGCCACAGCGTCCCGGAAAACGTCGTCTTCACGGGCCGGATCTCCGATGGGCGCCTGCGTGGATTGCTGGAATCGGCGCTTTGCCTTGCCTTTCCCTCGACCACCGAAGGCTTCGGCCTGCCGCCGTTGGAAGCGATGCTCGTGGGATGCCCCACCATCGCCGCCCCCTGCGGTGCATTGCCTGAGGTGTGCGGCGACGCCGTCCTCTACGCCCCACCCGATGATCCGGCAGCCTGGGTCCGCACCATCGCCACGTTGGCGGCAGATCCGCAGTCACGCCAGCGTCTCGCCGAGACAGGCCGCCTCCATGCTCAACAATTCACCTGGACTGCCGCGGCTCGGCAGTTGCTCGATGTGCTGGAGACGATCGCGTGAGGTCACAGTCGCCCACCCCCACTTGCGAACCGGCCCGCATCGCCGTCGTGATCGCAACATTAGGTCGCCCGGAAGAGGTAGCGTGCCTACTCCGGCATCTTGCCACCCAGTCGCGACCTCCGGATCGCCTGGTGCTATCGGTGACGAAAACCTCCGACGCGCCTGAGGACGCGCAGAACACTTTTGGCGCAGAGATTATCATGGGCTCGAAGGGCCTGTGCGCACAACGCAATCGCGGCCTTGATGCCGTGCGCGACGACTGCGACATAGTCATCTTCTTCGACGACGATTATGTCCCAGCTCGCTCGGCAATCTCTGGCATCGCCAACGCATTCGCTGCCTTCCCGGACGTGGCCGGACTTACCGGCTTGCTGCTCGCCGATGGCATCAGATCGAAGGGAATCTCAGCGCCGGAGGCTGAGGCACTGATCAAGGCCCATGAAGACGAAGAGGATGCCACGGGTAGGCTGCGAATTCTGGCTGAGCTCAATGGTCTTTACGGCTGCAACATGGCTTACCGGACGGCGGCAATTGGTGACGTCAGGTTCGACGAAAATCTGCCGCTCTACGGCTGGCAGGAGGATGTTGACTTTGCCTCGCAGCTCCGGCCGCGCGGCCGACTGGTTCGAACCGATGCTCTGGTCGGCGTCCACAAGGGGGTTAAGGGCGGCCGCACCACCGAAGCACGCCTTGGCTACAGCCAGATCGCCAACCCGCTCTACCTGCAGCGAAAGGGCACCATAGAATTCGCTTACGCAGCCAACCTCATCATGCGCAATTTCCTGGCAAACCACGTCAAGGCACTCGCGCCAGAGCCGTGGGTAGACCGGCGTGGCCGAGCCCGAGGCAACTGGATTGCCATCAAGGACCTGTTGCTGGGGCGGCTCTTTCCCTTACGTGCTCTGGATGTATGACTGCGCCACTGACGCGTGGGAAGCGACGGCAACATTCAATCGGACGATTCCAGTATTTTGAAGTTTCTTCTGGCAAGATCCAATACGCTTGGACGCGAATTTCCAACACTGCGGCTCAAATTCTCGCAATTCTCGAGGAATTCGGAAGCGATATTGTAGAATGCTTCCGAGTCAGCAACGGCCGTATTTGACATCAAGAACTTGGATGGTATTGAGAAGTGACGAAACAGGCCCTCAAACTTATCCTTGTACTTGAAGCCCAAGACGGGTACGCCCATGCCAAGCGAAGCAATTGCAAGGTGCATCCGACCTGAGAAAACAGCATCCAGATGGCCGACAATTGCCTTCAATTGGGGCGCTGGAAGTTCTCGACTTAGGTAATATACAGACTGGCCTAATTCATCTCTGATCATATCAAAGACTCTATCTAGACACCATCTGTCCGCTGACGTTCCTCTGAAATCATGACATAGCAGCAGTATTCGCGCCCGCTGCTCCCTAACAAGCTTGGCCAAGACCGTTGCCAACGAGTGAATGGCCGCGTCGGCGGTCACCCTTGATTGGTGAGAAAACAGAAGGGGGTGAAAGTTGACACCTATTGTTTTCCTTCCTGCCTCCCGTCCCTGGACGATCCATTGCTCGACATCTTCGGGAATCCGGTCAGCTGGCGGCATCAAGAATGCGAGGTCGGCCGTCGGTTCTGCTTTGGCCGACGAGAACTGGGTGAACCGCTCGTATGAGAGGCCATCCCTCAGATAGAAGGTTACGTCCTTAGAGACGGTGTCCAAGGCCTGCCTCAACGCCGGGAATGGCTTGCCACTGAAGCTAAAACCCATCACGGCGGCACGAGCACCGCTGCGGCTTGCCAGGTCCGTGAGAGCGATATGTCGGAGACTGAAGTTCGGGTCGTATGAACCGTCCAGCACATCGGCGCCTAGCGTGATCACATGAGTGGGCCGCAGCCGGCTGATCTCTGCAAACAGTGCGTGCAACCGGTGCGCTTCCAGTATTCTTGCTGGTTCTACGTCCAACCGGCCGGCAGCCTGGTCGGCGACGTCACTGCAGGTTCCAACGTGCAGCGTTGGATCACTGTATCTCGATCTGATCTCGGCGATCAGGGAACCAAGCATCGCCTCGTCGCCCTTAGACGCGGTCAACAGAAGCGGATCGGGCGGAATGATGAGGATGCGAGGGTTTCCCGCTGACAGCGACCGATGTTCTTGGACGGTTTCGCCATCCAGCGTGCGCCGGATCCCCTGCCAATCAAGCCGCGTTTGTCGATAGTGGCTTCGAAGCCGCAGGTCGCGGAGCCCCGACGCCCGCCAGATGCGGCGTGCCGGCTGTGCGATCGGCAAAGGAAGAAGACTGCCCATCCCTTATGCCTCCAACACTTCACGGGATAACTCCACATGGCGGCGCACATAGGCCTCCGAACTCAATCCGTCCGGCCCCATCCTGGCCTGCGCCATGTTCGCCATCGACATTCGCCTCTCATCATCGTTGATCAGCGCTGCGATGCACTGCCGCAACGCGTCCGGTTGACCTGTCGGCACGTAGGCAACCTCATCTTCCGAGAAATAGTCTCTCAACCCACCGGCGTCCGAACAAATGACTGGAAGGCCATTCAACACGGCCTCCTGAAGCGCAGTGCTGCCCGACGCATGCAGGTTGGGCTTCAAGGGCACGACGGCGATGTCCGCCCAGTCATAGATTGCCATCAGTTCTTCGTTCGTCCGCGGTCGGCAGATCGTGACATTGCCGACGCCGTTGGTCAGCGCCGGCGGGACGCGGCGTGAGACGATCCTGAGATCCGTTTCGGGCAGCCCGGCAACCGCTGCAATCAGCGTCTGCCAGTCCCGGTGAACGTCGTTGCCGACAGCGATCAGTCTGGCCGGCCGCCCCACAGGGCCATGGCGGATGGGTCGCTTCTCCGATGCTCGGATCCCGAACAACACGACCTCGCAGCGTCGGCCATTGAACAGGTCTGTCGCGATGTTCCTGTTGACGGACGTGTGAAACGTCAGCACGTCGGCCTTCGTCAGCAGGCGCCGCCACAGCCAGCGACGCAAAGGCCCCTGGCTTTGCCAACGATCAATCAGCCAAACGGACTGCAGAATGAGTTTTGGCCGTGGAACGATGCCCAACAGGCCGATTAGCGCGCTGACGGCCAGGCTCTGCGACTCTGTGTGGGTCCAGACCACATCGGCCTGACGCAGAGCATTCCGATTGCGCCAAGCGTGGATGAGATCAAATCCCGCAATGGCTCGCACCGCCAGCCGCGAAAGTTTAGAAACCATTCCCTCATGCGCATCTTCCGAATAGACGACATGGCAACCCATGTCACCAGCCCGATAGTATCCATATGCAAGGCGCTCATTGATACCCAGTATTTCGCCCCTCTCATATCGAGATCCCCAATTCACCGCACCATATCCAAATGCCAGTTGCACAAATATGGAAGGCATATTTCCTTTCATACCTCGATTCCTTCTGAGTTCCTTGCGTTTTATTTGATATTTCTCAACAAATACATTGACATCCCAATCGACTCTCCTATGATTGGGCAAATATTGAGGCTCGCCGCCTATGGGACACTGAACGTCCGATGCCGGTGCTGCACCGGAACGGAGCCTGCACGGCAGGGCCGCGACGATGGCTATCGCAGAGTTCGATCCGCTTGAGTTGAGGCGCCTTCAGCGACCGGCGGCTCAAGCCCCAACGGCCCCCATGGCGCGTTGCAGTGATGCATGACCGCCGGGCCCGTGGGTCGATCGGGTGGTGGTCCACGGAGGAACCGCGAACCGAGATGGGGTTGCCCATCTTCGCCAACCCTCGAACCGTCGACACGCTGGTGGTCGCATCGGAGGCGCAATGGAAGTCTTCTACTGGAAGTCGGCGTACGGCAATTTCGGCGACGACCTCAACGAATGGCTCTGGGACTACCTGCTGCCGGGCATAGGCCAGGTGGAAACAGACCGCATGCTGGTTGGCGTAGGCACGTTGCTGAACACAACGCTGATGCCGGCCGACCGACGAAAGCTGGTCGTGGGCAGCGGCGTCGGCTACGGCGCGGCGCCCACCATCAGCGATCAGACGCTCTGGGACATCCGGTGCGTTCGGGGGCCCATGACCGCCCGCATGCTTGGTCTCGACGAAGGCCTTGGCATTGCCGATCCCGCCGTGATGATCGCCGACATGCCGGAATTCAAGGGACTTGACGGCACAGCCGAGCGGATCTTCGTGCCACACTGGAAGACGGTTGTGAACGGCACGTGGGACGTACCAAAAGCGTGTTCCATCGCAGATCTGCATTACGTATCGCCATGTGGAGACGCGAAATCCATCATTCGGAAGATCGCGCAGGCCGAGCTCGTCGTGGCGGAATCCATGCACGCCGCAATCATTGCCGATGCGTTTCGCGTGCCTTGGGTCGCGGTCGCTTCGCGGCGGATCAACGCGTTCAAATGGCGTGATTGGGCGGCGACACTGGATCTGACCTACGATCCTGTCCGCCTGCCGTTTGGTCACAATTACGCCGGTGTCAGGCGCGCGTTGCGGCGTTTCGGCGTCGATGCCGAAAAGCTCTCGGCAAGGGGTACGCCGGATCGATCGGCTGCTTCCAGCGCTCCGCAGCGGCGCCCACGTGCCCTTGAACTGATCAAGCAGACACTGGCAATTCCCGCCGGCCTGGCGCTGCGCCGCGCGCTGAAGCGCGAGCCACAACTCAGCGCGCCGGGACGTACCGAAGAACGCCAGGGTCGGCTGCATGCCGTTCTGAATGGTGTCAGCGCCGACCTCGGGCTTTCTTGATGGTGTGCCGGGAAACCACCCCCCGGCAGCACCAAGCCAGGATGTCTGATTCCATCTCATCGCGCGAAACTCAGCACTTTACCGCCGACGTCCACGATCTCCCGCCGATAGCGGGGTATCGCCAGACAAAGGCAGAGATGAGAGCCGAATACGACCGCGACCCCGATGACGAACAACAGTGGCGTATCTGCAGCCGGCCAATTGGCCGCCAGGTACCGGTAACTCAGATGCGCCGCTAGCACGACCAGCGCCAGAGCAAGGAAGAAGGGCATGACGATCCGGAAAAAGGTGCCGAACCGCAAGCCGCCCCTGCCCTGCGCTGCCCAAACCAGCAAGGGCATCAGCACCGCAACGGCCAGCACGCCCTGGATCAGGGCAGTCGCCACGACGCCGAACTGGACGCCGATCCAATACCCCAAGAGGGTGAGCGCCATGGCTGGAAACGCAAATCGACGCAGAACATGCGTTGAGCCTGCTGCAATCAGACGCCAACGAACCAACGACTCCAGCGGTACGGAAAAGGTGCGCAATCCCAACAGCGCAAGAATGATGGCAGCCTCTCGCCACTCTGCGCCCAGCAGTATGAGCGTGAAGGGCTCAGCAAGAGCGATAAAGGTGGCGGCCATTGGCACGGCGGCCATCGCAGTCTGGATCAGGATCCGTTGGTAAACGGCGTCGAAGCGGTCGGAATCGCCCGCCACACGGCTGAGCGCCGGCGTGATCACGGCGCCCATCGGACCCAGCAGCTGGGTCATGGGCCAATGTGCGACATTGCTCGCGCGAAAGAACAGTGCGGCCTGGACGTCGCCGAGCGTGCGGCCGATCGCCACCATGCCCAAAGCGTGGCCCAGCTGGGTCAGAAAGCTGAAGATCGCAAGGTCGCCGCCCATGGTGACCAGACCGCGCGCTCGGCCGAGCGTGGCCGGTCCATCGGGCAGCCATCGCGATGCGATCACCCGGAACGCGAGCAGGCTGGACTGGCGCGCCAGAATCTGGATCACGATCGCCCAGTAGCTGAGCCCCGCATAGGCCGCCGAGACCGCACAGACGATCCCGCAGATCTCCGCGAAGATCGCTGACCCGTGGAGCGCCCAGAATCGCATTTCCCGACTGAGGACTGCCGAGAACTGCGAGGTGGCGCCTGCCAGAAACGTCATCAGGGCAAGAGCCATGAGAACGGGTGCCACGCGCTCGTCTTCATAGAACGCAGCCACCGCGCCGGATGCGAGCATCAAGAGCAGTGTCACAGCACCGGCAATCAGCAGGTTTGCCCAGAACAATCCGCTGACTTCGGCCTGCGTGATCCGCTGTCTTTGGACCGTCACCTGGCCAAGGGCGTGCTGCGCGATATCAGATGCGAGAAAGGAAATCGGCAGTGCAAGGGCAACGATGCCGAACTCTTCGGGGGGGATCAGTCGGGCAAGAATCGCGATCGACAAGAGATTGAGCACGATCCTTACGGTCTGAGCGCTCGCAGAAATCATGCCGCCGGACACCACCCGACGCCCGAGTTGGTGCCTCAGATGGTCTACGTCGAAGCGTCCGTCGGCGTTACCGGTCGGACGGTTCGCCGGACCCAACTCCGCCTCAGACATGCCTCTGGCCCACGGTGCGCAGCGGTACAGCGTGGGCCGCTAAAGGGCCGGCCGCGAGCGACAATCCGTCTGGGCTAACACCACCAACAAGTCCGGCCTGGGTCGGAATGCTGATACCGTGCGGTGCCAGCACGGCCGTCATGCCGTCGACAAACGCGCGTTCGCTGAACTGTCCGGCATGGGCAACCATGTCGGACGGATCGAGCTGCCGCTCCATCTCCCGCTCGAAGCGCTCGATGGCGTCGATCAGCCCGTCGACGGTCTGTTCGCCAAACAGCAGGCCTGTACGGCCATCAACGACGGTGTCCAGAATGCCGCCCCGGCCATAGGCAATGACCGGCCGTCCGGACGCCATCACTTCCACCGGGATGATGCCGAAGTCTTCCTCGCCCGGGAAGATCAGCGCCCGGCAGCGCGCGAAGTGGTGCTTGAGCGTATCGAACGGCACTTTGCCGAGGAAACTGACGTTGGGACCGGCGCGCTTGCGCAGCCGCGGCCCTTCTTCGCCGTCACCGATGACGACCAGTTTCCTGCCGGATCTCGTAAACGCATCGACAGCAAGATCGACCCGCTTGTAGGCCACAAGTTCACTGGCACAGAGATAGTGGTCGCCGATTTCGCCGCTCTCGCAGGGAGCGAACGCCGTGACATCGACGGGCGGCGCCACGACCGCAGCCTCCCGCCGGTAGTACTTCCCGATCCGCCGCGCGACATGGCGGGAATTGGCCACGAACTCGTCGACGCGCATCGAGTTGACGGCGTCCCATTTGCGCAGACCGTGCGCCAGCATCGGCATGATCGCACGCGTCATGAACCCCGCACTGCGGCGGTACAGGTGGTACTGATCCCAGAGGTACCGCATTGGCGAGTGGCAATAGCAGACATGCACGGCGCCGGGCGGCGGGATGACGCCCTTGGCCGGTCCCGACTCGCTGGAAAGGATCAGGTCGTAGGACGAGAGATCCAGCCCCTCCAGAGCGTAGGGCATGAGCGGCAGATACTTCTTGTAGTGCGCGCGCGCAAACGGCAGGCGGGCGATGAACGTGGTGGTCACAGCGTGCGCGCGGATCGTCTCCGAAACGCCGGCCGGATCGTAGCAATGGGTGAATATGTCGGCTTGCGGAAACATGCGGCACAGGCTTTCCACCACCTTTTCGCCGCCGCGCATGTGGAACAGCCAGTAGTGGATGATGGCAACTTTCATCGAACCAGCGTCCCCAGGTTCGGGCTGACATTGCTCAGCGGATTGGTTCGGTGTCCCAAGAGCGGCGCGTTCAGTCGGCCGGCGCGCCAGCGCGTGGCCATGACCAGGCCGAATAGGAAGCCGGTGAACACGCCGAAGTCGGTCGTCGTTCCGGAGATCGAGCCCATCGCCAAGGACACGAGGATCGTGAGCTTGGCGGCCAGCATGACTTCCCGTCCGACGGCCTCGCCTCGGGGCGCCGATTTCAATAGGCAGACCGCGAGAAACGCCAGCATCAGCGCAGAGCCTATGAGGCCGGTGTTGCTGAGGATGGCAATCGCCCAGCTTGATGTACGCGCCCCGCCGACGCCGACACCCAAACCATGTGTCTCGACGAACGCGGCGACCCCCATGCTGTTCCAGAACATCCGTTCATCGAATGAATTGGTACTGACCTTTCCGAACACCATTCGGTCGACAAAGTCGGTAATCGGCGTCAGCAGATGCGGGTCCAGCAGAAAGACGATCATGACCATGAAGGCCGCCGAATAGGCGGTCACCATTTCCCCGGCTAGCCGCCGCCGGTGGGGTCGTGACTGCCCGCGCTGCAGGGCCTGACGCAGCCAATTGCCGGAGATCAGAACCAGCAGCGCGAAGAGTCCGAGATAGGCGGTGCTGGAAGTCGAGAGCGCGGCGAGCAGCAGCAGCAAGCCGACCACGCCGGCTTGAAGCGCGGGGTTGACCATCCGCGCATCGGTTGCAGAGCGTAGCAGGAAGAGGATGGCCGCAAAGCCCACGCAGAGCGGTCCGAACGAAGACGCCTCAGGCATCAGACCGACAGCACGGCGCGTACCACCCACCGTACTGTCGGTGAAAATCGCATAGCTCGCCGTCCGGAATGGGTCGAGGAGGGCCTGTGCCCCGGTCCGTGAAGCCACCATCTCAACGACGCCGGTGAGACAGACGATGGCACCGCCGAAGCAGACCGCCCGCACGATAATCGCCAGATCCTCCATCCGCCGGACATAGACGGCAGCGGCGATCGCGACCCCGAGGGACAGCATCAGGTAGGCAGCTTGAGTGAGGTTCGCCGATGTCGGCCACAGCAGATCGGTCGGACTGCCGCCGACCCGCATCGGAACCACCGCGACCTGACCGGCAAACAGCCGAGGCAAGAGGAATGCCGAAACGATCGCCACGATCACAAAGGCCGTAAGCAATCCGAGCCGCTTCGGGTCGATCGCCGCATCCAGCGCCAGTCGCGCGGCCTTCGGTCGAAGAAGGGTCTTTGCAACCAGGAACACGGCCACGACGGACGCCGGAAGCAGCGTTACACCACCGGTCACCTGAGGCGGAACGACCGCAAATGACCCGAAGGCCAAAGCGCCGAACAGCATGTACCAGAGCACCGGCCGCCGCGAGATCAGGCCCCACAGCACAAGCAACCAGAAGACGGCCAGCGGGACAGCGGTCACAGCGGTGCGGGCCCAAGACGGCGCCGCGATGTCCCGGAAACGCGATCCTGCGCGGCCGCGGGAGGCGCCCATTCCTTGTCCGGATTAAGCCCCGGGTAACCCGCGGATGGTACCAAGACACATCCCGAACCCGGAGAGTGGCCCGTGAACGACACACTGCTGGACCTGACCGAAGCCACGTTCGTCTGCCCCACGTCGTCCGGCGGATCCGCCGTTGGCCTGGTGACAAAGCGGCTCTTGAAGGCCGCAGCCGTGGTCGTATGCGGCATTACCGTCTGGGTGGCCGCGCTGAGCGCGATCCTCTGAGCCGAAAGGCCGACCAGGGTCGGATGCCGTCGCGGCATGTCGGTCACACCTTGTCGGCCAGACGTGCGAAATCGTCGTCGATGCGGACGATATCGTCTTCCTGCAGGTAGGGGCCGGACTGCACCTCGATCAGGTTCAGCGGCAGCTTGCCCGGATTGGCCAACCTGTGCGCGCAGCCCAACGGCAGATAGATCGACTCGTTCTCGCGCACCAGGATCTCTTCCTCGTCGCGGGTCACAAGCGCGGTGCCGTTGACCACCACCCAGTGCTCCGCCCGGTGATAGTGGCGTTGCAGCGAGAGCCGCGAACCAGGATTGACTGTGATCAGCTTGACCTGGAACCTCTCACCGGTCTGCAGCGTCCGGTAGGCGCCCCAGGGGCGGTAGACCCGGGTGTGGTTCTTGGCCTCCGGCCGGCCATCCCGCTTCAACCGGTCGACGATGCCCTTGACCTCTTGCGCGCGGTCGCGTGATGCCACCAGCACGGCGTCCGCCGTCGTTACGACGACCATGTCGTCGGCCCCGACCACTGCCGTGAGCGCTCCGTCGCTGCGGATGTAAGAGTTCCGCGTGTCGACCGTCATTACGTCGCCGGCAAAGGCGTTGCCCTCGGTATCGCGGTGGCAGGTTTCCCAGAGCGCAGACCACGACCCGACATCCGACCAGTCGAGATCGGCCGATACAACGGCGGCACAGGCCGTCTTCTCCATCACGGCATGGTCGATGGAGATCGACGGGCTCGCCTCCAGCGATGGGCCATCAAGGCGGAAGAAATCGAGATCGGTACGGCCCCCGGCCATTGCTTCACGGGCAGCCGCGAGCACCTCCGGCGCGTGGGCTTCGAGCTCTGCCACCATGCTGTCCGCGCGGCACAGGAACATACCGGCATTCCAGACATGACGACCGTCCGCCGCATAACGGCGCGCTCGCTCAAGGTCCGGCTTTTCGACGAACCGGTCGACGTGATGGACATCGTTGCGACCGTCGAACGCGGCACCACGCCGGATATAGCCGTAGCCGGTTTCCGGCCCTGTCGGTTCTATACCGAAGGTCACCAGCTTTCCGGCTGCCGCCGCATCACGGGCGCGATCAACCGCCGACAGGAAAGCCTCCGTGTCCGGGATCCGGTGATCGGCCGGCAGCAAGAGGACGACAGCTTCCGCCTCGCGCTGCAGCGCCCGCAGCGCTGCCACACCCGCGGCAGGCGCCGTATTGCGGCCGACCGGCTCCAGCAGAATCTCGGCCGCAACACCAGCTTCCCGAAGTTGCGCGGCAATGAGGAACCTCTGCTCCTCGCTGCAGATCACGATGGGAGACGAAAACCGGTCACGATCGGCTACGCGCAGAGCCGTTTCCTGCAGCAGCGTGTGGCTGCCGTTCAGGGCGATCAACTGCTTCGGATAGGCCTCGCGCGAAAGCGGCCACAGCCGCGCGCCGACGCCACCCGACAGGATCACGGGGGTCACCCGCGTACTGTGCATCCGCAAGCCCTCCGGTTCCGACAGTTAGTACGCGCAGTTAGTACGCGCCTCTTGCCCGCAGTACCGCTGCTGGCGTCATCAACAGGATGTAAAGATCAAGGATCGCGTTGCGGTGCCGCGCGTAGGTCGCTTCCAGCGCAACGCGACGAAGATAACTCAGGTCACTACGGCCGCTGACCTGCCAGAGACCGGTGATGCCGGGTTTGACCGACAAGATCTCGTCAAGGTGGCGTCCGAAATTCGACGCTTCCGCAGCAACAATCGGACGCGGTCCGACAAGACTCATCTCACATCGCAGAACATTCAACAATTGCGGTAACTCGTCCAGGCTGGTCCTTCGCAGGAAGTTGCCAACCCTAGTCACACGCGGATCATCCTTGAGCTTTCGCGACGCTTGCCATTCGGCGCGCGCATCCGGCGACGCCTCCAACAGCGCTGCAAGACGCTGCTCGGCGTCGACGCACATCGTCCGGAACTTCACCACGTTGAACGGCCGATGAAACTGACCAAGTCGCCGATGGCGGAAGAAGATTGGCCCGCCATCAAGCGAAACAGCGACTCCGACAAAGACGAACAGTGGCAAAAGAGAGATCAGAAGAATACTTGCGATTGCCACGTCGAATCCAGCTTTGATCACGCCGTAGGTCTTGAAGCCAAGTTTCATGGTCAGCCCCCTACAATCCTAGACCGCGGTCTCTCGCAGTGCACAATAGTGTGGCTCACTGTATCCGGCATCCGTGATCCGTCAAGTTAAAAAAGTATAAATATTTGATGTTTATTCAAATTTTATCATTAACCCAAATTGATGCGCACCCAGTATTGCTGACGACAGCTCGTGCTGCATGGGCAGGCTCATGGGCTGGGAATGGAGAACCTGAACGCATGGCATCTCGCTGCGGTACGGCAACATCAGCGGTGTTCGGGCGAACGCAATGCCCGCGTTCACGACAGTCGCGTCAATGATCCCGGCGCACCGAACCGTCAGACGCGTACTGCCCTGACAATCGCATACGCCGATCGACGCGAAGCCATTCCATGCCGCGACGGCCGGCCGATCATGCGACCTTGGCCTCGGGCTCTCTGGCGTCGTTCAACGCCGTCTCCATCAGAATGCGTTCCGCCGCGTTGCGCACTTCGGTGGCAATCTCAGGTCTGCGAAGACTGAACGCGAGATTGGCCGCGACCAGCTGCGCGCGATCGCCGCAGTCGAACCGCTCGCCCTCCACACGAACGCCGTGGAAGGGCTGCTTGCCGATCAGCCGAGCCATGGCGTCGGTCAACTGGATTTCGCCCCCGGCTCCTGGATCCTGTCGATCCAATTCGTCCAGAACTTCGGGCTGCAGGATGTACCGGCCAATGACCGACAGCCGGGATGGCGCCACCTCCGGGGCAGGCTTCTCGACCAAGCCCTTTGCCGCCACCAAGTTGCCGTCATCGAAGGCCGGATCGAGAATGCCGTATCGTTCGGTCATGTCTGCCGGCACCTCGCGCACGGCGATCAGATTGCCGCCGGCGGTGGCATGCGCCCGCAGCATCTGCGCCAGCGGTGGCATGTCGGCCAGAAACACCTCATCCGGCAGCAAGACCGCGAATGGCTCGTCACCGATGAACTGGCGGGCGCACCAGACGGCGTGCCCCAGACCCATCGGTTCCGGCTGGCGAACGAACGCATATCTGCCAGCCGCCAGCTCGCTGCCACGGGCCTCGGCCAGCTGTGCCGATTTTCCGCGACGCTGCAGCGTGTGATAGAGCTCGAACTGCCGGTCGAAATGGTCTTCCAACGACGTCTTGCCGCGGCTCGTGACGAAGATGAACAGCTCGATACCCGCCGCGCGGGCCTCTTCGACTGCATACTGCACGATCGGACGGTCGACGATCGCCAACATCTCCTTAGGGATGCTCTTCGTTGCGGGCAGCGAGCGGGTGCCGAGCCCCGCGGAGGGGATCACAGCCTTACGTACCGGTTGCACGTCGATTGCCTCTCTGTCTTCGGGTCTCAGATAGCGTTCAGCGCACAACGCCGCAGCGGTTCCCCAGTTTCATGACCGGTTATCGGTTCGGCACCGGCGGCGCCGACTCATCGGGCCGTTGCCGGTTGGCGATGGAGAGCACCTTTGCGTCTGTCTGCTCCATCGTCACCATCAGCACTCCGTGCCTCACTTATAGTGATTTATTGGCCGAATCCGGTCCATTTCTTGAGCCGCGTCATGTATCAAAGACCATAAGCGTAGCCTCATCATCACAGTCACCGGACGGTACCATAGATCACCCCGCTGTAAAGTTATAAAATCTGACCATTTCATGATCATGTTTGTTTTTACTTTAGATTACCCTAAAATTGACGATTTGCGCATTTGAGTAAAAGTCTTGATATTAACGATTTCTTCGACCGGACTGCGACAACTTGACCTATCGGAAGGCATGGTCTCTTTCCGTTTGGTCGGTCGCCACCCACTGTCCAGGAAGCCTTCCGTCCGGCGAGCAGGGTCGTCCGCCCGCCAGGAATTCCTCTAGGCGCTTTAGCTACTTAAGCGAGCAGGATTTCTAGGGACAGATTCGAATATGGGTGCTAACGTTCCACATTACGTTTGTAGTCCAGACTCACCATCCGGTCGGGCGCGGCTTGGATACGATTCCAGACCGTGCGCGAGATGCGGCTGCCGGCTTGTGCTTTGGTGGGCGCCGGGCCCCAATGCGGCGCGGGATTGAGATGCCCATGCAGGATATCGACCTTAACGACGCCCATCGGCGGCAGCCTCGCGGTGGCGCCGGCACCCGGCATACGATCCACGACCATTCTGTCGGGGACAGCGGGGCAGACTCGTCCCACATCGCGCTGGGGCACGCGTCCATCGATCGCGATCACAGGCATCTGCTGTCTCTGGTCGCGCGCTTCAACAGCCTGGCGATTGACCACGCACCGCCAGATGCCTTGGCTGAGGCGGTGTGCGACCTGACAGAGTTCACCAGGTCGCATTTCGAGTACGAGGAGGCGCTGATGGCCGGCGCCGGCTTCCCCGACGCCGATGCTCACCGCATGGATCATGCGGCATTGATGCAACAGCTCAGCCTCTACCTCTTCCAATTCTCCACGACTGTCGAGGCGTCACCGACTGTGATTGTCGAGTCGCTGCAGGGCTGGTTCACCGGCCATCTGAAGAGGTTCGACACTCCGATGGTTCAATTCCTTCTGGCGTCTGGAGGGTCCGACGGATCCTCAGGCGCCGATGAGGCCTCCGCATCGGCGGACCATCAACCCGCCGCCGAGCCACCGATGGAATAGAACGCGAGGTACGGCTCCCCGGCGGCGATGCGCTGGACGTAGAGCGCCGCCTCTCGTGCATGATAGTCGCCCCACATGGTGGCTTCGCCATAGGGGATCGCGGCACCAGCTGGCACGTGATCCCATCCGTTCGGCCGGTGATACTGGCTGTGCAGGACGAGGCCGTGATGGTCAACGTCGTCGCACAGATAGGGCGCCCCCATCAGCGTATCCACAACCGTCAAACCCGCCGCCAGGTATCGGTTGCCGTCCGCGTCCCCGCGCGCAGCAAGGTGGCGGCCGAGACGCATCAGTCCCTGCGATGCGATCGCGGCGGCTGAGCTGTCCACCGGCTCTCGCCCGTTGAAAGGGTCGGACGGACGCGCCCGCCAGTCCCCGAGTTCGAACAAGGCAGGGGCCCCCGTATCCCAATAGGGCACGCCGTCGGTCGCCGTATTGTCGATGTAGAAGTCGCATGTAGCCCGCGCCGCCTGTTCCACGACCTGCAAGAGACCGGCGCCATGGGGAACCGCCGCCAGTTCCGACGCCGGCAGCGTCGCGAGATATTCCAGCAGTTCGCCATAGCCACAGATCGCCCAGGCGAGCCCCCGCGTCCAGGTGCTGAACGGCGCATAGCCCTGCTGCGTGCTGGGGCACCGGTAGGCGCCGGTCACCGTGTTGAAGATCGACTCGTGCGCAACCCGGCCGCGCAGGTCGTACACGTCCCTGCCCTCACCGTAGTAGACGTTGTAGCGGGCGGTGGTCACTGCATGCTGCGCCAAGCGTGCCAGCAGTGAGATGCGCGTGTCGCCTTCCTCCATCATCACATGGCCCAGCTGGTGTGCCAGCGCCAACACCCGCAGGCTGCGGATCGTATCGATGAACAGCGAGTGTGGGCCGTTGAATGACGGGATGTATCCGAGATCTTCCGGCAGGGCCGTCCACCGCCGGGCCTGGACGGCACCGCTGACCTTCAGCGCCAGGCGGTAGAATTCCAGCTCCCATTCGCTGGACTCGATGCGGCCCTCCGCCGCCAGGCGCAACAGGCCGCCATAGGTGCTGACATTGTTGAAGCCGTGGTCGTGAACGCCGAAATGGGTGAGATGCGGCGCCATCACGTCGCGCGTGCGCTGGCGGCCCAGGTCCAGGTATCGCTGCTCGCCGGTGGCATCGAATTGCAGTATGGCGCTGCCGAACTGAAAGCCCTGCGTCCATTCCGTCCAGCCACGCGCCGTGTAGCGCCCCTCCACCGTGAAGACCGGGGCGCCGCGCGCAAGATCGAAGTCACGCTCGATCGCGTCGATCTTGGCAGCGGACAGCGACCACATGTGCTGAATCTTCGGCAGGATGCCGGACGGCGTCAGGTCTGTACGAATCTCCACGAACGTTCCCCCCTGATTCTGGTCTTGATCGAAAAGTGCCGGGCGACGGGCGTCACAGAACGGGCACAGTCAGGCCCCCATCCACGGTCAGAACCTGTCCGGTCGCATAGGGCAGGTCGCCCCGCAGCAGCGCGGCCACGGCGGCGCCCACATCCTCCGGTGTGCCCCACCGGGGTTCCAGCGCCAGCCCCTCGGCGAACAGGCGGTCGTATTTCTCGGTCACCGCCGATGTCATGTCGGTGCGGATCACGCCCGGGCGGACCTCGTAGACCGGGATCCCGAATTCGGCCAAGCGCACCGCCCACAGGCGCGCTGCCATGGCAAGACCGGCCTTACTGAGGCAATAGTCGCCGCGATTGACCGAGGCGACGGTGGCGGAAATCGAGGTCACGAACACCACGCCGCCCCGGTAGCCCGCGTCCGCCCTGGCTTGCTCGGCCATAACGCGCGCCGCGCGCTGGGTCAGGAAATAGGGCCCCCGCAGGTTGGTCCCGATCAGCCGGTCGAAACTCTCCTCGCCCGCCTCAAGGATGTCCGCACGCTCAAGCGGCGCGACACCGGCATTGTTCACCAGCGCATGCAGGCCGCCGAACCGCTGCCGAATGCCGTCGACCAGCGGACCGTGGTCCTCCGTCCGGGCGATGTTTGCCTGGAAATAGGCGACCTCCGCGCCCTGCCGGCGCAGGTCTTCCAGCGTTTCCTCCACCGCCGGCTGGGGCCGGACGCCGCAGATGGCAAGGCGCCAGCCCTCGCTTGCAAGGCGCCGGCTGATGCCGAGACCGATACCACGTCCGCCCCCTGTTACCAGGGCAACCCGACCATCCGCTGCCATGAATACCCGCTCTCCAGATCGCCGCTCGATGCCCAGATTGGCCGCCGCGCATGGGAAGATGTGCACGGTACCTGTTGTCGTCGAGCGCAGAAGTATCTATTCATTGAATAACACGCTTTGGCGGGCGACCATGCAAGAGCCTTCGTCACGGGCCGACAGCATGGACGCCCTGCCGAGAACATGTGACGGGTCCTTTGGCGTCTCAGGGATGGGTGATAGAGTGAAGGCTACGGTGGGCCCCTATCCCTCCGGCAAAAATCAAGAAACGCGACACGAACCGCGGCGTATGGGAGGGAGCGCGGGGTATGGCCAGTAGACGTGTCGCCGTTGTCGGCCTCGGTATGGCTGTCGCGCCGCATGCGCAGAGCCTGCTGTCGCTGGGCGATCGGGTCGAAGTGGCAGGATGCTACAGCGGCAGTGCGGACCGGCGGATGGCGTTCGCCGACCGCTTCCACCTGCCGGTCACCGACGACCTGGATGCGCTGTTTGCCGATGACAGCATCGATGCTCTGTTCCTGCTGACACCGCCGACCACCCATCTCGACCTGGTGCACCGCGCCGCTGAGGCCGGCAAGCATGTGCTGCTGGAAAAGCCGCTGGAAGCGACGCTGGACCGCTCGCGGGCCGTCGTCGAGGCAATGGAGGATGCCGGCCTGACCTTGGCCGTCATGTTCCAGCACCGGTTTCGCCCGGTCGCGCGGCGGCTCGCCGGCCTGTTGGCGGACGGCCGACTGGGCGCGCTTTTGATGGCCTCTGCCAGCATCCACTGGTGGCGGCCGGACAGCTATTTCGCCCAACCCGGCCGCGGCATGAAGGCGCGCGACGGCGGCGGGGTGCTGCTGACACAGGGCATCCACACGCTGGATCTGTTCGTGAGCCTGACCGGCCTGCCGCAGGAGGTCATGTCCTATGCGGTGACAAGCCCGCTGCGCCGCATCGACACCGAAGACATCGTCAGCGCCAGTGCCCGCTTCCCCGGTGGTGCAATCGGCGCCATTGAAGCGACGACGGTTGCCTATCCGGGCTTTGCTGAGACCATTGTGCTTGCCGGCGAAGACGGCACCGCCCGGCTGGCGAGCAACCATCTGCATGTTGCGCTCAAGGACGGCACTGTCATCGAAGACGGCAGCGCCGATGCCGGCGGCGGCGGCGGCGCTGACCCCATGGCCTTCTCGCACGAGCCGCATCAGGCCCTGATCACCGATTTCCTGGACGCGATCGACGAAGGCCGGCCGGCCGTCACCAACGGCCGTGAGGCTCTCAAGGTCCACGCCCTGATCGACACGATGCTGCGGGCGGCGGAGGCCGGCCGGCATCTTCCGGTCCCTCAGGCTTGAGACAGAGCATCCCATGACCGCCCAACCCATCACCCCGCAGGATGCTGCCAGGCTGATCCCCGACGGGGCCGTCGTTTCCGTCAGTTCGTCCAGCGGCCTCAACTGCCCGGATCGGGTTCTTCAGGCGATCGGCGAGCGGTTCGCCAAGAACGGTGGCCCCCGCGGCCTCACCCTGCTGCACCCCATCGCCGCGGGCGACATGTACGGCATCAAGGGCATCGACCACCTGGCGCAGGACGACCTGATCCGCACGGTGATTGCCGGGTCCTATCCCAGCGGTCCATCTTCAATGCCAACGCCCTTGATCTGGCAGATGATCGTCGAAGACCGCGTCGCGGCCTACAACGTCCCCAGCGGCATTCTTTACGACATGCACCGCGACGCGGCGGCGCGCCGGCCCGGCGTGCTGACCCAGGTCGGCATCGACACCTTCGTCGATCCCCGCCGGCAAGGCTGCCGCATGAATGCCGCGGCGCGGGACGACATTGTGCGGCTGGTCGACTTCGACGGCCAGGAATGGCTGCATTTCCGCAACATCCCGCCCGACGTGGCGATCGTTCGGGGCACCACGGCGGATGAGCGCGGCAATATCTCCGTGGAACACGAGGGCGCCGTGCTGGGGGTGATCGACCAGGCGCTGGCCACGCGCGCCAATGGCGGTATCGTCATCGCCCAGGTGAAGCGCCTGACGACGGAGGGCTCGATCCCGCCGCATCACGTCCACCTGCCGTCGACGCTGGTCGACTACATCGTCGTCGATCCCGACCAGCCGCAAGCCACCGAAACGCTCTACGATCCAGCCATCAGCGGCGAGGTGCGCCGCCCGTTGGAGAGCTTCGATCCACCGCCCTTCGGCCTGGACAAGGTGATCGCGCGGCGTGCCGCCATGGAGCTGGCGGAAGGCGATGTGGTCAATCTCGGCTTCGGCCTCTCTGCCCTCGTACCGGAGGTGCTGATTGAAGAGGGCCTGCACGGCCGCGTCACGTGGTCCATCGAGCAGGGTGCGGTCGGCGGCGTCCCACTGACCGGCTTCGTCTTCGGCTGCTCCGCCAATGCCGAGGCGATCATGCAGTCGCCGCAACAGTTCACCTTCTTCCAAGGCGGCGGCGCCGACTGCGCGCTCTTGTCGTTCCTGGAGGTCGACGGCGACGGCAGCGTCAACGTCTCCCGCCTCAGCACCAAGCCGCATGTCACCGCCGGCGTCGGCGGCTTCATCGACATCACCGCGCATGGGCGCAAGCTGGTCTTCTCCGGCTATTTCTCTGCCGGCGGACTGAAACAGGAAGTCGAGGATGGCGCTTTGCGGATCGACCAGGACGGCCGGTTCGCGAAGTTCGTGGAAACGGTGCAGCACGTGACCTTCAGCGGCCGCCGCGGGCGTGAACTGGGCCAGGACGTCGTCTTCGTCACCGAACGGGGCGTGCTGCGGCTGACAGAACAGGGACTGGTGCTGGTCGAAATCGCGCCGGGCGTCGACGCCAAGCGCGATATTCTCGACCGCAGCCAAGCCCCCATCACCATGGCGGGCGATTTACAGGTCATGGATCCGCGCCTGTTCAGGCCCGAACCCATGGCGCTGCAACTCCAGCCGGCGCGGCGCCGCGCGCCTCAACTGGCGGCGGCGGCGCAATGACGGATCAAACCACAGTTCTGCATAGTCGCGACGGCGCGATCGCGACCGTCACGCTCAACCGCCCGGACAAGCTCAACGCCCTGACGCCTGAGATGGTCGGGCGGCTGCATGCCGTGCTGGACGAGATCGAGCAGGATGCCGACTGTCGCGTGGTTCTGCTGAGCTCCACCGGCGAGAAAGCATTCTGTGCAGGTGCCGATGTGGATGCCTGGTCGGTCCTGCCTGCGGTCGACATGTGGCGTCGCTGGGGGCCGCTGGGCCATCGGCTTTTCGATCGGATCGCCCACCTGCGTCAGCCGATCATCGCCGTGATCGGCGGTCTTGCGCTCGGCGGCGGGCTGGAGCTGGCACTGGCCTGCGATCTTCGGATCGCCGGCCCCGCGGCCAAGTTTGGCCTGCCGGAGGTCACCATCGCGACCTTGCCGGGTTGGGGTGGCACCCAGCGCCTGCCCGCCATCATCGGTCTCGGCCGCGCGAAGGAGCTGGTGCTGACCGGCAGGCGCATCGATGCCGCCACAGCCGAACAGTGGGGCTTGGTCAACGCCGTGGCGCAGGCGGGCGAACTGGAGGCCGAGGCGCGGGCGCTTGCGGCGCGGATTTCCAACAATGCACCCGTTTCCGTGCAAGCGGCCAAACAGCTCGTCGATGCCGGACAGGGGAACGGCACCGGCGCGGTGCTGGAGGGCCTGGCCGGGTCGGTGTGCCTGGCCACACAGGATGCACAGGAAGGGATCGCCGCGTTGAAAGACCGGCGTAGGCCCGAGTTCACAGGAGGGTGACGGGACTGTCTGGCCGGCGCCGATCGGCGCCGGCCTTGTGTGACCCGGCAGGTCGTGGGATCCGTCCGGGGAAGGAAGCGAAGAGTCCATCAAAAAGGGAGTTTCACGAGATGTATCGATCCACCACAGCGTTGTTTGCGGCCACTCTGGTCGCCGGTCTCGGCACCACGGCAAGTGCCGACACGGTTGAGCTGCACGGCGCCTCGCAGTTCGACGAGAACCACTCCTACACCATCACCATGCGCAAGTTCGAAGAGCTGGTGACGGAGTGCTATGACGGCGATGTCGAGTTCGTCATGCACCTCAATTCCGAGCTCGGCGTCGAGCGCGACTTCTTCCAGATGATGAGCCAGGGCGTTTCCGTCGACTATGCCGTGGTCGCACCGTCGCACATGGCCAGCCTGTCGCCGCAGATGCCGCTGATGGACATGCCGTTCCTGTTCCGCGACCTCGACCACTGGAACGCGGTGCTGGACAGCGGCACGGCCTTCGAGCTGATCGAGGAAGAGGTCCTGGGTAACGCCGATGTCCGCGTCATCGGCTATGGCGGCGGCGGCACCCGCAACCTGATCAGCAACCGCGAGATCACCGGCATGGATGAGCTTTCGGGCTTCCAGATGCGGGTGATGGGCGCACCGATCCAGGCGATGATCTTCGAAGCGATCACGGCCGAGCCTTCCGTCATCGCCTATAACGAAGTCTACAACGCCGTGCAGACCGGCGTGGTCGACGGCCTGGAGAACGAGGCTGCCGGCATCGAGCAGATGAAGTTCTACGAGGTCGCGCCCTACATCATCCTGACGCAGCACGCGATCACGGTGCGGCCGCTGATGTTCTCCGACCACACCTTCCAGCGTCTGCCGGAAGACCTGCAGGCCTGTGTGCTGGAGGCGGGACCGGAAGCCGCGCGGCACGGCCGCGAGATCGAGTCCGGTCAGGACGGCGAAAAGCTGACCATGATGGAAGATAATGGCTGGCTGCAGACCGTGCCGTTCGCAGATCGTGACCAGCTGCTGGAGCTGTCGATCCCGGTGCAGGACGAATTCGCGGCCGAACTCGGCGCCACCGAGACGCTTGAGCGTATCCGCGGGATGTAGTTGATGCCTTCGGGCCGGCCCCCATCCTGGTGGGCCGGCCCGTTTTCTTGTGACCGCCCCGGCGGTCGATACCCTTGGCAGCGGCCGACCGACGGCCGGATCTCAAGCCGAGGGCGCGGGTGACACGCCCATGATCGTCTTCGAAAAACTGCTGGACGGCTATTACAAGGTCCTGCGCTTCGTCGTCGGCCTGATGATGGCCGCCCTCATCATCCCCGTCGCGATGCAGGTGCTGTCCCGCCCGCTGGACATACCCTGGATCGGCGAGGTCCGCTTCGTGCCGCGCTATCTGTGGACCGAAGAGGTCGCGTTGTTCCTGTTCATCTGGATCATCATGCTTGGGTCCGTGATCGCTGTGCGGGAGAAGACGCACTTCGTCGTGGACATCGTGCCTGAGCCCAAGAACATCCAGCTACGGGGCTTCATGCGCATGATCGTGCACGGCGCCATGGGCGTGATGGCGTACTTCTTTGCGGTGGACGGCTGGGACTACTTCCAGTTCGGCGGCCGCCAGCAATCCGACTATCTGCGCTATGACCTTGGGTATCTGTACTTCACGGTGCCTCTGGCCGGCGCCAGCTGGGGTATCTTCCTGCTCGAGAACTTCGTGAAAGACATCCACATGATCGTGCGCGGCAACGGCAGTGATGGCGAGGCCGACCGGGCAACCAGGCTGCCCGATGCAGGGCAGGACGATATCGGAAAGGAGGCGTCGCTATGAGTGCCGGCGACGCCGCGCTGCTGTTGTTCAGCACCTTCGGTATTCTTGTTGTCCTGCGCATCCCGGTTTCTTTCGCGCTCGGCATAGCGTGCCTGCCGGTCCTCTTGATCGACGACCGCATGCGCCCGTTCATCCTGCTGAACGAGTCCTTCACATCCTACTGGTCGTTCATCCTGCTGGCTGTGCCGTTCTTCCTGTTGGCCGCCAACCTGATGAACATGGCCGGCATTACCGATCGGCTGATCAACCTGTCAAAGGTAGCCGTGGGCCATATGCCGGGCGGGCTCGGTCATATCAATGTCGTCGTCAGCATGCTGTTCGCCGGCATCTCCGGCTCTTCCACGGCAGATGCGGCGGGCATTGGCAAGCTGTTGATCCCGGCCATGGTCAAGCAGGGATACGATGTGCGGTTCTCCGTCGCGATTACCGCCTGCTCCTCTGTCATGGGCGTGATCATTCCGCCCAGCATCCTGATGGTGGTCTGGGGCGGGGTGATGTCGGTGTCGATTGGCGCCCTTTTCCTGGCGGGCGTCCTGCCCGGCATCCTCATCGCGGTCGCGATGATGACCACGGTCTATGCCTACGCGAAGGTGTACAAGTACCCGATCTATCACCGATCCACGCTCAGCGAACTGCTGCCGGCCTTCACCAAGGCTATCCTGGCCCTGCTGACGCCGATCATCATCGTGGCCGGCATCGTCGGTGGTATCTTCACGCCGACGGAGAGTTCGGTCGTCGCGGTGATCTACACCCTCATCGTCGGCACGATGATCTACCGCACCGTCAACTTCCCGAAATTCGTACATGCAGTGTACGAAACGGGCCGGTTCGCGGCGATCTCCCTGTTCTGCATTGGCACGGCATCGGCCTTCGGCTTCCTGCTCGCCTACTACAAGGTGCCGGAAGCGCTGGTCGATTGGATTGCCTCGATGGCACTCGGGCGTGTCGAAACCGGGTTCATGATCGCAATGGCCTTCCTCTTGATCGGCCTGTTCATCGACGCGATCCCGGCCATCATCATCCTGGGCACGATCCTGTTCCCGGTTGCGCAGAGCGTTGACATACATGCGGTGCACTTCGCCATCATCGGCGTGATCTCGCTGGCCTTCGGGCTGGTGACGCCACCCTATGGCCTGTGCCTGCTGATCGCCGCGTCGATCGGCGGCATCTCTGTGGTCAAGGCGCTGAAGGATGTGGGCATCGTGCTGTTGCCGATGCTGGCCATCCTGGTGCTGGTCGTCGTGCTGCCCGATGTCATTCTTTGGCTGCCGCGCGTGGTCATGCCCCAGTTCATGTAGTCCTCGTTCGTAGCAGTAGGGATCGACAATGTTCGATGATCTGAAGGGTCAGCGGGTACTGGTCACTGGCGCCAGCACCGGCATCGGTGCCGCCGTGGCCAAGGGCTTCGGCGCGGAAGGTGCACGGGTGGCCGTGCACTACAACGCCAGCGCCGACGCCGCCAACGCGGTGGCGGAGGCCGTTACAGCCCTGGGCGGTGAAGCCCATCTGATCGGCGGAGATCTGAGCCAGCGCGGCGCGGCCGAGCAGGTGGTGGCCGATGCCGCCGATGCGCTGGGCGGGCTGGACGTGCTGGTCAACAACGCTGGAGCACTGGTACGCCGGGCGATGCTGGAAGAGTTGGACGACGATCTGATCGACCAGGTGTTCGACCTCAATGTCCGTCAGCTGACCCATGCCTGCCGTGCCGCCATCCCCCATCTGCGGCAGAGTGCCGGATGCATCATCAACACCGGCTCGATCGCCGGCCGACACGGCGGCGGCCCGGGTGCCGGCGTCTATGCCGCGGCGAAGGCCTGGGTACAGAGCGTCACCCGCAACTTGGCCAAAGAGTTTGCCGCAGAGGGCATTCGCGCGAATGCCGTGGCGCCGGGCGTGATCTACACCCCGTTCCACGAGCGCTTCAGCACCGCAGAACAGCTGGAGTCCATGCGCCAGACCATTCCCATGGCCCGGCTGGGCACGCCGGAGGAGTGCGTGGGCGCATACCTCTTCCTCGCGTCCAAGGCCGCCTCGGGCTACATCACCGGGCAGGTGATCGAGGTGAACGGCGGCCAGCTGATGCCGTAGGCGGTCGTTGCGTATTACCGGCATCAGTCCGTTCGCCTGCGGCAGCCCGGTCACAGACTGGGTGTTCGTGCGGGTGGACACCGATCAGCCTGGCCTGGTCGGCTGGGGCGAGGCGTCGCTGCCCGGCAAGCATGCCGGTGTGTGCGGCGCCGTGGAGGATGTGAGCGGCCTGATCCTGGGCGCAGACCCCACCGATACGGAATGGTGCTGGCAGCGCATCTACCGGCACGCCTACTGGCGCGGCGGGCCGATCCAGACCAGTGCGCTCAGCGGCATCGACGTTGCGCTGTGGGACATCCGCGGCAAGCTGGCAGGCCAGCCGATCCACAAACTGCTGGGCGGGCCGGTCCGCGACCGCGTCCGCCTTTACGCCAATTGCGGCCTCGCGACCGAACCTGAGGTATTTCGCACCCGCGTGGGCGACGCCCTGGCGCTCGGCTATACGGCAGTGAAGATCTACCCGCTGCCCGCAACCGGCCCCGTGGCAGGCCCAGCCCTGCTGCGCCAGGTGGTGGCGTGCTGCGAAGCGGTGCGCGACGAGCTTGGCCCCGATCGCGATTTCGCCGTCGACTGCCACGGCCGCATGACCGCGGCCGTGGCAGTCGAGGTCGAAGCCGCCATCCGCCACACCCACCCCCTTTGGCTAGAGGAACCGGTGGCGCCGGAAAGCCCCCAAGCGCTAGCGCGCTGTGCGGAAAAGTTCACAATTCCGATCGCGGTGGGGGAGCGCCTGTTCACACGCTGGGCCTTCCGCGACCTGCTTGAGCACCAATGGGCCGGCATCCTCCAGCCCGACGTTTCCAATGCCGGTGGCATCACGGAGTTAGCGAAGATCGCCCAGCTCGCAGAGCTCTATGGCGTGGGCTTCGCCCCGCATAACCCCAATGGCCCGCTGCAGACCTGGGCCAGCCTGCATCTTGCGGCCCACGCCCAGGCCTTCGCCATTCTGGAACACCGGCACGAGCCACCCCTGCAGGCCTTCATGCGCAAGATCGCCGACGCCATCGTGGAGGTGGAGGCTGACGGTCATGCGGCGCTGCCCGCGGCAGCAGGCCTCGGCACCGCGATCGACGAAGGCGCCTTGGCCGCCCACCCTCCGCAACGCTTCGTCCATGAGAGCTTTCGTTCCGACGGCAGTATTGGTGACTGGTAGCCCCGCGGCCAAGCGACGTCGCCGATACCGGCGGTCCGAAATTGCGTAGACATTTAACTAAAGCTTCATTGATCTCGCCTATTAGCGTCTATTGGTGGGGTTCGGACGGCCGTCGCCTAATGCGCCTTGGTATGCGACAGGGCCCGCGATGACCGCCGCGTCGAGTTTGGGGGGAGAGGGAAATGGTCCATCGGTCGATCGACCGATTGCCGCTGGAAGCTGATGACCGGGCATTGACGGGGTTCTTCCTCTCCGCGCTCGGGCATGCCGACAGGATCACGCTGCATCACTCCGTCATGGCTTCCCACCTGACGGAGATCCTGTGCCGAAGCATGTGTTTGAATGGGCGCACGCCGGAAATCGTTCTGGCTGCCCTGTTTCACGATATTGGCAAGATCGGTGTCGAAGGCCGGTTCCTGGCCCATGATGGCCCGCTCAGCCCGGCCGAAATACGTGCATTGCAGGTCCACACGACACTGGGGGCTCAAGCGCTCTCGCGCATGTTCGAGCGCGAGACGGTGACACTGGTCGCGTGCCACCACCACGAGAAATACGATGGCACCGGGTACCCTGCGGGCCTCTCCGGCGAAGAGATTCCGCTGCCCGCCCGTGTCGTCGGCCTGATCGATGCCTATGACGCGATCCGTGCCAAACGCAGCTATTCACCAGCACGGACACACGGCGAGGCGATGGCGTGCCTCGTCTCCGCGCGCGGCACCCATTTTGATCCTTCGGTGGTCGATGCATTCGTGCGCTCGGAACAGTCGGTAGAGGCGACCTACGATGAGACGCAGGCCGATCTTGCTGCCGACACCGACATCCGTCACCACTGACCCCCTTCTCGGACGATCACTTTTTCCGATCGGGGACTGTTGCCTTCATCCTACCACCTTCTCTCGGCGCGCCCGGCCTCCAGCATGGTATGTCAGCGCCATGGCGATGCAGTGCGCCAAGGCCTCGCGAGCAATCTCATCCTCCGCAGCGAACACGATCGCCCGGTTTCCCTCGTAGCGGAACCGGTCCGGATAGATCTCCCGGAAGGTTGAGATCAGCGAGGTCTGGCAGTGGACGTAGAGGGCATATCGCGGTGGCCCCGCCTTCAGCGCATCGATCCTAACCGTGGTTCCGGTTCCGCGTCGTTCAGGCAGATAGGCGGGCTGCCCCCACTTCAGCGTCTCCACCAACGGCCCCACGCCCTCGGTCCGTGCTGCCGTCTCGAAGATGAGTGCCCGCAACGCCAGAAGGCGGTCCCGCACAGCGTCTGGATACTCTTGGAACACGGCCGCAACGCGCGCGTCCCTGAATTGGTGCCCGCTCATTCTGCCGCGACGATGGCATGCGCGGCGGCAATATCCTCCGCCATCACGCGGTCACGCACCATGGTCGGTACGCGGTCGCGCAGGGTGACGTAGAGGGGGCGGAGGGCCGGCGCCGGTTCGATACCGCGCAGGTCGAGGGCCTGAGCCGCCAGCAGCAATTCGATCGCAACAATCCGCTGTGCCGTCTCCACGGCAAAGGCTGCCCGTCTCGCGGCAATCGGCGCCATGGGCACATGGTCCTCGGTATTGGCGCAGGTGGGCACCGACTGAATGGCGGCAGGCACGGATCGGCATCTCAGTTCCGCAATCAGCGCAGCGGCCGTGTACTGGGCGATCATGAAGCCGGAGTTCTCGCCCGGTGCCGCATCAGGGTGGATCAGGAAGGGTGGCAGGCCGCCGTTCAGATTGGCATCCACCAGCCGGGCTGACCGGCGCTCGCTGATCACGGCCAGCGAGGTCAGCGAATTGGCGAGATAGTCCAGCAGCTCTGCCGCGCGCTGGCCGTGAAAGTTACCGGAATTCGACGTCACCCAGCCGTCGGCCAAGCCGAAAATCGGATTGTCGTTGGCGGCGTTGATCTCGATCTCCAGTCCCTGAGCCACATGCGCGACAGCATCCCTGGTGGCCCCCAGGACCTGTGGAATGCAGCGCAGACTCAAGCCGTCGCGCAGGCGGCTGGGTCTGGGCGGGCCGATCGACACGCTGCCGTCGGTCAGCGCCCGCAGCCGTGCCGACGTGGTGATCTGGCCGGGATGAGGCTTGGCCAGCGCCGTACGCGCATCGAAGCTGTCGTCGAGCGCGCCCAGCGCCTCGAGGCTCATGGCCGCCACCGCCTCCGCGGTTTCCACCAGCTGTTGCGCGTCGTGCACCGCCAGGCAGCCGATCCCGGTCGTCTGTTCCGTGCCGTTGATCAGGGCGATGCCATCACGACCGGCGATCTCCGGCAACGGAATGCCGGCTTCACGCATAGCATCGGCGCCTGCACGCCAGTCGCTGCCGGGCAGATGCGCACGCCCCTCCCCGATCAGCGGCAGAGCCATATGGGCCAACGGCGCGAGATCACCGCAGGCCCCAACCGAGCCGAACTCCGGCACGCATGGCACGACGCCGGCATTCAGCATCGCGACCAGTGCGTTCAGCGTTGCGGCCGTCACACCCGTTACGCCGGTGGCCAGCACATTGGCGCGGATGGCCATCATGGCGCGGACCGCATCGTCCGCCATCGCGGCGCCCACGCCGGCGGCGTGGCTGCGCAAAAGGTTCTTCTGCAGTGATACGACCGCCTGCGGCGGCACGGCGCGGCTGTCCAGCGCCCCGAAGCCGGTCGTGATCCCGTAGATGGGCGTGCCGTCAGCGATCAGGCTCGCCAGCAGGCGCTCGCCCTCGGCGACCCGGCGCTGAGCCTCATCCTCCAACGCGACCGTCGCGCGCCGCCGGGCCACGGCCACGACGTCTCCAATGCTCAGGCTGCGGCCAGTAAGCACGACGGTCATGGGGCTTCAGTCTTCCAGCGACGGCAGGTTCAGGTGATGGCGTCTGGCGCAGTCGATGGCCAGCTCATAGCCCGCATCGGCATGGCGCATCACGCCCGTGGCCGGGTCGTTCCACAGCACCCGCTCGATGCGCTTAGCCGCGGCCTCTGTGCCGTCGCAGACGATCACCATGCCCGAATGCTGCGAGAAGCCCATGCCGACCCCACCGCCATGGTGCAGCGACACCCAGGTCGCCCCGCTGGCGCAGTTCAACAGCGCGTTCAAGAGCGGCCAGTCCGACACGGCGTCGGAGCCATCGCGCATGGCCTCGGTCTCGCGGTTCGGGCTGGCGACGGAACCGCTGTCCAGATGGTCGCGGCCGATGACGATCGGCGCATGCACTTCACCCGTGCGCACCATGTCGTTGAAGGCCAGCCCCAGCCGGTGGCGCTGGCCGAGACCGACCCAGCAGATGCGCGCCGGCAGCCCCTGGAAGTGGATACGGTCGCGCGCCATGTCCAGCCAGGTGTGCAGATGCGGGTCGTCCGGGATCAGGCGCTTGACCACCTCGTCGGTGCGGTAGATGTCCTCCGGCTCACCGCTCAGCGCTGCCCAGCGGAACGGGCCGATGCCGCGGCAGAACAGCGGCCGGATGTAGGCCGGCACGAAACCGGGGAAGTCGAAGGCATCATCCACGCCTTCGTCCTTGGCCATCTGGCGGATGTTGTTGCCGTAATCCAGCGTCGGCACGCCCGCATGGTGCCAGTCCAGCATGGCCCGGACATGCAGGGCCATGGACCGCTTGGCCGCCGCTTCGACCGCCTTCGGGTCGGTCTCGCGCCGCTCCGCCCACTCCGCCAGCGTCCAGCCGGCGGGCAGATAGCCGTTGACCGGGTCGTGGGCCGAGGTCTGGTCGGTCACCACGTCCGGCCGCACACCGCGCCGCACCAGCTCCGGAAACACATCGGCCGCGTTGCCCAACAGGCCGATGGACACCGCCCGCCGCTCCGCCCTGGCTTCCGAGATCATCTCCAGCGCCAGGTCCAGATTGTCGGTGCTGTCGTCCAGATAGCCGGTGCGCAGGCGCATCTCGATCCGGCTCGGCTGGCACTCCACGGCCAGCATCGAGGCGCCGGCCATAGTGGCAGCCAGAGGTTGGGCCCCGCCCATGCCGCCTAGCCCGGCCGTCAGGATCCACCGGCCCGCCAGGTCGCCGCCGTAGTGCTGCCGTCCCACTTCCACGAAGGTTTCGTACGTCCCCTGCACGATCCCCTGGCTGCCGATATAGATCCACGAGCCGGCGGTCATCTGCCCGTACATCATCAACCCGGCGCGATCGAGCGCGTGGAAATGGTCCCAGTCGGCCCAGTGGGGCACGAGGTTTGAATTGGCAATGAGTACGCGCGGCGCGTCTTCATGCGTGCGGAACACCCCGACCGGCTTGCCCGACTGGACCAGCAGGGTCTCGTTGCCTTCCAGCGACCGAAGGGCGTCGCAGATGCGGTCGAAGCTCTGCCAGTCGCGCGCTGCCCGGCCGATGCCGCCATAGACCACCAGCTCTTGCGGCCGCTCGGCCACGTCCGGGTCCAGGTTGTTCATCAGCATGCGCAGCGGCGCCTCGGTCAGCCAGCTCTTGGCACTCAGCTCCCGCCCCTGAGGCGCGCGGATCAGGCGGCTGTTGTCAAAGCGGCTGGTTCGCTGGGGAGCGTCGTCAGTCATCGGTCAAGCTTTCCAACAGGGGTGATCAGAGCGCCAGGGCAAGGCGGGTTCCTTCCTCGATGGCACGCTCGGCGTCCAGCTCCGCGGCCAGACGCGCACCGCCGATCGCCGTCGCAGCCACGCCAGCCGCGGCAAGGTCCGGGGCCAGCTCAGCCAGAGGGTCCTGCCCGGCGCAGATAACGATCGTATCGGCCGGAATGTGCCGCCCCTCGCCGGCTACGGTGATGTGGATGCCGCGATCGTCGATGCGATCGTATGCGACGCCGGCGAACTGGGCCACGCGGTTCCGCGCGAGGATCAGCCGGTGGATCCAGCCGGTCGACCGGCCGAGCGTGCGCCCGAATCCGCCGGGAGACCGCTTCAGCATGGTGATCTCGTGATGCGGTGGGTCGTCCGAGGCGCCGCCCGGGTCCAGGCCGCCGGCCACCTCGCCATTCGTAGCAATGCCCCAGTGATGCGCGAACGCATCAGCCTCCACATGGCTGCGCAGGCTGCGCTCCAGCAGAAACAGCGCCACATCGAAGCCGATGCCGCCGGCGCCGATGATCACGACGCGACGGCCCGCCTGCACGCGGCCGGTCAGTACGTCGGCATAGGTGGCCACCATGGTGTGTTCGATGCCGGGGATGTCGGGGCGCCGCGGTGCCACGCCGGATGCCATGACGACATGCGCGAAACGGCCGCCCGCCAAGTCATCGGTCGTCGCCCGCTGGCCGAGGCGGAGTTCGACGCCCGCTCGCTGCAGGCGATCGGCGAAATAGGCAACGCTCTCGCCGAATTCCTGCTTTCCCGGCACGCGCTTGGCCAAGTTGAACTGGCCGCCCAACTCCGAAGCGGCCTCGAACAGCGTCACTTGGTGGCCCCGTTCAGCGGCAACGACGGCGGCGGCCAGTCCGGCTGGCCCGCCGCCGACCACAGCGATGGCCCGCGGCTGCTCTACCGGAGTCACCCGCAGCTCCTCTTCCCGGCAGGCGTGCGGATTGACCAGGCAGGAGGCCGGCTCATCGATGAAATAGTGGTCCAGGCAGGCTTGGTTACAGGCGATGCAGATGTTGATGCCGCGCCGATCGCCGGACCGCGCCTTTGCCGCGAAGGCCCCGTCGGCCAGGAACGGCCGCGCCATGGAGATCATGTCGGCATGGCCCGCCGCCAGGATCGCCTCGCCGGCCTCCGGCGTGTTGATGCGGTTGCTGGCCGCCACGGGAATGGCGACGGCCTCTGTGATCCGCCGGCTCGCCCAGGCGAACCCGCCGCGCGGCACGGCCTGCGCAATCGTCGGCACGCGGGCTTCGTGCCAGCCGATGCCGCTTGTCAGCATGTCCGCGCCCGCCGCTTCCACTGCACGAGCGAGCGCCACCGTCTCATCGGCCGTCAGGCCGCCTTCCACGAGATCGAGCGTGGAGATGCGGAAGATCACCAAGAAATCCGGGCCCACGGCCCGCCGCACTGCCTGCACCGTCTCCACAGCGAAGCGCAGCCGGTGATCCAGGCTGCCGCCCCAGTCGTCGTCCCGCTGGTTGGTGCGCGGGCACAGAAACTGGGTGATCAGGTAGCCTTCGGAGCCCATGACCTCGACGCCGTCATAGCCGGCTTCGCGCGCAAGCCCGGCAGCCGTTGCGAAGTCACCGATGGTGCGCGTGATGTTGGCCTCGGTCATCGCCCGCGGCATCTCGCGGTTGATGGGCGAGCGGATGGCGCTCGGCGCGACAATGGCCTCGTGATAGCCATAGCGGCCGCTGTGCAGGATCTGCAGGACGATCCGCCCGCCCGCCTCGTGCACGGCCTGAGGGATTGGCCGGTGCCACGCGGCATCCGCAGCGCTTGCCAGCATGGCCGGCTCATCCTTCAGCCGCCCTTCGAAGTTCGGCGAGACGCCGCCGGTGATGATCAGTCCGGCTTCGGCTGCAGCCCGTTCGGCGTAGAAGGCGGCCAGCCGCGGCGCGCCGTCGGCCCTCGCCTCCAGCCCCGTATGCATGGATCCCATGACCAGCCGGTTCGGCAGCTGAACCGATCCCACCATGATCGGCTGAAACAGATGCGGATAGGCGGCGGTCATCGTCTCGGGCCGTATCGTCAGTGTATCTCGGGCTCAGGCACAGGGTCGGTCGAGGCCAGAATGTCGAAGTCGCACCCCTTGTCCGCCTGGGTAATGTGCCGGGCATAAATCGCCCCGAACCCGCGCGGGTAGGGTGGCGGCGGTGGCTGCCAGAGCGAGCGGCGGCGGGCCAGTTCGTCTTCGTCGACCAGCAGGTCAATCCGGCGCGCCGGGACGTCCAGCGAGATTCGGTCGCCGGTATGCACCAGCGCCAACGGTCCGCCCACATGGCTCTCCGGCGCCACATGCAGCACGCAGGCGCCGTAGCTGGTGCCGCTCATGCGCGCGTCGGAGATGCGGACCATGTCGCGTACCCCGGCCTCCAGCAGCTTCTTCGGGATGGGCAACTGTCCCCATTCCGGCATGCCCGGTGCGCCCAGCGGTCCGGCGCTCTGCAGCACCAGCACGCTGTCGGCCGTCACCTCTAGACCCGGATCATCGATCCGGGCCGCCATGTCGTTGTAGTCGTGGAAGACCACGGCGTGGCCGGTGTGCTGCAGCAGATGCGGCTCAGCGGCACTGGGTTTGATGACCGCACCGTCGGGCGCCAAGCTGCCGCGCAGCACGGCCGTCGACCCTTCCGGGAAGACCGGATCGTCTATCGTGCGGATGACATCAGCGTCATGGACCTCCGCGCCTACCAGCGTCTCGCCCAACGTCAGCCCGCTTACGGTCAGGCACCCCATATGCAGCTTGTCGGCCAGCCGCATCATCAAGCCGCGCAGGCCGCCAGCATAGTAGAAGTCCTCCATCAGGTAGGCGCCGGAGGGCCTGATATTGGCGACGACCGGTACCGAGCGCGACAGCCGGTCGAAATCGTCGAGCGTCAGGTCCACGCCCGCGCGACCGGCCATCGCAATCAGATGAATGATCGCGTTTGTCGACCCGCCAAGGGCCATCGCCGTCCTGACTGCATTGTGGAACGCTGCCTTGTCTAGGATCTGGGCCGGGGTCAGATCTTCCCACACCATATCGACAATGCGTCGGCCGCTTGCCGTCGCCATGCGGGCATGGTTGCTGTCGGCGGCGGGAATCGATGCCGCGCCGGGCAATGTCAGCCCCAGCGCCTCGGCGGCCGAGGTCATGGTCGAGGCCGTGCCCATGGTCATGCAGTGCCCGGGTGAACGGGCGATGCCGTCTTCGATCTCGTTCCAGGCCTGCTCATCGATGGCGCCGGCCCGCAGATCGGCCCAGTACTTCCACGCATCGCTACCGCTGCCCAGCGTCCGCCCGCGCCAGTTGCCGCGCAGCATCGGCCCGGCTGGCACGAAGAGGAAGGGCAGCCCCATGCTGACGGCGCCCATGATCAGCGCCGGCGTAGTCTTATCGCAGCCGCCCATCAGCACCGCCCCGTCGACCGGGTGCGACCGCAGCAGTTCTTCAGTCTCCATGGCCAGGAAGTTGCGGTAGAGCATGGTCGTCGGCTTGACGAACGGCTCTGACAGCGACATTGCCGGCAGCTCGACCGGAAAGCCGCCGGCTTGCCAGATGCCGCGCTTCACCTCTTCCGCCCGTTGGCGGAAATGACTGTGGCAAGGGTTGATCTCGCTCCAGGTATTGACCAAGGCGATCACCGGCTTGCCGGCGAAATCATCGCGGCCATAGCCCATCTGTTTGGCGCGCGAGCGGTGGCCGAACGCGCGGAGATCGCCGACCCCGTACCAACGGTGGCTGCGAAGCTGCTCGGCGGTTCTGCGTCTGGGCCGTGCCATGGATGCGTTCCCTGCCCGGGACCGGTTCGCCCCGGTTTCGCGGATTTTCCGCAATACGGCCCTTGCAGCCACCGGCCTGTCAAGTCAACGCGGCATGCGCCGCCACTATGGCAGCCAACGCCGTGGCGAGGGCCAGCGGTGCATAGACCCCGTTCCAACCCCAACTCACGATCCGCGAAGGCCGTTCCGCCAGCCGCGCCAGCAGCAGCACCGAGATGCCGAACGGCGACACGACGACCGTGGTCGCCCAAGCCGCGCCCAGCCCAACGGCGATCGCGGCGGCCAGGGAAGGATCGGGCTGCGCCTGCTGCAGGATGGCGCCGACTATGGTGACGCTGATGATCGGGTTGATGGCGATCTGATGCGCTGTGATCACGAAGATCGCCGGCACCGCAATTGCGGCTGCGGTTGGCCAGGCGCCGAGGTTCAGCAGCCCCTCCAGCCCCAGCGCCGGCAGTAAGGCGGCGATCGCCGCACCGATGAAGGCGGCTGAGGCGATCACGACGATCTCGGGGCTGGCCGCCGGAAACTGATCGCGCACGACATCGCGCAGACGGACACTGGTCTGGCGGACGCGGGATTCGTCGCTCTTGCGCTGCTGCAGCAGGATCCAGCCGAGCCAGAACATCGGCCCCACCGCCACGACCGCTTCGATCAGCCGCAAGTCGAACAGCAGTTTCAGCGCCGTGACCAGCAAAAGCAGCAGGCCCACCGGCACCATCAGCAAGAGGACGGCCCGTTTTTCGCCAACCGTCAGCGGTGCCCTTTCAAGGGCCAGGCCGCCGTCGCCTCCCTCAAGGCTATCCAGCAGCCATCCGACAGCGGTGATCAGCATAGAGGCTGCAAAGCCGAACGCGGCCGTGTCCGTCCACAGCACGCCTGGGACCGAGGTCACGATCAGTGCCTGGGCGATGGTCGTCGGCGCCCAGACGGTCGACGCCCCGAATCCCCTAAGCGCCGCACTCAACGACCGTCGCTCGCGGCTCAGGGCCTCGCGCCGGTTCCGGTCCGCCTCGCCAATGCCGACGCGGACCACCGCGCTCAGCAGGCTCAAAGCGCCCAGGTTCAACAGGATCGTCAACAGGTGGCTGCCGAACGCCAAGGCCAGATACCGGCGGCCCGGCGGCTGGTGAACGATGATGCGGCCGGCCTGCGTCACCGTGGGCGACGTCACCGCAGCATCGCGGACGAGGCCAAGCACCAAGACCAACGTGCCAAGGAACGCCGCCTGGCTGAGACCCTGTACCATCACCCGGCCGGCGTCTTCGGTGACGGCGACAAGGGTCGCGGCAAGACCGATGGATGCGATCAGCAGAACGCCACCCACCCGGCCGGCGCGGCGCCATGCCAGCGCAAGAAAGCCGGCGCAGGCCAGGCATCCGGCCGTCGTGGCCCACGGCCCCGCATCGAGCAGACGCGCGAAGGTCGGGACCATCATGGCCACCAGCATTGCCGTCAGCGCGCGCCGATGCCACCGATGGACCGCCACCTTCGTCCCCAGATTATGCGGGCCCAAGCTTACCGGGTGACCCGCCCGGTCTTGGCCGCCCTCACCTTGGCGCCGGAATGCTACCGCATGTTCTCGCAGCGGCGCCAAACACACAGGTCCGACGGATGATTGGCAGAGACACCGCCGCTCCGGCCCGGTATGATCGCGACCGCTGTATACAGAAGAGTGGCCATTGCTGTATACAGTGTCATCGTCGCCATTGCATGCAGGATGTGGGACCCGCCCAGGCAACCCGCACCAAACGGTCTCAATGACGGCGCCTTAGGGAGGACGACATGAAGACCAACCCGGTCACCGCAGCCGATCTTCGCAGCTCCGTCTTGGCGGTGCCGCCGCTTGCCCGCCACGGGGACTTGTCGCTCAACCCCGAAGCCAACCGCCGGATGATCCGCCATCTCGAGAGCGGTGGCGTGACCACGCTAATGTACGGCGGCAACGCAAATCTATACAACATTGCATTAAAAGAATACGATACCGCGTTGTCATTACTTGAAGATTCGGCGGCAGCTGAGACCTGGGTTATCCCCTCGGCCGGGCCCGATTTCGGCCGGCTGACCGACCAGGCCGATGTCCTGAAAGATCGCGCCTTTCCCACGGTGATGGTGCTGCCGCTCGCCTTCCCGGCGACGCCGGACGGCGCTGCAAAGGCGATCCGCCTGTTTGCCGAGCGCATCGCCCGCAAGGTGATCCTCTATATGAAGACCGAGGCCTATCTCTCGGTCGATCACGTGCGTGCCCTGGTCGATGATGGCCTTGTGGCCGGCATCAAATACGCCGTAGTGCGCGAGGACCCGACCGTGGACCCGCTGCTGGAACGGCTGGTGCAGGCCGTCGATCCATCGCTGATCGTCAGCGGCATCGGCGAGCGGCCGGCGATCGTCCACTTCACCCGGTTCGGCCTGGGTGCCTTCACCTCCGGCTCTGTGTGCGTCGCCCCGGCCGCGTCGACCCGCCTGCTGCGCGCGCTCGCATCGGGCGATGTCGAAACGGCCGAGACAATCCGCGGGCACTTCCTGCCCTTAGAGGATCTGCGCGACGGGTTGAGTCCGATCCGCGTGCTTCACGATGCCGTCACCCTTGCCGGCATTGCGGATATGGGCCCCATGCTGCCGATGCTCAGTAATCTGGAGGAGCGGCATCGGCACGATGTGGCAGCGGCGGCGCGCGCCCTTCTCGCTTACAATGGCACGATGATGACGGCGGCTGCTTGACCGGGGGCGTTGGGTCCCATGGGCATTCCCGCGATACACCTGCGGTCGCAGATCGAGAGCGTGCTGACGGCCTGGGGGTTTGGGGCCGCAGATGTCGCCGCCACCGCCGAAGCGCTGGTCTGGGCCGATCTCCGCGCCATCGACAGTCACGGCATCGCGCTGCTGCTGCTCTATGAGCAGTTCCTGAGCCAGGGCTCGCTGATCGTTCGCCCCGAGGTTGGCGTTGTGCGCGACCGGGCTGCCACCGCCGTAGTCGATGGCGGCGGCGGGCTGGGGCATCGACCGGCGTGCCTGGCTGCGGATCTGGCCACAGAGAAGGCGCAGGCGTTCGGTCTCGGCGCCGTTGCCGTGCGCAACAGCAATCATTTCGGCGCCGCCGGCTTCTACGCCGCCGGCATGGCCGAGAAGGGCGTTCTGGGCATCGTCACCTCGTCCGTCCACCTGCCCGCCATCGTGCCGACCTTCGGCACGGTGCCGATGCTGGGCACCAATCCGATTGCTCTCGCTGCGCCGACGTCCCGCAACCGTCCCTTCGTGCTGGACATGGCCACCAGCACGGCCGCCATAGGCAAGCTGCGCCTGGCCAAGCGCGCCGGCCGGCAGCTTCCGGTCGGCTGGGCGCTCGACACCCAGGGCCGGCCGGAGACCGACCCTGACGCCGCGCTCGTCGTCAAGCGGCTGACACCGCTGGGCGGAAGCCGGGAACTCGGCGGCCATAAGGGCTACGGCCTCGCCACGCTGGTGGAGATTCTCTCGACCACGCTCTCGGGCGCCGCCTTCGCGCCGCTTCGGCCAAAGGACAACACGCAGCTGGATGTGGGCCATTTCCTGATGGCCATCGACCCCGACGCCTTCCGCGAGACCGGCGACTTCGAAGACGATCTGGACGCTCTGATCGATGCCATGCGCGCGAGCCCCCCGGCCGAAACCGGACAGCCGGTTATGGTCGCCGGCGACCCGGAACACGCGGCGCATGACGAACGATCGGTCCATGGAATTCCGCTCGGCGACAGCCTCCTGAACGACCTGAAGGCTCTCGCCAAGCGGTGCGGCGCCCCCTTCCACCTGGCGGAGGGGGTGCCATAACGCCGAACCACAAGCCCCCGGCGTTCGACTCGTAACGCAGAAGAGAAAGCACAACACGGAGGAAACCATGACGCATCGGACACGCTATACCCTGGCCGGCCTTCTGCTCGCCGGCACGACCCTGACCGCCGGCACGGCGGGTGCACAGTCGCTGACGCTGATGACGGGCCCGCAGGGCGGCTCGTGGTACCCGCTGGGCGGTGCTATCCAGGCGATCGTCGAAGCCAATATCGACGGCGTCAGCATGCAAGTGATGCCGGGCGGCGGTGTGGCCAATGTGCAGGGCGTGCAGGGCGGCCGCAGCGACCTGGGCTTCGCCAACTCCGTCTCCACCGTCGATGCCATTAATGGCCGCGACCCGTTCGAAGAAGCGGCGGACAATGTGTGCAATGTCGCCACGCTCTATCCTCAGTACTTCCAGGTCGTGACCACGACGGACACCGGCATCGAGACCGTAGCGGATATCGGCGGCCGCTCGCTCGCCACCCAGCCGCGCGGCAATACCGGTGAGCAGATCACCCGGCAGATGCTGCAGGTGATCGACCAGACGCCGGACAGCATGGCCGACTATCACCAGGTTTCGTACACCGATGCGGTGTCGTTGATGAAGGATGGCAATGCCGAGGTGTTCACGCTGGGCACCACGGTGCCGGCCGGTGCCATCATGGACCTCGCCAGCGCGCGCGACATCCACCTGATCGGCATGGACGACACCACGTTCGATGCGATGCGGGAACTGAATCCCGGCTTCAACATGCTCACGATCCCCGGGGGCAGCTATCCCGGCGTCGATGACGACGTGAACGTGATCGGCTATGCCACCCACGTGATCGCTCGCTGCGATCTGGATGCCGATCTGGTGCACAACATCCTCGACAACGTCTATGCCAACATTGCCGATCTGCAGGCGATCGCACGGGCGATGGAGGGTATCACGCCGGCCGACATGGCCGTCGAGACGGGCGTGCCGCTGCACCCGGGTGCGGAGCGCTGGTACACCGAGCAAGGCGCCCTTTAGTCGCAACCCTGCCGGGGGGCTTCGTGCGGCCCCCCGGCAACCGTTCGTTCTTTCGCAAGCATGAGCCCCAAGATCGCCACCTGGACGCAGCGACTGACCATGGCGGTGGCGCTCGGTATGAGCTGCTATCACCTGTACATCGCCTTTGTCGGCACACCGAACGCCATTGTGCTGCGCAGCTCCCATGTGGGCTTCGCGCTGGTGCTGGCGTTCCTCACGCTGCCCATGTGGTCCCGCACGGGCGGGCGCGAGGGGCCGAGGGTGGCGGACATCCTGTTCATGGTCGCCGCCTTGGCGGTCTCCGCCTATCCGATCCTGCAGCTCGACTACATCCTCAACCGCTTCATCTACATTACGCCGCTCAACGACAGCGACGTCGTCGTCGGGATCGCGCTGTTGCTGCTGGTGCTGGAGGCGACGCGGCGCGCGCTGGGGCCCATCCTGCCGCTGACCGCTCTGTTGTTCGTGGGCTACGCGCTGGTCTTCACCGGCACCAATCCCGAGGTGCTTCTGGAACAGCTCACCCTGTCGACGGAGGGCGTCTACGGCATTCCGGCCGGCGTCTCGGCCACCTTCATCGTGCTGTTCATCATCTTCGGCGCGCTGGTGGAGCGCAGCGGGGCGGGCCGGCTGTTCATGGATTTCGCGCTCAGCCTGACCGGCAGTGCGGCGGGCGGTCCTGCCAAGGTCGCCTGCATCACCAGCGGTCTGTTCGGCAGCGTTTCCGGCAGCGCCGTTGCGAATGTGATGACCACCGGCACGTTCACCATCCCGCTGATGAAGCGCATCGGCTATCGCCCCGCCTTTGCCGGCGCGGTGGAGGCCGTGGCCTCGACCGGTGGGCAGATCATGCCGCCGATCATGGGGGCGGCCGCCTTCGTCATGGCCGAGTTCCTGGGCGTCAGCTATCTGACCGTCGCAGGCTTCGCGTTGATCCCGGCCGTGCTCTATTACGTCGCCCTGTTCGCCGCGGTGCATTTCGAGGCCAAGCGCACCGGCATGCGCGGTCTGCCGCGCAGTGAACTGCCGCGCGTCTGGGATGTGCTGCGCGAGCGCGGGCACCTGTTCCTGCCGCTGCTGATCATCCTGGGCGTCTTGTTCAACGGCTACAGCGCGCAGTTCGCAGCGCTGTGCGGCATCGTCTCGGTCATCCCGACCATGCTCATGCGCAAGACGACCCGCAAAGACGTGACCTTTACCATGATCGTCGAAGCGCTGCAGGCTGGCGCCCGCGGTGCGGTACCGGTGGCACTGGCCTGTGCCAGTGCCGGCATCGTGATCGGCGTGATTACGCTGACCGGGCTGGGGCTCGATTTCACCGGCCTGGTTGTCGGCATCGCCCAGGACACGCTGTTCCTGGCGCTGATCCTTACCATGGTGGCGGGCATCATCCTGGGCATGGGCATGCCGACGACGCCGGCCTACATCGTCATGGTGGCGCTCTTGGCCCGGGCGCTGGAACAGCTCGGCATCCCTATCGAGGCAGCCCATCTGTTCCTCTTCTACTACGCCATCCTCTCGGCCATCACGCCGCCGGTGGCGATTGCCGTCTATGCCGCCAACGGGCTTTCCGGCGCCGGACTGTGGGCAAGCAGCCTGGCGGCGGTGAAGCTTGGGGCCACGGGCTATATCGTGCCGTTCATGTTCGCCTTGGGCCCGGCGCTCTTGATGATCGGCCCGTGGCACGGCGTGGCCATGGCCGTAGCCACGGCCGTCGTCGGCGTGGTGTGCCTGGCAGCCTCGCTGCACGGCTATTTCCTGGCGGCCACGCCGTGGTGGCAGCGGCTGGTTCTGGTCGCCGCGGCCTTCGTGCTCATCTATCCGGGCCTGCTGACGGACGGCATCGGTGTGGGTCTTGTCGCCCTGGTGGTGGCGATGCAGATGCTGCGCCCGGCGACGCCGGCACCGCAGCCCGTCGATGCCGACCGTGGCGGCTGACAGCCGACCAGCGCAGCGGGCCTGGAAGCGTGCACTGTAGTCACATGCCATTCAGGAGATACCGCCCATTGACGCAAGACAGCCGGGCGCGGGTAGCCGCAGCGTCTCAGATGGCCAACCGCAAAGTGTTCGAAGAGATCCAAGCCTACGCGGGGATGGCGCGCGGGTTGGGGTCTACGCCACAGAAACGTCGTCCCCACGAAGGCGGGGACCTTCATGGGCAGCGTCACGCAACCAGCCACAAGCATGCCTGCGCCCGACGATCGATCGCTTCGGAGCCTTGCCCGTGACTCAAAGCCTGGCCGACATCGTTGTCGGCGATCGCCTGATCGAGGGCACCACGCTGGCCGACCGCATCGACCGGGCAGCAGGGATGCTGCACGGCCTCGGCGTCCGCGCTGGTGACGTCGTCGCCCTGCTGTTGCGCAATGACGTCGTGTTCCTTGAGGCGATGTTCGCCGCTCGTCGGCTCGGCGCCTATTCATGCCCCATCAACTGGCATTTTCCGCCGGCCGACATTGCTTACATCCTCAGCGACAGTGGGGCGACGGTCTTGGTCGGCCATGCGGATCTGCTGGCCGGCCTGCGGACCACCCTCGACACGACGCTTCGGGTTCTGGCCGCAACGCCGTCACCGGAAGTCGCGGCGGCCCATCGCCTATCGCCCGATGCCTGCCGGACACCCGACGGTTTGGCCGACTGGGACACTGCGGTCGCCGACGCGCGACCCTATGACGGCCCGAGCCCGCCGCCCGGCGGCAACATGCCCTATACCTCCGGCACCACCGGCCGCCCCAAGGGTGTGCGGCGCGCATCGCCGACGCCGGAGCATCTAGCGCGCATGGCGGCGATGACCGAAACGGCGCTGGGCATCACACCGGGCGTGCGGACGGGGGCGACCGGCCCGCTCTACCACACCGCGCCCAACACGCATGTCACGCACGCGATGCTGCGTGGCGAACGCGTGGTGCTGTTCCCGCGCTTCGATGCGGCGGCAACGCTGGCCGCCATCGAGCGGCACCGGCTGACCAACATCTATCTGGTGCCGACCATGTTCGTGCGCCTGCTGGCGCTGCCGGAAGCCGAGCGCCGCCGCCACGACCTCTCCAGCCTGCGCTTCGTCGCCAGCACCGGCGCGCCCTGCCCGCCCGCGGTCAAGCGCGCGATGATCGACTGGCTGGGCCCGATCATCAACGAGACCTATGCCGGCAGCGAAACCGGCTATCTGACTGCCGTGTCGTCCGAAGAGTGGCTGGCCCGCCCCGGTACCGCCGGCCGCGCCATTGCAGGTGCCACCGTGCGCATCTATGCCGACGACGGCACGGTCTGCCCGCCGGGCACGCCCGGCACGATCCATGTCCGCCAAGATGCCTATCCTGACTTCACCTACGTCAACAGTCCGGAGGCACGCCGGGCGGTGGAGCGCGACGGCCTGATCACCATGGGCGACGTCGGCTACCTGGACGAAGACGGCTATCTGTTCATCTGCGACCGTGCGGCCGACATGGTGATCTCCGGCGGCGTGAACATCTATCCGGCCCAGATCGAAGCCGCCCTGATGACCCTGCCGGGCATCGCCGACTGCGCCGTGTTCGGCATCCCCGACGCCGAGTTCGGGGAGGCCCTGGCCGCGGCAGTGCAGCCTGAACCGGGACGGACGGTCACCGAGGAAGACGTGCGGCAGCACCTGGAGGGTGAGGTCGCTCGCTATATGATCCCAAAGGTGGTGACATTCCACGCGTCCCTGCCCCGCGAAGACAGCGGCAAGATCTTCAAACGTGTGCTGAGGACCCCTTACTGGACCCAAGCGGGGCGTCTCATCTAAGACGTCTTTGGCAGCCCCTCAGCCGTCGCTGCGGTCGCCCGCCAGCGATCGGGCGAAGCGCGCTGTGACGTCGTCGTCCGGCAGGTTGGCGGGGCGGGCGATATAGAACGTCTTTGCCAGCGGCACAGCTTCAAGCGCAACGCTTGCCAACCGGCCGTCCGCCACATCGTCGGCCACCGCCTGCTCCAGCACGATCGATGCGCCGAGCCCGGACTTCACCGCGCTCTTCACCGCTTCCGTGGAGCCCACATTCGCGGCGATCGTGACGTCGGCCGACCGATCGCCCAACAGACCGCGCAGCACTGTGCCGGTGCCGGAGCCGCTCTCGCCGCCGATCAGGCGCAGGCTCAAGAACTCGTCGACCGCGATGGCAGTGCGCCCGGCCCAGGGGTGGTCGGGGGGCAGGATCACCGTCATCCTGGCGTCGCGCCATGTCTCCACGGCGATGCCGGGGGCATCCATGGGCCATTCCATGGCCGCCAAGTCGATCTCCCGGCTCTTCAGCATCTCCGCGATCTGGGGGTTGGGGGCGGTCTTGACCTCCCACCCGCCGGTCCAGCCGTCGGCCTCCAGGAACCGTTTGATGGCCCGGGAGATGAAATAGCCGGCGATGTTGCCGCTGCAGCCGATCACCAGCGCGCTTTCCTGCGCCACGGCGGCGGCGCGTTCGGCCGTGCGCAGCAGGCTGCGCGCATAGGGCAACAGCCGCTCGCCGTGGCGGGTCGAGCGGCTGCCGGCATGGCTGCGCTCGATCAGCATCACGCCCAGGTCCTGTTCCAGCTTCTTGATGTGCTGTGAGATCGTGGGCTGGGCGATCTGCAGCCGCGCGGCGGCATCCTGAAAGCTGCCGGTTTCGGCCAGGCTGACGAAGCTGCGCAGAAGGGAGAGGTTCAGCATCGGCCGGCGACCTCAAGCGCGTCCGGGTTGATCAGCGTCTCCGGCACGCCGCCCCGCAGTACCGTCAGGATGCTGTCGGCGGCCGACGCAGCGATGGCCCGGCGTACCTCCACGACAGCGGAGCCGATATGCGGTGTCAGCACTGTCCTGTCGGACGCGATCAGTTCGGGATGGACGGCGCGCGGCCGGTCCTGCCGGCTCCAGTCCTCCATCTCAAAGGTGTCGGACGCATAGCCGGCCAGATGACCGCTCTTCAGAGCCTGCGCCACCGCCGCCTCCTCCACCAAGCTGCCCCGGGCGGGATTGACCAGCCGCGCCCCCGGCTTCATCCGGGCGAGGAAGCCGGCGTCCACCATGTGCATCGTGCCCTCGGTCAACGGGACGGCCAGAACGACGAAGTCCGAGATGGCGATCAGCTCATCAAGCGGCACACGGGTCGCCGTCAGCGACCGTTCCGTCGTTGGGTCGAGCGGCCGCAGATCGTGATAGAGGCGCTGACCGCGAAACCCGGAGAGCAGGCGCAGGATCTCGCGGCCCACCGCCCCGGCCCCCACAACGCCAACCGTCGCCCCCTGGATTGTGCCGCCATAGAGATGCGGCCGCCATCCGGCGAAGTCACCCGAACGCATATGCGCATCGCCGGCCCAGAGGTTGCGTGCCAGCGCAATCATCAGGCCGATGGCCAGCTCCGCCGTCGGCTCGGTCAAGAGATCGGGCACGATCGTCACCAGCACGCCGCGGTCCGTGCACGCCGCCACGTCCAGATTGTCGAAGCCCTTCAAGGCCCCGGCGACGATGCGCAGACGGGGACAGGCGTCCAGCAACGCCGCATCGACCGTCTCGGTCATGAACGCCATCAGCGCGACCGCATCCCGGCACGCGTCCCGCAACGCAGCGGGCGGCAGCGGCGTTTCCTCGGGGTTGGCGAACACCTCCCCGGCCTCGCGAAGCCGCGTCAGGATCTCTTCTTCTATCCGGTTCGGAACGACGATCTTGCGCGCCATATCGTGGTGCGATCCCCCTTTTGCTGTTTCTTCATCTAGTTAGCAGAGCCAAAACATCATTGCAATACGTCATCAAAGCTTCACTTGCATTGGAAAACGCAATGAAATAGCCAATCGCCGTCACGGGTGATCACGGAGGTCCTGTCATGGCTCTCGACGCTGTGGAGGTGGGGTCGCCCGCCCCTCCGGCCTTCCCGCTTCGAAAGATCGGCTTCGACCCGGAACCGGCAGGTGCGGACGACCCGATCGTCCGGCTGCACGGTGTCGAGGTGGTTTATCCCAACGGCACGGTGGCCCTGCAGCCCACGGATCTGGAGCTTTCGGACCGGCAGGTGACGGTGCTGCTGGGCCCGTCAGGTGCCGGCAAGTCGACGCTGTTGCGCAGCTTGAATCTGCTGGTCAGGCCGACCCGCGGCACAGTGCGGTCGCGCGACATGGGTGAGCTGGTGCGGCAATCGACGATCCGACAGCACCGGTGCGGCACTGCGATGATCTTTCAGCAGCACCAGCTGATCGGCCGGCTGCCTGCCCTGCACAACGTACTGATGTCGCGCCTGGGCCGGCATTCGTTCTGGCGGACGTTGATCGGCTTCTCAGACGCGGAGCGCCGCTTGGCGCTGGACTGCCTGAACCGCGTCGGCCTGTTCGATCAGGCGCTGACCCGCTGCGACAATCTCTCCGGCGGACAGCAACAGCGCGTAGGCATCGCGCGCGCTCTTGCCCAAGAGCCGAAGATGATCCTGGCGGACGAGCCGGTGGCGTCACTCGATCCGACATCGTCGGAACGTGTGCTGACCGTGCTCAGGACAATCTGCCGGGAAGATCGGATCCCGGTGATCATCAGTCTGCATCAGCTGGAATACGCACGCGAATTCGCCGACCGGATCATCGGCCTCATGCAGGGCCGCGTGGTGTTCGACGGTCCGCCGGACAGGCTGGACGACCAGGCGCTGTCGCTCATCTACGGCGCCCGCAGCTAGACCCGGTTCCCCGCCCGGATCGGTACCCGGGCCCCAAAAGCATCAACCCAGACGGAGAGAGACCCATGAAACGAACGATGCTCGCCGCTGCCACAGTGACCCTGGGGGCCGGCGTGGCGCTCGCCGCCGGCGACCATGATCCCGACACGCTGCGCATTGCGCTCTTGCCGGACGAAAACGCCGCGACCGTGATCCAGGATAACGAGCCCCTGGCCAACCATCTGGAAGCCGCGCTCGGCCGCGAGATCGAGCTGATCGTCACGACGGACTATTCCTCGATGATCGAGGCGACCCGCTTCGGCCGGATCGACGTCGCCTATTTCGGCCCCGCGTCCTACACCATCGCGCGGGAGCGCATGGAAGAGGGCGACCTGTTGATCGAGCCGTTCGCGGCCCGGCTGAAGGACGGCAGCACGACCTACCAGTCGGTGCTGATCGCCAATGTGGACTCCGGCATCACGTCGATCGCCGATATCGAAGGCTCGGGCATCGACGTCGCCTTCGGCGACCAGGCCTCGACCTCCAGCCATTTTGCGCCGAAATACACCATGCTGCTGGAAGGCGTGACCGTCGGCGAGGATTACGAGGAGAACTTCACCGGCGCCCACGACGCCGTGGCCCGCAATGTGGAGCTGGGCAATGCCGAGGTCGGCGGCCTGAGCCGCCCGATCTTCGAGCGGCTGATCGAACGCGAGATGGTGGATGCCGACCAGATCGTGGTCATCGGCTATTCCGCCGACATCCCGCAATACCCCTGGGTGATGCGCACCGACCTGACGCAAGAGCTGCAAGACGGCATCCGAGCCGCGTTCCTGGAGCTTGAGCTCGGCACCGAGGTCGGCGACGCCGTGCTTGGCCCCTTCTCCGCCGACGGCTTCGCCCCGATCACGGACGCGGATTACGACATCATTCGCGCCATCCGGTCAGAACTGCAGCCCGAAGGCTAATGCCTCACGGCGAAGAGGAGGCTTGAGCGATGAACCGACCCCTTGCCGACGCCCGCAGTGCCGACGAGATCCGTGGCGTTCTGAAGGCCGAACGCAGGGGGCGGCATCGTCTGATGCTGCAGGTCAGCGCCGTTCTGGCCATCATCGTCCTGTGCCTCTGGGTTACAGGCATGCTGGACGGCGCCAGGCTGGCCGATGGCCTGCCGGCCATCGGTGTGCTGTTCACCGACATGATCCCGCCGGATTTCACCCGCTGGCGGGCCTGGGTCGACCCGATGGTCGAGACCCTCGCCATGTCCGTCGCGGGCACAGCGCTGGCGATCTTTTTCTCCGTCCCGCTGGCCTTCCTGGCGGCGCGCAACACCGCGCCCAACGCCTGGACCTATCAGGCGGCCCGGCTGGTGCTGAACGCGCTCCGCGCCATCCCGGAACTGATCATGGGCATCGTCTTCGTCGCGGCCGTCGGCTTCGGCATGCTGCCGGGTGTACTGGCGCTGGGCCTGCATTCCGTCGGCATGGTCGGCAAGTTCTTCGCCGAGGCGATCGAACACGCCCACCCCGCCCCCATCGAGGCTGCGGAGGCCGCCGGCGCCAGCCGCCTGCAGGTGATCACCCACGGCGTCCTGCCGCAGGTGTTCCCGCAATTCGCCGACGTGACCATGTACCGGTGGGAATACAACTTCCGTGCCTCCACCGTCATGGGCATGGTCGGGGCCGGCGGCATCGGCACGGAGTTGGTCGGCTCGCTGCGCATCCTGGACTACCCCCAGGTCTCCGCCCTGTTGATCATCATCCTGGTCACGGTGACGATCGTCGATGCGCTCAGCAACATGCTGCGCAAGCGGTTCAACTAGGCGCCCTCACTGCCTACGTCCCCACCACCAATGACCGTCTCATTGGTTCGCGCGCCTGAGAGTGAACGGCACCACCAGAAAGAAGGCAAACCAGCAGACTATCAGGGCGCGGCTTACGGCAATGACGCTGCCGTCCGGCACCTGGGTCCCTTGCCAGGTCAGCAGGCCCCACACCATAGCCAGCCCGAGACAGGCCAATCGCCATCCCCACCGCGCCCGTCCCGCGCGCAAACGTTCCGCGCGGTACCAGGCGGCAAGCAGGGGCAGCACGATCGCCAAGAACATGACGACGACACCGGCGAGCTTGCCAGGCACGGCGCGGAGCATCGCGTACACGTGCAGGACGTACCACTCGGGCACGATGACGGCAGGTGTGAGCATCGACCCACCGGCCCCGGATAGCGGGTCCTCTACCGGGACGGCCAGACGAGAGACGATAAGGTGAACGATGCCGGCGATTGCGATCCCAGAGGCGACCAAAGCGACCCAAGCTTTTGCCGAGCGCGTCCGCCACGCGACCGCCTGCATCGCAATAAAGTTCGCCAGCAACGCCATGCCAAGCAGGGCGGTCACAACACCCAACAGCGTGATGCTCTCTGGGATGGCGCGTGAAAGGGGCTCCAGGGCCGGGCCGATTACAGGCTGGGCCGCAAGCCAGGCGCCGAACGGTCCGGCGGGCATGGTGAAGCTTTGGAAGACGACCGCGAACGATATCAGATAGGCCGCGATCAGGATGAACCACGTAGCCCGGCGCAGCTTATAGAGCTCGCCGACATAGATCGTGAAGGCTGCGTGCACGACGAACGCAAGATGAATGCTTGTCGTCGGGCCCAGACCTGCGGCCAGCCATGCAATCGCGCCGTCGACGGCAATCGCCACGAGCAGCACGAGCGACGCGTCGAGCGAACGGGGATGGCGTGGCGAGTGGATCGCCGGCGGCGCGCTCATTTCGACTCCCTATCTCCGATGTCATCGTTTGTATGCGCATGCTGCCAGTCGGTCTGGCGTGCAATCTTGAGCTGCCGGGTGCGAACGCACCCATCGGAACGGCCCGGCACTCTCGATCACCGCCTTCATCGTGGCGCTGTTCGGCCAAAGTAGGGTCGGCGGAGCCGAAATTGGCCCTGCTCTTGCCCCTTTGTACGCGGTGTGGATGTCCGCATGTGCCGGCGCCAAGCCAGCATTGCATCGGCATGGTCGGCGGCATCGGTATCGGCGCGGAACTGGTTGGCTCGCTTCGCATCCTTGATTGCCCCCAGGTCTTGGCCCTCTTGAACGCCATCCTGGTCACCGTGACGATCGTGAACCCACCCAGCAACTTGCCGAGCAAGCTGTACACGTAGGGGGATGCATTTGGCCGAAGGGCGGACGGCCGAAATCCGCCCTTCAGCAGCCGTCGCTTCAAATGAACCAAGTCGAGTGCTTATGACCCTGACCGGTCATGTGAATGGCGCAGTTCGCGATGCTCTGTTCCGCCCCGAACGACTACTTGGACCCACCACAGGAAGCTGCTGGGTATTGAGTATCTGGCAGCGTCCGCTTCGTCCAGGCTCCAGCGAGTGAGATCCGCGAGTATCGATCTGAAGCTATCTCGTCGACTGTCCCGTTAATCGTTATTATTCGGACAATGCTTCATCCTTATGGCCCCGCGGCAACGAGACGGTTCAACCCCCAATTCCTCGCGCCCCCACTACGGTGTCGACAGATACCGGAGATAACCTTCAATCATACCGTGAGCGATCCGTCTTGCTTCCGACAACTCGGCATCAGTAGCGTCGCGCAGGCTCATCAAAGCACGGCCGCGGTGCCGGCCTTGTCTCAGAGGTTCCATATTGGCCAGAGCGCTCAATGTGTTCCAATCCGCTTTGGAGATTCCCAGTTCCTTGCGCGCTTCTGATTGGCTACCGAATCGTTTCGTTAAGGCGTCTGGGATCTCATAAAGGTGGACAAGTTCGTTGGCTTGGTCGTGGATGGCTTCTTTGTGGCTCCGAAGCAGTGAACGGAGTACGTCATCACTGGCATAGTGCGCGCTCGCACGATCAGCTAATGACCGTCTCCTCTCAACCCGGTCTTGTCTTGTGTCTGAGACGACGTTCCCATCTTTATCAGTGATCCGAATGTCTGGCACTCCAACAGACACCCGAACAGTAGCCGGCGACGGTTCCAAATGATAATTCACCTTACCATCTGGATATATTGTCGTAACACTAGAATTTGATAAGATATACTTTCTAAAATTGATTAGCTGCGCACCTAAGAACATTCCATCAAGATGTATCTGTAGTAAGGAACGCAATGATGGCAGCCTGTCATATTTGCTTTTCCCAATCTCTGTTGTTATTATTCCGTCATCTATGACGACATCGACCCCTTCAAGCTTGCACTCAATTTTCTCTTCAAAGTAGTCTGGCGGAGTGAAGTGCCATTCCAGCCGAATAGTAGCGAACTTATCTGGATCGGTCATGATTTATCTTGCGCTTATACGCGTATTTGCGCTCGGTCCATCAGGTTTTTCTTCGTTATTCACCGAGTAGAAATACCAGCATAAAGTCACCGTCTATTTTGCGAGGAGTGCTCCGCAGCATCTCATCCATTCCGCGCCTCACTGAGCGACAGTCCTGCCGAGCCATTAAAACGATCACCATGCAGCGGCATGGAACACGATCCAGGAGGCGTAGCTGTTCCATTTCTGTCTGTTCTTTGGACAGTCTACCACCTCAAGGTCCCGGTCACATCGGTTGAAACTCAATTCCTGGTCGGCTCTGGCTCCAATCGGAGCGCGGCCGCCCGTGTCGTTCCTGGGAGAGCAGAGTCAGCAATTGGCATACTGCTGCCGCTCCAAACTCCGCTTGGCCACGACAGCAATGCTCTTACCTGCGGTCGGCTGCACCCAGGTCACGAAAGCTCAAGAATCCCCCGCTTGTCGGCACGCACACCAAAGCCCTTGTCGCGGATGTCGTCTTGGCCTGCTATCGGTGACCCTATGTCGTTCCTTCGCCCGGCCACGCCACGCGACCTTGTGGCTCTCTCTGCGCTATGCCTCAGATCCAAGGCCGTCTGGGGATATGACGATGCGTTCCTCGCAGCATGCCGGGACGAGCTGACGCTGACCGAGCCGGAGTTGGACCGTACGTCCATCGCCTTTGTGGAGCGCGACGGTCGTGTCGTCGCCATGGCGCAGATTGAAGTCACAGACGGCACATGCGACCTGCTCAAGCTGTTCGTCGACCCAACCGAAATGGGACAGGGGCTCGGCGCCAGGCTCTTCGCATGGGCCATGGCCGAAGGCCGACGGCTCGGCGCCGAGCGCATGACCATCGAAGCGGATCCGGACGCGGAACCGTTCTACCGGAGGATGGGCGCCGAGGTCGTTGGCGAGGTGCCCTCAGGCTCGATCCCCGGCCGCATGTTGCCGCTGCTTGAACTCTCTTTGGCGTAAGCCCCGACGTCGGAAAACGACGGCATGACCGGCGCCGCCCACAGCAGTGAGCACCCGTTACGCCGCAGCGGCGCCCGGTGCCATGGCAAACGCCTTCAGATCCTCCAGAAAATGCTCCGGCCGGTTCAGGTGCGGGGCATGGTCCGCGTGCTCGTAGATCAACAAACGCGAACCGGCGATCTGTGACCGGACATGGGCACCGACCTCGGGGCCGTAGTAGTTGCTCGCTTCGCCGTAGATCAGCAGCGTCGGCACGGTGACCCGCGGCAGCGCCGGCCGGAAATCAGTCGCCGTCAGGCTCTCCCAGATTTCGATCAGCGGGCCGGACTCAAGCGCCGACAGCCGCTCGTGCAAGCGCTGCATGCCGCGGGAATGGCGGGCATAGGCATCGCGCGCCTTGGGGTTCTTGCCGTGGCCCACCAGGTGCAGCACGCCGCCAGGGAAGTCTGTGCGCATGTGGTCCAACAGCCTGGCATTGTCGGCGGACGTGAAAGCCCCATAGATACCGAGCCGCCAGTCGGCGTCGGTCACCAG
>JANQIX010000111.1 GCA_028281925.1 Alphaproteobacteria bacterium
GGCACTTTCCCTGGGGTCGCCCCCGCCGGGCGTTACCCGGCACCGTGTTTCCGTGGAGCCCGGACTTTCCTCCCCCGATGCACGCACCGAAGGCGGCCATCCGGTCGCCTGACCCGCCACTTCAAATGTGAGGCCGCCGGGGGCCGGTTGACAAGGGTCGCCTTACGAGGCCGTCAGGCGCTCGGCGATCGGACGGCTGTACTGCAGCTCGATATCCCAGGGAAAATGGATCCAGGTGTCCTGGCTGACCTCGGTGATATAGGTGTCGACCAGCGGCCGGCCCGCGGGCTTGGCATAGATGGTGGCGAAATGGGCCTTCGGCAGCATCTCGCGCACCAGCCGGGCCGTCTTGCCGGTATCGACCAGATCGTCGATCAGCAGCCAGCCCTGGCCGTCCCCGTCGACACGCTTGAGGATGCGCGCCGTGCGCTGGTCCTGATGGTCGTAGCTGGCCACGCAGATGGTGTCGATCAGCCGGACCTCCAGCTCCCGCGCCACGATGGCCGCAGGCACCAGGCCGCCGCGGGCGATCGCCACAATCCCTTCCCAGGCGCGGATATCGGCCAGGCGCCAGGAGAGCGCACGGGCGTTGCGGTGCAGCTCTTCCCAAGACACCGGGAAGCTGCGCCGGGCTGCGGAACTTTCCACCAAGATCAGGGGTCCTTTCGCGGTGCAACAGCGATCGCGCGCTTATAGCGGATGCGCGCGGTGCCAGGCAACGCGGGGTGCCGCCTCAGGTGGTCTGGCCGCTCTCTTGCAGGGTAACGCCGTTGATGCGCCAGCTGTCGTCCGGCTGTTGCTGCATATAGTAATGCGCCATGACCGGCACGCCATCCGGCCCGACGAACAGCACCCGCTGGGTCAGGCCGCCCGATGTCATCACCAGATCGACGAATTCCACCGATTGCGGCCGATAGACGGACTGGTAGCCGGTGCGCACCATGGACATGAAATTGTCTGGCGTGCGGAAGATGCGCTGGATGGACGGCGAGGCATAGCCGAACGCCTCGGCTGCCGCGTCCCGCTGGAAGGCGTCAAGCTGGCCTTCGATGACGCCGACGATGGCAGCGCCGTCAGCCGGCCCGACCGGCTCGTCTTGCGCCGCAGCAGGGCCGGACCAGACGGCCATCGCCAGCAACAGAACTGCCCATGGGATCATGCGGGTCACCGGCATTGTCCGCCTCCACTCCGATCGCCCTTCGCCATCGAAGCAAGATGGCGCGAACCGGCCCGATGGCCAGCCCCGAATACCGCGATCAGGGGCCGTAGAGCCGGATCTCGCCCTCGCTGACCGAGGCGCTGGACACAGGGAAGATGCGGATACGCTCGGCCGCCACGCCCAGCGTCATCAGGCTCTGGCGGACCGCTTCGGCGCGCTGCAGCACCTGATGCGAATAAAGCGCCTCGGCGCTCGCCTGCTCCAGCGCCGGGCTGACGGCCACCACGGAAAACCGGCTGGCATCGCTGCCGTCGGGGCTGACATGGCGCGCGATCGCCTGCCAAATCTCGGGGCGCACCGTGTCAAGCTTGTCCTCCAAATGCACGACCATGAGCGGCAGCCGTCCTTCGGTGCGGAAATAGGCATCGAATCCGCTGCCCGATGCGCTCTGCTCAGGATCTTCCGCCGGCAGGCCGGTGCGCCCGACCCCGAGGCCCTGCAGCACGCCGTCGGCCGCAGCCTGGCGCAGCACGGCCAGTTCCGGCGCCTGCTCCGGATCGCGGCTGCCGGCCGCGGCGACCTCGGCATCCACCTCCTCCAACAAACGGTCGAACAGCGTCGCCGTTTCTTCCACCGCTTCCGACAGCCGCTCGCGTGTTTCCGGATCGGCCGGGTCTTCAGGCCTGAGCGCGGCCGCATCGGCCAGCTGGTCGCGCAGCAGCGAGGCTATCGACCGGTCAGCCGCCACCTCGTCGGCTAGCTGGCCCAGTTGCGCATCCGCGCCGGCTAGCGCATCGAGCTGCGCCTCGGCCCGGGTCAGCGCATCGCGCAAGCCCGGGTCGCCCAGTGCCCCACCGCCCTGGATGCGCGCGCTGACGGCCGCCAGCTCTCCATAATAGGCGACGCTCGCCCGCTCCCGATCCGACCGCACGGTGGCCAGTCGGGCATCATAGGTGGGCAGCACAGCCCGCAGCCGCTGGACCTCAAGGGCGAGCTCGCGGTACCGCGCCGCCTGCGGCGTTCCCGTATTGGGTACCTGCAACAGCCGGTCGTCGATCAGCACGCCTTCATCATAGAAGGTGCCGAGCGTCAGAATCGGCCAGTCGGGATGCGCAGTCGGCGGGTTCGGGTCCTCGTTCTCCTCCTCGAGCAGCGGCTCGTCGGGGCGTGCCACCGGCGTTGCGGGCGCCGGCTGAGACGGGGCCGCCGCCGGTGCGCTGCTCCGTGGCGAGTCGTCGGGTTGTGCTGTCGGCACGGATGGCGTGGGCGTGGTCCGGCGCGGCGGCGCCGGCTCCTCCGTGCCCAGCGCGTCCTCTTCGACCTCAGGCGCTGCCGCGGCCATGCAGGGCGTCTGTTCCCCGGCCAGCGCCGGCCACAGCACGTCGCACCGCCCGGTGCAGGCGGCCGCTAGAAACAGGGGCAAGAGCCAGAGGCATCGACGCACGATCAAGAAATCCATCGCGTCCGGCGCGCCCTTCGGTGCCGAGGGCTTGGCATCGCCCCCAGACTCACCCAAATGGGTATGACAAGGCAATGCCCAGTCACGCCGCGCCGCCGGCGCCGCCAATCCGCCCTTGCCAAAGCCGGCACGTTTGGCTAGCGTCCGCGGCCTTGCGGCAAGGCCCGCACTGCCCATGGCACGCGCCCGTAGCTCAATTGGATAGAGCACCTGACTACGGATCAGGAGGTTAGGAGTTCGAATCTTCTCGGGCGCGCCAGTTTCTCTAAGAAAATCAAGAATTTGGCGAAGCCGCATTCGAAGCCTGACTCGGCATCTGCAGCCTAGCAAGCACCGAAACATCACCAGAAGAATGGGCAACCACCGCTCGATGCACGCTCCAGATGAGCCAGCGCTCACGGCCCGCCTGTGCCGCTCGGAGTCGCCGGGGCTTGGCAGTGCGCCGGCGGTGGGCTCTGGAGTTCGCAAGGCAGGTTCCGGATCTGGTCGGCCAGCCAAGGCGTGTTGAGCATGTAAAGTAGCTCCATCATCAGTATAAAAGTCACACTATATAAGACTCCCCTACCATAGCCATGAAGTACAAGAATAGCCCAGACCCAACTGCCAATAAATAGCAGGGCGCCAGGTATAAAAATTAATATGCTGACGAGTTCTCTAGGTAGGCCGACCGTGACAAGACTATGATAGAATAGCACAAGAAACACGATTGGAAATATGCAAAGCAATATTTCAAAAAAATTTTCAGTAAATTTACTATAGGATTCTTTTTCTGTCCGGGCAAATCTCCGTTGTACATAGAAGTTTATTGCCACGGGGACTCCGACAGTAGTTGCAAATACGATGGTGCTAACCTGCGTATCTGACAGATCTGGTAAGAATGGAATCTCGCCAACTATCGAGCCAATCCACCGGCAGACTTCGTTCCATCCCACAATCATCGCGTGAAATGATGCCAGAAACTCATAGCGGCTGACGTCGATGAACTGTGGGACGAGCGCCGCCATGGTCATCGCCGCCGCAATACCCCGGAGCCACCAGAACCGCTTGAGCCAGCCTTGCCATCGGTCGCTGCCGCTCTTCCACTCCTTCTCGGGCTTGCCGGTCTTCTCGGTGGTCTCGGCGTCGGACATGGCGGCGTGCAGCGGCAGGCTGTTGATGCGGGAAGACGGGCGTGGGCACTCCCGTTCTGGTAGGCAAATAGACCATGGCCGCGGTCGATGGTCCACCGTCCGAAGAAGGACCGGGCCCGAAGGCCCGGCCCATACTGTCGTTCAGCGATAGTGTGACGGCGGTCAGCTCACGGACCGCGTCTCCTTAGTGCCGCGGGCCGCTCCCGCTTGTCGGCCGGCCATGGCCGCTTCGATCCGGCTGAGCTGCTCCCGGATCCCGGCGAGCTCTTCCTTCAGCGAAAAGGGTGTCGCCGGCGGTGATGCTGCCGGCCGGCGATCAGTGCACCTGCCACCAGCTTTCTCGGCAGCGTCGATGGCCACCAGCCACGCGTCGCGGACCTTCTGCGCGCCCAACCAGATCTGGCCGACCAGCCAGGATGTACCATCACGGCTGATCTGCATGAGTTCTTCACTGCCATTGCCGGCGGTCTCGTCCACCCAATCGTTCAGCGCGTCGATCGAACTGCAGAGCGGCGTCAGTTCCGCCTCGAGTTCAAGCAAAGCGCTGAAGGTCGGATTGCGTTCGGACGGTGGGATTGGGTTGGTCATGATGCGTCGACCTCCGGCGCGATCCCGTAGACCTTGCGATAACCCCGGTTCGACGCCACTGCCCAGACGACATCCCAGACGCCGTGGCGATCGACACAGAGGGCCTGGGCCAGTTCGTCGATTAGCGCACCGATGGCATCGTCCCATCGCTGTTCGGCTTCGGCCAGGCCGTGGCGCTCCTTAACAGTTTGAACCGCGGACTCGTGCGCTGCGAGGCGTCGTCGGTTCCTTGCGGTTCGCTCCCGCCACTTGGCGTTTCTCAAGATCTCCGGCTGAACGTCGCTGACCATCTCAAGGTTGGCTCGCGTCAGCGGCAGGAACTTCGGCCTGATCTCCCGCCCCAGGACAGCGTTCAACTCGCGTGTCGGGAACGTCACTTGGAACCGCGGCGTCCGCGGCAGGTCGTCCTGAACTGCCATGTCGACGGCCGTCGCGTGGTCGTCGGCTTCCCGCCAAGCGGCATAGGCGGTGTGGAGATTGGCGAGGGGGTCGGAAAAAATGACGGCACCGTCATTTCTTGGGTCAAGCGAAGTGGGGGCGCCCCTACTTTGCTCTGGCAGCCCCGTTACAGGCGCGCACAGCGCCGCGGCTACGGCTCTGCGCCGGGTCAGGTGGATCGTGGTCATTGAGGATTGCTCCCATGCATGGCTTGTGAGGCCAAAGCCAGGGGCCGGCCCTGGCACCGGGAGCTCACAACGCGGCATAGGTCGCGCCCGCCTTCTTCCCCCGAAGGGTCTTGTATCCGACGGACTCCCGGCATAGGGTGCCGGTTGCGACGACGCACCCGCTAAGCGGGCATGTGCCGCGCAAATCGGTGCCGCTGTTGGCGCAGCGACCACCGCCTATGCTTCAGGGTTGTGAGCCCCACCTTCGACACTGCACCCACTGCGCCGGCTGTTCAAGCCGGCGTTGGGGCGTGCCATGGATGGCGCAGAGGTTCAGCTCCTTCGCCCACCAATATCGGCTGGAATGCTACGAAATCAGCCTTAGAAGGAGCACGTCGAGCCGCTGGTCAATGGTCGGCCGGTTTCCCGATGCGACAAGCTCTAGGAAATCCACTATCTGCCGATCGCCTAATGGTAGGATAAATCCTCGTCCGTCGGAAGCCGTGTCACGACACCGGCTGAGGAGGTGATCATAGTCAGATACATCTCGGTAGACCAGTAAGCCCAACTTTCCCCTATTGACGCTGAAGCGACCCGACAATTGGTCGATCTCAGGGTTAGATAGTTCATTCGTATAATTCTTGCACTCCACCATGATTATATTTGACGCTATCTGATGGGCTGTATGCACACGATGGAAGAAGCCGATCTTTGCGGCATTGGTATAAGTCACATCAATACGCTTCCGCCCATCGTGAATTGACGTTTCCTTCTTCGGATAGATGAGATTAGGCCAAAAGAGAAATTCAAGCGTACCTACAATCAATGAATGAAAACTGTCAGCATGGGCATTTCCGGTTGGAATGTTCGTCAACCGAACAATAAGCGCCCTAGCAAAAATCTCCTCGTTGAATTCTTCATCAAAGTCCCTATGCTCAAGAGTTCCCCTAGCGCCTTCGATCCGGCTGTACATATTTTTGTAGTGCTCCAATACTTCTTTGTTCTGCTGCGTGAATCTCGCCAAGAAATCTTTAGAGAATGGAAAATTCGCCCTCAGTGATTTCTTAGACGGCGGTCGACGGTCACCACTCTTGAGAACCCGCACGAGTGGCGATCCATACCTCATCTGCTCATCTTGTATGAAGTTCAGTATGTGGTGGGAATAATATTCTTGCGCATTAAGCGACAACGCTCGCCGGACAGAATATTTCGGAACAAGAATGATTCTTCTATTCCCTACTACTGGCATGGTCGCGTATTTAGCGCCCCAACGTCTATTCTCCATGTCCCAATAGCGTCCAGTCGGAAAATCGCCTCTTAGATCAATGCCATGCAAATCGCATTGAGCTTGTGTGTACTCAATCAGCAAAAGTCGGATAATATTCGTAGTGATGTCGGAGATCTTATCATGGCCAATTCCCTCTACAAAGAGGTCGCACTCTGCCAGCTCCTCAAGTAGGCCAGTGTTCGCGGCCTGACTTTTGGCAAGACTTTCATATAAATCAAGCGCTTGCTTTCCACTTACCCCGCGGCCTGCCGGCGTGCCTTTGGATAGACCAAGACAAGTCTCATTCGGCTCACTTAGGCCATTCAGGAGTTTACGAGCTTCGATTTCGTTGCCATCTCGCACATAGTTCAACGCGGTCTGGAAGAAATGCGTGATATGCCGATGGCAAGCTTCCGACCAAGCATCGTCCTTTAGGGAAATGGCAAACGGATCAATGAAGAGGGGTGTATCAGCGTCCGGCGATACATCAACAAAATCCAATTGGGGTTGATCCAACCCAATACCGAAAATCTCGGAGAACCGCCTCAACACCATGTCCCATATAGTGGCGATCTCGGTCCAGTCATAATTTAGTGTGAAGGAGCAAGCGCACGTTTTCAATAATGATGTTCGGGCTGTGCTACCGAGCCGAGGTCGCTGGGAAACTCTGAAGGTTCGATCAGAACCATCAATCGGAAGTCGCCGACGTGCAGCTATCGAACTGCGGCCCCAAGGAACCCTCCGCCAAGGGCCCCGGCCCCGGCATCGAAAGGGTTCGGGAAGGGTATCGATACCCTGTCACAAGGCCTGTCGCGGGGTCTGTCACAGCGTCTGTCGTGCGCTCTGTCGTTGGCCTGTCACGATCGTCGTCACGTTCAACGTAACGATCATCGTCACGACCATCGTGACGGTCTGCCGACAGAGCACGTAACGACATCGTCACAACCTCGATAGGGCGATCGTCACGTTGGTCGTGATGGTCGGTAGTTGGGCCTACCTCAGAGCCCGTGAGTTCCGAACTCGGGACGGCATCAGAGTGCGTCAGTTCGGAATTCGGCACGCATTATCGGGATCGATTTCGGAACCGCTGGCACTTGTAGAACGCTCAGCTCGGAAATCGGCCGCCTTCAGCCTGGGTGGATTTCGGAGATGTCCTGCGCTGAGGCCGTCCCAGTTCCGGAACTCGCCTCGCTTAAGCGGCGCGGAAACCGCCCGGTTTCGGTGGGGCGCTGATGCGGCAGGGAAGGGGCGGTGGTTGAGCCTGACTTCGCCCACCGTTCGCCGTCACCTCACCTGCGGCAGAGCTCGTGGCAATCTCTGTCGCATGGTCTGTGACTGCCATGTCACGACCGACGCGACGTCGCCGAAACGGCGCTGAAACGCATCTCGAAACGGCGCCGCTCACTCCAGGTCTCGGGCAATGCGGAAGCCCAGGTCCCTTCCGGAAGCGGACACTGCAGAGACTATGGGCAACGCACTGCAAGGAGTTGAAGAATCTCGGAAGGGTTCCTCAATAAAGAGGGATCTCGTTCCAGCTCGGCAAGTTCCTTTTGTGTGAGTGTACGTGCGACTACGCGCCTACCTGATCCGTTGGATACGGTTTGCAATATGAGCAAGGATCCCACCTGGATTGCTGCATCGTCTACGCCTTGAAGCGCGCCTAAGACCGCCTGTAGAGCTGCCGCTTGGTTCTGATCAACCACCGCCTGGGTCTTGTGCAGCGCATGTAGGTCAACTGCTCGCTCAAGTTTCTTCAGGCGCTCGGCTACCTCAGGTTCAGACAATGCATCGGTGGTCCTGGTCACCCACCGCTTCAACCATGAACCTGATTGCGGTGGGGGATCATCCGTGACAACCAGCCGCAGCGCTTCTATGAGCGAATTGAGGGCCTCAAAGACTTTCTCGGCCTTGGTAGGGTCGTCGTTCTGGATGAAGGCACAAATGTTGACTTCCTGATGAGTGCGCTGCTCTGATGAGAGAGGGGCTAATTGGAATTGACTGCCGCGCGACTCTTCCATCGCTCTGCGCAATAATCGCAATGCTAACTTGGAATCGCGTTCACTCAACTTCATGCCGGGGGCGTTGCTCTTCAAATCGCGTAGCAGCCGCAGCGCCGTCAATAAATGGGGTACGCTTCGTAACTCTTCGGGCACCGCCAGATCGACCTCAGGTCCTCCCGTCCGTTCGCCGGCGACCATCGAGACGCGCTCTTTCAAGAACGCGCTCAAACCCTGGCTGTCGGACGCGAAGTACGCTGGGCGCAGGCCGAAGGCATGCCTTCCTGCCAGCGGCCGGATCGCTTCGGGCAGCGCGTCGGACTTGGGAAATCGGGCACCACGAACGAGTACGGGCACCACAAGCTTCTTCTGCTCCAGCGCGGCTCCGATCTCGATCTGCACGAAGTCGTCAGCTTTGTTCGCCTGGGCCGCCAGCAGTTCCTGCCATCTCGGGCCGATGACCACCAGCATGACGTCACAGGCCTCGACCTGCGCATTCAGGACTTCGACGAAGTCGTCGCCGGGCACAAGATGGCCCGCGGTGTCCATGATCAGGTCTTCGGCGGGGAAGTCCTGCTGCAGTTCCCGATAGAGCGCGGTTGCGAAGCCCGGTTCGTCTTCGCGCCGATAGTTGATGAAGATCCTTCCCGACACCGTGCCCTACTCGCGCCGACAGCGAAACGTGTGGACTCCGTTGTACCGTAGGGCGAGGGCTGGCGTCACGGCATAGCTGTCAGGCGGGCCGTCGTCCTTCGCCGCTCGGACAGTCGCAATCACCGATCATTGCACTGGCCGCGTGCGATGGTCGGTTTGCATGCGGTGCGTGCAAACCCCAGGAACCGGGGAGTTCGGCACGCTCCGTGCCAAATCCGGCTGGCGGATCAATTCACGCGGCGGGTGAGATGATGGGCGCCGGACCATCTCACGCGGCGGGTGAAATGGTCGGATGGATGGTTCACGCGGCGGGTGAGCCACGCTCAGGCGGCCTCATCATTCTCCTGGGTTAGACCCGCCCCACGTTCGCGCTCTGGTCTCGGGGCTACGGGAGTAGCCTCGGACTGCGGAAGGGCCATGATTTGGGCTTTGGCCGTGGTTCTATGGAACGTCAGAGCGGAGAGGGATGTCCCTTCTTCCTTCAGCGTCCAGCCGGCCGCCTTCCCGATGCTGGCGATGGTGAACCGCAACCGGCCGGTGACCGCGTCGTGGACCTCGAGCCGACGGTCGGCATAGCCAGCTTCCGCCAGCTTCGTGCACAGCGCCAGCCCGGGCGTCTTGGCGATGACCTCGATGCCTTCGGCTTCAGCGTGGAACCACTGCCCCTTGCCGTCGACGTGGTGCTCTCGGACGGTCGCGCGAACTGCGTGTGTTCTCATGTGTGCTGCCTCTCAGATGAACAGGAAGCCGTTGGGCCGGTCGGTCTCGTAGACGGACGGGCCCGTGTCCGCCGCGGCTGCACGCGCCACGGCCATTGCGGACGCCACCGCGCCGCCGATCTTCTCGGCCGACTTCGCCTTGTTGAACTTGCAGTTGTCCGCCGGGTCGCAGTCGATGACGGCGTTCTGGAAGCACCAGCGCAGCACCGGGTGCCCGCCGTGGCGGAGCTTGCGTGCCAGGATGGCTCGCTCGACTTCCTTCACCGCCGGGGACATGGACGCGAAGCCCTGGCCGAAGCGCAGCACCGGCAGGCCTTCGGCGAGTAGGCGTGTCTGCGTCCCGGTCGAGTTCCATCGGTCGATCGGGATCTCGATGACGCGGAAGCGCTCGGCGAGCTCCATGATGGCGTCCTCGACCATGTCGTAGTCGACGACGTTGCCAGGCGTTGGCGTGAGCCAGCCTTCGTCTGCCCAGGTCAGGTACGGCACCTGGTCGCGCTCCTGGCGCCGCCGGAGCGTGTCCTCAGGCACGAAGAACTGCGGATAGACCGTGTACCCGCCATCGTCGTCGGCGAAGACCGCGACCACGGTCCGGAGTTCATCGGTCGACGACAGGTCAGTACCGACGAAGCGCGGCTCGCCTTCCCGCGTGTCCAGGTCGATCGGCGCCGCGCCGCGATTGTGCATGGCCATGTCGAGCCAGGGAGATACGGCACGCACTTTCCGCCGACACGACCCACCGACACCGTCTGTCGAGGCGGGGAGGCCATACTATCGAAAGACGTCTGTCTCTGTCCCATGGTAACGCGTGGGCAGCGCAATGGGCGCCGGATCAATTTCCGCGAGGCGAGATCATGATAGATAATGCCCGATCGACGGGTGGCGCATCAGCGCAGCACGATACGCCGACCACCAGGGAGCAGAGATGGCCCAGAGCGGGTACCTTGTACAGCGCGCCTTTGCCAACCTGATCGACATCGGCATCACCGTGCTGGTCATCCTCCTGCTGCTCAGCGCGATGC
>JANQIX010000013.1 GCA_028281925.1 Alphaproteobacteria bacterium
GTTTGGCACCTCGATGTCGGCTCATCACATCCTGGGGCTGGAGCAGGTCCCAAGGGTACGGCTGTTCGCCGTTTAAAGTGGTACGTGAGCTGGGTTTAGAACGTCGTGAGACAGTTCGGTCCCTATCTGCCGTGGGCGTCGGAGATTTGCGAGGCGCTGTCCCTAGTACGAGAGGACCGGGATGGACGCACCTCTGGTGGACCGGTTGTCACGCCAGTGGCACAGCCGGGTAGCTATGTGCGGACGGGATAACCGCTGAAAGCATCTAAGCGGGAAGCCCCCCTCAAGATCAGATCTCCCTGAAGAGCCGTGGTAGACCACCACGTCGATAGGAGGCAGGTCGAAGCCCAGCAATGGGCGCAGCCAAGCCTTACTAATCGCTCGTCCGGCTTGTCCTCAACCAAGCCCGTCAGCCCAATAACCAACCCCCCGTGCACAGCAGCACGACCCCGCATAACACACACATCACCACACCCCACACCCCACACCCACACCGTCCGGCATGACACGGCCTGGTGGCCATAGCGAGGGCCCCAGCACCCGATCCCTTCCCGAACTCGGCCGTGAAATCCCTCCGCGCCAATGGTACTGCGTCTCAAGACGTGGGAGAGTCGGTCGCCGCCAGGTCATCCCAGGATCAGATATCCAGAAACCAGATGTCAGAAATCAGAAATCAGACAACAAAACACAGAAAACACCGCGCTACCCTGACGCGCTCAACTCTTCTGTCTTCTGTCCTCTGATGCTTTCTGTCCTCTGAAACGACTACAACCCCACCACACTCCCTCCACAACACCGCGGGGTGGAGCAGCCCGGTAGCTCGTCAGGCTCATAACCTGAAGGTCAGAGGTTCAAATCCTCTCCCCGCAACCAAAAAAAGCCCCGTATCCCATCAGATGCGGGGCTTTCTGCTATGCAATCTAGCCTGAGCCCCCCAGGTGCCATCAGGCATGGAGTGGAGCCTGGGGATTGGCAGCCCCAGTAAGCGTCGGCTGAAGACCATCGCGGACGCCCTCGACATATTGCGCTCCAACCTGATCGAGCGGCTGGAGGGCAAGGTGAAGCCGTGTCGAAGCAGCTCGGACGGGAGGCCCGAATGCGGTTGCAGCTTGCTACCGAGGATAGACAGCCAGCAGCGCCTGCAGCCCGGTCTCGCCGCCTCTGGCGCTAGCCCGGGCCCGCTGTGGCGGGATCGATCTTCTTCGGGATTTCGACGATCCGGTTCGCGGGGAAGCCGCTGATCTCGGCATGCTTGCGGATCACGTCTTCGTCCTTGGCCAGATAGACGCAGAATGTCCGGTCGGCCGCGACGAAGGATTCGACCCATTGGATGTCCGGGGCCAGTTGAGCGAGCGCTTCGTTGGACTTGGCGGCAGCACCCTTGAGCTCTTCGCGTTCCAAGGTTCCCACAGCAGGGATCTCGCGTTCGATCATGTATCTGCGCATGTAATTATCTTTCCTATTCGTGGTTTCCAAGTGACAAAAACACCCCCCAGTCCTATCGTAAAGATGCGTTAATTGCGGGAAGAATCAATTCCGATACTGTCGCATTTCGCCGGAGGCGACGAGAAATCGGAAACACACGACCGCTCGGTACGCGAGCGGGGATGGAACCTTTCCGGCCGGACACTGCGCAGGCCTTCGAGATAGGCCTTGCGCACCAAAACGAGGTTTACGGGGCCGTGACCTTCTCGGAGGCGTGCCCGATCCTCATTGAAGGTGGCGAAGATCACCCTGTGGAGGACGTTCAAGGGTCGAAGAAAGGCGCCGGGCGCGTTGGCGTTGGCGTCGTCAAGACCTGTGCGCCACCACGAGCGCATGCTCCGCCGTATGCCGCTCTCTGCGTGCGTGCGCGCCGCCACTTATCTCTCGACGTCACGCCTCCAAGATGTCCGCCGGACCCGTTTTTCGCCGATCAGAGAGCATGCGAAGCCCTTCCTGCCGCCGAGCCAGGGGTGGGGAGGGGGTCATCCGCGCGCGTCAGGACCGCGAACCAGCGCCAGACTGCAGAGGTTTGCCATCATGGACGGATACGCTAGGTCGGAGAGTGTGCTGAGGGCCTGCTCCTCCGCGGAGTCGGCTGTACGCGCAGTGGAAGAGATCCACGCGGTGATCGGCGGGTCCGACAACAGCTGCGTCATCTTCTTCTGTTCAGCCGACCATGATCTGGCGTCCGTTGCCGGTGAGATGTCACGCCGGTTCGGGGATACTCTGGTCGTGGGATGCAGCACGGCCGGCGAGATCACGCCGGAGGGCTACGGGCGGAGAAGCCTCACGGCGATCGCTCTTCCAAGCCGGCACTTCGCCGCGGTTGCCGCACCGATCGAAAGCGTCTCCACCTTCGATCTGACACAAGGCCATCCGATGCTGACCGAGGCGCAGGCGCGCCTCGATCGTGTCGCGTCCTTCCCCACGGCGGGTAACATCTTTGCCTTTCTTCTGATCGACGGCATGTCCCGGCGCGAGGAATGGGTGGTCAGCGCCCTGTCGCTCGTGCTGGACGACATTCCCTTGTTCGGTGGATCGGCTGGGGATCAGCTCCGCTTCAGCCGCACGCACATCTATTTCGACGGCGCGTTCCACTCGGACGCGGCGGTGCTGCTGCTGGTGGCTACGCAATGCCCCTTCACCGTGTTCCGCACCGAGCACTTCGTCAGCACGGATCGCAAGATGGTCGTGACGGGCGCGGAGCCCACGGCGCGCGTCGTCACCGAGATTAACGGCGAGCCCGCGGGGCGCGAGTATGCACGGATGGTGGGGCTCGATGTCCGGCACCTGGCGCCGATGGTTTTCGCGACCTATCCGGTCGTTGTGCGTGTCGGCGGCGTCTACTATGTCCGATCGATCCAGAAGGTGAACGCGAACGAAAGCCTGACATTCTTCTGCGCCATCGATGAAGGGATCGTTCTGACGGTCGCCCGCGGCACGGACATCCTCGACAACCTGGAGTCGACGATGGCGCAGATCCGGAACCAGATCGGTCCGCCCCAGGTGGTCATCGGCTGCGACTGTATCCTGCGGCGGTTGGAGATCGAGCGTAAGCGGCTGGTCGCGCCCATGTCCGCGTTGTTGGCCTCCAACAACGTCGTGGGCTTCAACACCTATGGCGAACAGCACAACGCCATGCACGTGAACCAGACCCTGACCGGCGTCGCCATCGGTTGGCCCACCAGCCACGCGCCGTAACGCATGGACACTGCCACGCCACCATCACAGGCCGCGGCCGATCCGGCGGCGGACCGCCTGGCAGAGCTGGAGCGGGAGAACGCCCGGCTGCGCAAGATCACCGGCGTGCTAATGGATCGGGTGGAGCGAAGCATGGATGTGCAAGGGTCCGCCTTCTCGTTGTTTCAGACGTCGGTGACCCTTGGCCAGGTGGTCCGCGACCGTACGACCCAGCTCAGCAGCGCCCTGAACGCTCTGGCGGCGACCAACCGGGAGCTGCAGATGCTCAATGCGCAGCTGCAGCAGGAAAATGTCGACCGACGCGCCGCCGAAGCGGCCATGCTTGATGCCAAGAACGAGGCCGAACGGGCCAATCTGTCGAAGACGAAGTTTCTGGCGGCGATCAGCCATGACCTGCTGCAGCCGCTGAATGCGGCCCGGCTGTTCGTCGCGGCGTTGCTGGAAGGGCGGATTGCGCCGCGCAACCGCAAGCTGGCGGCAAACCTGAACAGGGCGCTGGAAGGCGTCGATGGGCTGCTGAACGCCTTGCTTGAGATGTCGAAGCTCGACGCTGGCGTCATCAAGGCGGACATCCGGCCCTTTGACGCCAATGTGCTGCTGTGGGACCTGGTTGAGGAGTACACGGGCGTGGCGCGGGCGCGCGGCCTGCGGTTCCGTTTTGTCCCGCGAACGGCCATGCTGCTCAGCGATCAGCAGCTGCTCAGCCGGATCATCCGCAATTTCCTCAGCAACGCCATCCGCTACACGCCGAAGGGGCAGGTTCTATTGGGTTGCCGTTGTGTCGGCAAGTCCGTCCGGATCGGCGTATGGGATACCGGCCCGGGCATTCCGGAAGACAAGCTTGACCTCATCTTCGAGGAGTTTCACCAAGCAAGCCAACCGCCGGCGGATCGCGAAAAGGGCCTGGGGTTGGGGCTCGCCATCGTGGAGAGGATCGCCGGCATTCTGGACCATCCCGTTGTCGTGCGTTCGCAGGTCGGCAGGGGGACGCTGTTTGCCGTCGATGTCCCCCTCTACGAGATGCCTGCGGACACGGCGACACCTCAGTCTGCGACGGCCGCTGCCGCACCCGGAACCAGCCTGGCGGGTGTGCGCGTGCTGGTGATTGACGATGACGCGGCGATTGCCGCGGCCATGGAGACCCTGCTGAGCGCGTGGGGCTGTGACGTGGTCACGGCGACCTGGGCGGCCCAGGCCATCGCCCGTACACGGGCAATGTCAGGGGCCATCGATCTGATCATCGCCGACTATCATCTGACGGAAGGGCCGGTGGGGCTTGATTCCATCGATACGGTTCAGGCGCTGCTGCCCGCAAGGGTGCCGGCCATGCTGATCACCGCAGACCGGTCGGACGCGCTGCGGCACGAAGCGCGTCTGCGCGGTTACCCCATACTCGGCAAGCCAGTGAAGCCGGCACCGCTGCGCGCCATGATCACCCATCTTCTTTCGAAGAAGGCACGTCTTCGTCGCGGGATGACCGCAGGTTCCTGAACTCGATGCCGCTGGAGGCGACGATCGCGCTTGCGCGGCTTTGCACGTTCAGCTTGCGCAGGATCGCCGAGACATGGGCTTTCACCGTCGGCTCGGCGAGGCACAGGGCGCGGGCGATCTGCTTGTTGGATTCACCCTTGGCCAGTCGCTCCAGCACCAGCAGCTGCTTTCGCGTGAGCGTCGTCAGCAGGCTGCGCGGCACTCTCGGCACAGCATCCGCGCCCGCTGCCGGTGTTGCGTCGGCCTGCCGCACCACATCCGTCGGCAGATAGATGCCGCCTTCCAGGACATCGACCAGCGCCTTGACCATCACGCTGCGCGGCGATGTCTTCGTGATGAAGCCGATGGCGCCGTGACTGATGGCTTCCATGACGGCGACCCGATCCGTCTTCGCCGACACGACCACGACGGGGACGGCCGGAACCTCGTGGCGCAGCTGGCTGAGGCCGGCAACGCCGTCCATGCCCGGCATCATCAGATCAAGCAGGATCAGATCGAGCTCGGGCGTTCCGCGGGCAAGGTCCACCGTTTCATCGAGGCTGGCGGCCTCAAGGCAACTGCAATCGCGCCCGATCTGCCCGACCACTTCGGCCAAGGCTTCCCGGAAGAGCGGATGATCATCCGCGATCAGAACTTTCAAGCCATCGATCATTACCCGATCTCGCACCGCTGGTGAGAGGGGTAAGAGCCCGGGCACTGGAAGAGGCATCAATGGCCGCCGGGCGCGAGCGCCGTGGCACCCGTACGCCCGCAATCACGGGCGCACCTCTTGCTGGCCTTACTCCCTTCCGGGGCCTTGCTCCTCTCGCCTGCGGTGACCGGAAGGCGCTGGAGGGCCTCGTTTTTGTCGTCTGTGCTTTTTCTATAGCATACCTCAGGCTACCCGTGCAGGCGGCAATTGGTGGTGGCTGAGCAGGGGCCTCGGATCCACTACCGGACGCAGGAAGGTGGACGGCATGGTCGGGAGTGCCGAACGCCATCGTTGCGGTTGTGCGGCAGAGATCGGACCACCGCCAATCGATACACAAGTATCGAGTCGCTCGTATCGGCAAAGTATTCATACTAAAACGCATCATCGGATGTGTATTTGTTCTTATTATTCTTTGATATCCTTTGCGCAAGAATCCAGAAGTGAATTCACCGACCCAACAGGAGGAATAGCGCCGTGCTGCATCAGGCATTGGAAACCATTTCCAGCAAAATAAAACTGCGCTCCCGGTACGAGAATTTCATCGGTGGCGACTGGGTGGCTCCGAAGATGGGGCAGTATTTCAGTAATCTCAGCCCCGTCACCGGCAAGCCATTGTGCGAGATGGCCCGGTCCACCGCTGAGGATATCGAGGCCGCTCTCGATGCGGCGCATGCGGCCAAGGATGCCTGGGGCCGGACATCGGCTTCAGCGCGTGCCGTCATCATCAACAAGATCGCCGACCGCATCGAACAGAACCTGCCGATGCTGGCGCTGTTGGAGACTCTGGACAACGGCAAGCCGGTGCGGGAGACGACGGCGGCCGACCTGCCGCTGGCGGTCGACCACTTCCGCTATTTCGCCGGCTGCATCCGGGCGCAGGAAGGCGGCATCAGCGAGATCGACGACAAGACCGTGGCCTATCACCTGCATGAGCCGCTGGGCGTCGTCGGTCAGATCATCCCCTGGAACTTCCCGCTACTGATGGCGACCTGGAAGCTGGCGCCGGCGCTTGCGGCCGGCAATTGCGTCGTGCTGAAGCCGGCAGAGCAGACGCCCATGGGGATCATGGTGCTGGCCGAGCTGATTGCCGATCTGCTGCCGCCGGGCGTGTTGAACATCGTCAACGGGTTCGGTGTGGAAGCCGGCAAGCCGCTTGCCTCCAGCCCGCGCGTGGCCAAGGTCGCCTTCACCGGGGAGACCACGACCGGCCGGCTGATCATGCAGTACGCGTCGGAGAACCTGATCCCCGTCACGCTGGAACTGGGCGGCAAGTCGCCGAACATCTTCTTCCCGGACATCTTCGCCGCAGACGATGCCTTCGCCGACAAGGCCATGGAAGGCTTCGCGATGTTCGCGCTCAACCAGGGCGAGGTCTGCACCTGCCCGTCGCGGGCGCTGGTCCATGAATCCATCTACGACCAGTTCATGGAGCGCGCCGTGGAGCGGGTGAACAAGATCAAGATGGGCCATCCGCTCGACCCCTCCACGATGATCGGTGCCCAGGCTTCCAACGATCAACTGGAGAAGATCCTCTCCTACATCGATATCGGCAAAGCCGAAGGGGCCAAGATCTCCGCCGGTGGCGATCGGGTGATCCAAGAAGGCGAGCTGGCCGAGGGCTATTACGTCAAGCCGACGATCATGGAAGGCCACAACAAGATGCGCGTCTTCCAGGAAGAGATCTTCGGTCCGGTCGTGGCCGTCACCAAGTTCAGCACCCTCGATGAGGCGATCGAAATCGCAAACGACACGCTTTACGGCCTGGGCGCCGGCGTCTGGTCGCGCGACGGCAACACGGCCTATCGCGTCGGCCGCGAGGTGAAGGCGGGCAGGGTGTGGACAAACTGCTACCACCTCTACCCGGCGCATGCGGCGTTCGGCGGCTACAAGCAGTCGGGCATCGGACGCGAGAACCACAGGATGATGCTGGATCACTATCAGCAGACCAAGAATCTGCTGGTCAGCTACGACCCCAACCCGATGGGCTTCTTCTGATCCGCCTCTAGGTCTGCGGCGGCGGCACATGCCCCGTGCCGCCGCCACCGGCCCTCGGGAGCCCCTTCATGAGCGTTGAGCGTGTGTCGATCACCCCGGCTGCCGTTGAAATCGTCGAACGGCTGCGGGCACGCCATGGGCCGCTGCTGTTCCACCAGTCCGGCGGATGCTGCGACGGCTCATCCCCGATGTGCTATCCGCAGACGGAGTTCCGCATCGGCGGCAGCGACGTGCATCTGGGCACAGTGGCGGACTGTCCCGTCTATATGGGCCGCGCTCAGTTCGAGTACTGGTCGCATACCCATCTGACCATCGACGTCGTCCCCGGACGCGGCGCCGGCTTCTCGCTAGAGGCGCCCGAAGGGCTGCGGTTCCTGATTCGCTCGCGCCTGTTCACGGATGAGGAAGCCGCAGAGCTGACAAAGCTGGAGAGCGTGTAGCCAGGCCGGCGGTCAGGCAGTCGCTTCGGCGCTGAGCAGCCCAATCGTTTCCAGCTTTCCGACCGTGTCCAGCAAGGTCGTTTCGACGTCTCTGGGCAGGCGCCGGTCCGCTACGAAGGTCTCGACCGCCCTTGTCAGCGGCTCGGCGCCGTCCAGGCCGCGCACGAAGTCGGCCGCCTCACGCGAGTGGATGAAGTAGAGCCGTCGGTTGTCATAGCGATAGACCAGCGCACCGAACCGCTCGGCCCGGATTGCGACCCCTTGCGCGAGGCGATAATGGCCGGCGACGTTCATTTCAGCATCCTCCCAGCGTCGATCTTCATGGTGTGTCCGGTGACGTAGCGGGCGTCGTCCGAGGCCAGCCACAGTGCGGCGCTGGCGACATCCATGGCGTCCACCAGCTTCACCGGCAAGGCGTGCCCGTTCTCGATGAACCCGACGAGGTCGTCCGTGGCCATGGATGCGGCCTTGGCCATGCCGGGGATGATGTCGGTGTCAACGCCTGTCGGATGCAGCGTGTTGACGGTGATGCTGTGTTCCGACAGCTCGTGTGCCAGCGACTTGGCCAGCCCGACCACGCCCCATTTCGAAGCGCAGTAATGCGCCATGCCCGGCTCGCCTCGCAGGCCGGCCACCGACGACGTCATGATGATGCGCCCGCCCTGCTTGCGCGCCAGCATGTGCGGCACGACGTATTTCGCGGCCAGCCAATAGCCCTTCAGGTTCACGTCGATCATGGTGTCCCACCACTCTTCGGTAATGTCCCAGGTCAGGGCCATGTCGGCGATGCCGGCGTTGCACACCAGGATGTCGATATGTCCGAACGTGGCGATCGTTTCCGCAACGGCGGCCTCCACTTCTGCCGCGCGACGGACATCCGCCTCAAAGCCCAGGGCGCGCTGCCCGAGTTGCCGGACCAGGTCGACCGTTTCGGTCATGTCTTCCGGCTTGGCCAGCGAATAGCGCGGGTAAGGGAGATCCCGGCAGATATCGATTGCTGCGATATCGGCGCCCTCGCCGGCCATGGTCAGGGCGTGGGCCCGGCCCTGGCCGCGCGCAGCACCGGTGATAAGGGCAACCTTTCCGTCAAGCTTGCCCATCGCCTTCCTCCCTTAGTCCGCGCCGACTGCCGCCAGGGCGCCGACGCGGGGCCGGCGCCCTCGTAGGGGTCAGTACACGCCGCACATGCCGTCAATGCTCACCTCTTCGATCACCACGTCTTCGAGGATTCGCGGCTTATCGCCGACCGCCTCGCCGGTCTTCCCTGCCGCCGGCAGGGGTGTCGTCGCTGCGGGTTGTGTGGACGCAGCGTCGGTTTCGGATGTCGGCAGGGCAGTCTGGACTTCGGTGAGCATCTTGGGTGTTCTCCTTTCCATTCATTGGGTCACGGTTCGCGAAAATCCCGTCGCAAAGCTGCACGACGGGGGAGCGTTGCCGTCGGTCGGCCACGGCGTCACCGCCGCCACCGGATCGTCGGCAACAGGGGACGCCAGCACCGCCGGGCGACGCAGCCGCGCCAGACGCCCCATTGATAGGCGGCCATCTCCAGCCAGAAGAGGCCGATGAAGGCCGGCAGTGCCAGGCGCGGTTTCAGCCTTATGTGGTCGCCGACCGGGGCGGCCAGCAGCAGCACCGCGGCCGCCGGCAGCAGCGGCGGCCAGGCCACGGCGATGCCGGCGAGCGGCACGCCGTAGTACCGCGTCACGTCACAGCCGAGGTGATAGAGCGACGCGACGTGACCGCGCATCACGGACGCAACAATGGTTCGCCGCGGCAGAGGGACACCCATCTCTGCGAGCCGCCGGCTCTTGCCGGCGAGCTCGGCCAGGATCATCCCGGCCACCGCGACCATCAGGGCGACACCCAATGGCCATGCAACGGACAGCGCGGTGAGCGCCAGCAGGGCCACCAGCCCGACGCGCGGCACGTGCATGATGCGGCCATGGGCCGGGTGCCGGCGCTGGAGATCGGCCTCGGAGGATGCATAGTCTGCGCGCCGCCGCAGCAGGGGCCACAGCCGCACCCGGTGATCATGGGTCACCGCGCCGGTGGGCGTGTAGTGGATGCGGCCGCCGCCCTCCACAACGCGCCAGATGAAATCGACGTCTTCCCCGATCCGCATATCGGCCGCAAAGCCGCCACGGGCCAGCAGGACGTCGCGCCGCACGATCAGGTTGCAGGTCGGCAGATAGGCGACGGCCTCGCGCGGGCCCACAGGGCCGCCGTTCGACCCCATGTCCAGCGGCGACCGGGCCGCTTCGAACGCCGCGACGGGCCCGGCCGCCGGCGGCGCGACCACGCGGCCCCCGACGGCTGCAATGCCGGGATCGTCGAAGTGCGGCAACAATTCGCACAGCCAGTCCGGCGCGGCTGTGCAGTCGTTGTCGATGAAGGCCAGCAGTTCGGTCTCGGCCTCGACGGCTGCCAGATTGCGCGCTGCCGACTGGCCGACATTGTCATCCAGGCGCAGCAATCGAACCGGCAGTCCGGCAAGCGCGGGGCCGAGCGGCGGGTCGGACGCATCGTCGACAACGGTGATGTCGACGAGATCACGAGGATAGCGGAGGGTCAGCAGCGATTGCACACAGGCCCGGGTTGCCGCCGGCCGACCGTGGGCGGCGACGATGATCAGAACCGACGGCCATCGTGCCGGTGTCGCCGGCTCACGGATCACCATCCGCCGCCGTGCCAGGCCGTCCAGGAATGCCGCCGCATGCATGGGCGAGAGCGCGGGAACGCGAGCGGTCAGATCTTCCAGCGATTGCGACCGGTAAGTCGACAGTCCGGACAAGAGGGCGCTGCCGACGGCGTTGAGACGCATCGCCAGCAGCGGGCGCCGCGAGACCAGCGTGCCCGCCGGTCCGTCTTGGATGACCTCCAGGTTCGGTGCGAGCCGATAGAGGGTACCGCCCGAGTGAACGGGAGACGTAGGGGGCGTGCCGACCGGCGACAGCACATCCGCCTGCATCGTCGTCACGACACCGGCTCCCTCTCGGCCGCCGCCTCTTGGGCCAGGGCCTGACGGAATACCTCCGTCTGGATCGCCAGATAGCGCGCGCCCCGTGCAGCCGTGGCGTCGGCGGCATCGCCCAGCGTGCCGATGGGTGTGACGGCCCTCAGCCCGCCTTGCCGCAGGCGGGGCATCAGCCCGGCCATGCTGCCGCAATAGCCCGTCACTGCACGATCGGTGTGCACGAGGTGCGGATGCAGGGCGAGCATCTCCGACGTTTCGCCTTCGCCGGCGTGCAGCCCTACCGCCTCGGCCGAGACCCCGTCGATGGCCGCCACAGCCAGTATCTGATCGGACACCGTGGACCGGCCGCCGAGTGCGACCACGGCGAGGGTCGGCAGGCAATCCCGCAGACGGCTGACCGCTAGCTCGAGCGCCTGGGCATTGCCGCCATGGGCGGACAGCATCACCAGCCGCCGTACGCCCCAGCCGGCCATGCGCCGGGCGCAGTCGACAATGACGGCGGCCAGGGTCTCGTGGTTGAGGCTCAAGAGCCCCGCAAACCCGTGATGCTCGTCGGAACAGCCGATCGGCAGGGTTGGTGCCACCAGTGTCCTCGGCGCCGCCTCGGCCAGCCGATCGGCCAGGGCCGCCGCCCGAAACGTATCGGTTCCGAGCGGCAGATGATGGCCATGCTGCTCCGTGGCGCCGAGCGGCAGGATCACCGTCGTCGCACCGGCGGCCACGGCAGCGGCTACGTCCGGCCACGTCATCTCCGCCAGCCGCCGTGTCATGCCGGCCCCGCCACGAAGCCGTGCTCCTGCAGGAATGCCAGGATGGCATCGGCCATCTCTTCCGGCGAGCCGTCGACGATCCGTCCGGCCTTCTGGGCGACGCCGGCGGACATGATCTGCGCCACGCGCTCCTCCGGCGGCAGTGAACTGTCGGGGATGAACATCTCCCGCGGGCGCGGGTAGGGCGGCATCGCCGCATGCGCCGTCGATGAGGGGAAGTTGAGGTCCATCGGCGACAGCCCGAGCTCCGGCAGTTGCCGGTGCGCGATGGTCGCCCGTTTGGCCTGCATCAGGCCGGGCAGGCCGGCGTAGCGCAACGGCGCCGTTCCGGCCTCCACGGCGAGGACGGCCGGCAGGGTCACTTCACCTTCCGACCGCGCGCCCCTGGGCAGTCGGCGCCGGAACCGCACACGACCGTTGGAAAGGCTGAAATGCAGGATATCGGTGACCACCGGCCAATCGAGGTACTCGGCGATAAAGGCCGGCACCTTTCCCGACCCGCCCGACAAGCTACGCGAGCCGCACACCACGAGATCCGGCAGCCCTTCAGTTCTCAGCGCCGTGGCCAGCAGCAGCGAGGTTACTGCGGGCCGCGTCGTCGTCCGCCCCTCTTCCCAGATGCGCAGGACATGGTCGACGCCGACGGCCAGCGCGTCGCGCAGCACCTGCTCCGCCTCGAGCGGGCCGACGGTCAGCGCGGTCACACTGTCGCCGTCCGAGCGCAGCCTGAGCGCCAGCTCCAACGCCGCTGCATCCGCCGGGTTCAGGACGTACAAGGTCCGGCTGAGATCGATCGCGCCGGTGAACGGGTCGACCTCGACGGTCTCGGGGTCCGGAAGGCGGGAGAGGCAGACGGCGATGCGCATCGCGGGGCCTCTTACGACTCTCGGAAGGTCACGCCGAACCCGCCCTTGGGATAGGTCCAGCGGATCGCACCTTCCACAGCGCAGACGAAGTAGCAGGCGCCGCACTCGAAGCACTGTTCGTAGTTGAACAGCACGTGGCCGTCGTCCAGCAGCACAAACAGGTTGGCCGGGCACACGGTCACGCACGAACGAACGGCGCAGGTCCGGCACTTCTCGCCGTCGACAACGATATGCGGCGTGTCGTCAACCCTGAACCGCGGGGTCCGCATCTTCTCGTCATGCGTGGTCATCACCATAGGTACGCCCTCGCGACTTGATAGAGATCCTGCAGAACATGCCGCGGCTTCGCCCCGACCTGACGCAGCGTGCGCCAATAGAGCGGCAGCAGCTTCTGCTTGCGGTTGCCGTCAACGCGGAACAGCGCTTCGCCGCCCAGAGCCGCGAGCTGCGGATAGAGGTTCTGCAGGCGTTCGCCGTTCACAAAGCCCGGGGCGTGACGGTAGGCCTGGAAGTCGGTCAGCACGTTGCGCTGACGCAGCGCTTCCATGTAGTGCGAGAGCGTGTAGCGGGAGAATTCCTTGCGCCGGCAAGCCAGGATGGCCGCCTCAGCCGCCGCCAAGCCCGACTGCATGGCATAGTTGATGCCCTCGATATAGATGCCGGTGGCAAGGCAGAAGGCCGCGGCGTCGCCGGCCACCATCAAGCCGTCGGCGAACAGGGCGGGCATCATGTTCCAGCCGGATTCGGGGATCAGGTGCGCTGAGTATTCGCGTAGCGTCCCGCCGCGCACCAGCGGGGCCACGGCGGGATGCGCCTTGAACGTCTCCAGCAGGTCGTAGGGCCGCTTCTTGTGCTCCACCAGCGACGAAAGCTGGGCCAGCACGCCGAGCGACAGTGAGTTTCGGTTGGTATAGAGGAACGCGCCGCCATGGACGGCTTCGGTCACGGCACCCACATATTCCAGCGCCATGCCCTCGTCACCGGCGAGCTGGAAGCGCTGGCGGATCAGGGACTCGTCCAGCCCGATCACCTCTTTCACGCCAAGCGACAGCTCATGGGTGCGCAGCTCACGCTGCAGTCCGGCCTTGCGCGCCAGCCAGGAATTCACGCCGTCGCAGGCAATGACGACATCGCCACGGATGTCGCCGTCGTCGCGGCGCGTCTTGACGCCGACGACCTGGGGCCCGTCCCAGAGCAGGTCGTCGACGACCGTGGAGGTCAAGAGGAAGGCGCCCGCCGCTTCGGCCTGGTCGGCGAACCAGCGGTCGAATTTCGGGCGCAGGACGGTAAAGCCGTTATAGGGCGGCCGGACATAGCCTTCGGCTGCGGAGCGGAAATCCAGCGAGACCGAGGTGGTCGGCGACATCAGAACGAGCTCGCGCCGGCAGACGTGGCGTTCGACCGGCGCCTGCTCCCACCACTCCGGGATCAGCTGATTGAGGATCGTGCTGCCGTAGAAGACCGCGCCCGACACGTTCTTGGCACCGGGGTACTCGCCACGCTCGATCAGGATCACCTTCAACCCGGCCCGCGCGGCCAGCAGTGCTGCGGCACTGCCGGCGGGGCCGGCGCCGACGACGATGACATCGAAATGCTCGCTGCCATTGGTGGCGGTCATGGAGCTAGCCTCTTTGCCTCGGCCTGAACGTCAGGACCCCGCCGCACTCAGGGCGAGCGCGGCCGGTTCCGGTTCATCAACAGCGTCTTCGCGCCTGTCGCCGGCAAGCGCCTGCAACTTGTCGAGCAGGATCGGGACGATCTGATGCAGGTCGCCGACGACCCCAAGATCCGCCATTTTGAGCATCGGCGCTGTGCGGTCGGTGTTGACGGCGATGATCAATTCGCTGGCGCCGATACCGGCGACATGCTGACCGGCGCCGGAGACGCCGAATGCCACATAGAGCTTCGGCGACACGATCTTGCCGGTGGACCCGATGAACCGGTCTTCCTCCAGCCAGCCGCGATCGGCGGCGACCCGGGTGCCCCCCAGCGTCGCCCCCAACGCATCGGCCAACTGCCGCAGCTGCGCCATGCCGTCCGTTCCGCCGACACCGAGGCCGCCGGAGATGATCCGCTCGGCATCCGCCAGATCGACCGTCTTCGGGTCGGGCGGCAGGGTCTTCAGCGTGCGGTCGCGGAAACCCGAGGGATCCAGCGCCGGCGTCACTGTCTCGATCTTGAGGTGGGGTAGCGGCCGCGCTACGCCGACGCCGCGCACGCCGGGCGCCAGCAGGCAGCCCATCAGCGTGCCGCGCGCCCAGATCTGGCGTTCATGCGCCCTCCCGTCATGGCCGAACCGGTAGATTTCCGGATAGCCATCAACGATCACCTTTATGCGCGAGCAGTTGGTGATCAGCGGGATGCGCCAACGGATCGACAGGCGCGGCAGCCAGGTGCGGCTGTATCCGCTGTCGGGCGCGAGGAACAGCATGGGCCGCGCCGTCCGCAACACCGGCTCCAAGGCTGCCAGCCAGCCATCGGCGCTGAACTGCGCCAGGGCCTGATGCTCGACCACCGTGACGCGGTCGGCACCGTGCGCCCCCAGCATCTCGGCCAGCGGGGCAACGCCGTGGCCGGGCAGGATGGCGTGCACATGTCCGCCGCGTTCGGCCACAACGTCGCGTGCCTCTTCCACGCATTCCAGGGTCGGCGGGGTCAGTGCGCCGTGGTCGGTTTCGGCAATCACAACGACAGGGCCTGTCATCAGACCGCCCTCCCCACGCGCTCGCCTTCGATGATGGCGGCATGGGCCCGACGCGGCGCCACGCAGTCTCCGATGCGGTGGAGCTCGGGCACCTGGCCTTTCAGTGCGTCGTACAAACCGTGGTTGGCCTTGCGGTGGATCGCCAGCACGACGGTGTCGGCCTTCGGGAAGGTGACGATCTGGCCGCTGTAGTTGTGCAGCGCCGTCACCACGCCGTCTTCGATGCTCAGCACCGAGTGGTTGGGCGTGCAGGTGATCCCCAGTTGGCGCGCCTGGCGGTACCAGTTCTCCAGGTCCAGGGTGACGCCCAGGTCCTGACCGACATAGAGCGTCGGCGTCACGACCTCGACCTCGCAGCCCTGCTCCGCCAGGAATTCCGCCGTGCTTGTCGCCTCGTGGAAGCCCAGCCGGTCGATCACGATCACGCGCCTGCCGGGCTTCACTGCGCCGGACAGGATGTCGGTCACGTCGGCCACCTCCGGCCCGTCGCCGCCCGGGATGCCGTAGCGGTCAGGCGTTGACCCGGTGGCAACAATGACGGCGTCGGGGCTCTCTGCCTGCACCGTCTCAGCCGTCGCATCCGTGCCGGTGCGCACATCGACGTTCAGCTGCGTGACCTCGTGCACCAGGTTGCGCACGATGTCGCCGAATTCCGCCCGGTTGGTGACGCGCGATGCCCACACGACCTGTCCGCCCACACGGTCTTCCTTTTCCATCAGCGTGACCGCGTGCCCGCGGCGTGCGGCGACGGCGGCGGCCTTCAGCCCGGCTGGACCGCCACCCACGACCACGGTCCGCTTGGCTGGCTCCGCGCGGCGCAGGGTGCCGGCGCCGTACGTCCTTTCCTGTCCCGTGGCCGGCGTTTCGATGCAGCCGAGCCAGCGGTTCAGGCCCATCCGGCCGACGCATTCCTGATTGCAGGAGAGGCAAAGGCGGATGTCGTCGACGCGGTTCTCACGGGCCTTGCGCGCGAATTCCGGATCGGCGATCTGGGCGCGCACCACGCCGACAAGGTCGGCATGCCCTTCGGCCAGCACCCGTTCCGCCTGGATCGGGTCCTTCACCCGCCCGACGCCGATCACCGGTATCCGCACGGCCTTGCGGATCGCCGACGGAATGAACATGGCGTAGTTCGGCGGGATCCGCATCGACGCTTCGATCATGTAGAGCGTCTGGGTGGCGCTGCCGATGCTTGTGTTGATGCAGTCGATCAGCCCGTCGTCTTCCAGGATGCGGGCCAGCGCCACCGCCTCGTCGATCGTGATGCCGTCGCGGATCAGCTCATCGCCGCAGAGGCGCACGCTCATCACATAGTCGCGGCCGACCGCCAGGCGGATGGCGGCGATGATCTCGCGCAACAGCCGTGAGCGGTTCTCCAGCCCCCCGCCGTATTCGTCGTCGCGGCGGTTGGTGGCGCGCGACAGGAACTGGCGGACGATGGAAGAGTGGGAGCACTGCAGCTCTACCCCGTCGAAGCCGCCCTGCTTGGTATAGCCCGCGACGGTGGCGTAGCCTTCGATGATCTGGCGGATGTCTTCGTGTTCCACCGCCTTCGGTACTTCGCGGAACAGCGGGTCGGCGACGGCCGACGGTGCCCATGCCGGCAGCCGCGTGAACATGCCGCTGCCCTGGCCGCCGTTGTGATTGATCTGGGCCAGAATGGGCACGCCTTCGGCATGCA
>JANQIX010000024.1 GCA_028281925.1 Alphaproteobacteria bacterium
TGCCCATGTCTGGCTGGGCTATGCGCGGATGCCGCTTGCCACGCCGGTGCCCGTCGGGCCGGACGGCGTGCTGGAGATCACCACCTATCCGGGCGTGGCGACCAACATCAAGCTGTTCGACGCGAACAACCGCTGGGAGGTGATCGAGGCGCACACCGTTGTCGCAGACGGTCCGGGTTTGGCGCCAGCACTAACTCTGGTGCCCGAGCGGCCACCGTTGCTGGCCGAAGCACCACCCGACGGGCAATTTGCCGATCCGCCGTTTGCGATCCGTCGCCCAGGGGCCTGGGCCGATGGCGATGCCATCCGCTTTGCGCTGCACGCGCCGCTGAAGGCACGCGTGCGGCTGATCGGGGAGTGGACCGGCTGGATGGACCGCCCGGTCGAAATGCGGTCTACCACCGACGGCACCTATTGGTGGGCGACGGTGCCAATCGCGGAGATCACGGCCGGACTGCCGCCTGAGGCGGAGGGTGACTATCACGGCGCACGCTATCAGTTCGTGCTGAATGACGGCGAGCGGGTGCGCGACCCGGCCTCCGATTGGACCGACAACGCAGCACCCGCCCCAGCGGACCGGACATCGCGACTGGTCCGCCACGACCGCTTTCGCTGGTCCGACTTCGGCTGGTCGCGGCCGGCCTGGGACCATCTTCTCATCTATCAGCTGCACGCCAGCCGGTTCACCGACCGCTTCACCGACCTGCCGCCGCTCTTGCGGGTGGCGCGGGAAATCGACAGCCAGGCGGGCTACCTGACGGGCCTCGGCATCACCGCGATCCAGCTGCTGCCGGTCAACGAGGTCGGGTCGACCAATTCCTGGGGCTACGACCCCGCCTTCTTCTTTGCGGTGGAGGAGGATTACGGCGGACCCGATGCGTTGAAGACCTTGGTCGACACCTGCCACCGCCATGGCATCGCCGTGATCGTCGATGTGGTGTTCAATCACACGGGCCATCAGGACAATGTGCTGTGGCGCACGGCCCGAGAGAGCTTCTTCGATGGCGACACCGCCTGGGGCGCCATGATCAACTTCGATCATCCCCAGTCGGTGCACTTCTTCCAGCAGAACCTGGTCTATCTGGCCCGGGAGTTCCACATTGACGGCTTCCGTTTGGACCACACGCATACGATCCGGCACGCACACCATGCGGGCGCCTTCGTGCGGGTCCCCGGTTCCGGCGGCGGATGGAACTTCCTGCACGCGCTGCGCCATGCGCTGGACGTGGAAATCGGCGGCGGCTGCATCTTGATCGCCGAGCACCTGCCGAACGAATGGGACCTGACCAATTTCGGCGGCCCCATGGACAGCCAGTGGTGCGACGACTTCCACGACCGCCTGGTGGATGCCTGCCGCGGCTGGCACGTAATGCCGGCGCTGGCGGCCGCGATGCAGACCAGCCAAACCCACTGCCAGCAATGGTACAACGTCACCAACTATCCCGAGAGTCACGACGAAGTCGGCAACGTCAACGACCGCATTGCGAATGTCGCCGGGTTCGGCCGGGGCCTGCGCATGACCAAGGTCGCGACAGCCGCCGCCTTTCTGGCGCGCGGCATCCCCATGGGTTTCATGGGCCTGGAATCCGGCGAACACCGCCAGTTCGCCTTCGGTTCGGCAGAGACCTTGCCGGTTTCGGACTATCTGGCCGAAGACGACCGCCACCGGCTGCGGGCCTGGTTCCGGGCCATGGCGCTGTTGCACCGCGACACGCGAATCAAAGGCCCATCGCCGCTTGCCGTGCGCCTGGCCGAAGGGCAGACGCTCGCCTTTACCCGTGGCGAGGGCGAGGAGTTTTACATACTGCTGAACTTCGGCGGATGGTCGGGCCACCGCAGCCTGACGGATCTCAATCTACCCGGCGGCGACTACCGCGAGCTCCGGAATTCCACCTGGCCGGAATTCTCGGTGCAACAGGAAGACGAGCGACAGCTGGACAACGGGGGCCATGACAGCCGCTTGAACCGCGGCGTCGGCCTGAACGTGCCGGCCTACGCCGCGGTCGTTCTGCAGCGCTGGTGACCGCGGCGAGATCCGGCCAGTATCGGGCTAACCCGTCTTGCGCTCGAAATCGGCGGCGGAGACAGCTGCCAGAATGATGTCGTTGAGCTTCTCGCGCACACTGCCGACGGCGTCGTCGAGTGACCGGGAAGACGTTGCCACATCTCCAGCCAGGGCGTTCACCTCGTCGAACTCGCCCAGGATCTCTGAGATGCGGTCGGAGATGATACGCGCATCCCCGGCCGTCCCCGCAACGGTTGAGGAAATCTCTCGGGTCGCTTCGGACTGCTGATCAACGGCGGCGGCGGACTGGGCCATGCTCTGGTTGATTTCGCCGATCGTTTCGGCGATCCGGCCGATGGCACCGACGGCCTCGCCCGTTGCCTCCTGCATCCTGCGCACCTGGCTCTCGATCTCGGAGACGGATGACTGCGTTTGGTTGGCAAGGCCTTTGACCTCGCCCGCCACGACGGCGAACCCCTTGCCCGCTTCCCCGGCCCTGGCGGCTTCGATCGTGGCGTTCAGCGCCAGCAGATTGGTCTGCTCCGCGATATCGCGGATCACCTGGACGACACCGCTGACGCTATCCGCCGCAGCCGCCAGCCCCGATACGATTTCGCCGGTCTGACGCGACAGGTCGACGGCCTGCTCGGCGACACCGGCAGATTGGCTTGCCCGGCTGGTCACTTCGGCGATCGATGTGGACAGCTCCTCGGTCGCAGCAGCCACTGCCTCCGTGCCGGCAAGCGATTGGCGGGTCGACGTCGCCATATCGTCGGCGCGGGACCGCACGCGCTCGGAAACGGCCGACATCTTCACCGAGTTGTCGAGAAGGGCCTCTGTCTGCGCCAGCATGCTGCTGACGGCGGCTGCCACCTCGGTCTCGATGTCGTCGCAGAGCGTTCTGACCGCCTGCTTTCGTTCCTCCAGGGAGCGAACCCTTTGTTCATGCTGCAGGTTCTGCAGCATCTGGTTCTCGGCTTCCGTCTGCTGGAACTTGGCGAGAGCGCCCGCCATCTCGCCGATCTCACCCTGTTGGCCCACATAAGGGATCTTGATCTCCGTCTCGCCGGAGGCGAGCTGCATGGTGCTGTCGACCAGATTCCTTAACGGCTGCGATATGCGCAGGGCGATGGCGAGGCCGAGCCCCACTGCCGTGACAACCGCCGCGAGGTTTACCGCCACCAGCGCCCAAAGCCCGCTGAGCAGGCGGTCCAGCTCGGTTTCTGCGGTGGCAATCGCACGTTCGGCGATTGCGTCTTCAACTTGCTTGAAGAGGTTGATCCTGACGGTCGCGGTGTTGAACCATTCGATCCCGTCCACGCCCTGCGCATCGGCCGTCCGCGGCAGGGCCCTGACAACGTCCCGCCACGCCGCCACCTGGTCGACCTCCGGCCCGGTCACGGCCGCGTCGAACAGGGCGACATGGTCGGGCAGCGCAAACAGATTGAACTCCGCCAGTGCCTTGGCCTCGCCGGCCAGTCGCCGGTGATACCTGAGGAAGAGGTCGAAATCGACCTCGCCCGCGGCGGCCTGGTTCAGCAGGGCGCTGCCCAACGCCCGCTCCAGACCTGCATCCTCTTTCGCGTTGACAAGCGCCTGCAGGGGCAGCAGCTCTGCCACCAGCCTGTCCGAGGGGCTGTACAGCACCGTCTGCGAGACCAGCGACATCAGATCCTCGATGATCTCGGTGTAGAAGGCCACATTCTCCGGCACGGTCATCGACCGGTCGTCGACGTGGTCGCGGTGCTGGGGCACTTGCGAGAGTCGGTCCTCGATGCCGTCAAGCAGCGCCGCCAGCTCCGGGACCTCGGCGGACAATCCGGTGTCCCCGACCGTGGCCAGGTAGGTTGCGATGGCCGGATCGGTCAGCGACCGCTGATCCTGGACTTCCGAGAAGAACCGGCCTTCCCAATTCGATGAGATGAAGCCCACAGTCCGGCCGCGTTCTTTCTGCAATTCATGCACCACCGCGCTCGCGGACTGAGCAACTTCCGCAAGAGGAATCAGTCGCTCATAGCGCTGTACGGACGCCCATTTCTGATGAATGCTCCATCCGGCGATTCCCGACAGGCTCAAAACGGGCACGACGAGGATCAGGAGGATCCGAGAGCGCAGGTTGTTGAACATTCGAAGTCCCCAATCCTAACGGGTGTAATCACCATGACTCAACTATCCACCTCCTACCTCTAACGTCTTAATTGTTCACTAAGGTGATGATCTCGCCTCAGCACAATTTTGAGACATAACGCTACCTCGAATCGGCAATAAAATTCTTACGACGGTCGAAATCTACTATCGGCCGGCCATGAGCGTTGGCTTTTGGTCAGAATGGGCGCTGTGGCTGGAGAAACCGAAGGCCGGACGCAGGCGGACGCCGATCACATTGCCGGCGAATGCGGCTATCAGCCACAACCAGCCGTGCAGGCTGCCGGACGCCACGCCGCTGAAGAAGGCGCCGATATTGCAGCCGAAGGCGAGCCGGGCGCCGTAGCCCAAGAGCAGCCCACCGATGGCGGCGGCCGCAAGAGAGCGCCACGGCAGCCGCCAGACCGGCGCGAACCGGCCTGCCAGTCCGGCGGCCAAGAGGGCGCCCAGCACGATGCCGAAATTCATTACCGATGTGACATCGGCGAAGATGCTGCGCTCTAACGCACCGGCGCGGGCCGCCCAATGGGGCCAATCGGCAATGCCAAGACCGGCGGCGTCGCCCAGCTTCGCCCCCCACAGCGCGAATGCCGAAGTGACGCCCCATGGCCGGCCGGCCAGGGCCAGCGTTGTGAAATTCAGCACCGCCAGAGCCACCGCACCCCAGATCAGCGGCCAAGGGCCCTGGGTCAGACGGCGCCAGCGCGGGATGTCATCCGGCGGTGAGTTCGGCGCCGTTCGCGCATGGGTTCCACGCTCTATCCACCAGGTGAGACCGGCAACCAGAGCGAACACGGCCAAGTTTGATGAAAGGGCGGGCCAGAGCCCCCACGATCGCACCAGCGACAACGGAGCGAAGGAAGGCTGCGCGAGCCACCAGTCGAGGTGATGCGTCGCCACGACTGATCCGACAATGAAGAACGCCAGGGTTACCAGCATGCGGCTGCTGCCGCCGCCGACAGTGTAGAGCGTGCCGCTGGCACAGCCGTTGCCCAGCTGCATGCCGATCCCGAAGATAAAGGCGCCGACAAGCACGGAGATGCCGGCGGGCGCCACGAAGCCGTAGACCGGCCGTCCGAAGAGCTCCCCCGCCGCGAGGGCCGGAAAGAACAGCACAACGGCCACAGCCAGCATGGCCATCTGCGCCCGCACCCCAGCGCCGCGCCGTTCCGTGATCAAAGCACGCCATGCCGCCGTGAAGCCGAAGGCGGCATGATAGAGCGTCAGGCCAAGCGCCCCCCCCACCAGCAGGAGCGCGGCCTGCCGCCAACCATAGGCGCTGTCCAGCAGCAGGGCACCGACGGCCAGCAGCGCCGCGGCGATGCCCACGACGCGGCCGTCGGGTCGCCGCCTGCCTTGACCTTCGACAATTGAGCCGACGTCCCGCCGTCCGCCTATTGCCTCACCTGTGACCATACGACCGCCTCGGCGTCTACCTCATGTGCGGAGCATAGGCGCAGTGCTGGGTCAGCGGTCCGTTCATTTGCCATCACTTCGCCGTGATACTTCAGCACGCTGCAATCAAACGCTTCTACAATTGCATCAAACATAAAGAGCTGGGAGTTGATCACCGGGGCGCCGCGCCGAACGGGGAGCAACAGGTAAATTAGGACGAGGGACATTTCGGATGCAGCTTGATTGCCATGGTTTGCCGCTGACCACCGACAGCGCCGATGCCGCACGCCACTTCGATACCGCAACACTCAGGTTCCTGGCCCACGGGCGCGATACGGTCGACCATCTGGCCAAAGCTTTGGCCGCGGACCCTGGACTGACGATCGCTCTGGCCGCAAAGGGACTGTTCACGCTGCTGCTGGCCAAGGGCGAGCTGGTCGATACGGCCGCCTGCGCCCTGGGGAAGGCCCAGGCCAGTCTGCGCGCGCGCGGCGGGACGGATCGCGAGCGGCACTATGTCGCCGCGTTGACGGCTTTCTGTGCCGGCGATTTTGCCGAACCCGTTCGCCGCTTCGAGGCAATCCTGGACGAACATCCGAATGACGCGCTGGCGGCCAAACTGAGCCATGGGCTCAGGTTCATGTCGGGCGACGCGGCAGGGATGCGGCGATCGCTGGAGCGTATCCTGCCGCAGTGGACGGATGACATGCCGGCTGCCGGATATCTTGCCGGCTGCTACGCGTTCTCGCTGGAAGAGACCGGCGCCTATCAGGCTGCCGAGCAGTTCGGGCGCCGGGCGGTGGAGCTGGCGCCGGACGATTCCTGGGGCCTGCACGCCGTGGCCCATGTGCTGGAGATGCGCGATGCGCCGCGCGCCGGCGTCGACTGGCTGACAGCGCACGAGGATACCTGGCAAGGCGCCAACAACTTCACCTATCACCTGTACTGGCATCGCGCATTGTTCCACCTGGCGCTCGGTGAGCATGACGCTGTCCTGGACCTTTATGACCACGCGATCCGAAAGGATCAGACCGACGATTTCCGCGATGTCAGCAACGCCTCTTCGCTGCTCTGGCGACTGGAGGCCGAGGGCGTCGATGTTGGACGCCGTTGGGATGAACTGGCTGACAAGGCGATTGGTCGGATCGGCAGACACATCTACGGCTTTGCCGATGCCCACTATCTCCTGGGCCTGGTGGCGTCGGGCAGGCTGTGCCACGCCGAGCGATGGTTGACCGCACTGCGCCTGAGTGCGCAGCGCCACACGAGCCAGGCCGGCATCACACGCCGACTCGGTATCGACCTTGCCGAGGGCATCCTGGCCTATGGCCGACGTCGCTATGCCCAGGCCGTCGACCGGCTGCTGCCGTTGCGTACAGACCTGCAAGGCCTCGGCGGCAGCCACGCACAGCGCGACGTGTTCCAGCAGCTGTTGATCGAGTCGGCGATTCGCTCAGGCCGGACCGGGCTCGCACGCTCGCTGTTGGCGGAGCGCCTGTCTGCGCGGCCGGACAACGCCTGGGGCAAGGCGCGGCTTGAGCAGGTGATCGCGGCCGAAGCCGGCATGGCGGCCGCAGCCTGACGGGTAGCGGCGTCGCGCGGGCAGCACAGCCGATCGCCGACCCGGACTAAAATCTCGCGTCGCGCACGGCAACGGCGGTACAAGCAGTTGCATGCCTTTGCCGCCGAGCTTCCTCGATGAATTGCGCCAGCGTATCGCCGTCTCAGACGTCGTCGGCCGGCGTGTGCGGCTGACGCGGGCTGGCCGCGAATTCAAGGGGCTCTGCCCGTTCCACCGCGAGAAGACGCCAAGCTTCACGGTCAATGACGACAAGGGCTTCTTCCACTGCTTCGGCTGCGGCGCCCATGGCGACATCGTTGGCTTCGTCATGCAGCACGACCGGCGCGACTTCATGGAAGCTGTGGAGATGCTGGCGGCGGACGCTGGCCTTTCCGTGCCTCAGCCGGACGAGCGGGAACGCGAACAGCACCGGCGCCGGAAGACGCTTCACGAGCTGTTGGATCGCGCCTGCCGTTTCTTCGAAGACCGGCTGGCCACACCGGGCGGCGCCGACGCCCGCGCCTATCTTGTCTCACGCGGGCTGTCGCAGACCGCGGTCGAGCGTTACCGGCTGGGTTTCGCCCCCGCCGATGGCCACGCGGTAGCGGCCGCGCTCGAGGCTGAAGGCTTTGAGCCGGACGCCCTGATCGAGGCCGGGCTGCTGCGCGCGGCCGATGACGGCCGGCGGCCCTATCCGATGTTCCGCAACCGGATCCTGTTCCCGGTATCGGACGCGCGGGGACGCGTGGTCGGCTTCGGCGCGCGGCTGCTGGACGGCGACGGGCCGAAGTATCTCAACAGCCCTGACGGCCCGCTGTTCCAGAAGGGAACGCTGCTCTATGGCCTGTCGCACGCGCGCATGGCAGCGCGCGACGGCCAGCCGGTGATCGTCGCCGAAGGCTATATGGACGTGATCGCGCTGCAGGAAGCGGGCTTCGGCGGGGCGGTGGCACCGCTGGGCACGGCTCTGACGGAAACGCAGATCCAGACGCTGTGGCGCACGGCCGCAGAACCTGTGTTGTGCTTCGACGGGGACGAGGCCGGGCGCCGCGCGGCGTGGCGGGCCGCGGACCGCATCCTGCCGGTGCTGCGCCCCGACCATTCCGCCCGCTTCGGCTTTCTGCCGGCCGGCGACGATCCGGACAGCCTATTGCGCCGTGCCGGGGTCGCGGCCATGCGCACCGTTCTGGAGGAGGCGCGGTCTCTGGCCGACGTGATCTGGGATCGGGAAGGGACCCGCCATCGGATCGACTCTCCCGAAGGTCGGGCCGGTCTGAAGTCGGCGCTGGAGCAGCTGTCACAGTCCATCGCCGATCCCGGCGTGCGAACCTTCTATCGTAGCGACTTCCGTCGCCGCGTCGGTCAGGCCTTCTTTCCCGCGCGCGGCACACCGCAGCGTGGCGATCCACGGCGGCCGACGATTGCGCCACGGCCGCGCAGACCGGGCATCCCGGAAAGCCAGCGTGGACACCATGTCGCGCGCCTGCTTCTGGTCCTGATGATCGAGCATCCGCACCTGTTTGATGAGGTCTGCGAACAGCTGGCAGAGCTCGACATGGCCGATCCGACCTTCGAACGGCTGAAACACGGCATCGTTGACCGACTCAGTGTCGACCGTTCACTTGATTCGGCTGGCCTAAGATGCCATTTGGAGCAGCTGGGGTTATTGTCCGCCATTGACCGCCTGTTCTCGGGAACTGCAGTTGACGCGCCGCTCATGGCAAGGGTTGCGCCGGAAGATGCTCATTACCAATGGCAACGGCTTTGGGATGAGCTGGGGGCCGAGCGCCGCAACCAAGAGCGGCAGGAAGCAGTGCTGCGGTTCGATCGGGAGCCGACAGAGGAAAACTTGGCGCGGTTGATGGCGTTGTCAGGACCAAGAACGATCGGCACGCTTGACGACCCCGAGGGGTCGATGTCGCGATGACCGGCGAGAGTGGGCGGGGGAAAGTTGAACGAGGGTTGGATGGCACAGGATCGACCCAAACGGGCCGGCCGGGTGCCATCTGTCGTTTTGTGTCGAAGACTGCAACTGATCGGGGGCGTTGACTGCCCATGGCCACGAAACCGGCTGCCAATACGGACTCTTCGGAATCCCGCGAGGAAGGCGGCGACGCGCCGCTGTTGGACAATGTGGGCCAGGCCTTCAAGAAGCTGCTCGCGCGGGCGAAGGAGCGCGGCTACGTCACCTATGACGAGCTGAACTCGGCCCTGCCGCCCGACCAGACCTCGTCGGAGCAGATTGAAGACGTCATGGCGACGATGTCCGAAATGGGCATCAATGTCGTTGAGAACGAAGACGCCGAAGAAGAGCAGCCCGAGGGCGAGCGTGACACCGAGGTGCGGACGGCCGGTAATCTCGACGATGACGAGATCGGCCGCACGGACGACCCGGTGCGGATGTACCTGCGCGAGATGGGCTCGGTCGAGCTGCTGTCGCGCGAGGGCGAGATCGCGATCGCCAAGCGGATCGAGGCTGGCCGCGAGATGATGATCGGCGGCATCTGCGAATCGCCGCTCACGATCCGCGCCATCATCGAATGGCACAACGCGCTCAAAGACGGCAAGATGCTGCTGCGCGACATCATCGATCTCGACGCCACCTATGGCGCCGAGCCCGGCGGGCCGCCGCGCGAAGACGGCGTGCCGGCGACCACGACCATCGGCGATGTGGTTGTCGCGATCGCCGATGCGGCGTCAGCGCTTGGTGGTGACATGCAGGCACCGCCAGAGCCTGGCGGCGAACCCGGCATTCAGCCCGCAGCACCCCCGGCCGCCGCCAATACCGATGCCGCTCCATCAAAGGCGGCCAGCGAGGACGACGACGACGACGAGAGCGACGACTCCAGCGGTGACGGCGAGGGTGACGGTGACGGCGGTGACCTGGAAGCTGTCGACGACGACGGCGGCATCTCGCTTTCGGCCATGGAAGAGCAGCTCAAGCCCCGCGTGCTGGAGCTGTTCGACAGCATCGAGGGCACCTACAGCAAGCTGCACAAGCTGCAGGACCAGCGCCTGACCCTGCTGCAGAAGGGCGAGCGGCCGAGCCGCCAGTCCGACGGCAAGTACGAGAAGCTGAAGCACGAGCTGGTGCTGCTGATGGAGGATGTGCACCTCAACGGCTCGCGCATCGAACAGCTTGTCGAGCAGCTCTATCAGCTGAACCGTAGCCTGGTGGGTCAGGAAGGCCGGCTGTTGCGTCTGGCGATCGATGCGGGCGTCAGCCGCGAGGCATTCCTGGAAGCCTATTTCGGCCACGAGCTGGACCCGACCTGGCTGGAGCGGGTGGCGCCCAAGAGTCCCAAGTGGCAGAAATTCGCCGAGCGCAACACCGACGGCATCAGCCGTATCCGCGGCGAAGTGGCGACGATTTCCGAGGAGGCAGGCCTGCCGATCTCGGAATTCCGGCGCATCGTCGCCACGGTGCAGAAGGGCGAAAAGGAAGCCGCGCGGGCGAAGAAAGAGATGGTGGAGGCCAATCTGCGCCTCGTCATCTCCATCGCCAAGAAATACACCAACCGCGGCCTGCAGTTCCTGGACCTGATCCAGGAGGGCAATATCGGCCTGATGAAGGCCGTGGATAAGTTCGAATATCGCCGCGGCTACAAGTTCTCCACCTACGCCACCTGGTGGATCCGCCAGGCCATCACCCGGTCGATCGCCGATCAGGCGCGCACCATCCGCATTCCGGTGCACATGATCGAGACGATCAACAAGCTGGTGCGCACCAGCCGCCAGATGCTGCACGAGATCGGCCGCGAGCCGACGCCGGAAGAGCTGGCCGAGCGGCTGATGATGCCGCTGGAGAAGGTGCGCAAGGTCCTGAAGATCGCCAAAGAGCCGATCAGCCTGGAAACCCCGATCGGCGACGAGGAAGACAGCCATCTGGGCGACTTCATCGAAGACAAGAACGCGGTGCAGCCGCTGGACGCCGCCATTCAGGCCAATCTGCGCGAAACCACAACGCGCGTCCTGGCCAGCCTGACGGCCCGCGAAGAGCGTGTGCTGCGCATGCGCTTCGGCATCGGCATGAACACCGACCACACCCTGGAAGAGGTGGGCCAACAGTTCTCGGTGACGCGCGAACGCATCCGCCAGATCGAGGCCAAGGCGCTGAGGAAGCTGAAGCACCCCAGCCGCAGCCGCAAGCTGCGAAGTTTCCTGGATACGTGAGGCGGGCCGCGGGTCGCTCAACAGGCGGCCCGCGGATCACAACTCAACGCGTCGCGTACTGCCGCACCATGTGGCCGCCGTCGATGTCCAGCACGACGCCGCTGGTATAGGTGCCTGTCATCAGGAACAGCACGGCCTCCGCAATCTCCCCAACCTCGCCTACGCGCCTGAGTGGCAGGGAGTCGCCGGTCGACCGGTACATCTGATCCCGCATCTCCGGCGCCAGATGGGCATAGGCCTCTGAACGCACCATCCCCGGAGAGACGCAGTTCACCCGAATGTCCGGCCCAAGCTCGAGCGACAACGCACGCGTCAGCGCCTCGACCGCACCATTGACGGCGCCAAGGCCCGAGCAGTTGAGCCCCGGCCGGCGGCTGAGCACGCCGGAGAAGAAGGTGATCGATCCGCCCTTCGCGATTCGCGGCAAGACGGCCCGCGCCGTGACGTAAGGGCCGAAGAACTTGGCATCGAACATGGCGCGGACCTTGCCGGTCTCCAGCACCCCAAACGGACCATGCGCCGCGCTGGAGGCGGAGATGACCAGGTGGTCAACGGGCCCGAGAGCGGCCGCCCAGACAGCGACCGCCCCCTCGTCCGTCATGTCAACCGGAGCCGCGGCGACGGCTCCTTCCATCTGGCTTGCCGCGGCCTCCAGCTTGGCCGCCGTCCGGCCGGCAATGGTGACGCGGGCGCCAAGCGTCGACGCTGCGCCAGCCACTGCCCGGCCGATCCCGCTACCGCCGCCGACCACGACGATATGCGAGTCCGCCAGTGTGTGCTGAGGAAGAATCACGGCTGCCTCCTCAGCGGACCGGTTTCGCCTCGGGCTGGATGAAATTGAAGATCGTATGCGGATCGCGGCCGGCGAACAGGAACTTGATGACGATCGCCGCCGCGGCCTCGAGCTGATAGGCATGGGCGTTGCCGCCAAGCTTCAGCGGCTCTGAGCCGACATCGGCGATCAGTTCCGCGATGGCGTCGGAAGCCCTGTCGTCATCGGCCGTGTAGAGCGTGACCATGGTCCGGCCGTCATAGGTCATATCCGGGTCCGCCCACACCGCAGCCTGCGCCATATTGAATGCCTTGACCACCGCCGCACCGGGGAGAGCCTCCTGGATTGCTTCGGTCAGCGAGCGCCCGTCCGTTCGTGTGGTCACAAACGTCTCGATGCTGACCGGGTTGTTGATGTCGATGACAATCTTGCCGGCGAAAGCGACCGCACCTCCGGCCTGGTCAATGGCGTCGAAGACATCTTCGTTGCGTGTCGCAAGAACGACGACGTCGCCAAAGGCCGCGGCCTCCGCCGCCGTTCCGGAGCCCGCGCCGAACTCCGCGGCCACGGTAGCGGCTTTGGCCGGTGTCCTGCCGCTCACGAACAGGTCATGCTTGCCGCGCCATTTCGCAGTGAGGGCCTTGGCCATGCTGCCGCTGCCAATGAAACCGATCTTCATTGCTGTCTCCATGTCGTGGTCGTTGCAAGCCAGCGGTCGCCGTGATGGCGGCGCCCCAACGGCTGCCGTGTTGTCTTGAAGCTGGCGCTGCTATAGGCATAATTCAAATCGATGCATCTGATAGATAACATAATCTGAATGAATACAAATCCTCGCGATCTGAGACTGCTGCTAACACTGGACACGCTGCTGAGCGAAGGCAGCGTGACGCGGGCGGCCCAGCGCCTCGGCGTCAGCCAACCTGCGCTTTCGGCACAGTTGGCCCGCCTGCGCGCGCTGTTCGGCGATCCGATGTTCGTTACGTCCGGCCGCCGCATGGTACCGACCACGCGGTCTGAGGCGTTGCGGGAGCCGCTGCAGCGTCTATTGCGCGACCTGGATGGCCTGGTCAGGGAGCACACGAGCTTCGATCCCGCGACCGCGTCGGAGACGGTGCGGCTGGGAGGCACCGACTATGTCCATGCCGTGGTGTCGTCCGGCCTGCTCGCACGTCTGAGCGGCAGGGCGCCGGGTATCCGCATGGCATTGATGCCGTTCGATGCCGAGCGTGTGTGGCAAGAGCTGGAAACAGGCCGGCTGGACGCCGCCATCGTCACGACCTTCGTGGTGCTGAACCAGGCAAAGGCCCGTTTCCTGCTGCGCGAAGATTTCGTGCTGGTCCAGCGCAAAGGCCATCCGCGCGGCCCCACACCGCCAGACCTCTCGGAATTCTGCGCGCTCGACCATATCCTCGTCTCACCGGAAGGCGGCGGCTTCTTCGGCGCGATCGACCGAGCCCTGGACGGGATGGGGCGCGCCCGCCGGGTCGCAGTGTCCCTGCCCAGCTTCCTCTTGGCGCCGGCGGTACTGGGGCAATCCGACTTGGTCTGCGTTTTCCCCAGACGCCTGGCGCTGGACCATGCCCAGTCCCTCGACCTCTTGCCCCTGCCCTTCGCCGTTCCGGGCTTCGATCTGCAACTGGTCTGGCACCCGAGGCGGCATCACGACCCGGCGCACGTCTGGCTCAGGACAGAGCTGGCTGACCATGTGCGGGCGTACGGAGCAGACGTCACCGAGCAGCCCCAGTGATCTGAGACCGCACGACGGCTTGCCGTCAGTCCATGTTGTTGGACCACACCACCTGATTGCGCGGCACAGCTGCCTAGGCAAGCGCCTAAGGCTTCTGGCTTCCCTCCGAACCGACGTAAAGAGCGAACACCTCGGCACCCGTCATCGTCTTCGTCTCATTGGCAAAATCGTAGAACCTCGGTTTCTCGTCGATGAAGATCTGGCTTGCCAGCGTCAGGTTGGTCTGATCATCGAGAAGACCGGCGAGAACGACATGGTCGTCCGACTCGATGATCCTGTAGTAGAGGTGGCTGCCGCATTTGCCGCAGAACGCCCGTTCGGCCCAGGTTGAATCGCTGTTGCGCCTGCCGCAGGCCCGTGCCGAGACGTGTAGCGACCGCGTTTCAATGCAGGTCTTCCGGCTGATTTTTGGTCAGGTGAGGGTCAGCTTGACCGGCCGGGTTGGTCTGCCCTATCAGCTTCCAAAGGATGCAAGGACCGTTGTGGTCAGCTGCATCGATCTCGGCGCCGGGAATCAGCTGCTGATCAGCATTGCCTCCAGGGCCGGTATGGTCTCCAGAAAGGGCAGGACCGCGCCATGACGGGGAAGACCGTCGCAATCGTCGGGGGCGGCCCGGCGGGGCTGACTGCCGCCTTGGAGTTGGTGCGCCGCGCGCGCATGCGCGTGATCGTGTTGGAAGCCAGCGGCGATCTCGGCGGCATCTCCAAGACCGTCAACCACAACGGCAACCGCATCGACATCGGCGGCCACCGATTCTTCTCCAAGTCCGACTGGGTGATGAACTGGTGGCAGGACATCCTGCCAATCGCCAGTACCGACCCAACTGTCGATATCCGCTATCAAAACAAGACGCGGACCGTCGACCTGGCCGCGCGAAACGCTGATCCCGATCGGGTGATGCTGGTGCGCAACCGTCTGTCGCGCATCTATTTCGACGGCAAGTTCTTCCCCTATCCCATCAAGGCCGATGTGGGCACGGCGCTGAA
>JANQIX010000050.1 GCA_028281925.1 Alphaproteobacteria bacterium
GGTCTGATTTAGGGTTTCCAATAGCAGGGCTTCGGTCACGCTAACCGGATAGCCCATGACCCAAAGGGCCAGCCAAATCTCGGCTGACAGCAATAGCCGGTTCGCCAGCTTTCCGACGCAGGCCAAGAGAATTGCCCGGCGACGACCGTACATGGTGCGTATTGCGTCCTGCATGGCGTCAGCGCCCACAACCAGGGACGACAATGGATCTCCATCCCGGTTCCCGGAGCCCAGCTTCGCGAGTTTCTGCGCAAATCCGGCCATAAGCGGAAACAATCCCACCTTCTGTACGCGGTAGAATGCGTAGATCAGGGCCGCCATCAGCGCCGTGGCCGCTGCCATCGCCAGCAGGACTTCGTCTTTTCCCCCGGCAACCGTCGCCAGCAGAGCTATACCGACCAGGGCGGCCAACAGTTGTGCTACGGCCTGGGCCGTCTTGTCGACGACAGACGCGGCTCCCGCCAACGGTCCGGATATGCCATTGCCAGCGATCAAGCGTGCCTTGACGACTTCGCCGCCAACCTGCGCCACGGGCAGCAGGGCGTTGACCGCCTGCGCAATCCATCCGGCATAGAGCACTGCGGCGAACCGCGGTCGCGTGTCAGGCGGGAAGACCACCCACCATGCGAGAACGGCCGCCAACAGCGGCGGAGCATAAAGCGGGATCATGCCGAGCAAGCCCCAGCCCCCCGCGGCCAAATTGCCGAACACGGCATCGACGCCATGCCAGGCAACCATGGCGATAACGCCGCCCAGACCGACGAGCAAGAGAGTCAACGATGCGCCTCGTGCTCGCGTCACGGTTTGGTGCCCTCAGCCATAGCCGGCTTTGCCATGAGTGTCGTCAATGGGTGGGTCGAAGTCCCGAATGCGGACTGCATCAACAGAACTGTGGATTATTCCCCAATGTTACGATCATATGACAGTGCAAGTAACAGGATCAAAGCTCTGCCGTGCCCTTCGAGTCTATGTGTGCGCCGCTTAGGCGCCGAATCATCATCATCCACAACCCTATAGCCGGTAAGCGGGCGATATCCCAATTGCAGGCTGTCGTTCAGGCGCTGGAAGCACGAGGCTGCGACGTCCAGGTGCGAGAGTCGATGTATCCGAACTCAGCGCAGAAGTTGGCAGCAGGCGTTGCGACCGACGAATTCGACCTTGTGGCGGCGGCAGGAGGCGATGGGACTGTCAATGAGGTCGCAAACGGGCTTCCGGATGGCGGGGCACCACTTGCGATCATTCCTTTAGGAACAACCAATGTCCTGGCACTTGAAATCGGCATACCCGACGATCCGTCTAGGATTGCCCAAGTCTTGATCGAGGGGCCTGCCCGCCCAATCCACACTGGATTTGCCAACGGCCGGCGCTTCCTGATGATGGTTGGCGTCGGTTTCGACTCCCATGTGCTCGAGCGGACGACACCAAGCCTCAAGAAATGGATCGGCAAGAAGGCATATGTCTGGCAGGGTATCCGGTGCTTTGTCCACTGCCCGCGGAGCACTTTCCAAGTAACGATCGACGGCAAGACGTTCGAAGCTGCAGCCGTCATCGTCGCCAATATGCGCCATTACGGCGGCCCAAATGTCCTGGCGCCTGAGGCTTCTTTAGAGGCTCCTGGGTATCAGGTCTGCCTGTTCCGTAGGGCCGGCCGCTTGAATGTCGCACGTTACGGTCTGGCACTGCTGACGGGAAAGCTTCCCCGGATGCCCGATGTGGACATCCTGCCCGGTACCTCGATCGCCATCGAAGGCAATGACAACGAACCGGTACAGGCCGATGGGGAAATCATCGGACGCATGCCGGTCATGATCGATATGGCTCCCAAGACCATAGAAATGATCTTTCCCAGATGAACGGCGGCTTCCGGCAACATCTGCGACATCGGCATGCCCGGATGGCACGGCCAGGGCGGCATCTTGACCTTGGGCCGCCGCCGCACTGACATGCCGCGCCTCCGGCGGTCCGGTGGCTTGTCCGGTCCAGCGCGGATCGGCCCGGCGCTGCGTCCGGTCGGCCAAATGCGAACTTCCGACCGGTTCCGCCGGTCGCAGGGGCGCAGGCTCGCTGGCGCCAAGACCAATCATGAGATACCATCAGGTCCGAGGCGGTCAGCCGCGGGCTGGCCGACGGGGGACCGCTGGCCATGGTTCTTGCTACCGGGTTTCCGCAAGCGACCTATGACGGCTTCTTGCCACCCGAGGTCGGAACAGGAACGGGAACACTGTCCTCGAAAGACACGCATTTCGGCCTCAACGGTGCATTCACCCTCCCACCCTGTGACACGGCTGAGCAGGGTGCCGAAATGGAGAAGTACAAGACATTTGGCCCACGGATCATCGACAAAGTCTTTAGAGGTGGCGACATAGCGGAGTCACTCTGGGATGAATTCAAGAAAAACCCGGACGACAAAAGCAATGCAGCCCTCAGTGGCTTCCTATCGTTCTTTGACGACTTTAGCGGATCACAGGAAGTAAAGGAAGGCAAAACAAACTATCCCGAGAAGGCGAGAATCGATGGGATGGACTACGGTGGCAGGCCCAAATACAAGGAAGCTGGCGAGGGCAAGACTATGGCCAACATATCGCCAGAGGGAGGGATATTCAGCAGCCAGCTAGGTACCCGATGGTCGAAAATCGCAATTGAGAAAACGATTCACAATGGTGGGACGGTACACTTTCACCTTGATGGCATGGGCAACCTTTATAACTTGATTCATAAAAGAGCAATTCATAACCACAGCCATAGCGTCACAACGAGGGAACTCCGATACATAATCAGGAACTACTTTCGAAAGACAAAACTTCCGAAAGGCGTCACTCAATTTTGGCATTGCGTGAAGTTCTACAACGGATACGATGAATACAGACAGCCGATTGAGGTTGATTTGTCGGCGTGTTGGCTTTAGCACACCAGCAAAGCACGGGGTCGGGTCTTTCTTTGGCGCATTCCTTCTTCGCTCCGCCGCTCCCGAACCATGCGCGGCCCTTATCCGGGCTTCGGCGTACCGGCCCGCCTGATCGGTGCCTGCTTCATCGCACCGATCCCAAGTCGATTGCACCCCACCCTCAGCCCAGGCATCCTCCCAATTAATGAGTTCGCCGCTTCAGAAGCCCGTCTTGCGCGGCTTTAGTCGGCGATACCGGGCGGTCGCGGACGGCCATACAAGGGGCGCGAGGGGGGAGATCACCATGCCGATCGTTCTGGGCAACGCCTACACCATGCCGGTCCTCGACGAGGATGTGAGCATCCTCCTCAAATGGGTCAGCACTGCGCTTGCCGATTTCCGGGCCCATTCGCAAAACCCCGTCGGCCTGGGGGCTGCGGGGGGCAATGCGACGCTGTGGACCAGTACCACAGGCAAGAACAGCGGCACGCTTCGCGTCGACCGCCAGCGGGTGATCGGCGTCAACCAGCGGGTGGAGACGGTGCCGCTCTATATCATGAAAAAGGGTAAGGAGCTTCGCGGCGTCACCGACCCGGCGGCGCGCGAAACGATGGAAGGCCAGGGCTACAGGGTCAAGAGCGAGGGCACGAAGGACATCACCGTTGCCGACTATGTCTGGACACTGTTCGCCACCCAGATCGACAAGACGCACAATCAGCTTTTCGTCCTCAACAACAACAACATGCTGAACACCATTGGCCAGGACCAGCTCACCGCCATTTGGCGGGAAACGATCCAGAACGGCGGTGGTGCCGTCGTCACCAACGACCAGACCCGCCTGCCCGAGGGCTTCGTCAAGACGAATGCGGTCGGCGACACGGAGGAGGTGTCGTTCTACTGAGGGCCGGGCCGAACACAGGATACCGTTGCATTCTCCTACAGGCCCTCAGAACTTCTTGGGTCGCAGGACCTCGACCTCCTCAAGATAGACGATCCCGGCATAGTTCTCGAAATAGCTGGCCGCGACCTTGTCGGCGATGGCATCGGCGACGCCGCGGTCCGCCACCACGACCTCGATCTTCACGATGCCGAAGGCGCCCACCACCTTTGGCCGGTCGGTTGAGCGCACCCCGTGCTGGCCCTTGCCGCCGCCTTCGATCACCGTATAGCCGGCAGCACCTTCGTCCTCGACGATGCGGGTGATCCCCGACTGGATCAGCTTCTCACTGACGATCGTGATCTTGGTCGCTTTGTAGGTCATTGCGGGTTCCCCCCCTTCCCTGTCGCATTCGGCATCCGGCCCCCTTAGGGACCGAAGACGATATCGCCCAGAGCCATGTAGAGCGGAATGCCGACGGCGATCGCAATCGGCGTCCCGATACTTGTCGACGCGCCGATGTAGGAGGATGGATTGGCCGTCGGGATTGCAGCGCGCAAGGTCGGCGGGCCGGAAATGTCGGAGCTGGACGCCGCCATGACTGCCAGCAGGATCACGCCGCCCGGGCTGAACCCCACGGTCACATGGGCGACAAAGCCGAGCGCGAAGGCCAAGAGGCCGTGCGCCAGAGGTGCTGCGACCGCATAGACCGCAAACCAGTGGGCGACCCGGCGCAATTCGGCCAGCCGCGCATAGGCTTCCATCCCCATGATCAGCATCAGGACCGACAACAGGCCGCGGAACAGCGGATCGTAGAACTCCTCGAACACGCGGTCGGGCTTGGTCAGCAGGCCGAGGGCCAGCCCCAGCAGCAGCGCCGACAGGGCCGACCCGCGCAGGCTCTCCGCGATGATAGGCCAGACCCGTACCCTCTCGTCCGATTTCCCGCCTTTGCGCTGCAGATAGAGGTTTGCCAGCACGATCGCCAGCACCAGTGCTGGAATGTCCATGAAGGGATAGAGCGCCGGCACCCAGGCTTCGTAGACGATGCCGTCTTCTTCCATCAACACCATGGCAGCGGCCAATGTCGAGGCACTGACCGCGCCGAACAACCCCGCCGTCGCGATACCGTCCTCCGTCTTGATCCGCGGCAGCAGGGCCAGCGTGTACCGCCCCAGAAGCACGATGACGCATCCGATCACCACCGCAAAGACCGCCGGCAGCAGGATGGCGCCGAGATCGGCCTGCCGGATCTCCATGCCGCCATTGATGCCGATGCGCATCAGCAGCATGAACACAATGAAGCGGTAGATGGCGTCGGGCACGTCGAGCTTGCTGCCCAGTGCCGCCACCAGCATGCCGCCGAGCAGGAACGCCAGCGTCGGCTTCTGAAACTGCGCGGCGAACGTCTGGATGAAATCGAGAACCAGGTCCATCTTCTGCCTGCCGCCGTGTCGTTCGCTCAGGCGGCGGAGACTAGGGGCCGTGGGACCTGTTTAGAAATTCATTGTTTCGCCACCATCGTTTCATGAAAGAGAATATTTCAGAGTGCTGATTACCCTTCGTGAGCTAGCGTTGCCGCCCCGGCTCGACGGTCTCCGCAAGGCTGTCGCAGGTCCGGAAGCCCCGTTGAACCGCAAGTGCGGTCGCCATGGGCGACATCCCCACCTGCCATGGTGTCCAACTGCACTGGAGCCCGGATCGGCCACGACCTACTTTCTGTCGTGGAGTGCACATCTCGGGGAACGGCCCATCCGGCACTTCGACGGTGGATCGAAGGAACCCCGCCGGTGACGACCGAAGCAGACGGGCAGTGGCGCGATGAGCCTGATTGAGAAGCTGAAATCGGAGATCGAGCAGCGCAACAACAAGCCGTTCCTGAAGGCGGCGATGGCTGTATGTGCGCTGGTGGCGAACGCTGACGGTACGGTGACCTTCGCCGAACGCTATCGCGTTGACCGGGTGCTGGAGACGGTGCGGGAATTGCGCATCTACGATCCGCATAAGGCGGTCGACCTGTTGGACGAGTTTCTGGACGACCTGCGGCGCGACCGGGAGCAAGTCGACCGCATTCTCAGGGCCAAGATCGCGCGTTTCTCCGCCGACCACAAATCGGCGCGCACGCTGTTGCGCATCGCCTATTTCATCCTGACCGCCGACGAGGGCATCAGCGCTGCGGAACGGGCTGCCTTCGACCGGATCTGCCAGTCCCTGAACGTCGACCCGCGCGACGTCTTCGACAAGATGGCCGCCGCACAGGCGGCGTGACGGAACCAGCGGGCATGCCCCATGGAGGACGGCGGATCCAACATCCTCAATTGTAACTGAAGATTGGGGTCAGGTCTTTCATTGATGAAGATCGGGGTCAGGTCTTTTGTTGACGCATGGCGCATCCATATCGGCGACCCTCTCGAACTGTGCGCGCGAGATCAGGTCGTCGGCCTCTGGACGATGTGACTTTGCAAGACGCGACCCCTCATGCCCTGGGTTTTTGCCGAGTCCGGCGGGCCGTGGTCACGTTTCTGTCGGGTCCCGTCCGCAAGGGGCCGCATTTCATGTCGTTACCTGGCAGCGACGGCTGTGACCGGCGTAAGTTGCCGTCGCTATCTTCCGGCTTCCTCTTCGGGATAAAGGAACGAGGAACCGGCACAGCCTGACCTTGCTTGTTCACCCGTGCCCGAGAAGAAATGCCCCGACGGCGTGTGGATCATCAGGCTCGAGATGACGCGGCAGCCGTTGGCGTTCTCATCAATGGGTCCGACGCCCAGGGGGATCGAAAAGACGTAATCCGGATCTCGCACTTCGTGAGTGCGATTCGCAATCAATGCGTAACGCGCGATCAGAAACGTCCGGATCAACATGGCTTCTTCGATTTCACTCAGCGCCGGTGCTCCGGGCAGCCGCCGGATATCGCAACCTCGCCGAACCGTCCCCTCGCTGGCGCGCCACTCGCCTTCCAGAATCACAAAGTCATCTCCATCTCTACCCCAAATACGATAAGAAAATCCCGGACGATTGCGAAGTTCTTCAGATATTTCTTCCGTTATCTCTATTTCCGAAAGATCTTCGATATCGACTTCTTGCACCGTCTCAACAGCTATACGGCACCGCGTCCATAGATCAAGCCAGTTGTCGTACATATCCGCAGCGACAAGCGGGACAGGAATTGCGGAGGCTATCACCACGCCGAGAATGCCAGCGAACCGTCGCATCCCTGTCCTCCATCCCGCCGCCCCAGTGGTTTCTCTAGGCTCGCCGCGGAGTAGAGCGCGGCAGACCATCTTCCGGCCACCGAAGACAGGGCCCGAGGCACGATCCAGTCGAAGACTCTCTGAGAGCGATGTTCTTAAGCCCACACGGACACCTCATCAATCAAGGAGGCCACGCATATCGACAGTCCAATGGCCACAGTATGCTGGGCGTGTCCGGGACCTTGCGCCTGGCACAGCGTTGGGAGACGCAGCCCGTCTGGCGAAGCTTCGCCAGCGGAAGTCAGGGGTCAAGTCCGGGTTAAGGCCGTTACTTTGACGTATCCAGCGCCATCGTCTTAACGCTGTCGAACGATCCACGACAGGCTATGCCTGTCGGTCCGCAGGCGAGGAGGCTGCCCCCATTCGGGGTCGCCTACGCGATCTCCTCCACCGTGTCGCCCCGCACCACATCCGGCATGTACCGGAAGCGTTTGGCACGGCTCGCAAAGTCGTGCTGGTGCACGATCGTACTGTCGGGGCCGATCAGGATCACCCCGTAGGCCGGCGGGTCCAGGCGCACGACGTTGGCATCGCCTTCGCTCAGATCGAGCGCGTTCTGGTGGTTCGTCCCCGGTATCGACGACACCGGGATTCCGAGCCAGCTGCCGGCGATCGGCCGGTGCACATGGCCGAAGACGATGTGCCGGATGTTGGGGAAGCGTCGGACGACGTCCGCAAAAGCCGCGTTGTCCAGGATCCGGTACTGGTCCAGACGCGGCATGCCGATATCCATCGGCGGATGGTGCATGAACAGATGGACGGGGCGGCCGTCGGCCGCCGTCAGCGCCGCTTCCAGCCATTCGCACCGTCGGGCGCAATAGACGCCCGAATGGATCCCCGCCTCGACCGTGTCGAGAAACAGCAGGACGCCCGCGTGCGTGCTGAGAGCCGACTGCAGGAAGCCGTGCGCATCCGCTTCGATCTCCGGGAAAGCCGCGCGCAACCGGTCGCGGTCATCGTGATTGCCGGGCACCAGGCGGAACGGCACGCGCAGGCGCGCCAGACTATCCCGCAGCAGCGCATAAGCCTGCGGGTCCCCGTCATTTGCCAGATCGCCGGTCAGCACACAGAGCTCAGCGTCGCCATGGTTCTCGTTGATGTCGGCGATCGCCTGGCGGAGCCGATCTGCCGGATCGAGCGTGAAGAGGCGTTTGCCCTCAGGCACCAAATGGCAATCGGTGATCTGGATGATCTTCAGCATGGGTGGTCTAGCCCTTGAGCGCGCCGAGGCTGATGCCCTCGATGAACCGGCGTTGTGCCAGCAGGAAGGCTATGACCAGCGGTGCGGTGATGATCCCGGTGCCCGCCATCAGCTGGCCGTAGCTGTCGCCCGCCTCTTCGGAGCGGAAGGCAAGAATGCCCAGCGGCGGCGTGTTGAGATCGGGCGAGCGGATGACGATCAGCGGCCAGAACAGATCGTTCCAGTGCGAGACCACCGAGAAGATGCCGAAGGCCGTCGCCGCCGGCATGATCAGCGGCAGCACGATGCGGACCATGATGGTCACGTCGCCGCAGCCGTCCAGCCGCGCGGCATCCAGCAGCTCGTCCGGAATGGTCCGGAAGAACTGGTAGAACAGGAAGACACCGAAGACTGAGGAAACGAACGGAACGATCAGCGCTGCATAGGTGTCGGTCAGCCCCGAGCGCGCCAGGCCGATATAGATCGGCAGCGACGTCGCCTGTATCGGGATCAGCAGCCCGAACAGCACCAGCCCAAGCATGAACGCCCGGCCGGGGAAGCGGAGCTTGGCCATCGCATAGGCGCAAGGAACGGCGAAGACGAGCTGGAAAAACAGGATGCCGGCGCAGACGATCACGCCGTTTGCCACGTAGCGCAGCAAAGGCTCGCTCTCCAGCGCGCCGGCATAGTTGGCGAGCCCGGCGAACTCCCGCGGGAACGGGCTCAGGCCGCCGGCGAAGATCTCGTCGACCGGCTTCAGCGAGAAGCCGACCATATAGATGTAGGGCAAGAGCAGAACGGTCGCCGCAATCGTCAGGGTGACGAGGCGCAGGATCTGAAGGCGCGGGGGCTTGCTCACTTGTAGTGCACCGTTCGGTCCATGAGGCGGAAGTTGACGAGTGTGAGCACCAGCAGGAACAGGACGAAGATAACGGTGATCGCCGAGGCGTACCCGATCTGGAAGAACTGAAAGCCCTCCTGATAGATCGTGAACAGCATGACCTCAGAGGCCCGCCGCGGGCCGCCGCCGGTCAGGGTCGCTACGGTCTCGAATACGCGGAAAGAGCGCAGCAGCATGATGATCACGACGAACACCAAGGTCGGCCCGAGAAGCGGGAACGTGACCGTCCAGAACCGCTCCCACGGCCGGTCGGCGCCGTCGACCGTCGCAGCGTCGTAGAGCTCCCCAGAGATGGATTTGAGCCCGGCCAGAAACAGCACCATGGTGTAGCCGGCGTTTTCCCAGATCGCGATGGCGGCCAGCGTCGGCAGCACAAGATCCGCATCGCTGAGGAACCGTTGCGGCGGCAGGCCCGCAAGCAGAAGCGCGGAGTTGACCGGCCCCAGCGTCGGGTGCAGCAGGAACTCCCAGACGATGGCCATGGCAACGGTGGTCGACACCACGGGCAGAAAGCAGGCCGAGCGGAAGACGGTGCGGCCGAGGCGCGAGCCCTCGATCAGGACGGCCAGCCAGAGGCCGAGCGCGACCGAGAGCGGGGTTACCATCAGCGCATAGAGGATCGTGTTGGCCGCCGAGATGCGCGGCACCCGTTCGGTCAGAAGTGCCCGATAGTTTTCGAACCCGGCGAACGAGATCGTCGCCTCGCCGAGCTTCCAGTCGGTGAACGACATCACGACGACGGCGGCGGTCGGCGCCAGCACGAACACCGCAAGCAACACCAGGAACGGCAGCACGAAGCCCCAGCCGACGGCCGTGTTCGACAGATGCGGCGGCGCCGCCGGCCGCACTGCAGCTGCGGAGATCGGATCGGCCACGCTAGCGTCCGTCGACATCTAAGGGCCCCTCCCCCTTGATGGAGAGGACTTCAAACGGGTTGGGGCTGTCCATGTCGGCGACACTAGCCGCCGACGATGCGGGGGACAGGCTGTGCATCGGACGCTCCGTCCTCTTGGCCGAACGCGCTCGGTATCCGGCTCAGAGGCCGGTGTCGGTCCGGGTCCAGGCACTTGCCCTCTCCGTCGAAGAGATGGAGAGCGCCCGGCCGAAACCGCGCATAGGCGGTCCGTCCGACCGTCATCGTGTCGGCCGTATCGGGATCCAGGCGCGCGACAGCGGGCGTGCCTTGGGTGCCGTCACCAACGGCGACATGCACCAGCGCCTCCGATCCCAGGAACTCGCGATGGGTGGTGGCAACCGGGATCCCATCCCCGGGGTCTTCAGGCACAAGAACCATGTGCTCGGGCCGGATGCCGATCTGCACGGGACCATTGCGTGCACCGGTGGCCTGCACGACCACCGCGCCCGTCGCCGCCAGCCGGATCGCGCCATTGTCGGCGGTGCCGTCGAACAGGTTCATCTTCGGCGTGCCGATGAACAGCGCGGCGCGCACATCCGTCGGGCGATGATAGATCTCGCGCGCCGTTCCGACCTGCACGATCCGGCCCTCGATCATGATCGCGATCCGGTCGGCCATGGTCATGGCCTCGGTCTGATCGTGCGTCACATAGATCGCGGTGGTGCCGAGCGTCCGCTGCAACTGGACGATCTCGGCGCGCGTGCTTGCGCGCAGCGTTGCGTCGAGATTGGACAGCGGCTCGTCCAAGAGAAACAGCGACGGCTTGCGGATCAGCGCCCGCGCCAACGCCACCCGCTGCCGCTGGCCGCCGGAAAGCTGAGCCGGCTTGCGGTCGAGCAGGCCTTCGATCTTCACCAGCGACGCGGCGCGCGCGACGCCGTCGCGGATGTCCGCCCGCGTCCGCCGGACCCGGCCGCTGAGATACCGGACGAAGGGCAGGCGCTCTGCCCGCGTCAGGTCACGCATGACCAGCGGCAGCGCCAGGTTCTGGGCCACCGTCATATGCGGATAAAGCGCGTAGGACTGGAAGACGACGGCCACGTCGCGCGTCTTTGGTGCAAGGCCGTCGACGACCCGGCCATCCATCAGGATATGGCCGCGGTCATGCGCCTCAAGGCCGGCGACGATGCGCAGAAGCGTCGACTTTCCGCAGCCGGAGGGCCCGAGAACGGCAATGAACTCGCCCCGCTCGATCGTCAGATCGATGCCGCGAAGAACCGGCGTATCGCCGAATGACTTCTCAAGATTGCGGATTTCGATATGGGCCATTCACAGGCTCACGGGAAAGAGCCGGCCGCAAGGGCGCCGCCGGCTCCTTCCCCGTTACGTGTGCGGTGCCGGTCAGGGCAGAAGACGGTTGATGTCGTCTTCCAGCGAGGCCAGCGCCTCTTCCGGCGTCAGCGAGTCGTCGACCACACCTTCCAGATGCTCACCGATGACGGTGTCGATCTCGATTCCGTTCTCGCCCGGGAACTGGAACCACTCCCGCACGACAGAGATCTGATCGACGGCGGTCCTGTGGTTCGGCCGGGTGTCGAAGTAGCCCTGCAGCAGGTCGGGGTCTTCCAGAGCCAGAGTGTTGACCGGCGTGTAGCCGACCAGGTGGATGACCTGGGTCGTCCCGAACGGCCCGGTGGAGAACTTCACCCAACGCCAGGCGGCGTCAAGCACGGCAGGGTCGTCCTCCGCAGCCGTCGTGATCATCGCCAGATTGCCGCCGGTCGGAAGACGTCCGTCGTCCACGCCCATGGGATGCGGCGATGTAAGCAGTTCGAAGCGGTCGCCGACCGACTCCTCGAAATTGTAGAGCCGCGAGATGGAATCGATGACGAAGCCCATCCGGCCGGCGATGAATTGCTGGCGCTGCGCCTGGTCGCCGACGGCCATCATGCCACCCTCTTCGGCCATGCGGTCATAGAGGCCCATGGCGGTCTGCCAGGCGGGATCGTCGGCGATCGACACCTCGGCAGCGCCCGGCAGCATCATCTCGCCGCCATTGCTGAACAGCGCCCCCTGGAAGTACCAGGCGCCATACCAGTTGGCCGAATAGGGCAGATACATGCCGGCATAGTCCGGCCCCAGATCGTCGATCTTGCCGGCCAGTTCGATGATGCCGTCCCAATCGGTGGGCATGTTGTCGGGATCGCCGCCCACCTGGCGGACCAGGTCGGCGTTGTAATAGGTCAGCGACATGGAAATGGCGAAAGGCAGCGACAGCTGCTGGCCGTCAATCCGGCCAACCTGCTGCAGCGACTCCGTCCAGCCGTTTTCCTCGAAGGTCTCGCCGTCAGCTTCCATGAGGGGTGCGAGATCGACGGCCAGTCCGCGATCGGCGACAGTGGGCAGATGGGACAGGCCCAGGTAGTTCACATGGGGCATGTCGCCGACCACGGCTTCGCGCAGCAATGCCTGAACGTTGTCGCCATAGGTGGCCTGCGCGCCGCGGAACGTTACCGTGACGTCCGGGTTGTGCGCTTCGAACTCCGCCTTCAGCGCTTCGAACACGCCGTCGAAGATCTGCGGCTGGGTGTATTGCACGACCAGTTCCACCGGCTCGGCCTCGGCGGCCGTCGGGAACGCCAGGGCCAGGCCAAGTGAGATCGTGCCCGCCGTCGCGACCGCGACGCGTGTTGCACTCGCAATGCGCATGGATGCCTCCGTCTGCCTGTTTTTGCGCAGCCGGCCGGGGCCGCCCTCCGGGCCCGTTCCCGGTGTCCCGGTGGCGGGCGCGCGCCCTGCCGTGCCGCAAGGGGCACGTTAGGCAAACTTCATGACAATCGAATTGCGCTCAGATTACATCTAGATCAATAGATCAATACTACGTCTCGAAGACCAGATCGAACCGGCCGCCCGGCGAGCGCGCCAGGCCGAATTCGATGGGCACGCCAGCGTCGTCGACATTGATCGATTCGACGACGAGAACCGGCATGCCGGCACGGATCTTCAGGGCCGCCGCCTCTTCCAGCGTCGCTTCCCGGGCGTGGGCGCGGGTCAGTCGCCGATGGTAGTCCTCCACGCCGTAGCGCCTGACCGCCTCAGTGACCGAGCGCAATTCGGCAAAGATCTCGGCAATGCCGTCAAAGCGTGGCGCGGGAAACCGGCGCGTAGAAAGGCTGACAGGCTCGCCGTCGATCTCCCGCAGGTCGTCGATCGCAATGCAGGGGCTGCCCGGCTCGATCTCCAGATCCCGTGCGATCGCCGGCATGGCCGGTTCTTCCCAGCTGCGCAAGAGACGTCCGGAAAACCGCAGGTCCTGATCGAGGCGCGAGATGTTCTCCGTGAAGCGGGTGCGTTTTCTGATCGGATAGGCGAGCCTCTGCGCCCTGACATACATGCCGCGCCCCTGCTCAATGGTGATCGCCCCGCGGTCGCGAAGCGCGGCCAGCGCCTGGCGAATGGTGTGACGGTTCACCCCGAAGCGCAGCGCCAATTCGGCCTCCCTGGGGAACCGGCTGCCCTCGGGATAGACACCGTTGGAGATTTCCTGGCTCAGAACGTCCTCGATCTCTCGCCAGAGGATCTTTCCCGACTGTCGCATTGGCCCGGTCGGCTCCGTTAAGGTCATGGTGAGGCACGCCCCCCCTCATTAACCGTGTGGTCATTGGGAGGACAATCTTCTGTTGCCCGCTGCCGGCTGCCTGGTCGCTGAGATCGCGCCTTTCTTTGATGTAGGCCGTCGACCTTGTCGACGTTGTTGATCCACTCACGCCGAAGATCCGCGTGCCGGCGATCTGGCACTGTCATCCTGCCAGACGCGACCGCGCATACATGACGTCCTGCGATTCCATGACCGTCCGTCGGACGGTCGGCCCCATGCCTACGCGCGAGCAGTGCACCGGCGTCGTCCGCCGGCTAAACCCGGGGCTCGCCAAGCGTCAGTCCAGGTAGTAACAGGGTCGGCGAAAAGCCGGACGCGGAGCGCAAGCTCCACCCCACGGCAATGTGCAGATCTCGGACCGGTGAAGGCGGCAGGATCGGCGAGGCTTGGCACATGCTTTCGATCTTCCGAAAACTGCTTGTTCGCCATTGGGCCCGCCGTGCCGAACGCATGATGAGCAGGGACCGCGGTGCTGCCATTCGCTGCCTGGACCGCGCCCTTTACCTCGACCGGGCCAATCCTATTCTGTTGTCGATGCGCGCACAGGCCAAAGGCGCGTCAGACGGCGCGGCCGATCACGCCGCCGCACTGGCGCTTGATCCGCAGGATCCGACAATCCACATGCGGCGTGCGGTCACGCTCCATCGTGACGCGGAAACCGGCGCCCTTCTTCGCAAAGCCACGCCCGCGGCAAAACGCCGGATGATGGCCGACGCTGCCGAGCGCTGCGGCGATGCGCTGGCTCTCGATCCAAGGCACGCCCATGCCCGCTTTCTGCGTGCGTCGTGCCTGATCGAACTCGATGATCTAGCCGGCGCGGTCGCCGATCTGACGGTATTGACCGAACTCTATCCGGGCGACTCCCTATACATCTGCAAGATCGGGGAAATCCAGGCGCGCAGCGGTGCCTATGAGGAAGCGGCAAGCACGCTGACGCGAGCCCTCGATTTGGACGCGGACTGCCAGCGCGCCCATGCGACACGCGCCTTTTGCCGACTGAAACGCGGCGATCGAAGCGCCGCCCAGATTGATGTTGATGAGGCTCTGAAACGCGATCCCCATGACGAACTGGCGCATCACGTCTGGTGCGCCCTCGAACACGGCGAAGATCTGACCGTTGATGTCCCCTGGTAGAGCACCCTAGGCTTGGAACGATGCTGCGAACAGGTTTAGCGGCTTCGAAATTATCCGGGGTTGGGTGGAGGATCATCGGCGTTTCTGGCTCAGATTAGCTGTGACTGGGATCGGGCCGCTGGGACTCGTATCGTCACCCTGAGGCCCATGGTTCAAGCAGCTTAAAAGTCGCGTTTCGCAGCGTGTTTACAAATCTCGAGGCTTCGTCGGCTGATTTCATTCCGGCTTTCACTTGCTCGGGCTGTTCGGCGATGCGCCGAGCGAGCGCACGCAACACATACGCACGCATGCCAACCTGGTCGAAATGCTCAGGCTGGGCGCTTTCGGAGAACCAGATCGCATCGACCCAGATCACCGCTTCGGCAAAGCCTTCCGGTCGCCAATAGGGGGTTATGTCGATAATCCCAGGAGCGTGGCCGTCTGCGAACACGTAGTTGCCGGACAGATCGCCATGGACGACTTGTTCCTTGCAGTCGCGTGGAAGGGGCGTGTCAGCGATCATTTCAAGCACAGGCGCGAGCGCGGCCATCGATCCGGCGTCATAGTCGGCTGGTGCCTCACCCCAGGCGACACGATCGGCCATAGCCCACGGATCGTTTCTGCGATCCATGAAATTGGGTCGACAAAGAGAACGCAGCCCGATGTGAAATGCCCGCGCGGCTGCGATCTTCTGGATGTACCTGCCGGACATTGCGCCGCCGTCCAGCCAAGTCCAGGCGACGTGGTCCTGCTCTATCCACTCGCCTTTTCCCGTTGCAATTGGCCGAGGGACACGAACATCCGGGGCGAATATCGCTTCAGAGAGTATGGGGCCGGTCCATTGCGCCTCGTCCGGGTGTGGCGCTGGTTTGACGACGATGGCGCCGGAATCCGTTCCGACCTTCCAGGATTGACCTTGCCCGCCAGGCAGGCGCTCCGGTCTTCCAGGTGCGCCGAACTGTCTCGCAATCCGTGAAATCTCCGCTGCGGACATCCCCAGCCTCTCACGCGCAGCGATGGTAGGGGTCAGGTCTTCCATTAACGTATCCCGATCATGCTCCCATCGCCAACGGGGGTGCGCAGTCCAAGCCCGTGAGCCGGCCTGGCGATCGATGCGATCCTGCGAGGCAAGCCCCCCTTGCATCGAGTCTCCCGGGCCGCCTCAAAACACAGATGCTCCCGGCAAACGAATTGGGGGACGAATTCGGCGGCGCCCTCCCTCGACCGAATTCCGCACTGTCGATCGCAGTCGGCGCACTTGCCGGAATACCGACACCCGCAACGACGTCCGAGTGAACCGAAGTTCGCTACGGTTGTCGTTCGCCGGATCAAGATCGAAGCTGGATCAGACTGTGGATGGGTTCAAAGCCCCATGCTTAGGCTCGACGGCTAACAGCTTGCAAGGCGCGGCGATCTTGATGACCTTTTGAGGAGATGCCCGTGCCGGTCGATCCGGCCGGAACCAAGACAGGGTCAGCATCAAGGAGTAGGACCCCATGATAGCCAGCTTCGTCGCCGTCATCCTTCTGTGCTTCGGCGCACAGTGCAAGGTCGTGGACGGCAGCCCACACTACTTTGGAAACGAAGCGGATTGTTTCGGGTACCTGGATGAGGTTGCGCAATCCGTGGTTGAAAACGAGGGCGCAGTCGTCATGATGATGTGCAGCGACAACATCTACTCCTTGGATGGAACGCTGCCCGTAGGAAACTGACGAAACGCTCGCCGGGATCGGTTTCACTCATCTTAAGCGGGATCTCCCCGGCTGATGACCTCGGACGATGTCGATCCTCGCTTGATTGCTGCAGTGCTGTAACCGGCAAGACATCGGGTTGACGGAAACGGCCGCGGACGGGCGGGACAGCGGGCTTCTCATTGCAAGACAGCGCGCGTTGGCACCGTCGCAAAGTTTCGGGCGCACGTATCCCATCGTGACGGCGCATGAGTCGGCGGGCTGTCGTCTCATGCCGGATCCGAGCACGGCCAGGGCCGACATGACCCTGCTCGGGTTCGTCCGCGACGAGACGATCACAGGGCCAGTGCGCCCGCAAACCGCGCGCTGGCCGCGCGCGGCGCGAGTTTGGGTGGACACACGCTCGCAGCCCGCGCAATCGCGTGTTCTCCGGGACGGCGCGGAATCGCCGGCTGCATTCAGAGCGAACCACGGGCAACCCTTCAGCCAAGAGCGGCGGCAGCTGGGGAAGCCCGGTCCGGCCTGCATTTCTCACACCCGCCATGGTCTGCGCGGCGGCGTGTGTCCGTCCGCGGCGTCGCAAGCCTCGACCGTAGCCCCCGCTACGCTCTTCGGCTTGCTCCTGACGGACCGAACGTCTGGCTGCGACGCAGACCGTGGAGGGTGTGAGAAATGCAGGCTAGACTACCATCATCGAACCCAATCACGCAGGGCCGCCCCACGCGATCATCAGCAATATTCAACACAAATCTAACTGGGAGAAAGTCATGACTGACATCGAAATAATGACAAAGAACAAGCTGTTTGGGAAAGACTATTCAACGACACAGCAAGACACCAAATGGTCCGGCCAGAAGATTGTCGAGATGTGCTACCATCCCGAAGCGGCGACAGACATCACCTCCCTGGCGAAGCGGGAGTACTGCGATGAGAATGCGGAATTCGTGATCAACTGCAACCATCTGTTCCTCAAGAAGGCAGGCATGAGTTCTCACCTTGATAAACTCATCACGTTGAAGTCAAGTGGTGACTATAAGAAATCTCTGGAAGAACTCTATTCAAGGTTCATCCTTACAGGCTCGGAGCGAGAAATCAATTTGTCGTTCATGATGCGGAAAAAGTTGAAGACGGGGCAAAATGCCATTTGCGCGAGCCATGAACTGTTGGCCATCAACGGCGCCCGCATAGAATGCGGTAAGTTGCTGATCGCTGCCATGCAAAATGGCATTGAAAAAGGCAAGACGCTGTTGCCGCCGAAATTCAAGGAGATTCTGGAGACGCCCGGCACGCCGATCGACGACCAGGTGATGGCCCAGCTCAATCTGCAGCAAACCAACATCAACGATTTCCTGGATTCGGTGGACACCCGCGGGCGGCGATAGGCCTGCCGGAAAGCCCGCGCATCATCCCGCCGTGACGCGCGCGCCAGGGGGTCGAACTGACCTGGGCCCCCTGATGCCGCGGCGTCTAGATGTTTGGTCCCGGAGTGTGATGGCGTGTTGTTTTGCTGTCATGCCAAGGACGAGCTACGGGCCGAGTGCTCCTCGGGAGCGCCGCGACCACGCACGCCATCCGGGCTGCAATACAGCGATCGCAAGCTTCGATCGCGGAACTGAGCCGGACCTATGGCGTGAACCCGAAGACGGTGGCGAGGTGGCGCAAGCGCGACAGCGTCACCGATGCTCCGATGGGACCGAAGGAGCGGCGCTCAAGCGTTCTCAGCAAAGAAAAAGTGGCCCTCGTCATCACCTTCCGGCGACACACGCTTCTGCCGCTGGACGACGGTCTCTCTGCGCTCCAGGCGACGCTTCCACACCTGACGCGCTCTTCGCTGCACCGCTGCTTCCAGCGCCAAGACATTGGCACACACTTGACCGACCCAGCCTGAGACAGCTGGACGCCCACCGATATCAAGCGGGTGCTGGTCAGTCGGATCGATCGGCCCGCCTTGCGGGCCAGCGCTGCACATGTGACAAGTCATCGTCGGTGGCCGCGATACCACGGTGAGAGCCCGGTTCGGCTGTCCCGGCACAGGCTCACGGAGGGCGGAGATGGACTGGACCGGCGGATGTCTGTGCGGTGCGATCCGATACCGCGCAACCGCAGCACCGGCCTATGCCAGCTATTGCCATTGCGGAATGTGCCGTAAGAATTCCGGTGCGCCCTTCACCGGCTTCGTCCAGTTCCCCGACGGCGTGTTCGCCTGGACACAAGGCGAGCCCGCGGCCTACCGATCGTCAGATGGCGTGATCCGCCGCTTTTGCGGCACGTGCGGCAGCTCGCTCACCTTCGAGGCTGATGGCCTTCTTTTTCTGACACTGGGCAGCCTGGATACGCCTGAAGCCGTCGCCTTCGATCGCCACACCTATACCCGATCCCGGCTGCCGAACATCGCTTTGGCCGATGGCCTGGCGCACGTCCCCGGCCCGGCTGGCGGCAAGGGCGGACGTCCCATCGATTGATATCCGACAGCCGATCGCGTCCACACGGGCCGTGACGCGCATACCAAACCTATCGGTCCGACAGCCGCCTCCCGCCGCCCTTGACGGGCCATCCGAGATTCCCCTGGACAAAGAGAAATCGCAACCCAATATGAGTGATCACTCACTTACAGACAGCAACACGGATCACTTGTTATGACTGTCCCGCAATTCTGGCTGCTTCTGCCCCACGCCCTATCCACCGCAACCTTCTCCGGAGCCTTCGCCTGGATGTGGCATGTGGGGACAAACCGGTCAGAGCCCGACCTCTATCTCGGCATCGCCGGGTTCACCACCCTGGCCCTGGCGCTGATCGTCAGCCTGGGCGCGATATTCGTGCAGGTCCGCAAGGGCATCGGCAACACCTGGCCCTGGACGCTGGCGCATCTCGCCGGGCTTGTGCCGCCCCTGGCATTGGCCCACAACTGGATGGGAACGCACATCGCCTGACGGTTCGTTGGGGGGCGGCCACGTCGGGGTTGCTGCTGAGGGTCCGCAAGGTATGTATTCGCGGCGGATCCTTCCGTCTGCCGGAACGCGCCCTAGATCCCTTTTGACAGGGCGCCGCGGGCCGGCAGGGCAACAACGGAGACCATGGCATGACGAATCCCACCTACACTCCGCCAAAGGTCTGGACATGGGATGCGGAAAACGGCGGGCAATTCGCCAGCATCAATCGTCCGGTCGCCGGGTCCACCCATGAAGCAGCGCTGCCGGTGGGCCGGCACCCGCTGCAGCTCTATTCGCTCGCCACGCCCAACGGCGTCAAGGTCACGGTGATGCTGGAGGAGTTGCTGGCGGCCGGACACACAGGCGCGGAATACGACGCCTGGCGCATCGACATCAACAAGGGCGACCAGTTCTCCAGCGGCTTCGTCGGCGTCAACCCCAACTCCAAGATTCCGGCGCTGATGGACCACAGCGCAAACCCACCGACCCGAGTGTTCGAGTCCGGGGCCATCCTGATGTACCTGGCTGAGAAGTTCGGCGCCTTCCTGCCGCGCGACCCGGCCCCCCGCGCCGAATGCCTCTCCTGGCTGTTCTGGCAGATGGGCAGCGCGCCCTATCTCGGCGGCGGCTTCGGGCATTTCTACAAATACGCGCCGGAGCCCATGCAGTATCCCATCAACCGCTACACGATGGAGACCAAGCGCCAGCTCGACGTGCTGAACCGCGCCCTGGCGGAGCGGCGGTTTATTTCGGGCGAAGACTATACGATCGCCGACATGGCCATCTGGCCCTGGTACGGCAACTTGGTCTTGGGCCGCCTCTACGGCGCAGCGGAGTTCCTGGACGTAGCCTCCTACACCAACGTCCTGCGCTGGGCCGAAGAGATCGGTGCCCGCGATCCCGTTCGCCGCGGGCGCATGGTGAACCGGACCTTCGGCGAGCCGCACGAACAACTACACGAGCGCCACGACGCCAGCGACTTCGACACCAAGACCCAGGACAAGATCGCGGCGGCCGCGGACTGACGAACGCCCGTTGGGCCGCAACCTGGCGTGACGCCGATCTCTCGGACCAGCTTCACAACGCGTCACGAACCAGCCGGGCGAAGTTCCGCACAGACCGCACGTCGCCTTGGGGGCCCTGCCCGTAGCCGCCCTGGCCCGTCTTCGGGTCGGAGCGTTGGGCACCGGCGCCGTGGACATCCATGAACTGCGCCTGGCCCCACTGGCCGGGCGGTGACATGTAGCCGAGAGCCCGGCCGAAATAGAGCACCACCGCATCGGCCCCCGGCTCGAACGAGGTCGACGTCCAGAAGGCTGGGTAGTCCCAGGCGCCCGCCACGTTGGTCACCCGGGTCACATTGAACACCGGATCGATGGCGGGCGAGCCCGTGGCATCGGGCGATCTTGTGTAGTCGATCAGGCTGTGCAGCTCTTTGGCGTTGGGCACGCGCCAATCGTCATGGCCGGCGAAGGTAGCGGCCTCGGCGAACGCCAGAGCCTCCTCCCAGGTAATCGCTCCGGCGCCGGACAGCGCCGGGTCGCCGGAGTCGACGCGGGTCCACATCAGACCGGTGGCAGCGTCTGTTACGGTGCCGTCGCCATTGTCGATGAAGTCGTTCACGCCATAGGCCGGGTTGCCCCGGACGAAGCGCACGTACCAGCCCGGCGCCTCGCCCGGGCGTGTTGCGATCGGATAGCATTTGATGCGCCCGTCCGCGATGTTCAGCCCGAAAAAGCAGCTCTGACCGTTCATCACGGTCGCTGTGTAGACGGTGCCTGAAATGTATTGGGCATCGATATAGCGGCCCCGATCGCTTGGGTACTCGAAGGCAAAGTAATCGGTGTCGATGAAGGGCACGGCGTCGTCCGGAACCACAGCGCCGATCCCGCGCGATCCCGGTGGCATGCCGGGGCCGCCAGGCACCCCCGGTCCCACAAGCGGCGGTCGCCCCGGGCGGCCGGCACCACCGGGCGGATGGCCGATCACGGGGCCCGGCCGCGGCTGCGGCGCGGATTGCTGCGGGGCGCCGGCCCGCGTCCCGTCATGACCGGAAAACTGCACCAGAGAGTACAGCTCCTTGATGGTCGGAACCCGCCAGTCGCGGTGTCCGCCGGTGGTCGCCGCCGCTGCCGCCGCAGCGGCATCGCCCCAATCGAGCCGCCGGAAACCCTGCTCCCACATCAGTCCGGTGACCAGGTCGGTGACCGTCCCGTCGCCATTGTCCCGATAGTGCGGCTGGGCGCCGAAATGGTGAGCGTCCTGTCCCTGGAAGCGGCCGCGCAAGGCTGCCTGGGTGGTCTCGCCCCGCGCATCGAACAGGGCCGTCTGGTTGGTGTCGACGATCGGGTAGGTCAGTCCGATTTCGTCCGCCACGCCATAGGTCGCGGCACAGACCGTCAAGACTCCAACTACGATCAGCCGCCTGACCATCGTGCGTTCCTGCGTCGTCGTCGAAAAGGCCACGAGCCCCCGCTCACGAGCCGAAGCAATGCATGCCTCGATTCATCACAATCTTGGCGAGAGGCTACAACCCTACACCGTGCCGTCGTGCCATCCGAGATCGAAATGCTATGGACGTGACTGGCTGGCCGCCTGCGGCCGCGGCGCGGAAACCGGCCAGCCGCCGGAGAAATCGATGATCGCGCCGGTCAGGAACTTTGCCTCCATGCCGGCCAGGAACAGGATCAGCTCGCCGATCTCCTTGGGCTCGCCGAGCCGGCCGGCCGGCACGCTCTCGCTTACGAACGCGCGGCCCCCGGGATCGTCGATGAAGACGGCGCGCGGATAATAGGCCTCACTGTAGAGGAAGTTCGGCGCAACGGCGTTGACGGCGATGCCCGCGGGCGCCAGGTCCACGGCAAGCGACCGCACCAGGGCGTTTTCCGCCGCCCGGCACATGTCTGGAATGGCGCCGCCCGGCATGGGCAAGAGCGTCCGGCATGACGTGATCATCACCACATTGCCGCCGGCTTGCGCCTTCAGCCTGGGCACCGCGGCCTGCATCAGCGCGAAGGGCTGTGCGACCAGGATCTCGAAAGACTGCCTGAGCGCGTCGAGCGTGCCGCTGCCCGCGGGCGCGGCAAGCGCCGGATGGTGGTCGTTGCTGACAACGGCGTCGATGCGTCCGGCCCGATCCCACGCCTCGGCCACCGTTGCAGCCGGATCGGCGGCGTTCAGGCGTTCCGCCGCCGGACGGCCTTCGGCGAAGCGCTGCCAGACGGCCTCATCCGCGAATGTCGGATCCTGCACCAGCACGCGATAGCCGGCCCCGGCCAACGCGTCGACGGCAGGCGGTCCGGCATAGTCGCTCGCATTGGTGACCAGCGCGGTTCGTCGGTCTTCGGCCATCCGTCGGCTCCCGGTTGCGGCAAGGGCAGGTGGCGTTCCGGCAACGCCTAGCCGTCGAACCCTAAAGCCACCGCACCATCGATTTCCAGACGCGTCCTCTTGTCCGGCCACCCGCGACGCAACGCCGCCGCGAACCGTCCACCAAATCGCCGAAATTGCAGCGCTATCTTCGCGCTCCACCGGAGGATCGCCGATGCCCGCCGACCCGCTCTATCCGCCGCGGCCCGCGGCGCCGCCTGCCGAGCTGCCGCTGCTGCGCTATCTCTGGGCGTTCCGGCACAACGGCATCAAGGCCTGGCCGCACGCGGCCTATGAAGACGATGTCCGCGTGCGCACCATGTTCGGGCGCAAGATCCTGCTGGCCAACACGCCCGACGCCATCCGCCATGTGCTGGTGGACAATCACGCGGCCTACGGGCGCACACGGGCCACCATCCGCATCGTCCGGCCCATCGTCGGCCGCGGCCTGTTGTTGAGCGAGGGCGACGAGTGGCGCCACCAGCGCCGCACCCTGGCGCCGGCCTTTGCGCCGCGTTCGCTGGGTCTGCTCGCCCGCCATGTCGCCACGGTGGCGGACGAAACCGTGGCCCGGCTCGACCGCCAGCAGGGCCGCCCGGTCGACCTGGCGGCGGAGATGCAGGGCGTGGCGCTGGAGGTTGCCGGCCGGTCCATGTTCTCGCTGGAGATGGGCCCGTTCGGCGCAGCCATGCGGCCGATGCTGCTGCGGTATGGCGAGACGCTGGCCCGCCCGCGCTTCCTGGACTTCCTGATGCCGGTCGACATGCCGACGCCGCACGACCTGCTGCGCCGCCGGTTCGAGCGGCGCTGGTTCACGCTGATGGAACGCCTGATGGCCGCGCGCGAGGCCGCACCGTCCGCGGAGGGTTCCGCCCGCGACCTCTACGACCTGATGCGCGAGGCCCGCGATCCGGAAACCGGCGCGCCCTTCACCGCCGCACAACTGCGCGACCAGGTCTCCACCATGATCACCGCCGGGCATGAGACCACAGCGGAGACCATGTTCTGGGCCCTCTACCTGCTGGCCCAATCGCCCGAGTGGCAAGAGGCATTGGCGGAGGAGGCAGCAGGCGTCGACCTGTCGCCAGACCATGCGGCCGACGCGCTGGACGCGCTGCCCAAGACCCGTGCCGTCGTGCAGGAGACGCTGCGCCTCTACCCGCCCGGCTGGGTGATGGTGCGCGCGGCGCTCGAGGCCGATACGGTCGCCGACGTCGCCATCCACCCGCAAGATGCCATCCTGATCGCGCCCTGGGTGCTGCACCGGCATGTGAAGCTGTGGAACGACCCCAACCGGTTCGACCCCACCCGTTTCCTGCCCGGTGCTGCGCCGGTCGACCGGTTCGCGTACCTGCCCTTCGGCATCGGCCCGCGCGTGTGCATCGGCGCGCAGTTCGCCCTGAACGAGGCCACGCTTGTGCTGGCCCGTCTCGTCGGCGCCTACCAGATCCGCCTGATGGATTCGGCTCCGGTCCTGCCCGTGGGCATCATCACGCTGCTGCCCGACCGCCGACTGCCCTTCTCGCTCGAACGCCGCCGCCCCCGCTCCGTCCCGACCCAGCGCGCGGCCTGATCGCCCGGGACCGGCTCAAGCCCGCGCCGCGGCAGGGCCTTCCGGTGCGTCGGGAGTGACGGTCTGGCGGGGCAGACTGACGGTCGCCGTCGTCCCGATGCCGACCTCGCTGGTCAAGGCGAACGATCCCCCATGCAGCTCCGCCAAGGACTTCACGATCGGCAGTCCGAGGCCGGTGCCCTCCGAGGCGGGATCGCTGCTGCCGTTGACCTGTTCAAAAGGTCGGACAATACGATCCAACTGGCCGTCCGGCACGCCGCAGCCGGTATCGCGCACGCAGAGACGATCGTAATCGGCGTCGCTCTGGTCGAGCTCTATGTCGACCCGCCCGCCGGGCTCGGTGAACTTGATCGCATTGCCGACGAGGTTTAGCAGCATCTGCCGCAGGGCCCGCTGGTCGGCGACGGCATGGGCCTCGCCGACGATGGACTCGCTGTAGATACTGACACCTTTGGCGTCCGCCTTGGGGCCCACCATCCGCAAGACCGCGGACACTTCCGAGCGGACGCTGAGGTATTGCGGCTTCAGCTGCATTCGGCCGGCCTCGATCTTGGACAGTTCCAGGAAGTCGTTGACCAGCGACAGCATGTGTTCGCCGCTGATGTATATGTCGTTTGCGTACTCGACGTACTTCCTGTTTTGCAGTGGCCCAATCAACTGATCTTTGATGACCTGGGCAAAGCCGAGGATCGCGTTGAGCGGTGTCCGGAATTCATGGCTCATCTTCGAGATGAACTGCGACTTCAACTTATCGGACTCTTGGGCCTGCCGTCGCGCCAGTTCTTCCTCATGGAACCTCGCCGCAAGCCGCATCCGCGCCCGCTCGAGAACCGCGATCCACCCGGCAAACACGACCAGCAGCAGGCCGGAGACCGCAACGGCAATGGCCCAAACGGTCGCGCGATCGCGCCACACCGCGAGCACGGCCTCCAAATCCTTGGACAGGTGCAGCGTGAGGGGAAAGCTCCGCAATCCATGCAGGCTGACGATGCGATCGGACGTTACGTCGGTGACCGTGCCGAACTGCCCGATCCCGCCGCCCAGGGCCGTTTCGTCGGCCATCGCCCCGCGGGTTCCCTCCAGCTCCGGGAGGCCGATCCCGCAATCGGGTCCCGGCATCTGCACCGCGCTCTCTGCGCCCGTGAGAAAGACACAGACCCGCGTCGTACTCTCCAGATGCTCGCTCACCAAGCCCGCCAGAAAGTCGCCGTCGATCATGGCGACGATCACCCCCAGGAAGCCTCCCCGATCATCCACAACCGACCGGGACTGGCCCAGGCCAGCCAAGATGCCGCGGGGCGAGAGCAGGTGCACTGTCGCGGACCGGACGCCGTCGTATCGGTGCCGATGGTAGTATGCCGTCTCGGCGATGCCCGCCGGACGCAGCATCATCGCCCTGCCGCCAGCGATCAGCCGACCCTCACCATCGTAGATGCCGGTCTGCGTACCCGGCACAGCGTAAGGCACATGCCGCCGTATCGCAGCCTCAGCGGCCGACGGATCGCTACCGGCCATAGCAGTCACGGCGTCCATCAACATCAGATCCACGGACAGCAACGCCCGGTCGACGGCATTGCCGATGGCCGCCGCCTGACGTTCGATCGAGAGTTGCGCAGAGCGCAGGGAGTCCCGGCGACTGCGCGACTGCTCCCATGCCGCACCTGCGGCAAGCAGGCCATAGAGGAAGAACAGCGCAATGATCGTGCTGATGAGCGGCTTGTTGCGCGACATGTGACGCGGCGCCCTCCTCCCCAACGGCTGGGTGCTGTGAACCTCTAGGGATCCGCCGAGAGTATCTCCTCAGCCGATGCTACGAGATCCGGATCGATGCCCAACGACTGAACGAGGTCCGGCTGGATACGCATCAGCCGGCCACGCCACGTCAAAAGCTGCTCGTCGCTCGGCACGACGATCTCCACGCCCTCGGCCGCCAGTCTCAGACGCGCATCCTGCTGCGCCAGAGCGGCCTCGGCGCGCGCCTCCTCGACCACGTCCTCCCAGCTTGACGTCAGCACCGCCTGGACATCTTCCGGCAGCCGCTCCCAGAACCGCGCCGACACAAGCGGCACGTATTGCGGAAAGTACTCGCGATCTTCGAAGGCATAGGCCACGCCAGCTTCCCAGAGACGGGCACTGGCGATCGAGGCATGCGAGGTCAACAGGCCATCGATCTGCCCTGACGCCAGGGCATTCGGCAGGTCGGGCCACGCGATCGTCACCGCCTCCGCGCCGAACGCTTCGATGCGCATGGCGTTGGCCTGGCCTCCGGCGACACGCAGCCGAAAGCTGGCGATCTCCTCATGCCGGCTGATGGGCCGATCGACGGTGTAGAGATGCGCATGGCCAAGGTCGATCCACCGCCCCAGCACGTGCACGCCGAGCGCCGTCTCCACCTGCGCGTTGATGCGCTGGCCAATGAATCCGTCGCGAACGCGATCGATTTCCGATCTCTGCCGGCCGTAGAACGCGGGCAAGAGAAAGACGCCGATATCGGCCACATACCGGTCGAGTTGCCACGTGCCGGGGACGGCCATCTCTACCTGGTCGCGCATGATGCCCGCGGCCACGTCCCGGCCGCGGAACAGCTCGGCCGAATGGTGCACGGACACGGACAGGGATGGTCCCAAGAGACGCTCCACCTTTTCGGCAAAGCGCAGGATGGTCTGGGTCTGTACATGCGACGGCGTATT
>JANQIX010000074.1 GCA_028281925.1 Alphaproteobacteria bacterium
CCGCATCGAGGCCGAGGCCCTCGTCGATGACCTGGCCGGCGAGGCCCGGCGCATGGTCGAGGCGATCGTCGCGGCCATCTTCGACACCGGCGCGGGCGAGGCTCGCTTCGGCGAGATCCTGCGCCAGCTCAGGATGCGCCGCCTCCGGATCGCGAACCAGCTGGACGGCCAACTCGTGGAACTGCTCGGCTTCTTTAAGGACTTCGAGACGCTGGACGAGATGGCGCGCGCGATCCTCGATCCCGGCGGGTTCGAACAGGCCCTCCGAAACATCTACAGAACAGACGTTCCCGATCTCCTGGACCTGGACAACAAGCTCAAGGGCTGGGCAGAGACGGCACGCACGACGCTGGACGGCCTGAAGACGGACTTCGACGGGCTCGTCGATAGCTTCGAGGTCGCCAAGCACCGGCTGGAGAAGCTTATCGGAGACCTGCGCCAGCTTCCGCTCGGCCAGCTGATCGACCGTCTGCGCGACATCGACCAGGCGATTGAGGCGACCCGCGAGACCTGGCGTCCGATCAACGACCTCGCCCGCGAGACGCTCCGCGGGGACTTCCTGAAAGGCAATCCGGCCCAGGTCGCCTCGCGCACCCTGGCGCTGGTGCAGGCCTGGGGCGACGCACCGATCGCCGAGGCGCTGGACGTCACCCGCGAACGGCTGGCCTACTATCTCGATCCTCTGAAGGAGGCGATCGACTCCACCCCCGCCGGTGCGCTGGTGCGCCGGCTGGGCGATGACATCGGCAACGCACTGGGGCTGCGTCAGCCCTTCGAATCGATCGCCGACCGCTTCATCCCCAATTTCGGCGACAGCTTCGACTTCGGCAAGATGCTGCCGGACTTCGCCGGGCTGAAGCTGACGGACCTGCTGCCGGGGCTGAATGTGCCGGGCCGCACGCCCGACTGGCTGTCGATCAAGCATGGCTTCGACCGCAAGGCGCTGATGGGATGGGCCGAGGCGAAGATCGACGTCGACATTGCCGGAAGTCCCCGCCTGTTCGACATCGGCCCCGTCGCCGTGGCGCTGCTCCGCCCGGTCTTCGATGGCTTCACGCGCATCGAGGTCGACGCGGGCGGCACGCGGACCGAGACACGCTCAGTCCTGAAGACCGACCTTCAGCTGATCGTCGGGCCGCAGGCTCTGGTGACCTTCCGCGACGCGGCGCTGCGCTATGAGCAGGGCGGGGCGCTGCGCTTCGACATCGATCCCTCGAAGCTCGAGCTCGCGCCGGCGATGCAGTTCATCTCGGACCTGATGCAGAGCCTGGTCGGCGACGACAGCGGGGTGACGTTCGCCGTGCTGCCCGAGGGCGGGTTCAGCGCCCGGCTGGACCTGCCGATCCCGGCGCTGTCGGGGGGGGTCTTCTCGATCACCAACCTGTCGCTCCACAGCCGGCTGGACCTCCTGTTCCTGCGCCGCTTCGAAATCCGCACGGCGTTCTGGCTGAGCCGGCCCGAACGGCCGTTCAACATCTCGATCCTGTTCCTGGGCGGTGGCGGCTGGGTCGGCGTCGAGACGCGATACGCGCCGCGCCGCGACCTCGCGGTGTCGGTCGAGATCGGCATCGCCGCGGGCGCGACGGCGGCGCTGAACCTGGGCGTGGCCTCGGGGATCGTCCAGTTCCTGGTCAGTCTCTCGGCGCGCTTCGTCTCGAACCAGTCTGGCGGACGTCAGGGCCCGCAAATCACCATAGCGCTGATCATCTGGGGCGAGCTGCGCATCCTCGGCATCGTCTCGCTCTATCTCGGGCTCGGTTTCTCGGTCACCTACGATGCGTCGAACGGCAGCCTGACCGGACGGGGCTGGCTGAGCGTCCGGATCAAGATCTGCTGGTGCATCAAGATCAATATCGAGCAATCGATCACCGTCCGGCTGGCCGGGAACGCGGGCGGCAGCAGTGGCAGCCTCAGTGCGGCGGCCGCCAGAGGACGCGATGACAATACGGAGGAGGAGAGAGCAGCCGTCGACCGCGAGTTCGAGACCGTGGCGTATTGAGGGGAGGTAGGGCGATGGACAAGGTTCGCATTCTGGTCAGCATCGCGCCGCTCGGCCCCTGGCCGCGGTCCGATGCTTCCGAGGTCCATGTCTGCGCGAACATCGGCGGCGCGTTCACGACGGCCGGTGGCGAGGAGCCAGACCCGACCTCGGACGAGGCGCAGACCTGGCGCTGGTACCTGACGCCCTGGAACCTGGTGCCACCCGACGGCGTCGCTTGGGACGAAGCCGAGGCGGGTGTCCCGTCCCGGCCGAAGCTGCACGCCTGGTGGCGCGATGCCGCCCCCAAGACCGTCGTCGAGGTCGAGGCACCGCCGACGGACCCGGCCGCGGGACTGGGCGACCTCAAGGCGGCGTTCGAGGACACGTATATCAAACCCGCGATGCCGGCGGACGACACGGCGAACTATGGACAGGTCGTCCGGCAGATCGCCCGGCTCGGCTGGACAGCGCCAGTGGCCGACGACATCGGTGACATCGAACCCGAGCGGGACCCGGACCCGCGGCAGGACCACAGCCAGAGCCCGCGGATCGCCGATCTCGCGTTCTACCTCTCGACCCTTCCCGGCGGTACGGGGCGCCTGCTCGGCGGCGCACTCGATGTCAGGCTGGCGGCGCCGACACTGTCGGCCATTCCGGCGGAGCGGCGGCTCTTCCTCGCACCGGAGGTGTTCCTGCCGAACGCCAAGAACAAGATCGTGCGCTGGAGGCCGAAGGGAGACAATCTAGACCACACCCAGGGTTTCGAGCCGGCCGAGTGGGAATACGAGCCGACCGAGGGCGACCCCCCGGCCGGGCACGAGGTCGTGGCAGTGATCAAGCCGTTCGTCATGCCGGCGACCGACCTCGGAACCAGTGCCTCAGACCCGATCAAGGTCGACTGGAACACGTTCTGGGTCGACAAGGACACGGTCCTGCCCGCGGGGTTTGGCGCCGAAGCGGCCGCCCAGGAGGAGATCGCCCGGGCGATGACCATCTCCGAGGCGGTGCAGGCCGTGAAATTGCGCGTGCTGGAGCGCGTCCGCCAGCCCGGCGAGCCGGATCCGCAGGACGGCCCCGATACGACAGCGCTCGCCTTCATGGACATCCTGGCAGCGGCCGGGGCAGCCTATGGCTTCCAGCCGTTCAACACGGTCCCGAGCGGCAATCCAAGCGGCACCAGCTTCGACGGCCAGCGGCGCAAGGCGATCGAGAGCGCCCGTCTTATGCTGCGCACCCGGATCGCGCCCGAGCCGGCGATCCGCGCCGTCGATCGGCGCGAGCGCTTCGTCTGGCAGAACCTGCTGGCCTGGGCCGACGCTGCCGAGAACCAGGCCGGGCGGATCCCCGACGGGACGGGCCAGCCCGACTGGCTGCGCGTCGTCGGCGCGGTCGGCGACTTCCGCGACTCGGATATCGCCGGCCTGCATCACGGCTACTGGTCACGGCTAATCGCCGCCTCCGGGCAGAGCGATACCGGGTGGGAGACCGTCGGGCCGAAGGCCTTCCTCGCGGGCGGCGTGCCGCGCGCCGAGCAGCTGCGCCGCGCGCGGCTGCGCGCGGTTCTCTGGGCCGAGGCCAAGGAGGCCCGCACGCTCACTGATCTCGTCGCCGAGGACCTTGCCCGGGCCATTGCCGGCCTGATCGATCGACTCCGCGACGAGGGCACCGGGTCGGAGGACCGCCCGACCGTGATCCGCGCTCTCTCGCAGGCGCTCGTCGCCCGCAGCCGCGGGGGCCTCCCACCGGAAGAGACGGTCGCACTGAAGGCCGCGGAGGACCTGGTGCGGGCCTCGATCGCGGACGTACGCGGGTTCCTGGTCGCCGACGCCGCCGGGACGCAGCCGAGCGACCTGTTGACGGCGACGATCCGGGAGATCGACGCGCTGAGAGGCACCGATCCCGAGACCGTGCGCGCCGGCGCCGAGGATCGCGGCATTGTCTTCACTTACGGCAAGCCCATCACGTTCATCGATCAGGCGCCGGCGGCTGCGCGACCCGAGCTGACCGAGGCGATTTCGGGCTTTGCGCTCTTCGTGCGGCGTGAGGCGAGCGACCAGCCCTGGCGCCTGGTTACGGCAGGCGAACTTGCCGGTCCGCCCGATCGGCGCCCGGCGAACGGGGACCCCGATGCGCCGCTGGACGAAACCACGCGCAAGCCCCTACTGGCGCGCAGCCTGGTGCCGGTACCCCAGCGCATCACGGCCAACGAGCTCAGCTACCGCCCGGAGCTGACCTACTCCGGGCGACCGCTCGGCGTCTCGACCCCGATCTCCGGCGTGCTCGCCGGCGCGGGGGTCTCGGATCAGACGGACGAAGTCTACCGCGATGTCGACATCGTCGGCTACCGCGCCGTGCCCGCCAAGGAGGGGCTCAAGGCACCCATCCTGCGCTACGGCGACAACTACCGCGCTGCCATCGCGGCGCTGGGTCCGGCGGGGGGCATGCCGGCCGAGATCGCCGGCGTCGATACCCCGCGCCAGTTCGACGAGGATGCGCTGGACACGGGCTTCAACGTGCCCTTAAGCGCATGGTCCGCGCCATACGGCTATCGCTGCACCTATCCTGTGGGCGAAGTCACTCTGGTGCCGCCGAGTGCCCCGCGGCGAGACGGCACCGAGCAGGCCGAGACCTTCCCCGACTTGCTGCGCGACCTGGACCCGGCACAGGTCCGTTCGTGGCCTTCGGTGCCCGAGGGCGTGCGCCTGCTGGTCGACGACATGGACGGCGACGGCGGCCAGGATCGCCAGGCGAACCTGCTGCTGGCCCGCGCCGACGGGGCCTTCCGCTCGGACGCGGTCCGCCGTCAGGTGACGGTCGCGCTTGCGCCGCCGGTCGCGCCGATCACGGTCGTCGAACGCTGGCTGGCGCCTGCCGCCGCCGCTACAGCCGACGAGCGCGCCGCGCTGATCGCCCGGATCAAAGAATCGCATCTGGCAAAGCTTCGCCACGACCGCGCGCGGGCAAGCGACGATGCGGCCCCCCTCGATCAGACCGATCCGGCGTTACGGCATCCGGCCGTCGGGCGCATCTATCTGCGTCTGCGCACCTTCGACGGCGCACCCGCGGTGCGCGCTTTCACCGCCGGGACATGGGTGCACAAGACCCTACACACGGCCGCCGGGGAGACCGAGCCCGACTCCGCACATCTCTACAAGCTGACAATTACGGCAACGGATCGCGGTAACGCCAGGCTGGTGCCGGGCGGCGGGCCCAACGACCCAATCGAGGTTCGTCTGCCTCCGGGCACCGCGGCGCTAGTCGACATCGCCCCGGCCATCGCCACCGCGGACGCCGAGCGCTTCGCCACCTCTGCGAAGCGGGCTGTCCAGGATCTCGGTGACGGCTGGTGCATCTTCCCGGCAAGCACCCTGGCACTCGAGACCCCGATCGAGCTGGACGCTGCGGCGTGGACCGCCCTGGTCGCCCGGGTTCACGCGGCACTCGATCTCGTGCGCTCGGGCCGCCAGGTCACGGTCGCCCTCGACCGAGTCCGCGTCGGCGAGACCGCCGGCACCGGCCGTGCTCAGGACGCCGACGCCATCGGCGAGGCGACGCTCCTGCGCCAGACCTGGTTCTGGCGCGGCGCCCCTCTCGCAATCCCGCGCCAGGCATCGGGCCCGGGAGAGGAGCCCGACTGGCTCACAGATGCCGACGGCACGCCGCCGCCCGATCTCTTCGCATCACCCGACGCACCCGAAGATCCGGTGGTGTTCGGCGTCTGGGAGGAGCTGATAGCGCCGTCCGAGTCCTTCCGCACGGATGAGCTCGTTCGCATTCCCTGGAATGCGGCGGAGCTCGGGCCGCTGCCCGATACGGCAGACGGCGCCTCGCTTCTGGCTAACGACGGCCGGCGCAACCTGCAGAGCGCAGGCTATGCCCGCTACGGTCTGCGGCTCACGTCGCGCTACGCGCCCGTGCTGGCGGAGGCGACCGTAGTCTCGCGGGTCGAGCCCCCCTGGCGGCGGATCTATATCGGCTATGACGGCGACGCCCCTCCCGCGCCGGCGGTGCTGTCGATCATGCCGCTGATCGCCGGCATACCCGGCGGCCCGGTGGGCCCGCAGATGGATCCCGGCAAGCGAGACGCCGCGCCGGTGCTCGCCTACTTCGCCCACGCCCCGTTCCGCGAGTTCGGCATGACCGAACGGCTGACCGCGCGACTGGTCGAGGATCTGGTCGACGGCGAGCGCGACACGCCCGATGTCGAGCATCCGTCCGAGGAGGAAGACGACGAAGCCGGCGTCGCACCCTATCGCAGCGGTGCCGATCCGCATGTCCACGGCGAGACCATCGGCGATCCCTACTGGGGCAGCCCAGACACGCGCACTGGCCTCCTGCGGACCTGGGGGCCCTTCGCCACCACCTTCGACATCAGCGACACCGAACCGGGCATCGGAGGCTGCCTTTACGTCGTCTTCCCGCCCGAAAACGCGGCCCCTCACTGGTTTGCCGACATCATCTTCGAACGGGCCGTGCTGCGGCCGTTCCCGGACGAGACGGGCGCGCCGGTGCTCGAAGCGCCGCCTGGTCTTTCGACCGCGTCCGCAGCACCGCGCCAGATCCACTTCCTGCCGCTGTCCCATCGCTTCGAAGCCGACAAGATCTCGAACCTCCCAGACCTCGGCGAAATGCGGATTCGCCGTACCGGCGACACGATCGCGCTCGAGGGCCTCGAAATCACGGAGACGGCGAACCTGAGGCTCGATCCGTTGCGCACCGTGCCCGAGCGAACCGAGACGCACCGTGCTCTGCTGATGGTCTCTCGCCTGATGACCGAGAGCATCTCGCGTCAGCAGGTGCCAGTCCCCGTCGCGTTGTTCACCCTCGTGCAGACGACGACGGGCGTCGTCGCGCACCACTTCACCGGCGACCCGCTGCCCTCGGACCTCGACGCGCCGGGCGTGCAACTCGTGGCCACGCAGTGGCTGGTCAGGATCGATACACGCCGCGGGTCGGACTGGGCGTTCGACCCGTGGTACATCGGGAGAAAGAGCATGCGCGACTTCTTCCGCTCGATCCTCCCGGTCGGGACGGATCGCGGCTGGGTCGTCCGGGACTTCCACGAACCTGCCGACGCGCGGGCGGTGATCCAAGAGCATCACGGCCCCTTCGCGATCACGCTCACCAAGATCAAGTCTCAGCTAGGATCATAGCAGACTTCAGAAAGGATACGTCATGGCGCGGCCCAGCAACTTCTTCACGCACCTTGATGGTGTTGTGGTGCAGTACGATCGCCATCCGCTCGGCGTATACGGTGTCTCAGGCAAAAACTACAGGTTTCACTGTCTGAAGAGCTTTGAGGACCAGTTGGCCGCCTTCGTCGCGGACCTCCGCACCAAGACAGAGCCACTCTATGGCCCAATGATCCGAATTCTCTCGGCCGGCGCTTACGTGAACAAGCCCAAGATGCACGGCAAGGGCCGTGCTTTCGACTTGGACGCGATCCACTGGCGCGAGGAGACGTTGGTCGCCGACCAGCAGCCCCTCAAGAAGACCCTCTACCTCTTGGTGCAGACCATCGCCTATCGCCATTTCGGCATGGTGCTGGCCTACAACTACGACGCGGCGCACAAGGATCACTTCCACCTGGACGACAGCCGCGAGGTGAAGTTCCGCGAAAGCAAGTCGGCGACCTACTTCATGCAGGAGGTCGTGAACCACTTCTACGGCGCCGAGATCGCGATCGATGGGGATTACGGCAACGAAACCGAGGAGGCGCTTGAGGACGTCTTCAAGGAGTTCAACGTCGCCTTCCCGCCCGACAAAGATGGGTGGCTAGCCTTCCTCGACGCCGTCGAGACTGAAGCGCTGGACAGAGCGCACCTCGAGCGGGGCTATGACGACGACCCTGATGACGACGACGTCGTTGGTTCCCCGCCAGTGGCCGCCGACATCGACGAGGACGACGGCGTCCCTACCAGCGCGACCACGCTAGCGATCCGCGTCGACACAGGGCGTATTGACACGACCTATGCGCCCGAGCCCGGCTGGCAGGTCATCCGTAACGCCGGACGCCCGGACAAGTGGTACCTCGAGCGGACCGGCAAGCCGCGCCTCTATCTCGGCTACGAATACGAATTCGGGCGCTATACCGGCCTCGCCCGCACCGGAGGCGTCAGGAGCAGCGCCTTCTACGACCACCGCGATTACGAAGCTAAGCATGGCCTTTGGGCGCCGTTCTTGGTGCCGACGGGCAAGTGCGAATCCGAGGGGAACTTCTTCGTTGTCAACGCTTGGGACAGCGCGGCGATTACGCTCGGCTTCTTCCAGATGGCCGCGCATACCGGCGAGCACCTAGCCGACTTGTTCCGCGATCTCTTGGAAGCGCTGCCGGATGAGGCCGATACCTACTTCCCCGAGATAAAGCTCGGCAAGCAGATCGGTTTTTCGGGCTCCGAGGCGCGGCGGCTCTTCGCCGTAAACGGCTCGGACCGGCTGGACCTGGACGAGCCAGCCCAGCATCCCGACGGCCTCCACTTCCGCAGTTACGACCGCGGCCGGTTCATGGCCTTCTTCAATCCCGACCGGGGTAAGACGGATCTCGAGGAAGCGGTGACCACCGCACGGTGGATCGCCTGGCTGCAAGGCTCCGAGGCGGCGCGCAACGTCATCGTCGACAACGCGGTCGCGATTTCGAAGCGCGCCGTCGAAAAAGTGCACAAGCTGGCCCTAGCGGCCAACATGCCGCAGCTCCCGGACGGACTGGACGGGATCGGGATGGACGTGGTCCAGGCCGCCATGGACACGAAGCACCACGGCCGGAGACATCGCGACCGGGGCTGGTCGACGGATCGGAGCATCCTGCACGCGCTATCGATGAACGATCCGCTAAGCAGCTTCCGCGCGATCGACACCGGGTGGCGAGAAGATCGCGCCAAGAGGAATGTTGACGAGATCCAAAAGATGAAACCGATCTTTGACGGCAAGGTACTGAATACCTCTAAAATAATTTTTGAATGAAAACAATGAGACGGCGTCCTTCAAGATTATTGAGAGTTTCTTTTATATTTATAAAATCTGGCGACGCGAACTAGTTTCCGGGAATTCCGAGGTGCCTTCTATGAACGTCACAAGTGTTGCGCAGAACGCGCATGTCCAATTTGGGGAGGCCCAAACGCACCATGGCCGACAATGACAAAGCCACAAATGGTGAACCTTTCCGGATCCGGGCCTGTGCGCGGTGGTTGCGAGTTGGTGCGGCGGCAGCCCGTGTCGGGAAACTTCCCGCAGAGGAATCCGTAGGCCGCCATCGCGGCAGTGCTATGGGGAATGTGGCCTCAGGTTCTCCACTCGGCGTGGCCAATATACCGGCCGTGGCGGGACTGTTGGCAGCGGGGACCGCTTGAGTGGTGTTGGTTGGGGTGTGCTTGGGCGTGATCTTCCGCGAAGCGCCGTGTGCCTCCCTGTCGACCAAGCCGTCTGGGCTTTCTGGGCGGTGAACCGGTGCTTCCAGTCGCATAGCGTCTGGCGATTAACACCTGCCAACATCAAAGCTTCAGCCTTGGGACACTCTTGAAATTATTCTCGTCAGATTCGAGAATCTGTGCTAATCGGAAATTGAATAATAATGTGGATTAAAGATATGGGAGTGTGGCGGAGGGGCAGGTGGATACCTCACCACATACATCGTTGAGCAACCTTATATCTCTGCTCGCGCAAGACGCGATCAGCACTCAGTTGACGTTTGATGCGGCATATGTAGCAGCTCGCAAGCTGCATGATAGTGCCCGGCAGGTCATCGAAGATGGCGCTAAGCTGCATGCTCAGGCCACGCGTAGTGTCGAAGACTGGCGACGTGCGTTTGTTTATGCGCTTCACGAGCAGCTGACGCCACCGCTTTTGTGTGTCGAATCTTTCGAACTCGATCTGCGCGTGGCGGTCGCCGTCTCTTCCGAAACTGGGGGCAGCGTTCAGGTCACGCCCCTTAATATGGGTTACGACCTTCGCTACGGCAGCAGCGTCGAACACAGCAGCAAGATCAGACTGCAGGTCGTATCGGCGCCAGTAGAAACAAGGGAGGCAACAACTGATGGCGGGTAAGGCAAGCAAACTGGTTCAAGACCTGACGCAGGTTCCGAACATCGTCGGGGGGCTGGGATTGAGCATCGCCGCAGCCCAAAAAGCCTTCAATATGGACTACCTCGAGAACATCGAGCGTATTCTAGCGATGACCAAGATGTTGTTGTCGGGAGCCGGCAGCAACAATGCGCCCCTGACGGCAGACGAGCAGACGCGTTTCGAGGCGTTTAAGACGCTGTTCCAAGAGCTGCTGGTCGCCGTCGCACCGCCCCGCTATCAGTATTCGGAGACGACTCTGTCCGTAAAGCTGGATCTGGCCCAGACCATGGATCTGAGCGCCACGGCGGGGCTGGGCGTCGGCTTCGGCGGGATTTCGGTGAACGCCGCGCTTACACTCGGATACGGCTATGACTACCGGGCCGCGGCGGAGTGCCGCACAGTGATTCACGCCGTACAGGCGGACGAAAAGATGTTTCGTGCGCTGCAGGAAAGAGTCGCAAAACTCGATGCGCTGCAGTTGACGCTTCCGGAACGCTCGACGATCGATCAGAGCATCATCAACCAGCTCTCGAAGACCTTCGAGAAGGTCGTTGGAGCAGCGCCGCCGGCAATCACGGACGAATAGCAACGACCCGCCCACCTCTAGTCACTTGAGAGCCGAGACTGGGAGACGATGCCCATCGATACCGCAAAGGCGATAGAGCGGGCACAGGCGCTCATCAGGTCCGCCCATGCGCTGCAGAATCTCGTCAGCAGAGGGGGCAGTGCCGAGGTCGTCCAGGAGAAGTTCGAGGAGGTGAAGCAGGACTACCTCTCGTTGGCCGATGCCGTTGACCAAAGCGCCGAGCGGGTTAGCTTCGGTGGGCTGATCGAGGGAATCAGCGACTCTCTTCTGGAAGCGCAGCGCAATCTCGATCGGCAGTCGTTGCGATATCTGGCGGATCTGGCAAGCCTACACGGGGCAGAAGACGCAGCCACGGCCGGTCTAGCGACCGTCTATCGTATACCGACGCTGAAGGCGGAACTGAAATTCGCGCTTGAGCAGGTCGAACGCGAAACCGTCAACCTGCTCGTCTACCGGCGCAGCACCGAGGCACGGGAGGCGCATCAGCAGTCGATAGCCTTCGAAGTGAAGGCCGTGCCACCCTCGCCGGAGACCATGCGACGGTTGATGCTCCGTCGCCCGCAGCTGGCCTTGATCCTGGCGCCGGACGAGCGCCGGGATATCTTCCGCATGCTGAAGGCGACGGGACCCGATGCTGGGAACGGAGGGGTGCCGAACGCGGCCAATTGGAAGGTCCTCAGTGAGGAAACCCAACGCAATCGTGTTCTCTTCGTCCGGGCGGAAGACCCGTGGCCGCAGGGCACCGGGGAGAGCCAGGCCAACGCCGATATTCTGGTGGTCCTTACCCATGACACTGTGGCCGGTGACTCTCGCCTCGGTGCCTGGCAGTTGACACCGGGGTCACCTCCCCAAACCGTGCGGATCCGCAACCTGATTAAGCTTTCACAGGGGCTGGAACCCCTCTATGCCCATATCCGGGCGGTTTGCGACATGCAGGATGCATTCCTGACATCGCTGGGCCCGCTTCGAAACCCGGATGGCTGATCCGGGGACCGCACTCGACCAGCTGCCGACCAAGGTCAAGTCGGTTGCGGACGCAATCGTGAGAGCGGCGCGGAAAATGGAAATTGGGTCCAGAGCCTATCTGGTTCCTGTCGGCAACGATCTGCCGGCAAGTTTCATACTGCATAACGCGAATTTCCATCTTAGCGCATTCTTGTCGGTGGGCGAACAAGAGCGCCGGATATTCTTTTTCTTCTCCGCACCCGGGATCCCGGATCGCCTGATCTACGAAGCGACTCTGGATCTGTCTGTGGCTCCGGTCGCGTCACGCCTGTTCGATGCCCCAGCAAGGACGGGTGATGTGCGAATCCGCATCGTCCAGCCGCCATTCGTTATAGCCCGGCCGACGCGCGACCAGCTCAACCGCTTCGTATCGGATCACGCGACGCGACGCAACGCCATGTTGCTCGCCACCGGCAGCCTCGGCGACGAATACCTGGGTGCCATGTGGTCTTCGAACGGAAGATTCGTACAGATCCGGTTCACGGATGCCGAGGGACGTGGTTCGACCATAGCGCCGCACCACGATACCGCGCCGCTCGCCCCCGCCATGAGCCTGCTTGACGCTGTCCGCGACTGGGCCGCCGAGGATTTCGACAAGGGCGAGGCGGTTCCCTTCACCCGGCCCTCAAACGGCGTGGATCCCCTTACGCTGGAGATCATCGATCGCGTTCTTGATGCCTATCGGGAAGCGCAGAGGTCGGTCGCCTCGACGGCGCCGGATCCCATCGACGCTGCCAGTGGTCTCGCCACCGAATATGAGCTCGCACGCGTGATGGCGAACATCAAGCTGAGGCTGAGGCCCGACGGGACGCTTGCCACCGATGCGGACGAGAAGGATGCGTTTCATCTTCGGCTGCGCGTCGGGATTGAGCCCGACGCATCATCCTCCGCCGCGCGGCTGGTGATCGGGCCTCCGGATTTTCTGGTCGACGGTCAGTTGTACGAAGCGTTTGTCGGGTTGGTCCAAAAAGAATTGAGGCCAAATATCGAGCAGGACGAAAGGAATTCAATATTATTCGGCATTATTCGACGGCAATTGCGGGATTCTGGTATCGCGAACGCCGAAGATTCGGTCATTAGACAATTCTTGGAGACAAAGGAGAATTTCCATTCCGTGTTTCGGATCAAAAGAGATGGCGACGAAGACACGGATATCATCGTTCTGCAAGGACGGATGCTCGGGCAAACGATCGTCGTGTGGCTTTCCGGTATCTTCAGGGTGAAGGCGGCAGCAGAGCCGCCGAGCGTGTCTCTCTTGGGCGATTGGGAATGCTTGTTCGCCGTCCAGCGATCCTCGAGCCGGCATGTGCTTGATGGCCAGGTGATCGGCTATGTCCGGCGTCTGTTGCTTCAGATCCGCACCTGGATAGGAAGCTTCACATGATGGGCCGGCGGGGGACCAGCCGTCTGTGGCGGATCTTCCTGCGAGCTTGGCTTTGCGTCCTTCGGCGTGTGCCGGCACCCCCCCGCTTCAGCCGCGGCTCGGGGGCCCGCGATATCCGGGGGACCCTGGGCGCCGGGATCGTGTTTCGGCTCCGCTCGGAGGTGCGGCACGACCCGGCGAATGTACCGGAGGAGGCCATGGCTTTGCGGGAGTCGGCACGGCAACGATTTGAAGGCGGCGGGCTGTTCGTTGCGCTCTCGTCGGTGTGCCGGCGAGGAGCCATCGTCACGACCCTCATCACCGAAGATGGTCCGGACGGCCGCCATCATCTGCTCGCAGCCTCTCAAGAGGAGCAATGCCAATGATCCGATACATGATGATCATCATCGTGTTGCTGCCGATCGGCGGTTGCGAATGGTTGCAGCGTCAGTTCTGCCCCTGTGTGATCACCACTCCCCTGGCAATGCATCGGACGTGCGCGCCGCGCTCATGGAAATGCGTGACGCTACAAGGGAAGAGAATTTGCAGGATTTCATCAATGAAACGACCTTCGAACCACAGTGGCGTGCCAAGGCGGAGGCTTGGCTGACGACGCTTACCGAGTTCGAAGCGCAGCTTTCTGCCGGCCAGGATAACCTCGGCCGGGCGGTCAGCAATATGATCTTGACGGTTGAAAAAGTTCTCGAGGGCAGCTTCCTGCGCCAACTCGTGACGATAGAGACCGGACAAATGCATCAGGAGATTGAGAGTCTCGAGCAGGCGCTGAATGCTGCTACCTCGGTGGTTCCGGTCCGGCCAATCGGGCGCGTCCCCCGATCCGTCTCCGAGATCACCCGATGACCGGTCTTCCGACGGCGGACCTCACTCCGATGGGTGGCCGCGGCAACGACGCTGCCACCCGACCGCCTGATAGGAAGACGCATGCGGATGCAGGTGAATACGATGGCTCACTGGCTGTCCTGGCTGGTGGCAACCGGCCAGGCGTTGCCAGTGGGGCACTGTGCCTTGCGCCACTTGGGATCCCTCCCGGATCTGTACAGATTCCTACTTTTCGAGGCGGCGTTTCCGACCGATTTCGGCCGGCCGGAGATCTCCAACACCGACCAGGGCGGTCAATTCACCAGCACTGCCTTCACTGGCGTGCTGGCGGCGGCCGGCATCCGGATCTCGATGGACGGGCGGGCACTGGATGGACAATGTGCTCATCGATTGGCTGTGGTGGTCGCCCAAGCATGAGGTTGTTTCATTGAAAGGTTGCGCCGATGGCACCGAGGCTTCGCGACGGCATCGCCGCCTGGATCGCCCTCGTACAATACCCGCCGATCGTATCAGGAGTTCGGCTACTCTTTTTGGCGCAAAGCCAAAAGGTCACCCGAGTGTAATGCAGAGATGTCACCTAACGAGCATTGCGCTGAAGTGCGGGGCACCGGGTGTGGGCTCAGGCAAGGATGGGCAATGCTAATGGCAGCCTGCGAACCCACTGGTGCTAATCACTTGACGCGCGGAGCAATCGAGTAGGCCGCGCAAGCGTCTCGGTCAGTCCGCGAGAGTCCGTCAGGCGGTCGACGGCGACTGCCTTGGCGTGCCCTCGCGGGAGGCAGACAGAGAACTTGAGGTTCACTTCCAGATCATTCGGCATCTCCAGCTCGATCTTCTCGGGACTAAGCGACGCCAATGCCTCAGGAAGCCGCGATAGGTCTGGAGCATCGAGGCGGATTCCGAAGTTGTCATGGCTTCGGGTGTGAAACCCTCCTCGATCAAGCGCTTGTTCCATTGCGTCGTTGACGGCAGCGCCAGCAAACGTCCAGAGGCATGCGCCGCCCGCATCATCGATGACCATCGGGAGCGATTGGCCGTCGCAGAATGCGAAGTCCTCACAGAGCATCTCCAGCCGTGCCGCACCGCGCTTCGAAAGAGCAGCCGGCACTTCGCCGGTGACCAGCGTTGATTCGACGGCACGACAGAGATCGAAGTGCATGACCCGGGACGATCCGGGCCAACGCGATCTTCCGGTCTCGTTCGATGGTTCGACCCAGGCGAGACGCCTTTTCCAATCGATGTCAACAACGCGCCAGCTTCGACCGGAGAGCAGGATGATGGGCGGCTGGCCTGCTATACCAAGGAGGCTGCTCGGCGCGACCTGGCCGAGCTCAGTCGTCCCGTTACGCACCGTGACATGCAGCGGTGTGGTGAAGACTGACAACAGATCCAGGAAGTTTCGCCGGCCAAGCTTTGCCTCGCCTCTTGGTCCTATGCCAAGGATGCCCTGGTCTTGGAAAAGCACACCCTCGTTCAGCATGTAGTCGATGACGTCGAATATCTCATCGTCGGCAATCGACGCGAAGGTCCGACCGATCCACTCCGGCCAACGTTGCAGGGCGAGGCCGCGTCCCTGCAGGACGAGGGCAAGGATCTGCTGGGCGAAGACGTGGAGAGGCTTGGGCGGAGGTAAGATCGGCTCAACGAACCCCGAACGCCACAGCCGCACAATAGCGGCAGCCGTTAGAAAGGCTTCATCGGTGGTGGCGAGAAACAGGCAGTTGCGCGTGCTGTTTGGTCGGCGGCCGGTTCGTCCCATGCGCTGCAGGAAGGATGATACCGTCGAGGCTGCATCAATCTGGATCACGCGGTCGAGGTCGCCCACATCGATGCCAAGCTCGAGCGTGCTGGTGGCGACGATGGCGCAGTCGGCCGCCTGGCCGAAGGCGTCCTCGGCCTGCTTGCGCTCGTCGCGGCTGAGCGAGCTGTGCGAGACGAAGGTGCGCGTGCCCTGGCGGCGGAGTTCCGCTCCGAGCGTCTCCACCCGGGCGCGGCTGTCGCAGAACACTAGCCGCTTCTCACCCCGGTGGAGGCGAGACAGAACAACTGCAGCGTTGTCCAGCGACCCGACATGGTCGATGGTCACGTCACCGTCCGTGCCACCCGTTGACTGGCCGATGACCTGGGCACCCTCTCCGTGCGCCAGCCAGGCTGCCAGCGCTTCGGGATTGCCAACCGTCGCTGAAAGCCCGATCCGTTGAAGGTGTCGGCCGGTCAGTCGGCCGAGCCTTTCCAAGAGTGCCAAAAGGTGCCAGCCGCGATCGTCGCTGGCGAATGCGTGCAGTTCGTCGACGATTACAGCACGCAGCTCCGCGAACAGGGCGGCGTGGTCGACCGCGCCCGATATCAGGATCGCTTCAATCGACTCAGGCGTTGTCAACAGGAGGTCGGGCGGGTTCCGCAGCGCGGCCCGCTTGGGGCCGGAGCCGACGTCGCCGTGCCAAAGCGCGACACTGCGGCCGAGCAATCCGGCGTAGCGGTCGAGCCTTGGCTCCAGGTTGTTGAGCAGGGCGCGCAGCGGGCAGACGTAGAGCACCGACAGGCCTGTCCACTGCTCACTGAGCATTCGGGAGAGCACCGGCAGAACCGCCGCCTCCGTCTTGCCGCCCGCAGTTGGGGCAAGCAGCAGGACATCGCGACCGTCGATGATCGGCGCAATTGCCTCTGTCTGGGTCGGACGAAGCGATGTCCATCCCAGCGAGTTGACGATGTGATGCTGAACGGCGGGATGCAGTCGATCGAAGCCGGTCACATCCGCAGCTCGACGTCGTCCAGCGATTTGGCGCCGCGGCCGGACCGTTCAGCGTCGGTCAGCTCGGCGTCGGCGATGGTCAGCGCATAGTGCTGGCGCGGATCGAAGTCCGCGAACTGGTCGACACGGTCAAGCACGTCGGCCACCAGCTTCTTCAGGAAGATTCGCGGTGCGATACCGACCCGCCCGCCCAGGTCGCCGACAACCGCTCCGGCCAATTCGGTCATATAAGCATCGTCGACAACGGCGCGGATCCGATCCGGATCGGCCGCCTGGTCGGCGTAGATGTCTCGAACCTTGCCGCCGACCTGACGAAGCAGGTCGATGTCGAATCCCGGCAGCCTGATCTGAACGGCACGCGGGTTGTCAAACCGGGCCTCGGTCGCGAAGTCGGTGTGCAGCCGCTGAGCGAGTGGCGTCAGCCGTTGCATGCCCTGCGGCCCGTCATAAAAGGCCGAAGTGCCGGTGATCAAGAGGTAGAGTCCCGGAAATCGCCCCGCATCGATCTCGTCCACCAACTGACGCAGGGCGTTCAGACCCTTCTCGCGTGTGTCCGCGCGCATGCGCTGCAGGGTCTCCACCTCGTCAAGCACAAGGACGAGGCCGCGGAAGCCGCAGTCCCGGAGGACGGTCAGCATGCCAGCCACGAAGTTGGCCGCGCCGAAATGGTCGATCTCGCCCTTGATGCCGGCGGCCCTCTTGACAGATGCCGCGACGTTGGGCTGGCCACCGATCCAGGCGATGAGCCCTTCGGCCAGCGACTGATCTCCATCGAGGCTGGCGCGCCGGTAGGTTCGCAGCGCTGCGGAGAAGGCGGGCGCAACCCGGGTGACATCAGCCAGCCGCCTCTCGATCTCGCCGTCGGTCCTGGCAACCAGCGCATCCGTATCGTGTGGCTGTATGCCTCCCTCGGCCAGGACATCTTCCTCGATCGTGTAGAACCAGGCGTCGATCACATCGCGCAATGCCCGCTCCGATGCATCGGCAGTCGCCAAGCGCTCAGTCAGGCGGCGAAAGACCGTCTCCATCCGGTGCAGAGGCGTGTCGGTCTCCGAGATCTGAACTTCGCTGGTGGCGAAGCCTTGCGATCTTGCCCGTTCTTGCAGCCAGCGACCGAAGAAGGTCTTGCCGCTGCCATACTCGCCCCGCACCGCCTTGAAGACGCCCCGCCCCAGGGCAACCACCTCAAGCTCCTGGTCGAGCGCTGCTGCAAACCGGTCAATGCCCACCGCGAGAGCATCCAGTCCATTGCGCGGTACGGTTCCCCGACGCAGAGCGTCAATGATCTCGCTGCGGCGGTGCGGGCTGAGCGTCATCCCTCCCGCTCCAGCTCGAATTGCCTGTGCAGCAGACCGATGTTCAGCTCGACGGCGTCGGTGGTCGCGTCGACCGTCAAGACCTCCGTCTGGTCGAGATTGAGAATGCGCCTGGCGGCACTGAGCAGCCCAGGCAGTCGCATCATCGGCTGGCCGATCTTCTGCGCCAGGGCCACCCTGTTGAGCCTGCCGCCGCGGGACTGCAGGGCCTCAAGGATCTTGCGCAGGTCCTCATCACGCGGGGCGCCGCGGGCGACCAGCCGTTTCTGGGCAGCGAAGACGGGAGAGAGGAAGAACGAGTCTATCCAGTCGTGCGATCGTTCCGGCTGGTCGAACAGGGTCGGTTGCCCGGCCTTGCCTTTCGGCAGGCGGGGCATCGGCGGCAGGGCAGCAGGCGGCGGCGCCTGCGGTTCCGGCTCAGGCTGGTCGAGCCACCAGGACGGCAGCGCCGGTGCGGCCGGCTTCCAGCCCGACACATGCTCGGTCGCGGAAAGCACCACCAGCGGCACCACGACTTCCTGAGGCGTGACTCCGCCGTGATACCCGTTCTTCTTGGCCGCGTAGCGGATCCCCTCGCTGCACGCCATCACGGCGGTCGTCTGACCGTGCGGCGTCAGCACCCGACCACCGCCGATCTCGCATTCGTCTTCGTGCACGGCGCCGGAGGGCGGACGCCAACGGTTGCCGGGGTCTGCGGACCGCAGGGCGGTCCCATCCTCCAGAACATGCCCATGGTCCGCGGTCATGACGATGATGCGTTCTGCTTCGCGGGCCGCCCAGAGTAGGGGCCGTATCACGTGCAGGTCATCCAGCGACCATACCTGATGAAGCTGCTGGGCGCCGGCCAAGTGGTCGTCGACCGCGTTGTGCACGACGCCGACGACCCGTTGTCCGCGGTCGGCGACGATGGCCCTGACCTTGTCGTCTAGCCCGGTCGTGTCGCCGAGCTCGCCTTTGTGGAAGAGAACCGGCGGCTTGCCGCGGGTCTTGGTCGTCAGCGCCGGGTGGGTAGCGAAGCCTGCCTTTTCGTCCGGCGCCGTGCCTCGTGCCAGGCGCCCGCACAGCAGGCTTGCCCGCGAAATCTCGGTGACTGTCGGCAGGGCGGCAATGACAGGTTCCGGCCGGTCGCGATCACTTGGGATGAACTCGTTCCAGCCCAGGTCGCCGAACCGCTCCGACAGCTCGCGGAAGACGGGGAAGCTCAAGCCGTCGAGGAGGATCATCAGAACGGACGCCTTCTCTGCCAGCGGCGCCAATACGCGGTCGAGCATGGCCTCCGCCGGTACGACGTCTCCGTCGACCGCGGCCATGGCGTTCCAGGCCTTCAAGAGCCGGGCGAAGTTCCGATTCTCCGCCTCCCGCCGCGCCCGGGCCTGTGCACAGAGCGCAGCATAGGCGTCCGTCAGTTGCGGATCTTCGTCGCCGCCCATCAGCGCCCGCCGCGCCCAGTCGACGAAGCCGCCCTCGCCGGCATAGGCGTGCGCGGCTTCGCTGAACGAGCCGGGCGTCTTCTCCGGCTGCCGAAGCCAGCGGACCAGGCGCACCGCCATGTGCGCCCGCTCGCGAGACCGTGCTTCGTCTCTGGCGATGTCATGCTCAGTAAGGCGGCGGCTTTCCCCTTCCAGGGTCTGCATGGCCTCGCGCGAGGGATCGCCCAGGGCGCGCTTCAGTGCTGATGCGAAGTTGCCCCGCCGAGCCTCGAAGCCGGAACGCAGCACCGGGCTTAGCGCCGCGAACGGCGCCACGTGCAGCTCCGCCAGCAGGCGGTCCGCGCGGTCGAGCAACCGCCGCTTCGCCACAGACCTCTCCTTGCGCACGACCGCGGTCGCGGCTTCGGCCCATCGGCGCCCGGCGACGGCATCGACCTTGCGGCGCCCGACGAAGCTCTCCAGCCGGACGGCAGCGGCGGCCAGGTCCGGCTCGGCCCGGCCGGCGGCGAAGATGACACCGCAGACGAGGCCGAGCGGCAGCGCATCGGTCCCGTACCCGGCCATGACGCAGGCGACGACCAGGGCGCCGGCTGGCCCCGAGACGTCGCCGAGCCAGCTTGCGATGTCGCTGCCCACCGGGTCCCCGAGCTGGGCCAGGCGATCGGCGGCGCTTGGTTCGATGGTCCAGGCCAAGAGGCGTTCCGCATCTGGCCGGGCGTCATCCAGGCCGATCGCGCGGTCCAGCACATGGCCCCACGCGGTGTCGGCATCCAGCACACCGCCCGGCACCGGTGGATAGCCGCCCGGGGGCGTCCGCTCCAACAACAGGTCGGCCAGCCAGTTCTTACCACGCAGGCGGAAGTCGATGCGGCGGGCCCGGAAGGCGTCGCGCACCATTTCCCAGTTGTCGATGGACAGCACACGGCCGCGATGGAAGCGGGCGACGACATCGGCCCCCAGCTCTTCGTCGCTCAGCGGCGTCAGCACCGCCAGGCCGGCTCCGGCTTCGCCGTCGGCGGCGATCGTCTGGCGGACGGCCAGGGGCGAGTCGCACCAGGCGAGACGGAACACCCTGTCGCTAACGCCGATGCTCTCGGGCCACGCGGCCCGCGCCCGGGCACGGATGCCGATCAGGCGCACCTCCGGGGAACGCTGCAGGACGCTGCCGAGCTGCGCCTCGATCTCGGCTTTGGACGGCGCGAAGGGGGTCACGCGTCTTGCCCCCGCTTGCGGATCTCCCAGCTGATATCGACGGTGCAGTCTTCGTTTTCGTCGATCCGCCGGCCGATATGGGTCAAGACCTGCCTGGCATCACCGGCAGCGAGACCGTTGCGTCGTTCGCGCTCGATCACCTTTGCCGACGGTGGCGCGGGCGTTGGCGGCGCCGGCACCGGCCCGATATCGGTCAGAAGGGCGAGCGCCTTGCCCTTGACCTCCGCGATCGCGGGCTGCAGGGCGATGACGTGCTCGTCCGCGGCAAGAACCTCGGCGGTTCGGGCGAGCAGGGCGCCGGCCGCGGACCGTCGCTCGTCGGCAAGCTTGCCCACCGCCTCGAAGATGGCCCAATCGGTCTTGTTCAACGCGTCGTCCAGCATCGCTGCTTTGCCGATCGTCTGTGACATCGCCGCTTCGGACGTCGCGACCTCGGTCTGTGCCAGCGTCGAGACGAGTTCGGCACCGGACACCGTAGCGAGGGATGCCAGCAGGGCCTGCGCCGAGCGTGCCGTCTTCAGGCGGTGCGCAACCGCCGGGTCGGCGCCGAAGGTGCGCAGCCGCTCCGGGAGGTCGCGGCAGATCCGCTCGACGGCCGGCCGCACCTCCAAAACCTGGTCCGCCACCTGGCCTGCCAGGGTGGCGACATTGGCGGCGTTCAGCATCTCCGGCGGCACCAGCCCGAACAGGACGTGTGTCCGATGCAGGGCCTGTCGCCAGTGGTCCCCGGGCGGCAGGGCTTCCTGGCGCAGCTGCCAATCGTCGGGCAGCTTCTCCAGCGCTGGCGGCATGACGGCGCCGCCCATTCGGAAGCTGCGGTTGGTCTGCTCGGCAAAGGTCAGGATCACGAGGTTCGCCACCTCGTCCGGCAGCCCCATGACCTGCGGCTGGTCGATCCACCGGCGCAGCATGCCGACGGTCGTTGCGGCCCCGTCGCCGCCGCTCTCCAGGTGATGCAGGCGGCTGAAATGCTGCGGCCAGTGATGGCCGAGCACGAAATGGGTCTCCGCCATCTCACCCAGCTTCAGGGGGTTCGCGATCGAGCGGACGTGCTGGCGCGTCGCCTTGTCGGCAACATGGACGCGCCCGCCCTCCGCGGCGATCGCCTGCTGCAGGACGGTCCGCACGCCGCGCAGGATCGGCAGCCGTGCCTCCTCCTCGAACTCGGGATGGGCGGGATAGCGGTAGGCGAACAGCCGGTCGAGCAATCGTTCGAAGGCCTCTTTCAGCGATCCGCCGACGGGGATCTGCGGCTGGAAAGCGCGATCCATCGACTGCAGATGGTCGCTGCCGTCCAGCGGCGACTGGACCGCGTCGCGCGGCTCGCCGTCGATGCCGTAGGCCACGCGCAGGCAGGCGTTCAGACGCTGCTGCAACTGGCTGTGCTGGTTGGTCAGAATGGCCTTGGCCTGGGCGCGATCGACCGCCGACATGAAACCGGCGTGACGCTCGAACCGGTCGGCGCTTGCCAGCAGATAGTCGAGGATGACCAGCCGGCCGAGCTCATGCTGCGCCTTGTCGCTCAGGAAGGACGGCAGCCACACCAGCGTGCTGGCCGAGCCGGCAAAGCGGCCCAGGCGATCGATATCGTCCTTCGGCCCGTGCCCGGGATCGTCGAACGGGAAATCCAGCACCACGGTCCAGCCGTCGCCGCCGCGGCCCCGCAGCCGGTCGTCGGACATCTCACGGACATTGTCGTAGACGACATCGACCTCCCGCTTCGTGCCGCGCCAGCGAAGCTCGAAGGTGGAGAACAACTCATTGCCTTCGCGGATCTCCAGGGCTTCGAACAGCATGGTGCGAATCTTGCGCCGCCGGTTGCCCTGGTTGTCCTCTTTGCCGGCGTTGGCAATGATCGGATCGCTGTCGATGCCCGTGATCTGGACGGAGATCACCGGGTTCGCATCGTCGGTGATCTTGATCTCGCCAATCTGGGTCGCCCATTCGCGGCATCGGGTCAGCACCGCTTTGCCCTCCAGCCCTGGGATAGGCGACCGGACTGTGCCGTGGTTGAGCGCGGCCAGCCGCTGCCCGGTCAGGGCCTTCAATGCCGGGACCTCCGGCACCAGTGCGGCCAGCAGCAGCGTCTTGATCAGCCGCGCGTCGTTGCGCAGGTTCACCGCCTTATCCGCATCGGCGCTGCCGGCCAGGACATCCTGCCAGGCGACGCCGTGCCGGCCCTCCAGCAGCGGCAGCAGCTTCTGTGCGTACAGCTTCTTGGCGTTCTCGAAATGGATGCGGGTGGAATCCGTGAACGGCTCGTCGCCCTCCGCGATCACGTCATAGAGGTCGCCGACCGGGATCAGCTGTCCCAGCTCCAGCTCGTCCCGTCGGTCGACCAGCAACTGCACCATCAGCCTGAGCGCCGTCCGTTCCCGCTGCAGCACCGAAGACACGGCGATCAGCGCCTGCACCAGCGCCGGGCTGAAGGGATAGACCTGGCGGAACAGCGCGCGGTCGGCCTCGGTGGTCAGCAGCGTGTCCAGCACCTCTCGCCGCGCCTGCTGTGTCTCTTCGAACGCTGCGTCCAGGGTCTGGCGCGCCGCCTCCGACCGCGGGCGCAAGACGCGCTTCTCGGCGATTGCCGGCAGGTTGCGGTCTTCCAGGGTGATGCGGTCGAACCGCGCCTCCCACCATTTCAGCACATCGGCGAAGCCGAGCTGCAGGGCGCCCGCCAGGTTCTCGCCGACCAGGTCGCGCAGGTCGCGCTGCCGGGCGACGAAGCTGACCAGCGGGATCGGGCGGTCGGCCCGCTGCGCCTCCACCAGCTTCGACAGCTTGGCCCCTTCGCTGGACACGAAGGTGAAGTCCGCCGCATGGGTGGCGAGCCACAGGATCATCTCGTCCAGGAACAGGATGACCGCATCATAGCCCAGTGCCGCGGCATGCTGGCTCATGATCGCCAGGCCGTCGTCGATGGGAACGAAGGCCTCGCCGCCGCCTTCCGCAACGGTCTTGTAGGATGAGAAGAAGCGGGCGATCAGATCGGCGATCAGCCGCCGGCGCTCCGCGCCGCTCGGCGGCTCCAGGATCGCCGCCTCGAAGCCGGTGGCATCCCACAGGCCGGCCCCCAGCTCGCCCCAGCCGCCCGTGTCCGCGTTTGCGTCGCTCTTGCCGTCGTTCAGGTCGGCGAAGAACCGCTGGTCGCCCTGGCGCTGACGCAGCGCCTGCGCGTCGGCGAACAGCGACTCCGCCAGGTAGAAGCCGGGGACCGGGGCGTCCGGGTGCAGCGCCTGGACATGCCGGGCGTACTGGCCGAACAGGGCTGACTCGACGCTGCGCGCGCCGATCATGTGATAGGGCACCATCAGGAAGCGGCGTCCCTCGGTCCAGGCGTTGTGGCGCGCGACAACCGAGGCCAGCTCGGGGATCGATCGCGCGGCAACGTTGCCGGCCAGGATCAGGTTGAGGATCGCCATGAAGTGGCTCTTGCCGGCGCCGAAGCTGCCGTGCAGATAGGCGGCCTTGCTGGTGCGACTGTCGATCGAACTGCGGATGAAGGCCAGGGCGTCGTCGAAGCAGCGCTCAAGCTGCGGCGTGACGACGTAGGACCGGACGGTCTCTTCCGCCCGGTCCAGCCCCTGGGCCAGTGTCAGCACGAAGTCGCCGCGGCTCACCCGCTCGGGGATCTCGATCAGCTCGTTGATCAGCGTCGGCATCGGCCCTGTCCGGTCGTCCTCTTTCTTATCCCGCGGCCTTGCGGCGGCGGCCGCGGCCGGCCGGGGCCGTCTGCGGCGGGGACCGGTCGCGCAGGCCGTCGACGGTCAGGCCCAGCTCCCGCGCCTCGTCATGCACGAAACCTTCGTAATAGTCACCCAGCCTGGCACCATAAGTGGAGTCGTAGTCGTTGTGCCACCGCTTCAGCCAGGGCAGCAGCTCAAGCAGGCCGACCAGCAGCGGCGCCAGGCGGTCGGCGGGCCAGCTTTCGCTTTCCTTGCGGTCGATGTAATAGCCTGCCAGCGCCGTGGCCTGCTGCAGGTGGTCATAGCCGGCCCAGGCCAGCGGCAGCGTGCCGTCGCCGTCGCGCTCCAGCCCCGGATAGCTGATGAACCGCTCTTTCGGCACGTCCAGCCCGCCGCGCAGCCGCCAATAGTCGACCTTCAGGAAGTCCGCCCGAGCGTACTTGGGCGGCACCGGGATGTCTCCCACCTCTCGGGCTTTGAGGCCCTCTGCCTCTTTGGCGGTCAGCCGACGCGGCAGGTCCAGCAAGCGTCCGTCCACGCGCACCCGCTCCGCCGTACCGTCTCCGCCCGGTGCCGGCTCCGTCGACGCGCGGGCGTCGATGGCATCTTCCAGGCGCTGCAGGGTCCACGTGTCCTCCCATGCCCGGCGCTTGCGCAGGCCACTCTCGCCGTAGCGCAGCACCGGCAGGAAGGGTACGGCCTCGGGCACGGCCAGGTCGGCGACCAGCCGGGCGAGGTCGAAGTCCGGCCGGCCGGCATAGAGCGCGGCCGCCGCCAGAAAGTCGCCGTCGTCGCGCGCCAGGTCGGCCAGCTGATGCGTCGATCGGATCGCCGGTGGCCCACCCCAATAGCGGGCATCCTCCAGCCGGTCGCACAGCCAGGCGCGCAGCGCCTCGCGCTCTTGCTCCTCCCAAGGCTGCCACTGCCATCGGCGCTTGTATTCCGGCCGCTCCACCAGGCCGATCCACTTGGACTCCGCGATCAGCGCGATGCGCCGTTCGACCACCGCCCGATAGTCGGCCGGCCAGTCTTGCGGGATCTCCGCGATCGGGGTCGACCGATGGCGCTCGAACCACGTGGTCTGGAGCTCTCCGGCCGCCATCTGCCGGGCCATGACGATCTCGAAGGCCCGCTGGCCCAGCGCGATCGGCGGCGGGTCGGGATGCTCCACCTCTTCATCCAGCAGCCCGTAGAGCCGATAGCAGCGCCAGTCCAATTCCTCCTGCAGCGCGATCATGCGGCGGCGGATCGCTAGCGCGCGCTCGCGCGCGTCGTCGAGCGCGGCGCGGGTCGGGATGCGGCACACCAGGATCGCGCCAGGAAGCGCGTCTGCCAGCTCTTGACCAAGTCGATCCAGCTCCCGCGCTAGCGTCATTGGACAGGAATCGGCAAGAGGGAACTGACCAACCTTAGTGCCATTAAAGGCATAGAAGTCCTCAAACGGGTCCGTCCGCTGCCTAGCACCTCTCTGATCCACCGTACTACCTTTGTTGTGGCAAACCTGCTTGAACCAGAAGCAGGCGGCAGAGCTGTTCAGCAAGCCTACTAGAGCCAAGTGATCATCGACCGATGATCCAAGCGGAAGCTTGATGACTGGCGCAGTACGGTTGAACACCTTTCCGCCGCGATCGAGAGCAAAGTGGTTGTGCGTCGCAATGTCAGCGAATGTAATCGACAAGGGCGTCCGATAGCGGTCGGCAATCCATCTGTAGAACCCCCACCAAGGCTGGCCAAGCTGGGCTTTCGTCTTTTCGGCGAATGATACAGTTCCCGATAGCAGTACCCGCAAGGGCCATAGGAACTGTCCCCAGGCTGCAAAAGGGCTGAGATCGACAAGCATGAACTCCTCATCATATGGAGCGAGCGCTTCGAAAAGAAGTTCGGCAGTCCAATCTCTGACCGATTCTCCCACAATAATTTTCTTTATGATGTCCGCGGATATTCGATATCGCCTAAGTACCGACGGCTCGAAGACAAACGCTTCATCCAATCCCGGGAAGCTGGCGAAACCTATCTCCGTGGTTCCGCGGCCACTCTCAGCATTCCTGGATTGTCCTTTTGATCGCCTGACAGCCACTCTTGACGAGAGCGGCGCACGTGCTGGACCTTCGATGACTTCTCGGACGGTCGCCGCCCCACCGCCAGTTAGGCTCCATGGGTGCGTATCAAAGGCTGCGCGCGGCGTATCTGCGACGGAGACGTAGGCGCTCTCGCTGCCGGCGCGGTCGATCTGGGTCAGGATTGCGGTCCACACCTCACCCCTGGCAGGGTCGGCCGGGGTTGCCGGTTCGCCCTTGATGCCCATGGCCGTGCGCACCGTGGCGTCCACCGGCATGCGGTTTCGGCCGAACAGCAGGGCGGTGGGCGTCCCATGGCCGGGAATGTACGCGCCCGCCGTGTCGACCACGTGGGTCAGGTCGACGATCGGGAAGAACTGTTCGATCAGCTTCTTCCCGTATTCCCGCTTCATGAACGCGTTGGAGACGATCATGCCGACGAAGCCGGCGCGGCCGTCGACATTGGCGATCGCCAGGTCGAAGAACCGCTCGATGAACGGGACCGATAGCGCGTACTTCATGTGGCAGGAGCCGAAACGGTCCCGGTACGCCCGGTTGAGCCCCGGGTCCTTCGGCGTGATGTAGGGCGGGTTGCCGACCACGGCGTGGTATTGGCGGCCCAGGATGCCGGCGATCGCTGCGGCGTCTTCGGCATGGGTGAAGTGGCGCACGCCTTCGCTGCGGGAATGGTAGGCCGCGCCGTCCAGGTCCAGCCGCTCGAAGCGGCGACCGTGCAACAGTGAATCCCCGGTTGCCACGTTGATGTCGAAATCCGCCGCGTCCTTCAGCCGCTGGGTGCCGCAGGCCTTCAGCGCCGCCGTCAGCAGGCGGAAGCGGGCTATGGCGACGGCGACGGGGTTGATGTCGATGCCGGCGACGGCGTCCAGCGCCGCCTGGGCCGCCGCGGGCAGCGGCAGCGACGGCTCGTGCCGCAGGCGCAGGTCGAACAGCCGGGCGAACGCATCCAACAGGAAGTGGCCGGATCCGCAGGCGGGATCGATCAGCCGCACCTCGCGATAACCGAACTCCGCGATCGCCGGCGTCAGCGTGCGGTCCAGGATGAAACTCTCGACGAAGTCCGGCGTCTGCAGCAGGGCATAGCGTTTCTTCGCCGCCTCCGACAGGTCCTGATACAGGTCGCCCAGGAAGCGGGTGCCGTGCTGCGGGTCCGTGAAGTCGTGGTCCAGCGCCCCGCTGTCCGGGTCGACGCGCTGGAACAGGCCGCGCAGCGCCATCGCCGCGTCGCCAGAAATCCCGAGACGCCAGAGCGGGTTGTGCGCCTCGTCGAACAGCGGGCCGACGCCGGGCAGGGCCGCTGCTTCGCGGAAGCAGGCTTCCAGATACTCGCGGTCCGAGTGGCGGGGGTGGTCGCGGAAATACGCCTCATGCCGGTCGCGGGCCCCCGCCAGTCGGTCGCCCGGCCCGGCCAGCCACGGCCGTTCCACCAGATGGTTGTCTTCGATGAAGCGCAGGAAGACGCATCCCAGGATCCAGTGCACCGCCGCCTGGGTGACCTCCTCCTCCAGCCAGTCGGCCTCGGTGCGCGCCGTCCGCCTGGCCTGCTGCGCCGCGTTCCACTCCTGCCGCAGGGCCGACTGCAGCGCTGCATCCCCGTCCAGGCGCTCGCGGATGTCGCGCTCCAGGCTTCTCAGCAGGCGCTTCAGGTCCTTCAACAGGCGGGCGGCGTCGACCATCGGCCGTCCTCAAGCCGCGCGCGTGCCGGCGCGGTGGGCATTGGCGATCCAAGCCCTCGGGACGGTCGCCCATTGCGCCGTGCCGATCACCGGCACGGCCGCGCCGTCGATCATCGGCGGTCCGGGCAGCGGCATCGGCACCAGCGCCACCAGGGCCGGCAGGCGGCCGGGCGTGCCGGCCGCGCCCGCCAGGCGCACCAGCATGCCCATCAGGTCGTACCGCGCGATCAGCCCCGGATGGACCAACAGCACCGGGTCCGCCGAAGCCTCAAGCCGCGCCTCGACAACGGGCGCGGCCAGGCCGACCAGACGCATCAGGTTCGGCCAGTCGCGGCTGCCGCGGCCCGACCCGTCGGCCTTCAGTACGACCGACCAGTCGATGGTCTTGGCCTTGGCCTGGTCCTGCATGGCGTCCAGCAGCAGGCGGTCGAAGCTGAGGCGCGCCAGGTGCGCGTTGCGGCGCGACAGCTCCGCCTCCGCACGGCCGGCGTCGCGCGTGTCGCACGTCAGCGCCATGAAACCGCCGGCTTTCAGCACATAGGCCAGCTTCTCTTCGAAGGCGCGCGCCTCCGCGATCTCCGGCGTCAGCTCTTCCGCCGGTCCCTGCGTCCGGTGGCGGACCACCGACGTGCCGCTGGTTGCGGCGGTGATACTGGGGCTCAGATAGCCGCCGCTGTCCCGGTCCCATTTCAGGTCGGCCCCGGCCTCGGTCAGCAACCGGTCGAGGGCCGGTCGGTCCGGCAGCGGTTCGGCCTCCGGATAGCGGCCCGTGACGCGGCGCCTGATGTCCTCGACACTCAGCGCCCGCGGCCCGGCCAGAGAGCCCAGCGCCAGCCGCACCGCCCGCACCGCCGGCATGCCGGCGGGATAGATCTCGTTGCGCGACGACAGGCGGGCGCGCCCGGCCACCGCGGTCGCCAGTTTCATGAGACGCTGCGGGGCCAGCGCAGGCTTGGCGTCCAGCCAGACGGTCTCCAGCGTCTCCAGCGCCCGTTGCGGCGACGGCAGGGGGTCCAGGTCCGCCAGCCCATCCGCCGCCGTGCCAAGGTCCAGGGCATAGAGCGCGGCCTCTTCCGTCTCGGCGATCAGCGCCGGCTCGCCGGGAAAGATCTGGAAGCGGCGGTGCTGCCGATCCGCCTCCACTTCTCCGGCTGCCCGCAGCACCGCCAGTGCCAGGCGCGTCGGCTCCACTTCGGTTCCCGGGGCGCAGCCGCGTGCCGTCAGGATCTGATCGGCCAGTTCGTGCGCCGTCACCGCGCCGCCCTGTGCCGCAACCAGCGTAGCCATATCGTCGCGCAGGGCCGTGAAGGCGTGAAGCTTGCCCCATCGCTGGCGCCCGTCGACCAGCGCGTCGGCAACTGCAGGGCGGTCGACCGCCAATCGGTCGGCCACATCCCCGACGGTCGGCCAGCCGGCCGGCGCGGTACCGTTCTCCAGGCCCAGCAACATGGCAAGCGGACCATCTGCAGGATGGTCGTCACCGGCGACCCGTCGCGGCAGCAGTTGCCCAGCCAGCCGGTCCACGCCTGGCGCCGCCCCGTCGGCGGTCTCGGTTTCCAGCACGCTGGGCTGGCCGGGCACAAGGTCCGGGCGCAGTTGCGCCAGGCGCTTCGCTCGCAGGCGGATTTCCTTGCGCACGCGGTCGCCGACGCCGGTCAGATACCTGAACTTCGCCCGGTCGACGTTCAGCAGATCGCGCACCGTCCTGACGCCCATGCGGTCGAGGACGTTTCGCGCCTCTATGCCGTAGCCCAGATCTTCCACCGACGTCGCCCATGTCACGTCGCGGGCAATCGCTTCAATGCTGTCGGCTTCGAACGCGATGGGCCGCGTCATCTCGAAGGCTTGGCGCCAGGCGCGGCGCATCTCCTCAGCGTTGTCGAAGCGCTGCGCCGGGTCGCGCCGGAACGCCTTGGCGAAGAAGGCGACGAAGGCGTCACGCAGGTTGGGATCAAAGCGCTCGGGGTCGAGCGTAACCTCGCAGTCCAGCAGCGATGGGTCGCTGCGCCCGTCGCCCCACACGGGGATCGCGCCGGTCAGCATCTCATAGAGCGTCACCGCCGCGGCATAGCGCTCAGCCGCCAGGTCCCAGCGTGGCGGCCGGCGCAACGGCAGGAACGGGTCGAGATAGGGCGGCGTGCCGACCCGGATGTTGTCGGCCGATGTGCGGTTCAGCGAGAAGTCGAACAGCACGAGGTGCAGCTTGCCGCCCGATTTGCCCCCGGCAACGCCGATATTGTCCGGCTTGATGTCGCGGTGGGCGATGCCCTGCTCCTCCAGATAGTCGACGGCGGACAGAAGGTCTTCGCCGTACCGCTGGGCGAGGTCGAGAGAGGGGCGCTCTTCGCGCAGGCGCTGAGCCAATGTCCTGTCGCCGGCACTCTCCATCAGCAGCGCCGTACGGCCAGCGACGGCCAGTGCCTCGTGCAGCCGCACGATGTTCTGGTGGTGAAGTCGGCGCAGCACGTCGCCTTCACTCTTCAGGCGATCGTTGTGCTTGGCGTCGATCGCCACCTTCAGCACGCGGCGATCTTCCACGCCATTGCGCGTAATGAGGAGCGCGTCTGCCGAAGCGCCGCGCCCGAGCCGCCGCACGACTGTGAAGCCGCCGTCCAGCCGATCGCCCGCCTTGGCTTCTGCGGGGTCGACCGTGTCATCCGCCGTCGGGCGCCGCAACTCATCCTCGGCCTTCGCCAGCTCGGCCAGGAACTCATCCATCGTCGGCAGGCGGACGGAGACATCGGGATGCGTGCTCATCCGCACCAGCGTCTGGAGCGCCTCGCTGGCACCGTCCATGGCGTCAGACAGGTGCAGCCCACCGCCGCGCAGTCTCTCGGCAAGGTCCAGCGGCGAGTCGGCCGGCGGCTGCCCGGTGAACAGATGGAAAGCAACGGCCCCTAGCGAGAAGACGTCGTGATAGGGCGCGGGCGTCTGGGTCCCGTGGGTCGCCTCCGGGGCCATGTAGAGTCTTGCCGGATCCTCGACATGGTCCTCCGGGTGAAAGGTTCCGAGCGTGCGTCCGCCGGTGCCGCCCTTCGAGCCCTCCCGCATCGCCGTGTGCCAGTTCATGATCTGCACGTGGGGCCGGGCGCTGGCGGTGTCGGTGATCAGGATGCTGTGCGGGCTCAGCGCCAGGTGGAACAGCCGTTTCTCGTGCGCGTACTTCAGTGTCTCGGCCAGTCGGCGCAGCAGGTGGAGCCGCAGGTCCACATCCATGCGCTGGCTGTGTTCCCGGATCAGAAAGTCCAGCCGGGAGGCGTTCGGATCATGCTGGAAGAACAGCGCCGGGCCGCGTTCGCTCTCCTTGTATTCCAGCACCCGCAAGATACCGGGATGGTCGATGTCCTGCAGCAGCCGGAACTGCCGGGCAGCCAGCGTCCGTAAGGTCTCGCGTCCGGGCTCCGACGTGGTCGCAGCATAGGGGTAGACGCGGATGCGCCGATGGACAGGCGTGCCGACGTGCTTGCCGTCCCAGTCCTGCCAGTTGTCCCCTTCTTCCAGCAGTCGGCCCAGTTCGTAATCGCCGATCCGCTTGTGGCGGTTCGATGGGCGAATGCCGGCTTCGGCAACAGCCCGGCAGACAGCGCGGGCGACTGGCAGATTAGCGACAAGGCCGCTGCCTGCACCCCCGGAGAGGGTGGCGACAATGCCGTCATCTTTCGCTGTCCCCGGCCGACCGCGCAGGTGGACATGCTCCGCAGCAGCGCCCCCAAGCTTGCGCTCCACACGCTGTGCAGAAAGGAAGACCATCTCTTGAACACGGGGAAGACGGACCTTCCCCTCGGCGATGGCCGGCTGGCGGCGAAGCAACGATGCCAGGCGCTTTGCCTTGCGGTTGGCGAGGATCAGCGGGTTGTCTTGTATGTATTGGCGGCCCTCGGTCGTCCACGTCCAAGTGTGTGTGTCGCCGCTGACCGCCCCGGGCCGGCTCTTGATCTCGATCAGGAACAGCCCACAGGGCGACAGCACAAGGACATCGACCTCTCTGACCTTACCCGTGTCATCGATGAACTCGAAGTTGGCCCAGGCCCGCCAGGGGTCGCGATCCGGAAGGTGCTCACGCAGAAACGCCAGCGCCTCCCGCTCCCAAGGAAACTCGGACTCGTTCTGCTGTGACCATCGCGGTTCGCGCATCATTCGCCCGTTAAACCACTGCCGGTCGGCAGATACAACGGGCCCCTGGCCAGCGAAGGCATATGTCCAGAATCAACCCATTTGGGAAATGAAGCGAGCTCACCCCTTGTATGCGAGCGGGACCGTTATCGAGGGACCAGCTTAGAATCGCTTACTGTTGGTTGCGCCGAACAACGCTTGCGCCACATCGTCCATGGTGGCCAGCGGCGAGAACTGTCCCTTCCTGAGAACTCGGATGTTCGGCCGTTCGGCCTTCAGTCCGGTCCGGTCGCCCTTGGTGTGCTTTCCGACCCGGTCGCCGAGCGGCGGCAGCCGTTCGCCGGGGTCGCCGCCGAACCAGAGGAACGGGCCGAGATCCATGGTCTCCGGCTCGAACCAGACCCAGATCACGCAGCCGCTCGGCTTTCGCGCCAGGTGGACGTTGATCCCAACCCCAGCGGTCTTGGCAGACCGATAGCTCGACTTCAGCTGGATATGCCGCAGCACGCCGCGTGACTCCAGCACCAGATCGTAGCCCGCACGATCCACCTCGGCCCGCAAGAGTTCGATGTCGCGCGATCCGCGACGCCAGAGGCATCGCAGCAGGTCGCCAACGAACAGATGCTCGATGACCTTCTCGCGCTGTCCGGATTCGAGGAAGTGGGCGGTATCGACGGCCTCGAAGCGCCCGGTGGCGACGATGAGGGCGACCGGATCCCGGCTGTCGATGCGTCGGCGCCGCGCGTGTCCGCGGTCGGTGATCTCTGGCGGCTCGGCCGTCACCGCCTGCTCTGCGGCGACGCGACCAAGGCCGAGACCTTCACGCGTCTGATGGCGGGCGAGCGGGCGCAGATGGTGTTCACCGACCCGCCCTACAATGTGCCGATCGACGGCTACGTCGGCGGCCTGGGCCGTGTCCGCCATGCTGACTTCGCGATGGCATCGGGCGAGATGTCCGAGGCCGAGTTCACGCGGTTCCTGGAGACCACGCTCGGCCACCTGAAGGCCAACAGCGCCGACGGTGCCCTCCACTATGTCTACATGGACTGGCGGCACATGGCCGAATTGCTGGCTGCAGGGCGCGGGATCTACAGCGATCTGAAGAATGTCTGCGTCTGGGCCAAGACCAATGGCGGCATGGGATCGCTCTATCGGTCGCAGCACGAGCTGGTGTTCGTATTCAAGAACGGCACAGCACCACATGTCAACACGGTCGAGCTCGGCCGGCACGGCCGCTACCGGACCAATCTCTGGCATTACGCGGGCGTCAACGCGTTCGGGGTCGATCGGGACGTAGCGCTCTCGATGCATCCGACGGTCAAGCCGGTGGCGCTGGTGGCCAATGCCATCAAGGACTGCACCCGGCGCGGCGACATCGTGCTCGATGCGTTCGCAGGTTCCGGTACGACGCTGATCGCTGCTGAGCGCGCCGGCCGGCGCGGCTACGCGGTCGAAATCGACCCGCAATACGTCGATGTGGCGCTGGAACGCTACCGCGCCACCTTCGGCGACGATCCGGTGCACGAGGCCAGCGGGCTAACGTTCAGCCAGCTGCGGTGACCAAGGCGTCGTGGCACGGCAGGTCGTGAGCATGCGTCAGTGTGCCTTCAACGGGGACGCGAACGGGCATAGGGAGAGCAGATCAATGTCGAATGACTATGAGGTCGGCTACGGCAAGCCGCCAAAGCACGGCCAATTCAAGAAGGGCCAGTCCGGCAATCCCAAGGGCCGACCCAAAGGCAGCCGAAACTTCTCAACGGACGTAAAGAATGCGCTGAAGGAGCCCGTCCGGATAACAAAGGGTGGCAAGCGCAAGACCGTATCGACACAGCTCGCCTCGATCCTGCGGCTGCGCGAGAAAGCGTTGAGTGGCGACGCTCGGGCTCTGGATCGCATGATCGATCTGGCGCGGAACTACAATGATGAAGACATCCCAGGATCTGTGGCGGAACTGAGTCCGGACGATGCAGAGATCCTCAAAGCCCACAATGATCGCGTGTTGCGGCAGGCTGAGAATCCGCGGTCTGACGAAAGCAGCAAGGGGCGTAATGGTGTATCGGCGGACACCAATCAGATGACTGACAACGATCCCGCTGAAGTGGACGACGAAGATGCCTGGCTTCGCTGAGTTCGACGCCCTGCTGCGGTCGGATCTGAGAGCCTTTGTCCACAAGGTGTTCACAACGGTCTCGCCGAACGACGCCTTCAAGCCCAACTGGCATATCGAGGCCATTACCCATGAGCTGATGCGCTGTCATGGGCGCGAGAGCAAGCGGCTGGTGATCACCCAGCCGCCGCGGTCGCTCAAATCGATCTGCTCGTCGGTCGCCTTCGTCGCCTGGGCGCTCGGTCATGATCCGCGGTTGCGGTTCCTGTGCGTCAGCTATAGCGAGATCCTGGCCAACGATCTCGCCCGCCAGTTCCGCATGGTGGTGGAGAGCGACTGGTACGGCCGAGTGTTTCCGAAGATGCGGTTGCGCAAGGAAACCCGAAGCGAGTGCATCACGACGGCAGGTGGCGGCCGGTTCGCGCTGTCCGTTGGCGGCTCGGTCACCGGCCGCGGTGCCGACTTCATCATCATCGACGACCCGCTGAAGGCCGAAGATGGCGCGTCCGACGCGGCCCGCAGGGGCGTGACCGATTGGTATGACGGCACGCTGAGCACGCGCCTCAACGACAAAGAGCGCGGCGTCATCATCCTGGTGATGCAGCGACTTCACCAGGATGATCTCGCCGGCTATGTGCTCCAGCGCGGCGGCTGGCATCACCTCAACCTGCCTGCCATCGCCGTCGAAGATCAGGCGGTCCACATCGGGCCCAATGAGGTGCATCGCCGCAGAGAGGGTGAGGTGCTGCATCCGGAGCGAGAATCCCGAGAGACCCTGGATCGGATCAAGGCCGAACTCGGCAGTCTCCAGTTCTCGGCCCAGTACCAGCAAAGCCCGGTGCCGCCGGAAGGCAACCTCATCAAGCGCGAATGGCTGAAGACCTACGACGCGGCTCCGGCGCGCGGGCCAGGCGTGAAGATCGTGCAGAGCTGGGACGTCGCCACCACGACGGACGAGCGCAACGACTGGTCGGTGTGCACGGCCTGGGCCGTTCAGCGAAAGGACTACTATCTGCTCGATGTCTGGCGCGGTCGGGTCGAGTTCCCGGAGTTGCGGCGGAAGATCGTCGATCATGCGCTGCGTCATGCTGCCCAGATCGTGCTGATCGAGAAGGCGGGACCGGGTCTGCAGTTGGTCCAGGATCTCCAACGGAATCCGACGCCCGGCTTCCCCAAGCCGAAAGGCATCGTTCCGGAGGGGGATAAGTTGATGCGCATGGAAGCGCAGACACCACGTGTCGAAGCCGGCCACATGTTGCTGCCGAAACAGGCGCCGTGGCTGGCCATATTCCTGGATGAGCTGCTGGCCTTCCCGCGCGGCCGGCACGACGATCAAGTCGACAGCGTCTCGCAACTCCTGAAATGGGCATGTAACAACAACAGCCAGCGGCGACTTGCCGCGTCACCTGAACTGATCATGATTGAAGACAACTACGACCCAGTTAACCACTATAACCACGGCTATCATGATTACGGATATACTCGCTGACACGCGCGTGGCTGCTGTCACTCGAAGCGAATCGACGAGGGTTACCTAACAAGTGCAGGCTCCGTCTCCCCCGCTCATCTTGAGCTGGACTTCCGCCGCGAAGGAAGCCTTCCTCGACGATATCGGCGAGGGGCTGGCGATGGACGACGATCATCGGGAGCTGGTGAACCGGCTGTTCGCAACGGCAACGGCCATGCTGGAAGATGCAATCGAGCATGCGACGGCCGGGCAGTCGCCACGGCTGGACGGATCGCGGCTTGTGGATCATGGACACCGCCTCCGGTCGGCTGCAAGAGACATTGCAGCCATCGCCGAAGCCGCCGTGATCGTCGCCGGCCTGGGTATCGACCGGCATGCGATCCGGCATCGCGGTGACCTCTGAAGACGCTGGACTTGGACAGCAAAGCAAGCGTCATTGGTAGCCAATACTGAGGGCCGCCTCCGGCCCGCTTGCGCTCCGCCGACCTATCGGCGGGGCTGTGGGCGGTGGGAGCGTCGCGATGGGCGCGGCGCCCGATACCGACGGAGGCCGCCATGCCCACTCTCACCGAAGCCCAACTCGTCATCCTGTCCGCCGCCGCGCAACGGGACGACGGGACGGCCTTGCCACTGCCCGGATCACTGACCATGAACAAGGGCGCGGCCCGGACCGTGCTCGCCAGCCTCGTTAAGCGTGGGCTGCTCGTCGAACGGCCGGCTGTCGGGCACGGCGACATCTGGCGTGAGACCGACGATGGAGAGCGCGTGACGCTGGCCATTACGGCAGCCGGTTACGAGGCCATTGGCGTGGCCTCCCCTCCAGAGTCCGTCGCCCCGCCGATCGCCATGGCAACACCGGACAATGCGCCCGTCGAATCTGTGCCCGTCATATCCGTCCGGCCGGGCACGAAGCAGGCCCAGTTGATCGGCCTGCTGCAGCGAGCCGATGGGGCGACGGTGGCCGAGATCGGTCAGGCCACCGGGTGGCAACCGCATTCGGTCCGCGGTGCCATCAGCGGCATGGTCAAGAAGAAGCTCGGTCTGACCATCGTTTCGGAGACCGTCGCGGGCCGAGGGCGTGTCTATCGCATCGGCGCGGCCAGTGACGGATCGTAGCCATGACGGTTGCCAAGCTGGAACGGGAGATCGCTGCGCTGAGCGACCTTTCCCGCGCGGAACTGATCGAGCGCTGGCGGGGACACTATCGCTCGGCTCCACCGAAGGGCATCAGCCGGTCACTTTTGATCCGGGCCGTGGCCTACGAGATGCAAGTGCGGCGGTTCGGCGGCCTCAGGCCGGCCACTGAACGACGGCTGCGGCAAATCGCCGACGGGGTGGGCGCCCGCAACAACTGTGTTCGGGACACCGCAGTGGTGGTCCGACCGGGCGCCAGGCTCATCCGCGAGTGGCATGGCGTCGTCCACGTTGTCGATGCGATCGACGGCGCCTTCCTTTGGAACGGACAGCGCTATCGATCGTTGTCGGCCATCGCCCGGGCGATCACGGGAGCCCGCTGGTCGGGGCCGCGCTTCTTCGGCTTGGCACCGGGCGGTAGCCCGTGACCGCTCAGCGCCTGCGCTGTGCGATCTACACGCGCAAATCGCATGAAGAGGGGTTGGATCAGGACTTCAATTCGCTCGATGCTCAGCGGGAAGCCTGCGAGGCCTACATCGCCAGCCAGCGCCACGAAGGCTGGCACCTGATCCGCGCGCGATACGATGACGGCGGGGTCTCGGGCGGCACCATGGAGCGACTGGCGCTGCAGCGGCTGCTCGCCGACATCAAGGCCCGCAAGGTCGACGCCGTCGTAGTCTACAAGGTCGACCGGCTGACCCGCTCGCTCGCCGACTTCGCTCGCATCGTCGAACGATTAGACACCCACGGCGTCTCTTTCGTCTCCATCACCCAGCAGTTCAACACCACGACGTCGATGGGCCGGCTGACCCTCAACATGCTGCTCAGCTTCGCCCAGTTCGAGCGCGAGGTGACCGGCGAGCGGATCCGCGACAAGATCGCCGCGTCCAAGCGCAAGGGCCTGTGGATGGGCGGCGTCGTGCCGCTCGGCTACGACGTCGTCGATCGCAAGCTGGTCGTCAACGAAGCCGAAGCCGAGACGGTGCGAACCTTGTTCAGGTTGTATCTGAAACTGTCCAATGTTCGGTTGGTCAAGCAGGAGGCCGACCAGTGCGGGTTGCTGACCAAGCTGCGCACTCTGAACAACCGACGCCGGCAGGGCGCCGCTCCGTTCACCAGTGGCCATCTCTACAAACTGCTGTCCAACCCGGTCTACATGGGAGACATCACCCACAAGGGTGAAAGGCATCCGGGTCAGCACGAGGCGATCATCGATTGCGAGGCCTGGGAGGCAGCGCAAGCCCAATTGCACCGCAACGCTGGGCGACGGCAATGTCGCACCAACGCCAAGCATCCCAGCTTGCTGGCCGGTCTGCTTTACGACGGGCTCGGCCGCCCGATGAAGCCGTCACATGCCGTCAAGGCCGGTCGGCGCTACCGCTACTACATCACCCGCCCGAGCGAAGACGATCCAACGGGAGCCGAGGCTCCCTGGCGCCTGCCTGCGCCGGCTTTGGAGTCGGCGGCGATACAATGCCTCGGCGATGTCCTGCGAGACCAACGCCGCCTGATTGATCTTTTCGACACGGTTGCCGCGTCTACCGATCGCCAGAAAGGGATGCTGTCCAGTGCGGCGCGCTTGGCCGACCGGCTCGCCCATGACACGTCGGCGGAGCAGGTAGAGATCGTCCGTGAGTTGGTCGAACGGATCGACCTGGGTTCTGCCAGGATGGGGATCTCGTTGCGCGCCAGTGCATTTGGGAAACGAGATGGCGCAACGGGCGATCGGGCGACTGAGCCAGAGCGCGACGCTGGCGCAAACGCCATTCAGGTCGACCTACCGATCCAGCTCCGCCAACGGGGCGTCGAGACCAGGCTGATCATCGCAGGCGATACGGTGCGAGCGCCCAAGCCAGATCCGAGACTTGTCAGTGCCGTCGCCCAGGGACGCTGCTGGTTCGCCAACCTGAGGGATCGGACGGTCTCATCCGTCCTTGCCTTGGCGGAACGCCATCGTATGCACCACCGTGACGTCAGCCGGATTCTGCCCCTGGGACTGCTCGCCCCCGACATCGTAGAAGCGATCCTTGCCGGTAGGCAGCCGGCGGATCTGACGGTCAGCCGCCTGAAGCGACTTTCAGAGCTGCCTATCTCCTGGCATGAGCAAAGGCGAATCCTGGGCTTCGGCTGACTCATCCCCGTGGCGACCAGTCGCCTCTTCCCAAAACTGTGGACACCGAAAACCGCCGACGGAGACTCAGGCCGGAATTTGCCGAAACGGCCTGCAAATTCGCCGTCTCTGTTACCGACTTTCAGGGTGGGAATGACTATAACGTCATGAATTCCCGAGAGAATTCTGATTCGGTCATCAGGCAAGGGCAAGACCCGAAGGGTGCTTGGTGGAGCCAAGGGGAGTCGAACCCCTGACCTCTACAATGCCATTGTAGCGCTCTCCCAGCTGAGCTATGGCCCCATCTTTTTCGGCTCGGTGCCTGGGAGCACCGGTCGGGCGGCCGCTGCGGCCCGCCAACCGAGAGTCCGCATATAGTCGGCCCTCCGCAGGCGACGCAAGGATAATCTCCCGGCCGTCCGCCCTTCGCACCCCGGATACGGTGCCCCGGGGACAGCTACGTCTGTTCGTCCTCGCCTTCGTCCAGGTCGATGACGTCGTCCATGCCTTCGTCGTCCTCTCCCAGTTCGGAGGTATCTTCCATAAGGCCGTCATCGACGTCGTCTGTTTCCTCGAAGTCGGCGTCCTCGCTCTCGATCTCTTTCAGATCGTCGCCTTCGGTCTCGACCTCGGTCCCATCGCTTTCCAGTTCGACCTCGGCGACCGTCTCGAGCTCCTCCGTCTCATCCGCCTCTACGGCGGCGGCAGCGGCCACCTTCCGCTTGACGGGCGTCCGCGGTTCGTCCGCTGCGGCGCTTCGGGCGCGCCGAGAGCGCAGGAAGGCGTCGGGATCGTACTGGGTCGAGCATTTCGGGCAGATGATGGGGTCGCGCAGCATGTCGTAGTAGCGCGCACCGCAGTTGTGGCAGATCCGCTTGACGCCCCATTCGGGCTTGGCCATGGGCTCCGGCTCCGTCTCAATCTGTTGAGACCCTAATGTCTCGCAGCGGCGGCCTTTGCCATGGGCCGCCACAAAATGTCAAAGCGAAATCGCGCTCCGCCGCTACCGGACTCACTTTACTATGTCCCGCGGGCCATGTCCCTTGGGGAGGTCGCGGCGCCTGTGTTATGAGCCACCGCGACCGGCTCGGGCCGGTAGATCCAGACAGACAAGGCCACACCACGTGCCGACTCGACCTCTGACAGCGCGCCCCTGCGGACCGATCTGCGGCGATGCCGCACTGCCCGGTGACAAGTCGGTCTCTCACCGCGCCTTGATGCTGGCCGGGCTTGCCGTCGGCAACAGCCGAGTGCGCGGATTGTCGGACGGCGACGATGTGGCGCGCACTGCAGCGGCGATGCAGGCGATGGGCTGCCGCATCGTCCCGGCGGACGGCGGCGGCGTGATCGTGAGCGGTGTGGGCGTCGGCGGCCTTGCGGAGCCGGAGGATGTGCTGGACCTGGCCAACAGCGGCACGTCGGCCCGGCTGATGTCCGGTCTCTTGGCCAGCCACGCCATGACGACGTTCGTTACCGGCGACGAGTCGCTCAGGCGCCGACCCATGGGCCGCGTGATCGAGCCGTTGCAGCGGATGGGCGCGGCCTTCCTGACGCGATCGGGCGGGCGTCTGCCCATGGCCGTCACCGGCACCGATCAAATGGTGCCGATCGAATACACGCTTCCGGTCGCTTCGGCGCAGGTGAAGTCGGCTGTCCTGCTGGCCGGCCTGAACACTGCCGGCCACACCGTTGTGGAGGAGCCGGAGCCGAGCCGCGATCACACGGAGCGGATGCTGCGCCATCTCGGTGCGGAGGTGACAGAAGAGAAACGCCCCGACGGCGGATGCCGCATCACCCTTGTCGGCCAACCTGAGTTGCGTGCCGCCGATATCGACGTGCCGGGCGACGTCAGCGCGGCTGCCTTCCTTCTGGTCGCAGCAGCGATCCTGCCGGGCAGCCGCGTGCGGATCGCGAATGTCGGGATGAATCCCGGCCGTACCGGGCTGATCGATACGCTGCGCGAGATGGGCGCCGATCTGCAGATCGAGAACGCCCGCGATGCGGCCGGCGAGCCGGTGGCAGATCTGGTCATCTCCGGCAGCGATCTTGTGGGCGTGGAGGTTCCGGCGGACCGTGCCGTGCGCATGATCGACGAGTATCCGATCCTGAGCGTGGCAGCGGCGTGCGCCCGCGGCACTACGCGGATGTCCGGTCTTGCAGAGCTCAGGGTCAAGGAAAGCGACCGCCTGGCGATGATCGCCGCTGGCCTCCAGGTCTGCGGTGTCGGCGTTGAAACCGGATCCGACAGCCTGACGGTCAAGGGATGCGGCGGGCCGCCGCCTGGCGGCGCGACGGTTGCTGCGGCCTTCGACCATCGCATCGCCATGAGCTTCCTGGTGCTCGGTGCAGCGGCACGCGCGCCGGTCACGATCGACGACGGGACGGCCATCGCCACGAGCTTCCCGCGCTTCGTGCCGCTGATGAACGCGCTCGGGGCCGACATTGTGGAGCCGGGGCCATGATCCTTGCCCTTGACGGACCCGCTGCCTCGGGAAAGGGCACATTGGCCAGGCGCTTGGCCGCGCATTTCGACCTGCCGCATCTGGACAGCGGCCTGCTCTACCGCGCCGTCGGCATGGCGATCGCCAAGGCCGGCGGCGATCCGTCGGACGAGGCTGCGGCGACGGCGACAGCGCGCCGGTTCACCACAGACTGGCTTTCCGATCCGGACCTGAGGGGCGACGCCGCGGCGCGGGCGGCATCTCAGGTCGCCGCCATGCCTGGCGTGCGCGAGGCGCTGGTGGACTTCCAGCGCGCCTTTGTCGGCCAGCCGGGCGGCGCGGTCGTGGACGGCCGGGACATCGGCACGGTCATCGCGCCGGATGCCGAGGCCAAGCTGTTCGTCACCGCCACCGTCGAGGTGCGGGCGGACAGGCGCTTCAAAGAGTTGCTAGGGCGAGGACAAGCCGCTATATACCCCGACGTTTTGCGGGATTTGCGGGAACGCGACGAGCGGGACAGCCGCCGTTCGGTGGCCCCGTTGGTTCCCGCGGAAGACGCTTACGTCCTCGACACCAGCGCTCTCGATGCCGAACAGGCGTTCGAGGCGGCGCTGGCGTTTGTCGTCGGGAAAACGGGTCGGCGCTGATCGGCAGCGTCGCCTCGTGCTATTCTCCGGCGGAGGCTACCACAACCTAACCAGTCGGGCCCGATCGTGGGAATAGGCCCGGCCCGTCGGCGCAGGATGCGCGGCGGTACCGATCGAGGAGCATCTATGGCGCAGACTACCGCCACCCTGGACACCGCCGCCGGCGGGCTGAAGGAGAGCTTCGCCGCCCTTCTTGAAGAGAGCCTCGGCAATACCGAGAACTTCGAAGGCAGCGTGGTGAAGGGCCGGATCGTCTCGGTAGAGAACGACATGGCGTTGATCGATGTCGGCCTGAAGGCGGAAGGGCGGGTGGCCCTGAAAGAGTTCGCTGTGCCCGGTCAGCCGCCGGAAATCGCCGTCGGCGACGAGGTCGAGGTCTATGTCGAACGGATGGAAGACAAGAACGGCGAGGCCGTTCTGTCCCGCGAGAAGGCCAAGCGGGAAGAGGCGTGGACGCTTCTGGAGCGCGCCTTCAACGAACAGCAGCGGGTGACGGGGACGATCTTCGGCAAGGTGAAGGGCGGCTTCACCGTCGATCTCAACGGCGCCGTGGCATTCCTGCCGGGCAGCCAGGTCGACATCCGCCCCGTGCGCGACATCTCTCCCCTGATGGGCACCCCGCAGCCCTTCCAGATCCTGAAGATGGACCGTGGCCGCGGGAATATCGTGGTTTCGCGCCGCGCCGTCTTGGAGGAAAGCCGCGCGGAGGCCCGGTCGGAGCTGGTGGCCAGCCTGAAGGAAGGCAAGATCCTGGAAGGCGTGGTCAAGAACATCACCGATTACGGTGCCTTCGTGGACCTGGGCGGTGTCGACGGCCTGCTGCACGTCACCGATATTGCGTGGCGCCGCATCAACCACCCGTCGGAGGCCCTGCAGATCGGCCAGACGGTGAAGGTCCAGGTGATCCGGTTCAACCCCGATACCCAGCGCATCAGTCTCGGCATGAAGCAGCTTGAGGCGGATCCGTGGGAGGGGGTCGAGGCCAAGTACCCGGTGGCGGCGAAGCTGCACGGCCGCGTCACCAACATCACCGACTACGGCGCCTTCGTGGAGCTGGAGCCGGGCATCGAGGGCCTGGTCCACGTTTCGGAGATGAGCTGGACGAAGAAGAACGTCCATCCCGGCAAGATCGTCTCCACCTCCCAAGAGGTCGAGGTGATGGTGCTGGATGTGGACCCGAACAAGCGGCGCATCAGCCTCGGCCTCAAGCAGTGCCTGGAGAACCCGTGGGACAGCTTCGCCGTCCGCCATCCGCCGGGCACCGATCTGGAAGGCGAGATCAAGAACATCACCGAGTTCGGCATGTTCATCGGCCTGCCGGGCGAGATCGACGGCATGGTCCATCTCTCCGACATCTCGTGGGAGCGCTCCGGCGAAGAGGCTCTGGCCGACTTCAAGAAGGGCGAGATGGTTCAGGTCAAGGTGCTTGAGGTGGATGTCGAGAAGGAACGCATCAGCCTCGGCATGAAGCAACTGGCCAGCGATCCGTTCGAGAGCAGCGTGACACAGGTCCGCAAGGGCGATGTCGTGACCTGTACTGTCAGCAAGGTGACCGATGGCGGCATCGAGGTGACGGTGGGCGACGGTGCGGTGGGCTTCATCCGCAAGGCGGAACTGAGCCGCGACCGGTCCGAGCAGCGCCCGGAGCGCTACGCCGTGGGCGAAATGCTGGATGCGAAGGTCACGCAGATCGACCGCGCGTCTCGGCGCCTGACCCTGTCGGTCAAGGCCCGCGAGGTGGAGGAAGAAAAGCAGGCCATGGCGGAATACGGCTCGTCCGACAGTGGCGCGTCGCTGGGTGATATCCTGGGGGCCGCGTTGCGCAAGGCGCGTGACGAAGCCAGCCAGTCCGATGAAGCGGACGACGCCAAGGAGAGCTGACGCCGGCTCCGGTCTGCCTGTCGGGTGATAGGCAGGGCTGCGGACGCCGCAGGGTTCTGAAGAACGGCGGCCCTACGCTTGAGTGCGTGGGGCCGCCGTTCGCTTTCAAGATGCCGGGCGGAACACCGAGCGAGCCCATTCGGCTGTTTCGTCCCGCCAGCGGGCGGTGGTCTCCGGTGTCGCGGCAATGACGGGCCCGACGACCCGGCGTTCGACGTGGCTGACGCCGCAGAACCCGAAAACGCAGTCTCGCCAGATGCGCTCCAGCGGGTCGCCGAAGACGGCGGCCTCACGGTCCGGCGGCGTGTCGGAGGTGTTGATGACGACGGCTTTCTGGGCTGTCAGCAGCCCGAGAGGCGGGCCCGCCGGTCCTGCCGCCTCGTCGAAGCCGTAGGCCAAGCCGAAACGGAAGACGCGCTCGATCCATCCCTTCAGGAGGGCCGGGGGCTGGCCCCACCAGTTGGGATGGATGATGACGAAGCCATCGGCCTCGGCTACCTCACGACAATGCTGCTCCACAAGCGGATCGCTGCTGGCACCGCCGCCGGCCTCGGCCACGGTCAGCACGGGGTCGAACCGCTCGCGATAGAGGTCGTGCATCCGCAACTGGTGGCCATCCTTCACCAGTGCGGAGGCGACGGCTTCGGCGATGGCATGGTTGAGGCTGGCGGGCTTGGGATGACCGAGGATCAGGGAAATCAGCATGGTCGCTCCGTCGATTGCGAGGGCCGGACGCCTGTTTCGGCGAACGGTGGGCACAGGTTTTCGCAAAATATGGCGGTTGGCCGGCGAGCCTGCCACAGGCGCCGGCGCTGCTCTCGCCGGTTGTGGCCGTTATCCCCGTGGTAGGCCTGCCCGCAGGCACGTCCCCTGCCGTGGAAACGCTTGGCGCGCAGCGGAAAATCGTTCTGGCTGAACTACTTATGCTTGATTCTCTGAAGTTTGCTTGGCACGATTATTCGTTTGGTGTCGCATAAGCCAGTAGCTTCCCCGATTAAGGGGTGTTGCCGGCAGATGTCGGTGGCCATTCGAAACCGACTCCTCGTTCGGCAATTCTGTCCGTCGCTCAGAAGATACAAAGAACCAGGCACCAGGGGATCGATCGTCATGACGAAATCCGAATTGATCATGCGGCTGGCCGAGCGCAACCCCCACCTCTATCAAAGGGACGTGGAGAAGATCGTCGGGACCATCTTCGATGAGATCTCTGAGGCATTGGCGCGTGGCGACAGGGTTGAGCTGAGAGGCTTCGGGGCGTTTTCGGTGAAGCAGCGCGAGGCCCGTGTAGGACGCAATCCGCGGACCGGCGAGGCGGTTAAGGTCGAGGCCAAGCACATTCCTTTCTTTAAGACCGGCAAGCAGCTGCGCGAGCGCCTGAACACGCAATAACGGGGCTTCCCGCCGGACGGGCCTAACCCTTATAACGTCATGTACGGGCTCAGGCGTGGCCGTGCGGCTGCGTCTTGAGGGCTCGCGCGGCAATTGGGCCCAGGCTCCCCGGCAAGACGGGGAAGGGGCTACGAGATGGACCGGAGCCTTCCGTGCGCTTGCTTTCGCTGATCTTTATCACGATACCCCTTGCCGTAGTCGCCGTGTCATTTGCCGTGTCCAATCGGGAACCGGTTGGCCTCATGCTGTGGCCGCTGCCCCAGGAGCTGATGCTGCCGACCTTCGTTATCGTCTTGGCGCCGCTGGTCGTGGGCATCCTGCTCGGCGGGCTGATCGCGTGGCTGTCCGCCGGCAGACACAGGGATCTGGCGCGCATTCGCAAAGACAAGCTGGACGAACTGGGGCGGAAGGTGATCTCCCTGCAAGAGCGGCAGGCCTCTCTGGATGAAGCGGCGCATCGGGAAGCGGAGCAGGCCCGCGTTGCGTCGGCGGCCAGATCGGCAAGCGACGCAGCCCAGCTGGAGCGGTCGTCCGACCGGCGGGCGCTGCCGGCAGCCAACGCGGGGTGAGTCGGGGCCGCTTGCCCGGTCGGGTCGGGCCGCTGCCAAGCGGTGCCAGATCATGCGGGTGATTGCGGCAGCCGACGTCGAAGCCGCCCTAGACCTGGGGCTTCTGATCGAGCGCCTCAGGCAGGCTTACCGCAGCGGCGTCACATGCCCGCCCCGCCAAGTCCATCCGGTTCCAACCCTGCCGGACGAGGGCGCAACCCTTGAGATGACGACCGCTTGGCAGCTCGGACGCCATGTCGGGGTGCGCATAGCCACCCGCTTTCCGGGCAACACCGCCCGTCAATTGCCGCCGGGCATGGGCTGCTATCTGGTGCTGGACGGTCGCTCCGGCGCGCTGCAGGCCATGATCGACGGACCTGCACTGACCGCGCGGCGGGTGGCCGCAACCTCGGTCTTGGCAGCGGGCTATCTCGCGCGGCCGGATTGCACGCGGCTCTTGATGATCGGCACGGGCAACCTGGCGCCACATCTGATCCTCGCCTATGCCAAGGTCAGGCCCATCCGTACCGTGCTCGTCTGGGGCAGGAACCGTGCGAAGGCCGACCGTCTGGCCCAGCGGCTGAGCGGGCACAAGTTCAGTATTGCCGCTACCGACGATCTGGAGCCCGCCGTACGTGGGGCGGAGATCGTGTGTTGTGCCACCGCGGCCCCGGAGCCCTTGGTTCGCGGGGCCTGGCTGCCGCCGGGCAGCCATCTGGACCTGGTCGGCGGCACGTCGCCGGATGTGCGGGAAGCCGATGACGACGCCGTGTCCATCGCGCGTGTCTTCGTGGACAGCCGCGAGGCGGCAATGCGGGAGGCCGGCGACATCGTCGTGCCGCTCGCTTCCGGCGCCTTGCGCGCGGACGATGTGGCCGGCGATCTGTACGACCTAACTCACGGCAGTCGCGCTGGGCGCCGGTTCTACAGCCAGGTGACGCTGTTCAAGGCGGTCGGCACCGGATTGGCCGATTTGGCGGCAGCACAGTTGACCGTCCAGCGGGCGTGAGCCGGTGATGGATTTCGATGGGCTTCGGGCGTGGATGTTCGGGACATTCCTGCCCTATTGGCTGGATCGAGCGCCGGACCCGCGCCATGGCGGCGTGATCGAGCGGGTGGGGCCGGACGGCGGCCCGATCGATGTGCCGCAGCGGCGCACAATGGTGCAGGCGCGCGCGCTCTACGTGTTCAGCCATGCGGCGCTGCTCTGCACGGGCGGTCCCGCGGCGGCATTGGCGGAGCGGATCTTCTCCGCGCTCATCCGCCACCATTGGGACGAGGCTGGTGGCTGGTGGCACAGCGTCACTGTGGATCGTCGGCCGTTGGACCGGCGCAAGGACGCCTATGCCCAGGCCTTCGCCCTCTTCGCCATGGCCTGGTACCACCGGGCGACGGGCGATGACCGGGCGCGGCTGTGGGCCGACCGCACGCTAGCCTTCCTCGATGCGCGCATGACCGCGCCGACGGATGGCGACGACTGGGGCGGCTATGTCGAAGAACTCTCAGCTGACGGGCGGCCGGCCACGGCGCCGCCACGCCGGCAGAACCCCCACATGCACCTTCTGGAAGCCCATCTCGCCTGGTACGAAGCCACGGGCGACGCGCTATGGCTGGAGCGGGGCCGGGCGGTCGTGGATTTGTTCCGCCGCCGTTTCTTCGATGGCGACACCGGCTCCCTCGGCGAGCTGTTCGCCGGCAACTGGGTACCGGCCCCGGGGGCCGATGGTCGATTGCGGGAGCCCGGACACCATTTCGAGTGGGCGTGGCTGTTGGGCCAATATCATCGGCTGACCGGGAGCGTTGCCGCGCTGCAGGAGGCCGACGCCCTCTATCGCTTCGGCCAAGCCCACGGCGTCTCACGGGCCGAGGGTGCTCTGTCGGTCGTGATGGACCAGGTCGATAGCGATGGCGCGGTCGTCAACGGCGGCCGACGCCTATGGCCGCAGGCTGAGGCGCTGAAGGCAGCGTTGGCCCGCTGGGAGATTGCGGCGGATACGGCCGCGGCGGAGGAGGCGAGGGCGCGTCTGGCCGCGATGTTTGCGACCCATGTTCAGCCCGATGGTCCGCTCTGGCGCGAACAGCTCGACGAGGGGGGCAACGACGTCACCCAGTTTTTACCGTTGAGCAGCCTCTACCACCTGCACCTGGCCTTCGCCGAAGCGCTGCGGGTCATGCAGAAGCCGAAGACACAGCTCTGAATCAGGTTAGCGGACTTTGCGCATGAGAGTTGATCTTGGTCTCGGGCTGTGCGATTTCTCCGCGTGAGGTCCAGATCGATGATGACACGACGCCCCATCGCACCGCTTGCTGACGGCCGGTTATGCCATTCCGGCCTACCCGATGCGTGTGACCGCGTCTGCTTTGGCGGCGCCGGGACGGACCAGCGTGGAGAGTGTCTGAGCTAAGACCTTCTCAACAAGATCGCAACGTCACCGAAGCCGCTTCCGCCCGAAGCGGCTTTTTCTATTTCCGGGATTGGAGCCATGACTGTTCGGATCGAGACCATCAACGATGTGTTGCCGCACATTCCTGAAGGCGTGGGCATCATTGTGTCCCGGCGCCCCGATCTTCAGGTGGTCGATTACGTCTTCACCAATGACGACACGTTCAGCAATCCGGTCACGCTGGAATGCCGCGGCCTGAAATTCGCGCCGGACGGGCGGATTCTGGCCAGGCCGTTCCACAAGTTCTTCAACGTCGGCGAGAAGGAAATGCCGGAGGCCGTCGACTGGTCGCGGCCGCATGTCGTGCTCGACAAGCTGGACGGCTCGATGGTCCACCCCTGCCTGGTGGGCGACCGGCTGGCGTTCATGACCCGGATGGGCGAGAGCGCGCAGGCGAAAGCGGCCTTTGCCGGTGCGGGTCCAGGCACCATCGCGCTCTGCCGCGACCTGCTGGCCGCCGGGATCACGCCGATCTTCGAATTCACCTCGCCGGAGCACCGGATCGTCGTGCCCTATGATGCGACGTCCCTGACGCTGATCGGTGCGCGGGAGACGGTCTCGGGCCACTACCTGCCGCATGGCGAACTGGAGGACCTGGCTCCGCGGTTCGACGTTGGACTGGTGCGGAGCTTCGGCGCCGTCGGCGACTTCAAGACGTTCATTGCCGACGCCAGGGCGCTGGAGGGGGCCGAAGGCTATGTCGTGGCTTTTGAAGACGGGCACCGGCTGAAGCTGAAGGCCAACGCCTATGTGCTGCGGCACAAGGCACTGGCCGGCGTGGCGTACGAGAAGAACCTGCTGGAATGGGTGGCGGCGGATGCCGTGGACGATGTGCTGCCGCTGCTGTCTCCGGAAGTCGGGGCTAGGGTCGCAGCCTACCGTGACCAGGTCCATGCGGGCATGGACCGGTGGCTTTCGGAGATCACCCAGGTCTTCGAAGCGCACCGCGATCGGCCGCGGCGGGAGTACGCGGAGGCGGTCACGGCCTTGGTCGACAAGCGGCTGCACAGCGTGGCTTTCGCGTTGCTGGACGGCCGCGACGGCCGGGCGGCGCTGGTGAAGCTGCTGACCTGGGCCAGCAGGTCGGAGCCGAGGATCGATACCGTCCGCGACCTCTTCGGCCTGACCTGGGAGGGGCAAGACCTGATCGTCGATCCCGGGTAGGCGGCTACAGCAGCGGTCGGAGGCGCGCCGGAGCGTGGTCCTGTGGATTGCGGTCCGGCCGATCTCGCGACCAGCCGCTAGAGCATTTTCTGATCATTCTGGTTCATAGCCGCAGGCTGTGAAGTAGTTGGCGCACTCGTCAGGGGTGATGGCGTCGATGGCGATGCGGATGG
>JANQIX010000112.1 GCA_028281925.1 Alphaproteobacteria bacterium
GGCGTCACGGCCTCGGCGACGGAGCTTCAGTCCACGGCGGAGTCCATGGCGGCGATCGCGGAGCAAACGAGCAGCCAGTCGACGACCGTCGCCAGCGCGTCGGAGCAGGCGACGGGCAATGTCGAGACGGTCGCCTCGGCGTCCGACGAGCTGGGCAGCTCCATCGCCGAGATCAGCCAGCAGGTGCAGCGACAGGCGGACATGGCCGCTGAGGCGGCGATGGCGGCGGAGACCAGCAATGAACAGGTGCGAAGCCTGGCGGCGCGCACCGACAGCATCGGTGAGGTGGTGAACCTGATCACCGGCATTGCCGAGCAGACCAATCTGCTGGCGCTGAACGCCACCATCGAGGCGGCCCGCGCCGGCGATGCGGGCAAGGGTTTCGCCGTGGTCGCCAGCGAGGTTAAGTCGCTGGCCAATCAGACCGCCAAGGCCACTGAGCAGATCGCTGAGCAGATCAAGGCCGTGCAGGAGCAGACGGGCTCCACGGTCGATGCCATCCGCCTGATCAACGAAAAGATCGAAGCGATGAAAGAGGTGTCGGCCGCGGTCGCCTCTGCGATCGAAGAGCAGAACGCCGCGACGCAGGAGATCGGTCGCAATGCCCAGGAGGCCTCGGTCGGCAACCGACAGGTGTCGGAGTCGATCACCGGTGTGACCCAAGCGGCCGGCGAAGCCGGCCAGGGCGCCGGCGATGTGCTGAGCGCGGCCCGCGAACTGGCGCAGCAGGGCGAGGTTCTGTCCGGCGAGGTCGCCGCCTTCATCGAACAAGTGCGCGCGGCCTGACCGCTCCGGTCGCAGTTTGCGGTCGGTCACCGGAGACGGTAACCGACCGCTGCCGCGATCCGGTCCCAATCCATCCGGAACATTAGCGCCGCGCCGGCCCGGACCGGTGCGGCATTTTTCCCGCAGGCGTCCCGGGCTGCCGCCGCAGGGATTTGGCCGCTGCCCGGCTGCGGCCGTTCACGCTCAAACAGTCGTCGACCGACGGCGTGACCGAGCCCGACTCCTGTTCTCGTTATCACGCAACGCACAATTACCCGTTTTTAACCCGCACACGGGATTATGCAGGGCGGCACGTGCGTGCCCGGGGATACCCCGATCCGTACGCCAAAGAGGGCCCCATGACCATCCGCCGCCTGTCCATTTTCGTGATCGTGCTTCTGCTTGCCAGCGGCTGCCTGATGTCGGGCATCGCGCTCGTGGAACGCCAGAAAGTCTACAATCTCCACGATATGTGGCTGATGGATCGCGAGGCCAATTCCCATCGCGCGCAGCTGCTGCGGGAAATCCGCGAAGTCGTCGGGTACGGCGGCATGATCCACCAGTTCAAGAACTATGTGCTGCGCCACGATGAACACCGCGTCGCGGTGGTCGAGAATGCAATCGGTGTCGCGCTGCGCAACCTTGAGGAATACGAGAATCTCGGGCTTTCGGTGGCCGAGCGGGATGCCGTGGAAGCCATTCGCGATGTCATCCGGCAGTATCGCGAGGGCATTGATGTGGCCGTCGCCATGGTCGCCGAAGGTGCCACTGTCGACGAGATCGATGGAGCCGTCATCGTCAACGACACACCGGCCCTGGATGGCTTGATCACGCTGGCTGAGGCGATCCGCGCCGACCGCTCCAACCCCGAAGGGTTGACGCGCGCCGACCTGCTGGGCGAGCTGCGCGATGCCATGGGTTTCGGCGGGTTCATCCATCAATTCAAGAATCTGGTGATCCGGCGGGATATCGCGCGGATCGAGCGCGTCGAGACGGCGCGGCAGGCCGTCGACGCAACTCTGGCGGCATACCGTTCGCTTCCGATCACGCAGGAGGAAACGGCCGCCCTTACCGCCATCGAAGGGGTCGCGGATCGATATACCGGGACGCTCAACACCATTCGCCGAATGATCGACGAGGGCAGAAGCGCGGTGGAGATCGACGCCGTCGTTCGCATTGACGACGGCCCGGCAATCGAAGCTCTGGCGGCGCTGCAGCGTGCAGACATCGATGCAGGGCGGCAACTCATCGTCCTGATTGGCAACGCCTTAAGCGAGTTCGAGCGGACGATGACGGTCATGAGTGCCGGAATCGCCGGCACCAGCGTGATGATCATCGCCCTGGTCACCTGGATTCTGCGCCGCCGCATCGTCAGACCGGTTGACCAACTGACGCACAGCATGCAGCGCCTCGCCGGCGGCGATGCCTCACCCGCCGGCGATGGTAACGACGAAGCCATCGCTTACCGGGCCAGCCGCAACGACGAAATCGGCCGCATGGCCGCCGCGCTGGAGGTGTTTCGTGAGAACACCTTGAAGATCCAGAAACTGCAGGCGGACGCCGAGCGCGCCGAAGTTGAGGCGACGGCACAGCGCAAGCATGCCATTCAGCACATGGTCGGTGCCGTCGAGCGCGAAATGGAGAAGGCTCTGACTGCCGTCATGGGCCAAGCCGCGGAAATGGATACTGCGGTGGAAGACATGAGCGGCCTCAATGACCGGATGGCCGTCTGCTCCGACGGCGCGGCCGAGGCCGCCGATCTGGCGCTGTCGAACGCCCAGACGGTCGCCGCGGCGGCTGAGGAACTGCATGCGTCCATTGGCGAGATCGGGCGCCAGGTGACACATTCCACCGCAGTGGCCGACCGGTCGATGACGCTGGCCAGCGAAGCACAGGCCACTGTCGGCGGCCTGTCTCAGACGGCCGAGCAGATCGGCACCGTGGTCGAGCTGATCCGGCGCGTGGCGGACCAAACCAACCTGCTGGCGCTGAATGCCACCATTGAGGCAGCCCGCGCCGGAGAGGCCGGTCGCGGATTCGCGGTCGTCGCAGGCGAGGTCAAGAGCCTCGCCAACCAGACAGCACGGTCGACCGAAGAAATCGCCCAGCAGGTCGAAGCCGTCCAGGGCATCAGCCGCCAAGTAGCTGACGCGATCGGCAACGTGACCGAGACAATCGGGGATATGAACACCGTCGCCACGGCCATCGCTACGGCCGTCGATCAGCAGACGAACGCGACGCAGGAGATCTCCCGGACCATCGACCGCAGCGCCCACGCCTCCCGCGAAACCACCGAACGCATGACCGAGGTTCGCAACGAAGCCAAGGAAGCGGCGACCCTGTCACTACGGGTGAAGGCTGCATCCGGTGAGGTGAACGCGGAGGCGCAGCGCCTTTCGGACGCGATCACCCGCATTGTCCGCACATCGACGGATGAGGCAGACCGGCGCCAGCACCGACGGTTCGACACCGCCATTCCCACAAGGGCCGGCGGCCAGCACGGCTCGCAGCCGGGCACCATCCGCAGCCTCTCCGCCGGCGGAGCGTTGGTCGAGATCGAAGGGGCCGTCCCTGCCGTCGGCGAGGCCGTCACGCTTCGCGGTCCAGCCGGCGAGACGTGGCAGGCCCGCGTCGTTGCGAACAGCAAGGCCGGAACGCATGTGGCGTTCGACGAACCGCTGGAAGGCGGTGACGAGGCCGCCAGCCGGATCGCCAAGCACCGGAACGCTTTGGCCGCTTGACGGCCGGGGTGCTGTCCGTCCGGATGCGGCAAAGGGTTCCGCATCCGGCCTGATGCCGTTTCATCTTCACCGCATAGATTGAAATTAACCTGATTTTTACAATCAGCAGCCAAAATCATCAGCAGTACAGATAATCAGTACCACGCGCTAAGTGGTCCGTCGAAATCCCGCCACTGCCTCATCCACTCGATGACGGCCAGTGGTCCCCCCTCCCGTCGACCGGCTGCGCCGTCACGATGCCAGCCGATGATGCCCAGCACAGTCCGCCGGAACCCGCTCGGCCGCGATCGGCGATCGACTGTGCCCGGCGGGCAGAACGATACACAGAGACTGTCGGTCGGCCGCGGCAGTTCGACGCCGGCGCAAAGACCGATACGAGGTGCACAACGGAACGAAGGCAGCCAAGGAGAGCCTAAATGCTGCAGAATGCCGCTGGCAGAGTCCGCCTGACGACAAAGGCAAGCTTGCTCACCATTTCCGTCGTTCTCATCTTCGCCGCCGCTCTGTCCTACGCCTCCATAGCCCAGGTCAGAGGGTGGATCGAACAGCAAGTGATCGAGCGGCAGGCGTCCAGCCTGCGCGTGGCGGCGATGGTTCTGGCAGAGCGGTGGCCCGCTTTGCAGGTGAGCTTCGACGCCGAAAATGCCGTCGACCGGCTGGAGATCGCGGAACTCCCCGACTTCGACAGCCATGACGCGATCGATCGCATCGGCTTCCTGACAGGGGAAACGGCAACCGTCTTCGCCTGGGATCCCGCAAACCGCGATTACTGGCGACGGACGACCAACATCGTCAAGCCGGATGGCACCCGAGCCGTCGGCACGCCGCTGGGGCGCGAAGGCGCCGTCTTCCCGGTGGTCCGTCAGGGTGAGACCTATCTGGGCGAGGCCGTCATCCTTGGCGTGTCCTACTACACCATCTATCAGCCGATCCACTCGCCGGCCGGCGATGTCCTGGGCATTCTCTATGCAGGCGTGGAGAAGGAGAGGCTTGAGACCATCCTGTTCGGTGTCATCCGCGCCCTGGGGCTTGTGACGGTCATCGCCGCCGCAGTCTGCATGGCCGTGGCGCTGGTCGCCTATCGGGCCATGCTGCGCCCGATCCCCATGCTCTCGGCCATCATGCGGCGGCTGGCAACCAACGATACGGCCGTCGACATCCCGTATCGCGACCGCGGCGACGAGCTGGGCGAGATGGCAGCGGCCGTGCAGGTCTTCAAGGACAACGCGATCCGCATCGACCAGCTTCATGCCGAGCGGGCCGCAGAGAGCGCCCAGCTGGAGGCACAACGCCAGCAACTGCTGCTGCGCACCCTGGGCGAATTCGTCACTGCGTCGGTGGAGGGCAACGAGGCCACCATCCGGATGACCCAGATGCGCCAGAGGCTGGTCACAACCGGACGTGAAGTACAGACCATGGCCTCAGCCGTTGAAGAGCTGAGTGCGGCCATCACCGAGATCTCGAACAACGGCAACGAGGCGACGGTGGATGCCCGGACCTGTGAAGACGCCGCGGGGCTCGGCGTCGGCAAGGCCGACGAGGCCAGCCGGTCCATGGACGCAATCACCGGGGCGGTAAGCTCGGCTAAGTCGGCGGTGGAGGGCCTTGGCGACGCATCCGTCCAGATCGGCGAGATCGTGGCCGAGATCGAGGCTATCGCCGACCAGACGAACCTGCTGGCCCTCAACGCTACCATCGAGGCCGCGCGCGCGGGCGAAGCGGGCAAGGGCTTTGCCGTCGTCGCGGCGGAGGTTAAGGGTCTGGCCAACCAGACAGCGAAGGCGACCGACGACATCCGCAGCCGCATCGGCACTGTGCAAGGCAAAATCGGCGGCATCATCGGAACCATGGACGAAAGCACACGATCGGTTGACGAGGGCCGCACCGTGGTCGAGTCCGTGGGGGTTGAGCTGTCATCGGTCGCCCAGTCCGTCAACGGGGCGGCATCGAAGATCGCCAACATCGCGTCGATCCTGACCGAACAGTCGGCAGCGACCGCGGAGCTGGCGCGTTCGGCATCCACCGTATCGGAAATCGCCGCTCGCAATACTTCGGACGTGGACGAGATGATGCAGGCGATGTTCAACCTGACGGACTCGATGTCCAGCCGGTTCGACGAATTCGCCGAGCTTGGGCCTCTCGCCGTCATCCAGATCGCCAAGAACGACCATGTGCTGTTCAAGAAGCGGATCGTCGACGCGCTGCTGGGCTACGGCGACCTGTCCGCCGACGGCGTTCCCGACCACCATGGCTGCCGTCTCGGCAAATGGTATGACCACGCGGAAGACATCGTCCGGAACCAGCCGGCCTACCGGCAGCTGGCGGAGCCACACAAGCAGGTCCATAGTGCCGGCAAGCAGGTTCTAACACTGCTGCGCCGGGGGCGTGCGGACGAGGCGACTCTGGCTCTCGAACCGCTGAACCAGGCGTCGCGCGAGGTGATCGGGCTGCTCGACCAACTCAGGGAACAGGTGGCGGCTGCGCTGGAGGCGCAGACAGACGCCGCTGCATAGGTGGCAGACCGCTCACGCTGGCGGCTCCTGCTGGATCTCATGGTCGAAGCGCGCCAACAAATCGGCAACCATGGCGCGCTTCACCAGATCGATTAGAAGTCGAATATGTGTTCTGTAGTTGTTTGACGGAGTTATTACGCAAGAATTGATAGTTCAAGCACTAACCTTAATTGTTGAGAAATGTCTCATCGCGACAATGGGTAGCAGAAAGCGATTTTGATCAAAACGCGGAAAGGAACGCTGATGTACGCGTTTTGCGCCACGATTCGCGGCAGACTTGTGATCGTCACGATCGCGCTTTGCGCGGTCGTTCTTGTCATATCAGGGCGGACATATCATGCGTCCGATATCCAATCCCGGCTGGCGGGAGAGGCCACGGCGTTGTTGGACCAATTGCCCGACGGTGCGGAGATCGCGCCTGCGACCGAGATCCAGACAGTTCGCGAGACTCTGACCCGGCTCGGAGATGCCGGCTCGGCTCTGGCTACCGAAACTCTGGTTCTGGCCGGTACCGGCCTGATCATCTTGGCCGGTGCGGCTTGGCTGATGTCCGGTGGCTTGTTCGGCCCCATACGGACCATGACGCGGACGATGGATCGGATTGCCGAGTGCAAGCATGACCTGACGGTGCCGGCCCTTGGACGGCGGGACGAGTTGGGCCGCATGGCTCAGGCAGTCGAGGCCTTCCGCAGATGCGTCGCGGAGCGGGCGGAGCTGGAACATGACCGGGATCAGACCACGCAGCACGCCGAGCAGCAGCGTCGGCAGACCATGCTGGCCCTGTTGCATGACCTTGTGGACGTCGCCGTGGACGGCAACGAGGCGATGATCGCCATGGTCCGGATGCAGCGCAGCGTCGTCGGCACCGAAGACCAAGTACAGTCCATGGCCTCTGCAATGGAGGAAATGCGGGCCGCCATCAACGAAATCTCGGAGAACAGCGAACGCGCGATCACGGAAGCGCGGGCGTCCGATGACGCAGCGACCGACGGCGTGCGCAAGGCAACGCAAGCCAGCGGATCGATGGACCGGATCACCGCCGCCGTCGGCGAGGCCAAGTCGGAAGTCGGCGACCTTGCCGAGGCGTCCGCGGAGATCGGTGAGATCGTGGGCGAGATCGACGCGATTGCGGAGCAGACCAATCTGCTGGCGCTGAACGCCACTATCGAAGCGGCCCGGGCCGGCGAGGCCGGTAAGGGCTTCGCCGTCGTCGCCGCAGAGGTCAAGGCGCTGGCCACGCAGACCGGAAAGGCCACCGACGATATCCGTGAACGCATCGGAAATCTCAGCGGCAAGATGGAGCGCATTACGGGCGCCATGGAGGCCAGCACCGAGGCCGTGCAGTCGGGGCGCACCGTGGTCGACGACCTTGGGCAGGGGCTGGAGGTGATTGCCGGCAACGTCAAGGCCGTCACCGGGAAGATGACCGAGATCTCCTCCATCCTCACCGAACAGACCGCGGCATCGGAGGAGATTTCCAAGGCGGCGGTGCGCGTGTCCGATATCGCCTCCGCCAATGCCGATGAGATCAAGGATGCCATCGGGCAGATGGAGCTGTTGAGCCAGGCACTGAACCGGCAGGTCGGCACCTTCGCCGAGTTTGGATCGGCGGCCACCATCGAGATCGCCCGCAACGACCACACCGTCTTCAAGAAACGGATCATCGATGCGGTGCTTGGGAACAACGACCTGACGGCCGACGGCATCCCCGACCACCACGCCTGCCGGCTCGGCAAGTGGTATGACCAGGCGGACGACCTGATCCGTGCGCAGCCGGCCTATCACCGGCTGGCGGAGCCGCACAAGCAAGTCCACGCCTACGGCAAGCAGGTGCTGACACTGCTGCGCCAAGGCCGGTGCAACGACGCGTCGGAGGCGCTCGATCCGCTGAACGACGCCTCGCATGAGGTGATCGCGCTGTTGAACGAACTCAGCGAACAGGTCGCCGCTGCCACAGAGACGGAGCAAACCAGAGCCGCATAGGCTGTGCATAGGCGGTATGCACACCGCATCAGGCGTTGTGCACTGCGGTCCGACTTGCTAAGAGACGCGCCCACGTGAATTGGGCGGGGCGCGAGGGCACGAAATTGCCGCTCTCATAGCCGCAGATCGGACCGCCCGCGGAAACGACCGCCCATGGCAAGCTATCTCGACGACCTGGAAGCGCAGACGATCTATATCCTGCGCGAAGCCTTCAACCGCATCTCGCCCTTGGGCATGCTGTGGTCTATCGGCAAAGACTCCACCGCCCTGTTGTGGATGGTGCGCAAGGCCTTCTTCGGCCATGCGCCGATCCCCATGATCCAGCTCGACACGGCCATGGAACTGCCGGAGGTCTATGCCTTCCGCGACCAGATTGTGCGTGACTGGAACCTCAATCTGGTGGTGGAGATGTGCCCGCCGGAAGAGGACATGGACCCCACCCTGCCCCCAGCCTCGCGGGCGGCAGCGCGCAAGACGGAAGGGTTGAAGGCGCTGTTGGCGCGCGACAAGTATCAGGGCCTGCTTGTCGGCATCCGGCGCGACGAACAGTCAACCCGCGCCAAGGAACGCGTGTTCAGTCCGCGCAGCCTGGATGGAGCCTGGGATTTCCGCGATCAGCCGCCGGAGTTCTGGGACCAGTACAAGACCGATTTCCCCGACGGCGTGCATGTGCGCATCCACCCCCTGCTGCACTGGACCGAACTGGACATCTGGCGGTACACGCAGCGTGAGGGCATCCCCATCGTGCCGCTCTATCTCGCACAGAACGGCAAGCGCTATCGGTCGCTGGGTGAAAAGAACATCACCTTCCCGATCGAAAGTAACGCCGCCACCATCGACGACATCATCGCCGAGTTGGAGGTGACCCGAACGCCGGAGCGCGCCGGTCGGGCGATGGATCACGAAGCCGAAGACAGCTTCGAACGGCTGCGCGCCAGCGGCTACATGTAAGCCCCCGGCGCCACGGAGTTTCCCTGCCATGGACAACCGGTCGGCCGCGCCGCAGCGGCCCCTCAATATCGTCATCGTCGGCCATGTCGATCACGGCAAGTCGACCCTGATCGGCCGGCTGCTGCACGACACCGGCAGCCTGCCGGACGGCAAGCTTGAGGAACTCAAGCGGGTCTCCGAACGCCGCGGCATGCCGCTGGAATGGTCTTTCGTACTGGATGCCTTCCAAGCCGAGCGCGATCAGGCAGTGACCATCGACACCACGCGGATCTGGTTCAAGACGCGAACGCGCGACTACGTGATCATCGACGCGCCGGGCCATCGCGAGTTCCTGAAGAACATGATCAGCGGCGCCGCCAGCGCCGAAGCCGCCGTGCTGGTGGTGGATGCGGCTGAGGGCGTGCGTGAGCAGACCCGCAGGCACGCCTATCTGCTGCACCTCTTGGGCCTGCGCCAGGTCGTGGTGGCGGTCAACAAGATGGACCTGGTCGGGTTTGCGCGGGACCGCTTCGCCTCCGTCCAGGCCGAGATCACCGCCTATCTGGACGAACTGGGGGTCAACGCGCTGGCTGTCGTACCGATCTCCGCCCGCGACGGCGAGACGCTGGTACGGCCCTCGCCGAAGATGCCCTGGTACGATGGCCCGCCGCTGGTCGACTGCCTGGACAGGTTCGTGCCGCACCGCCAGCCGGTGGAGCGGCCGCTGCGCCTGCCCGTGCAGGACGTCTATAAGCTGGACCATCGCCGCATCATTGCCGGGCGGGTGGAAAGCGGTGTGCTGCGGGTCGGCGACACGCTTCTGTTCTCGCCCGCCGGCCGTGCCGCGCGGGTCAAGACGATCGAGGAATTCGGCGCGTCTGTTCCGCCGGTCGAAGCCCGGGCCGGTCAGGTCGTCGGCGTCACCTTGGACGAGCAGGTCTTCGCCGAGCGCGGCGATGTGGCAAGCCACGACGACCATCCGCCGATCCTGACCAACGTGTTCCGCGCCCATGTCTTCTGGCTGGCGTCAAAGCCGCTGGCGGCCGGCGACCGCTTCAAGGTCAAGCTGGCGACACGCGAGACGCAGGCGGTAGTCCAGTCGATCGAACGGGTGATCGACACCGAGACCCTGGACGGCGGCCGGCGCGAAACGGTCGGGCGCAACGAAGTCGCCGAAGTCGTGCTGCGCACCCGCGAAATGCTGGCGCTGGACGAGCATTTCGGCAGCGGTGCGACGGGCCGTTGCGTGCTGATCGACACCTTCGACACGGTCGGCGGCGGCGTGATTTCCATGCGCGGCTATCCCGATCAGCGCCAGGCGCTGACGGTCAAGGCGACCAACATCCATTCCGTCGACCACCTGCTGACCCCGGAGGCCCGGGCGCTGCGCAACAGCCACCGCGGGGCCGTGATCTGGTTCACGGGCCTGAGCGGATCAGGCAAGAGCACGCTGGCGATGCGGCTGGAGCAGCGGCTGTTCGCCAAAGGCTGGCAGGTCTATGTGCTGGACGGCGACAATGTGCGCCACGGTCTGAATGCCGATCTCGGCTTCTCGCCGCAGGATCGGGCGGAGAACATCAGGCGCGTCGGCGAAGTCGCCGCCCTGTTTGCCACGGCCGGCATCGTCACGATCACGGCGTTCATCTCGCCCTATCGCGCCGACCGCCAGCGGGCGCGGGCTGCAGCCGGCGGCGATTTCCACGAGATCTACATCAAGGCCGATCTCGCGACGTGTGAAGAGCGCGACCCCAAGGGACTCTACGCCAAGGCCCGCGCCGGCAAGATCCCGGAGTTCACCGGCATCTCGGCCCCTTACGAAGAACCGGAGGCGGCGGAACTGACGGTCGACACCGCGACCTGTGCGGTCGACGACTGCGTCTCGCAGATCGCCGCCTATCTGGAGCGGCTGACGGTGCTGGAAGGCGGCGCCGCGACGGGGTAGCGGTAGCCGAGGTCTTCGCGGTCACCGGTTCCGCGAGACCCGGCTCGGCACAACTCAGTCCTCCCGCAGCCCGCGCCGGATGGTGTCGACGAACGGCTCCAGCATGTATTCAAGCGCCGTGCGCTCGCCGGTCATGATCATCACTTCCGCCGGCATGCCAGGGGCGAGGTCTATCGTGGAGTCGATCTCCTCCAGCGCGTGGCGGTCCACCTCGACGCTGGCGCGGAAATAGCTTTCACCGGTGTTCTGGTCCGTCAGTGCGTCGGCCGAAACATAGCGGACGATGCCGGACACCTGGGGCAGGTTGCGCTGGCGATAGGCGCTCAGATGTACCTGCGCCTCCAGCCCGGTGTACACGACATCGATGTCCAGCGGCGAAACCCGGACATCGATCAGCAATTCGTCACCCAGCGGCACAATGTCCAGGATCGGCTCGCCGGGGCCGATCACGCCGCCCGGCGTCTTGTGCCTGAGCTCCACGACGGTGCCGGCCACCGGGGCAACGATCACGGTGCGCCGCAACACATCCTCCGCCGCGCGCAGCCGCTCGCCAACCGAGGCGAACTCCGTCTGCACATCGGTCAGCTGGTTGGCCACTTCGTCCAGCATCATGGTGTCGATGGCGATGATCTGCAGCTCCGCCTCGCCGATCGCCTGCTGGGCCCGCGCGATGGCGGCGATGTTGGCGGCACGCTCGCCCTCGATCTCGGCCTGCGCGCGCTGCAGTGCCAAGAGCCGCGGCTGACGCTCCAGACCTTCTGCGACCAGCCGCTGGACAACCACGACTTCCTGCTGGATCAGCTCGATCTGGCGGACCTGACTTTCGATCTGCTGGCCAAGACCCTCGATCTCCTCACGAAGCTGAGCGATGCGCTGACCCAGGATACCCTTGCGCCCGGCGCTGGCGTCGCGGCGCGTCTGGAACACATAGGCCTGGGCATCGAGAATGTTTGCTACACTGTCGGGGTCGTTCTGCTGTCGCGCAGCCGTCGCCTCTTCCCGCAGCCAGGCGGGGAAAGCGACCTCATCCGCGCCGGTCTGCTCAGCCATCAGCCGTGTGCGCATTGCCGCCAGCGTCAGGAACTGGGTGCGCAAGAGCTGATAGGTGGCGCGCGCCTGGGTGTCTTCCAGCAGCACCAAAGCGTCCCCGACGGCAACCACATCGCCGTCCTCAATCAGGATCTCGCCGATGATGCCGCCTTCCAGGTGCTGCACCGTCTTGCGACTGCCGTCGGGGCTGACCTGCCCCGGGGCGATCGCCGCGCTGGCGAGAGGCGCGACGGACGACCAGCCCATGAAGCCGCCGAAAAACGCCCCGATTACCAGCAGCCCCACCAGCGCCGGGCCACGCATGCTGCGCCACAGGGCGCGCTTGGGCGATTCCGGTGGGGTGGCCGGAAGGCTCCCGAGGGTCAGGCTCATATCCTCAATTCCCCCTTCGCTCTTGCGGGGCCGGCGAAACCGCCGACGTGACCCGCGGTGCTAGCCGGTCGCCCTTGGGCCGCTGGGGCCCTCACCGGGCTGCGCCGATGCAGCACCACCCACCCGCGGGACACCGACCGGCCTTGCCGTCACCTGGCGCAATACTTCGTCGCGGGTGCCCGACATTTCCACCGCGCCGTCCCGCAGCATCACGACACGGTCAACATGTGTGAGAATGCTGGGCCGGTGGGCGACCATGATGATGGTCTTTCCCGCCTCCTTCAGCTGGGCGACCGCGCGCAGCAGCGCCGCCTCGCCGTCGGGGTCCAGGTTGGAATTCGGCTCGTCCAGGATGATCAGTTGCGGCGTGCCGAACAGCGCCCGCGCCAGGCCAATGCGCTGCCGCTGGCCGCCGGACAGGATCGCGCCGCTTTCGCCGATTTCGGTCTCGTAGCCGTCGGGCAGATGCAGGATCATCTGATGCACGCCGGCCAGTTCGGCCGCGGCCACCACCGCCTCGGCGTCGGCGTCCTGCATGCGGGCGATGTTGTCCTTCACCGTGCCGGCGAACAGCTCCACATCCTGCGGCAGGTAGCCGACATGGCGCCCGAGGTCGATCCTGTCCCAGGCATGGATGTCGGCGCCGTCCAGCCGGATATGCCCGGCTGTGGGTGGCCAGATCCCGACCATCAGCCGGCACAGCGTGCTCTTGCCCGAGGCGGAAGGGCCGATGACGCCCAGCGCCTGGCCCGGCTTGGCGTCGAGCGAGACTACCTTGAGCACGGGCTTGGCCGCGCCCGGCGGGACGAATGAGACGCGGTCGACCGCCAGATTGCCCTGAGGGGCCGGTAGGCGCATGGAGTCCGGCGCGGCCGGGGCCCGGTGCAGCAGCTCCTGCAGGCGAGCATAGCTGTCGCGGCTGGACACGAACGTCTTCCACGCGGTGATCCCCTGCTCCACCGGCGCCAGGGCGCGGCCCAGCAGGATCGAGCCGGCGATCATTCCGCCGCCCGTCAGTTCGCCCTGGATCACCAGGTACGCGCCGAGCCCGAGAATGCCGACCTGCACGAACAGGCGCACGAACTTGCTGAAGCCCACAATGCCGGCGGCCCGGTCACTGGCCTTCCGCTGCGTGGTCAGCACCTGATTGTTGAGTGTCTCGAAGCGGTTGACCAGGCCGGGCAACATGCCCATGGCCTGGACGACCTCCGCATTGTCGACCGTGGCGGTCACCTGCCGCAGCGCGCGCACCTGCGTCTGCCCCGCCTCTTTCAGAAGCTTGCGGGTGACCAGCTCGTTCGCCAATGCCAAGAGGAACAGGATGATCGCGGCGATCAGCGCCAGCACGCCCAGCCAGGTGTGGATCATCCAGATGACCGCGACATAGACCGGGACCCAGGGGGAGTCGAACAGCGGGAAGATGCCCTGCCCGCCCACGAAGCTTCTGATCTGCCCCAAGTCGCGCAACGCCTGCGCGCCCATGCCGGCGCCGCCGAGTTTCGCCGCCACGCTGGCGTCGATCAGCCGTGCGCCCAGTCGCTGCTCCAGCCATGTGCTGACGCGCGTCAGCACATGGCTTCGCATCGCTTCCAGCGTGCCGAGGACTGCGATAGCGGTAGCGGCGACCATGGTCAGCAGCAGCAGCGTCTCCGTGCTGCCGCTCGCCAGAACGCGGTCGAAGACCTGCATCATGTACAGCGGCACGACCATCATCAGCAGATTCAGGAAAAAGCTGAAAATGCCGACGAAGACGAAGCCCGGGCGTGCGAAGCGCAGGAATTCCTGGAGCGGCGTCCGCTCCGTCTTCGGTTGTGCTGCGCGCATGGTCGTCGTCCAAATGGGGCTGAGGCACCGGGCCGGGTCAAGGCGAGCCGGCAGTGCCTCTATGCGTAATGCGTGTGTCTGTCTCTCACAGTGACCAATAACACAGCCCAGTCGGCGTATCTGCCGGATTCAGGACCGACTTCACGTCGACGATCAGACCGCCATCGTTGAGCCGTGAGAAGAGATCCCGCACGGGCATCTCCAGATAGAACCGGTGCGGGACGGCGAAGACCAGCGCGTCCAGGCCGGTCATCGCTTCCAGCCCGGTCAGCGTCATGCCGTATTCCGCATGCACCTCTTCGGCATCCGCCAACGGATCATGCACGAGAGGTTCGAGGCCCGATGCTGCAAGCTCCCTCACGATGTCTGGGACGCGGCTGTTGCGCAGGTCTCGGACGTTCTCCTTGAAGGTGATCCCGAGAATGCCGACCCGGGCGTTGCCGGCCGTCCGGCCGGCGCGGAACAGCGCCCTGACGACCTCTTGCGCGATGTACCGGCCCATCCCGTCATTGATGCGCCGCCCCGCCAGGATCACCTCGGGGTAATAGCCGACCTGCTGCGCACGGGCCGTCAGGTAGTAGGGGTCAACGCCGATGCAGTGTCCGCCCACCAGGCCGGGGGTGAAGGGCAGGAAGTTCCACTTGGTGCGCGCCGCCGCCAGCACATCGGAGGTTCGGAGGTCGAGGCGGTGGAAGATCAGCGCCAGTTCGTTCATCAGGGCGACGTTGAGATCGCGCTGTATGTTCTCGATCACCTTGGCCGCCTCGGCCACTTCGATCGACGGTGCTCGGTGGACGCCGGCCTCGACCACGCGGGCGTACAAGCTGGCCACCCGATCCAGCGTCTCCGCATCCTCGCCGGCCACCACCTTGACGATCCGCTCAAGCGTATGCTCCCGGTCGCCGGGATTGATCCGTTCGGGCGAGTATGCCAGCCGAAAGTCGACGCCCTGTCGCAGGCCGGAGACTCGGGCGATGGTGGGGCCGCAGATGTCGCGCGTGACACCCGGATAGACCGTGCTCTCGAAGACGACGATGGTACCGGCGGTCATGTGGTGGGCGATGGTCTCGCACGCCGAAAGCAGGATGCCGAGATTGGGTTGGCGGTCTTCGTCGACCGGCGTGGGAACCCCCACGATGATGACCGTCGCATCCGCCAGGGCCGCCGGGTCGCTGGTACAGGTCAGGGACGAAGCCGATAGGGTTTCGCGGTCGACTTCGCCGGTGGTGTCCACGCCGCGACTGAGCTCACCAACGCGGGCAGCATTGATGTCGAACCCGATGGTACCTTCGAACTGGCGGGCAAAGCCGAGGGCGACGGGCAGGCCGACATAGCCAAGGCCGACGACGGCGATCCGTTCTTGCATGATGGGGCACTGTTTCTGTGATACCGGGCGCATCCGCCGGGAACTCGGCGCGATGCGCGGGCGACACTACCGTTTTCGGCGCGGTTTTCCAGCCGCAACCGGATTTCCCTCGTCCGGCCATGGTGGGATCGGGCAGTTCGGTGAGATTTCCCGTGGCCGTGGCCCGGCTCGCAGCCGCACTGCCGCGGGACTATCGCGAACCCCGCGGACACGTTAAACTTGTCACCTTGCCGCGGCCATTCGGCCGCGAAGGGCCGCACCGCCGGGCCACAGAGGCGCCGGATATGCCCGAGGAACCCTCAGGGCGTGTGGGCCGTTGATGGAACAGGGGTGACCGGGGCGTACGACCGACGCCCGCACCCCAGCGTCATCGCTTGATGAGGATTGGAGAGGCCATGAGAATCATGGGACGTGCCGCCATGCGCGCGGCTTCGATCGCTGTGCTGTGCGTCTTCTGGTCAAGCGTGCCTGCGCGCGCCGTCGACCAGACGGCCGCACAGGACTTCGTCGCCGAACTGGGCCGCGAAACCGTGGAGGTTCTGCAACGCCCGGATCTGAACTACCGGCAATCCGTGGAAGAATTCCGGCAGTTGTTCCAGCGTCACGTGGACATTCCGACGATCGGCCGATTCGTGCTTGGCCGGCACTGGCCCAACGCCACCGAAGCTCAGCAGCGGCAGTACATGGAACTGTTCCAGGACATGGTTATAGAGACCTACGCCCGCCGCTTCCATGAGTATGCTGGTGAGACTCTGGTTGTTGTCGGTTCACGGCCGGAAGGTGAGCGCGATGTTCTGGTGGAGACCCAGATCGTCCGCCCGGCTGGCGCGCCACCGGTGAACGTCACCTGGCGTGTGCGCGAACGCGACGGCCGGCGGCAGGTGATCGATGTGGCAGTCGAAGGGGTAAGCCTGGCCATCACGCAGCGTGATGAGTTCAGTGCGGTCATCCAGCGCAACGGCGGCAGCATCGACGCGCTGCTCAACTCGATGAACCAGACGATCCAGAACGCTCGCCAAGGTTGACTGGCGGGATGCGAACGGCCGGCCCATCAAGGATGGGCCGGCCGTTCAATCTTGCCAAAGCAGTTCGGTTTCAGTGATAGGCGGCCAAGTGGCCGGCCAATGCCGCCCGCGCAGCCGTGCCCGTTCGGTTCACACCGTTCGGTTCAGGCGCGCCGCCTTTGACGTTGCTGGCGCTGCGGCTTGGTATCGGTATTGGCGTTGGCCGGCACTGCCGTCTTTTCGGCGAGCAGGCGTTCGATGAAGACAGCCAAGCGCATGTCCGTCGTGTCGCGATTACGGCGCACGCGGTCACGGACCTGACCCAGGAGAGCCTGCAGCTCATACGGGCAGTCGGGCAGCGCGTCGACAGACAGTTCACTGGCCTTGTTCACCTGTCTTCCCCTCCAACCCTCGGGCGCAAACCATGCGCATTGCGTCGCCCCGGTGTCGTGCGTAGGGCCGCCTCTCTTAGGCGGAACGCACCCCAAACACAAGTACTGCCCGGCTCGGGGCCGATGGTTTCATCTCGTACCATTGAAGGCGGCTGTCGGTTCAGAAGCTAAGTAAATAAATACTTAAGCCCATCCCTTGCCGACGATTTGAGGCTACATGCTAAACGGAGAATCGTAAAGAAATATTTGCAGATGTTTGGGGGCAGGTCTGCGCTCAATGCAGACCTCGATCTTGGCACCTATTGTGCCCCTCTTTGACATCATGCACCACATCGTGTGCCGGTATCGAGACCCGAATGGCCGCCGCAGCGCAATGTGGCGTCTGGGCGCATGGGACGCAGACGGTCCGTGTCGGGCGCGCGACACGTCCATCGCAAGCCTTCACAAGGGCGAAGCTGCGACAACTCCAACTTGCCCCCAACAGGCCTCCAATAACCGAAAGGTGCCAGGATTGTTTGGACGTTAGCGCTCTCTATCCGGCCGTTCATGCCCGCGCCGCGCACGACCTGAAGACGGCCGAACATCTCTGCATCGTGGTGAAGGCAAGGGCTGCCCATGTCAGCTACCTGCGGCTGCAGTTCGACGGCGATGCCACGCTGTCGCTGATCCTCTCGAAGGCGATGCTGTTGGCCGCAGACGACAAGATCACCGATCCTGGTATAGTCTCGCAGCTCCGCCAATAAAGGCGCGACCGTCACCCCGCAGCGCCGCGGCAGCATGCCCTGGTTGCACGCAGCCTATGGATCGATTCAACCGACCAATTCGGATGGGCGAAGCCGTGGCACGCGACCGCAAACTGATCGTCATTCTGATCGACGGGCTCAGCGCCGACTATTTCCAGCAGAACGCCTCGCGCCTGCCAGCCCTGGCGGCCCTTGCGGCCGGCGGCATCAGCGTCACGCGGCTCAGGTCGCCCGTTCCGGCGACCTCCATGCCGGGCCGCGCCAGCATGCTGACGGGCAAGCCGTCGCAGGATCACGGCATCTTCGGCAACCACATCTTCGATGGCACGACATTCCGGTGCGCCACGCCCAATGATGTCGCCGTGCCGACGATCGCCCGCCGCGCCAAAGACGAGGGCCTGGATGTCGCGTGCATTGGCCATGCCATGGTGCGCCCGGAAGACACCGATCTCTTCCAGCCCGCCTGGTGGCAGCGCGGCTGGATGAACGGCAGCCGCTTTGCCAAGGTGCTGAATGACGCCGAAGTCGCAAGCCTTCTGACCGTGCGGGACGCGCTGGGCAGGCTGGGCACGTCGGCGGGGGAGGCGGAGGACGTCGTCGTACCCGAAGACCCGTCCTTGGACCTTATCAACGGAATGGCCTGCGATGATGCGATCGTGCGGACCGTGGCGGGGCTCGCCTGTTCCGACGCGCCACCCGATCTGATCCTGACGGAAATCGCGATGCCGGACCATGTCCAGCACGACTACGGGTACGAAAGTCGGGCGGCCCATTGGTCCCTCGCAACGGCGGACCTGTTGGTGGGCTTCCTTGTGCAGCAGATCCAACAGGCCGGCAGGCAGGACGACTTCGCCTTTGCCATCGCCAGCGATCACGGCCACAGCCCGATTGAAACGGCCATCTACCCCGATGTCGTTTTGCCGGGCATGCTGTGGGAGACCGAAGGCTCGACCCTGCATGTCGCCGTCCGTGACAAGGCCGACCGCGGGGAGGCCGACCGGCGCCTCGCGGCGTTTGGGGTCGAAACCACGGAAAGCACCCATGTGCCCGAAGCGCTGCGGAGCCGGGTGGCGACCTACATCGCCCCGCCCGGCCATGCCTTCGAAGAGACCCCGGCAGCCTGGGACGACGGGCGACCGACGGGGCAGCCTGCCTACATCTCCTCCCACGGTCTCAAGCCAGGCACCCCGGCCGATGACCGCTTCTGCGTCTTCGCCGGCGCCGGCATCCCCGCTGCGGTCGTTCCATCTGCCGCCGCTGAGCAGTTCTGCCCCACCCTCGCAGCAATCCTCGGGCTTCCCGATACGGACGGGGATAACGGCCTGCTCTAGCGCTTGGCGTCAGTCGCGTTGGCCGCGGCGGCCGCTCAGGCGCTGGCGCTGAAGATCTCGTACGCTGGCAGCGGCGCTTTCGGGCAGGACGGATCTGGATCCAGCCATGCGTCCCGACCGTACGCCTGTACCACGCGGCTCCAACAGACGCCGGCGCCCGATCGCCGGCACGCATCGAAATCCGGGCAGGAGCGACATGCGCCGGCGGCCGGAAAGTCCTCGCGACGCCAGTCAGAAAATCGACGCACTCTCGGCGAATCCCAGATTTCCTTCAGCGACTGATCCACGATGCTTCCAACAATGAAGTTCGGATCCCAATACAGCTCTTCACAGATTGTGACCTGCCCATCACTCAATACGGTCAAGCTCCGCGTACCGGCAGAGCAGGTGGCTCGCCGCTGAAAACTCTTCTGCTTCACCGCGTAAGTGTTCACATATTCAGATTTTTTCTCCCCCGGCGACCAAACCACGTCGAAATGGAGATCATGTCTCTGCTTTACATCGTCGGCGACACTTTCGAGATTCTGCATTTGATCCGCATTCAGACGGAATTGTTTAAACTGTGCTTCCGTTTTCGCTGGCGACGGCCCTGCTTCGTTGAACGTGATCTTCTTCAGTGACTCAACATCACGCAGCTGCAGCAGAATATCTGTGACATTCTCTGCGCTGGCGTTCGTGCGAGTGAGTACCGCGTTCACGGTCAGCGCGACGCCTTGTCGACTGAGCTCCTTGAGCGAGCGGACCATCTTCGGCACGTAGCTTTCGCCATCGACCGCCAACACCTTCGCTACGAGACCGGGCTGAAAGGAATCGATGGAGACCTGAAGCTCTGAAATACCAATCTCTTTCAGTCGAGCGATTTTCTTCCGCGTCATCGGAAGCTTGGTCGAAACATACGGATAGTAGCCATTGGCCAAGAGATATTCGATCAGGGCATCCCAGTGCCGGTAGAGAAAGACTTCGGTACCAGCGAGATCGACCTTCCTTACCCCGAGCAATCGAGCTTCGTCGATGACTTCGCATAGCCGAGCCAGATCGATTTGCCCCTCCGTGTGCATTGCTTTGTCGACATAACAATATTCGCAAGTCGTTGCACACACGGTGTTGACCAGCAAGTGGACATCCAGCGGGCCTTCATACAGACGCTCGGTGGCAAGATCCAATTGCGTGATGCTGGCAAACATCGCAGGGCTGTAGTCTCGGTTCTGGTGAGCGGCCGTGCGCTCGACCACCACATTCCGTGGAAGCACCGACATGTGTCGCTGGATCTCAAAAGCCGCACGCTCTGAATTCTCGATTAGAGGCAAAACGATATTGCTTGCCGTCTCTTCAGATGAATTGAAGTGCCGTGCGATTCCCTGAATACTCTCACGTAGCGTACAATCGCCATTGAAGAAGGAAAGGACAACAGCAAAGGCGGGATGTACAAAAGAGTAGATCGCACTCTCCGCCAATTCGCTTGGAATATCGAAGTAGGCGCCGCTCTCGGTAATGACGACCCGGTGACGGTCTGGGCGAAGGATGTAGTAAGGATTGAAGATGTACGTCTTGTCGAGCTCCATCGTCTCCCCCTCCCTTACTGATCTTCGCGTGGGGCGCGGGCGACCGCGGCCGGTGTTCCGGCATTGCCGAGAACGGCTCCCAGACGTCTGACGGCAACCTCTTGGAACCCACTGGCTCGCGGTCCGATGATCATGCCGGTTGGGCTAGACCGGTGCCCGCGCCACGCGTCTTGAGAGTTGAATTGGTCCGTCAGCTGCCGGTTGTCGGCGCCGCGATGGTGGTCTTTCCGCCGGCACGGCAGGAATCGGAGCACCCCGGCCTGCACGACTGCCCGCACGCGAGCTGAGTATCGCCGGCAATCAGGTCTGTGATACGGCGCTCAAACTCCCTGAACTTGACGACAATGATTTCCTCGAGATTCATTCTCGCTTGTTCAGTCTTGGCGTCTTCCATTTGATGCATCCTTTGCGTCGATGGAACCAGAGCTCACAACGAGTAATGCTCAACGAGCTTAGCATCGTCCCTGAAGTATGAACGAATGTCGTTGACTCACATCAACGAGAGAAGCACTTGGCGGCCACTCAGGCCGAACTGCGCGGAACGCCAATGTGCTCACAGGTTTTCTATTGAACACAAGAAATTCTTTTGTTGCATTATTAGATTTACTATAAAATTTCCCCCAAATTTGCCTCTAATTCCGGACTGGTTGCTGTTGACCTGGATCGCGCCGTTACGCGCATTATCAGGTCAGCGGGCCCTTATGGAACGATATCGAGATCTGCCTGTCGGCTCGTCCCTTCCTTTGAGCCGACATCTACCAACGCGGCACCCTTTGCTTCCGTCCGAGCAACTCTGAACCGCCTCGAGGCCCCTGGATCGGCCCGTCGTGAAGCCGTTCATCGATGGCAATGCCGCTATCCTGCCCTGTCGCCGGCACGTCGCCGCGTAGACCATGGGGGTGTCAGAAATCCGCACCGGACGAGGTCGAACGGTCGGAGATCCCAGGGCGCTTTCGGCTTACCTCAGGCCGTGTCTGTCGCAGTCTTCTCCGGGAACCCGCACAGATCCGCGATGACACAGCGCGGACAATCCGGCTTGCGCGCCTTACACACATAGCGGCCGTGCAGGATCAGCCAGTGGTGGGCATGGCGCTTCCACTTGTCCGGCACCACGCGCTCCAGCCCCGCTTCAACCGCGTCCGGTGTCTTGCCGGGCGCCAGGCCGGTGCGGTTGCCGACGCGGAAGATGTGGGTGTCGACCGCGATCGTGGGCTCGCCGAAGGCCACGTTCAGCACCACATTCGCCGTCTTCCGCCCGACGCCGGGCAGCCGTTCCAGGGACACGCGATCGCGTGGCACCTCGCCGCCATGGTCATTCAGCAGAATCTCGCTAAGTGCGATGACGTTCTTGGCCTTGGAATTGTAGAGGCCGATGGTGCGAATATGCTGCTTCAGCCCGTCTTCGCCGAGCGCCAGCATCGCTGCGGGCGTGTCGACCGTCTTGAACAGCGCTTCGGTCGCACGGTTGACGCCGACATCGGTAGCCTGCGCCGACAGCACGACCGCAACCAGCAGCGTATAGGGGTTGTGATACTCCAGCTCGCTTTTCGGCTCGGGGTTGGTGGCCGACAGGCGCTGGAACAGGGTGTCGATATCGGCAGGCGTCATGGCGCCCGGCTTATAGCGCGGCAGTCCGGGTACAGCCAGAGCTGCGGCAACCGGCGACGCTTTACCCGATCAGGGCACGCGCTATTCTCGTTCCTTATGACCATCGACAGGGACACCACGCCGGTCGGGCGCGGACAGCAGCCCTTGCTGTTCGACGCGTTCCTGCATCCCAACCGCAGCCTTAGCCGCCGGGGTTTCAGGGTGTTGATGGCGGCAGCGGTCGGGGTCAGCCTGGTACTGGGGCTGATCTTCCTGTCGATGGGTGCGTGGCCGGTGTTCGGGTTCTACGGGCTTGAGGTGCTGGTGATCTATGTCGCCCTCAGGCGCAACTACCGCTCCGGCTTGGTCTACGAGAAAGTGCAGCTGACCAGCGATCAGCTGACGGTCGAGCGGGGGGATGTGCGGGGCGCGCAAGGCGCCTGGTCGTTCCAGCCCCATTGGCTGAAGGTCACGATCGACGATCCCGTGCGCCACGAAAGCCAGCTCACCCTCTCCAGCCACGGCCGCTCCGTGGTGCTGGGCGCCTTCCTGTCGCCGGAAGAGCGTCTGGATCTTGCCAAGGCACTGCGGGCGGCATTGCACCGGGCCACGGCCGCGAACGCAATCGCACATTAAATTCGGTCGCAAGAAGCGGGTGGCGGCGGCCAATGCCGATGGCGGAGTATCGTGCCGTCCACCGGACCGACCATTGCTGTGAAGGCCGTAACCGATGACGATTGCCCTTTACCCCCATGAAGCCCCGCCGCGGTTCAACCCCCAGATGGCCAAGGCTATCGAGTTTCTGGTTGCCCATTTCCGCGACCAGCCCTCGCTGGACAGCCTGGCCGACGCCGCGGGCATGAGCCCGTTTCATTTCCAGCGCACGTTCAAGCACTGGGCCGGCATCAGCCCGAAGCGATTCATCCAGTTCGTTACCGTCGGCCACGCCAAGCAATTGCTGGACGGGCGCGCCAGCGTGCTGGACACGGCGCTGGAGGTGGGACTGTCGGGCCCCAGCCGCCTGCACGACCTGTTCGTGGCGTGCGAGGCGATGACGCCGGGCGAGTACAAAGACTTCGGCAAGCTCTTGACCATCCGCTGGGGCATCCACGAGGGGCCGTTGGGCCGCGTGCTGTTGGCCGCGACGGAGCGTGGTGTGTGCTGGCTGAGCTTCGTGGAAGACGGGGACGACGAAGGCGCCTTCGAGGCCTTTGCAGCCCAGTGGCCGGCGGCCCATCTGGTGGAAGACCACGCGGGTACCGCACCGCTGGTGGCCAAGTCTTTCGCCCTGGGCAAGCCCGGCGGCGATGGCGCCGGCATGGTGCCGCTGCACATCCGCGGTACGAACTTCCAAGTGAAGGTGTGGGAAGCGTTGCTGCGCATTCCGGCCGGCGCTGTCGTCAGCTATCACGACGTCGCCCAGACGATCGGTCAGCCCAATGCGGTGCGCGCCGTCGGCCAGGCCTGCAGGCTGAACCCTCTCGCCTACATCATCCCGTGTCACCGCGTGATCCGGAAGTCCGGCCTGATCCACGGCTATCGATGGGGAGCGTCACGCAAGCGTGCGCTGATCGCCTACGAGGCCGCCGAGCAGCTGGAGCAGGCGGCCGCCGACGAGGAAGGGCCGGACCTTTCCCAACACCTGCCGGCCGCGTGACTGCGAGCCGCGCCGCCGAACGACCTCGGCGGCGCGGCGCTATTCCAGCCGTCCCGGAAAGCCGGGGGCGCGCAGGTCGGTTCCAAGCGCGTCTTCCAACAGCTTGACGACCTGCGGCGACTGGGCATCCCCGCCATAGGCCTCACGCGCCCGGATGAACGCTTGGCTGGTCAGTCCCGCGAGGTCGAGCGGCACGCCGAATTCGCGGCCGAACCCCATGGCAAAGCCCAGATCCTTGCACGCCAGGTCCATGGTGAACGCCACATCGTAGCTGCCGTTCAGGACAAGCTGCCCCTCGGTCTCGTGCACGAAACTGGTGCCGGAACTGGCGGCGATCGCCTTCCAAGCCTGGGCCAGGTTCAGCCCGCCACGCTTGGCCAGCATCAGCGCCTCGCCGTCGGCCACCAGGTGGATGAAGGCCAGCATGTTGGTGATCACCTTGATCACGGCGGCCGAGCCGAGCGGCCCCATGTGGAAGAGCTGACCGCCCATGGCCTGCAGCGCCGGCTTGTGCAGTTCGAACAGCTCCGCATCGCCGCCGGCGAGAACCGTGATCTCGCCGCGCGCGGCAAGGTGCACGCCACCGGTCACCGGGCATTCCAGCGTGCGGATGCTCGCCTGGGCAGCGCGATCGGCCAGACGCAGGATCTCGTCGCGGCCGAGGGTGGACATCTCAATCCAGGTCGACCCCGGCGCCAGGGTCTGAAGCATCTGCTCCAGCACCTGCTCGGAGACGGCGGGCGACGGCAGGCAGGTGATGACCGCATCAGAGGCTGCGGCCAGGTCCGAAGGGCTGTCCGCCCAAGTGGCGCCGAGGGCCAGCAAGCTGTCCGCCAGTGCCCGATCCCTGTCGTGCACCGCGACCGTGAACCCCTCGCGCAGCAGGCTCGCCGCCAGTGGGCCGCCGAGATTGCCGAGGCCGATGACTCCGTACCGCATGCCCTGCTGCCTCACCTGATGGCTGTCAATCGCCACTCTCGCCGAAACCGAGGATGGCCTTCACTTCCAGGAAGTCGTTGATCGCCCAATCGGCATACTCGCGCCCGTTGCCGGACTGCTTGAAGCCGCCGAAAGGCGCGAAGGCGTCGAATTCCGGCGCGTTCAGATGCACCTGGCCGGCCCGCAGCCGCCGGCCCACCCCCCGGGCATGACCGATATCGCCGGACTGGACATAGGCGGCGAGCCCGTAGACCGTGTCATTGGCGATCTCCACGGCCTCATCTTCCGTGTCGTAGGCCATGACCGACAGCACGGGGCCGAAGATCTCCTCCCGCGCGATCCTCATCTCCGGCCGCACATGGCCGAACACGGTGGGGCGGACGTAATAGCCGCGCTCCAGCCCCGGCGGGCGTCCGGGACCGCCGGTGGCCAGCGTCGCCCCGTCGGTGATGCCGGCCTCGATCAGGGCCTGGATCTTGTCGAACTGCACCTGGCTGATGACGGGGCCCAGCACCGTATCGGCCGCGTATGGGTCGCCGACCGTATGGGCCTCCGCCGCGGCCTTGGCGATGGCCAGCGCCTCGTCATGCCGGTCGCGCGGTACCAGCATCCGCGTCGGCGCATCGCAGGACTGACCGGAATTGTTGAAACAGGCGGCCACACCTTCGGTCACCGCCTGCTGCAGGTCGGCATCGGCCAGGATGATGTTCGGCGATTTGCCCCCAAGTTCCTGCGTCACACGCTTCACCGTATCGGCCGCCGCCTTCGCAACGATGATGCCAGCGCGGGTGGAGCCGGTGAAAGAGACGACGTCGACATCGGCGTGTCCAGCGATCACCTGGCCCACCGACGGCCCGTCGCCGTTGACCAGGTTGAAGACGCCAGCCGGCACGCCCGCGTCGTGCATGACCTCGGCAAAGATCATCGCACTGACCGGCGCGATCTCGCTCGGCTTCAGCACCATGGTGCAGCCGGCCGCCAGCGCCGGCGCCACCTTGCAGACGATCTGGTTCAGCGGCCAGTTCCAGGGCGTGATCAGGCCGGCGACGCCAATCGCCTCTTTCACGATCCGCGTGCCGCCGCGCTGCTGTTCGAAGTCGAAGCCTTCCAGCGCGGCGATCGTTGCTTCCAGATGCGCCTGGCCGGACCACGCCTGCTGTTCGCGGGAAAACGCGATCGGCGATCCGACTTCGTCCGAGATGGCCCGGGCGATGTCTTCGTACCGCGCGTTGTAGCAATCCAGGATACGCCTCAAGAGCGCCAGGCGGTCGGCCTTCGTCGTCTCGGCGAATGCGGGAAACGCCGCCTTGGCGGCCACAACGGCGCGATCCGCGTCCGCAGCCCCACCCATCGCGATCTCGGCAATCACCTGTTCCGTCGCCGGATTGACGACCCCGAGCTTGGTCGGGGCCGCCGGCTCCACCCAGGCGCCACCGATGTAGAACTTGCTCAGATCAACCAAGGGGCAAGCCTCCAGCCACAGCGCGCAAGTCCGCTAATCGTCCCTCAGTTTCCTTCCACACGATCGTCGTCCTCGCGCAGGCGAGGACCTCGTTGAGCAAGATCACGATCCGCGTCACGAGATGCTCGCCTTCGCGAGCATGACGAATGGTGGTGGGCGTGATGTCATTGTGCCCCGTCTACCCCAGGCCCAGCACGTCGGCCATGGTGTAGAGGCCCGGGGGCTTGCCGAACACCCAGCGCGCGGCCCTGAGCGCCCCCAGCGCGTAAATATCGCGCGACGTGCCGCGATGCGTCAGTTCCAGCCGCTCGCCCTGGCCTGCGAAGATCACCGTATGCTCGCTGACCACATCCCCGCCGCGCAACGTGGCGAAGCCGATATCGCCGCCGCGGCGCGCACCCGTATGGCCGTCGCGCGAACGCACCGCGTGGGCGTCCAGGTCAACCCGCCGGCCCGCGGCGGCGGCCCGCCCCAGGCCCAGCGCCGTGCCCGACGGCGCGTCGACCTTGTGGCGATGGTGCATCTCCAGGATCTCGATATCGAAGCCCTGGTCCAGAGCCGCGGCCACCTTTTCCGTGATCGCCATGAGCAAGTTGACGCCCAGGCTCATGCTGGGCGCATAGACGATCGGGGTGTGCCGGGCGGCCAGGGTCAGCGCCTCTTCCTCCGCAGCACCCAGGCCCGTCGTGCCGATCACGTGCGCCGTCTTGCCCTGGGCGGCCAGCGTCGCGAAGCCGGCCGTGGGCGCGGGCAGGGTGAAGTCCAGCACCACATCGGCGGCGGCAAACAGGGCGATCGCGTCATCGCCCAACGCCTGGCCGATCGGGTCCAGACCCGCCAGGCGGCCGAGATCGGCCCCGATCTCCGGATGGCCCGGCTGTTCAACGCCGCCCGCCAGCGTGCAGTCCGCCGCTGTAATCGCCTCTTTCAGCAGCATGCGCCCCATGCGACCGGCTGCGCCGACCACGCCCACCTTCATGACTTGCCTCCTCCACGATCGTCGAGCGACACCTGCCGCGGATCGCAAGGGGTCGTCAAGCGGCCTTCACCAGCCCCGCCGGCGAACAAGCTGTGGGGCGTGGGCAGCCACCCCTACGCGGCAGTGCTGGTTTCGCCGGACCGCGCGCGAACGAACCGCCGGCCGCAATAGCCGCAGACGACCGCGTCTTGGGTGCCGAAGGTGTAGTACACTACGGGGTGGCCCAGCGCCCCGCCGCCGCCGTCGCAGGAGACGGACTCGGTTTCCGGATCGACGGTGATGATTTCGGGCGGCTGCATGGCGTTCGGACTTCGAGAAGTGAAAGCGGGCGCCCTGCCATATCCGGCTCAGCGATTGACCACGGGCGCTGCAGGATGATAGCGATGCCGCAAGGCGTATCAACCATGTTCGCGCGAACTCGTGCGGCCGCCCGACCGATCCCATGGCCATGGACACACGACTGGAGCCAGACATCGAGACGGCGCCACCCGATCAGGCCGTCGCCGTCCGCCAGCTGACCAAGATCTACCGCGGTTCCGGCAAGGCGGGGCCGAAGCAGGCGTTGAAGGCGATCGATCTGGAGATCCCGCGCGGCTCGCTGTTCGGCCTTCTGGGGCCAAACGGGGCCGGCAAATCGACCCTGATCAACATCCTGGCCGGGCTGGTCACCAAGACCTCGGGCACCGCGTCCATCTGGGGCTTCGACATCGATCGCCGTCCGCGCCAGGCGCGTGCGGCGATCGGCGTGGTGCCGCAGGAGCTGAACATCGACCCCTTCTTCACGCCGAAGGAGTTGTTGGAACTGCAGGCCGGTCTCTACGGCGTGCCGAAGCGCGAACGCATCACGGAAGATCTGCTGGAGGTGGTCGGCCTTGCCGACAAGGCCGGCGCCTATGCGCGCACCCTCTCCGGCGGCATGCGCCGGCGTCTGATGGTGGCCAAGGCCATGGTGCATTCGCCACCCGTGCTGGTGCTAGACGAGCCCACGGCCGGCGTGGATGTGGAGTTGCGCCAGCAGCTTTGGGAGCAGGTGCGCACGTTGAACCGCGCCGGCACCACCATACTTCTGACAACGCACTACCTTGAAGAGGCCCAAGAGCTGTGCGATCGCATCGCGATCATCAACCATGGCCGCGTGATCGCGTGCGAAACCAAGCGTGAACTGTTGTCCCGCCTCGACTGCAAGACCCTGACATTCGAACTGGCCGCGCCGTTGAACGCCGTACCCGACGCTCTCGCCGGCTTCCATGCCGAACTGCCGGAGCCCAACCGCCTGCAGATCCACTATCGGCCCAGCCAGATGCCGCTGGGCGACATCATGCATGCCATGAACGGCACGGGTGTCGAGATCGTCGACCTCTCCACGGAAGAAACCGATCTGGAGGACATTTTCCTCCAGCTCACCCGCAGCGACCGGCAAGATGCGGACTAGCGCGCTCGCCGCCGCGGCCGCCGCGCTTCTGTTCGCGGCGGCCTGCACGCCGGCCAGCCAGCCGATCGGCGCGCCCGTCGGCGAGGCGCAGCTGACGGACGATGCGATCGTCGCCATCGACGGCTATGTCCTGCCGATTCGCCGCACCCTGCCGGCCGAGGGGCCGCCGCGCGCCGTGATCCTGGCGCTGCATGGCTACAACGATTATGCGCACGCGTTCTTCCATCCGGCGCGGTACTGGGCGCAACATGGCATCGCCACCTATGCCTATGACCAGCGCGGCTTCGGCCGGACGCAACAGCTGGGCATCTGGGCCGGCGGCCCGACCTTGCGGCATGACCTGCGCACCGCCATCGGCCTACTGCGCCAGGCCTATCCCGACATCCCGCTCTACGTGCTGGGCGAGAGCATGGGCGGCGCGGTCGTCATCAGCACGCTGGCCGACCGCTATCAGGCGCCAGAGGTGGACGGCGTCATCCTGGTGGCCCCGGCCACCTGGGGCCGCCAGATCCTCTCGGGGCCCGAGGCCACGTTGCTCTGGCTGACCCGCAATCTGGTGCCGGGCATGGAATTCGGCGGCCAGGGCCTGGGCATCGTCCCCACCGACAACTGGGAGATCATGCGCCGCATGCGGGCCGATCGCCATGTGCTGCCGTGGTCGCGCGCCGATACGCTGGAAGGCGTGGTCAATGTGATGACCGAGGCCTTCGACCGCGCGCCCGATCTGCCGTCCCCGACCATCCTGCTCTACGGCGACAACGAACAGGTGCTGTCCGAAGACAGCATCGACGCCCTGCTTGAGGAGCTACAGGAAGGCCGCCACGTGATCGCCAACTATCCCGACGGCTATCACATGCTGCTGCGCGACCTGAACGCCGAAATCGTCTGGGCCGACATCGCCGCCTGGATCGACGACCCCGCCGCCCCGCTGCCCTCCGGCGCGGACAAGCGCAAGCGCGGGGACGAGGAGGCGGAAGACGAGGGAACGGAAGAGGCCGAGGCGCCGTAACGGTCGAGCTTTCGGCGGACTTCCGAATCAGGTCCGGCGTCAGACAGGTTGTGCCTTTCGCCAATCCACCCGCTATCGAACCACTGCGCAGCCATCGCGCCGCGGACCGTCCGCCGTGTTATGCCGTACTGCCGTTCGCGCGCGGTGCCGCATCGATGGGCGCACGGATCCAGCTTCCCCGTGTTTCGACCATTGGCTCGCCAGCCCGATCCGCCACCGGAGACTGGGCCGGCAAATTCACCGTGACGATCGTCCCTTTCCCCGCGTCGCTCTTGATCAGCAGGCGACCGCCGTGCATGGCGACCAGCCCATTGACGATCGCGAGGCCGAGCCCGGATCCGCCCTCGGCCTTGCTGTAGCGGTTGTCCGCCCGCTCGAACGGTCGGACGATGCTGGACAGCAGTTGCGGTGGCATACCCACACCGGTGTCGGAAACCGAGACCTCGACCCTCCTGTCGGTCGCGGGTCGCACGGCAAGGGAGACCTGCCCGCCGTCAGGGGTGAATTTGACCGCGTTGGACAAGAGATTGATCAGAATCTGGGTGACGGCCCTGCTGTCGGCGCAGGCAACGACGGGCCCGTCCGGCCCATTCCAGTCGAGGCGGATATCGCGTGCAGCCGCCTGAACGGCAAACATGCGCACGGCCTGTGTGGCCACTTCGCTCAGATCGACGGGCTCCGGCGCCAACTCCATCCGGCCGGCTTCGATCTTGGCAACGTCGATGACATCGTTCAGCAGCGCCAAGAGATGGGCCCCGCTGTCATAGATATCTCCGGCGTATCGGCGATACACGTCGACGGCATCATCGCGAACATGGCCGTCGCGCATCATCTCGGCAAATCCGAGAATGGCATTCAGCGGTGTCCGAATTTCGTGGCTCAGCGACGCCAGATAGCGGGACTTGGCCCGGCTTTCTTCCTCAAGCGCCAACGTGCGCTCGGCGACCGCACGCTCCAACTCGACATTCTGTTGTGCCAGCCGCCGCTCCGCCAGCGCGACGGTCTGGATCAGCGGCAGCCACCGGCGAAAACCGAGCAGAATCAGCGTGGATCCGAGCAGAGAGCCGACAACCTTCTCAAGAAACGCTTGGACCTCGGTATTGCCGACCACGATAAGCCCGTTCAGACTCTCGAAGTTATCGGTGATGTCGATCAGAACCCCAAAAGTCGAAAGGGCATAACCGAAGATAATCAATCCGCAGCCGAGACGTCCGTGAAGATCATGCCTGGCTGCGTATTCGAGCAGCGCAAGCAAGGTCAAACAGAATACTGCAGCACGCAGTGACTCTACGACGATGTCGAACATTGATGACGTCCGCGTTGAAACAAGTTGTCAGCATCGCAAAAAGATGCTTCAAGAGTCTTAACTGACGTTGATAATTGAGCGCTCTCCCTGATCCGGAGAGATTCGTGTAGATGACAAACGACCGATCCCTCGGCGCCGACAGCTCCAGCGAAGACGGCGGCTCAGGCGTTGCCATCAACGGCACTCCTGGGGTCATACGTCAATGCACGCCCCTTGGCACACGCACCTTGCCTGGAGTAAGGTCGCCGGACTTTCCAGACGGGCCTGCCGACGTTTTCGGGGCGGGCCGGGCAAGGACCCGTAGCTCAGCTGGATAGAGCGCTGCCCTCCGAAGGCAGAGGTCGTGAGTTCGAATCTCGCCGGGTCCGCCATGTTCTAGAGCGCGACAAGGTCTCTCGCAGCTTCTCGCAACCTGCGTTTGTCGCGGCAAGACGCGATCTTCTGCCATGCGATACCGGGACCGGCAATCTCCCGCCGGACATGGCGGTCAATCCTGTTTGCGGGCGATCAATGCAAACGGCTTGTCGCCGTCATGCCATGGCGCGCCGCTCACCGCCTCTAAGGCTTGGGAGCTGACGAAGCCTGCTTGCGCGAGTTCCGCTGAAAGGCCCTCCGGCGTCATGTATTCCAGCCAATTAAGGACCGTACGCGTACGCGACTGTTCGACGATCAGATAGCGATCGAGCGTTGTGCTGCGCTCCCGGTAAAGGAATGTCGCCTTTAGACCGATATAATCCCCGGGCGCCCAGAAACCATCATCGAGCCGCAGGGCGATCTCCGTGCCTTCCTGTAGCGTCTCGAACTGGGCGGTAGGAAAGGCGTCAAGCAAGAAAACGCCTCCCTCGGGCAGAGCCGCCCAGACCTTATGGAAGAGCCGATGGCGGGCGCGTGGCGGCATCGCGCAGATATCGCCGTAGATCAGAGTGAAGACGTCGGCGGAGGGCAGTTCGTCCTCCAAATAGCTTCCAACTTGGAATTCACCGCCCGGACAACCGTGCTCTCTGGCATAGGCGACCGAGTTTTCCGACACATCGATGCCGGTCACGTGAGCGCCCGCAGCCCGGAACCGGCGCGCGTAGAGGCCGGGGCCGCATCCGAGGTCAACGATGCGCTTGCCGCCCAGACCGAGTTCCCGATCGATCCAGGCCGCCATCATGTCGATTTCTGCGCTGGGCCGGGAGGCGATTGCGTGATCGTCGCAAAGGTGCAGCGACAGCATTTGCCGCGCGACATGAGGGTCCGCCCACAGCGCCGAAGTGTCAAAACCGGAGAACACTTCCGGCCGGCTGACCAAGTCTTTGAGCACCTCAAACATAGCCGTCTCCGATTGTTGAATCATGCGCAGGTCAGCGTTCCCGGGCCAAGGTCCTGACTTCATGCTGAGCCTTTGGTCACGTTATCTTTGGACGAGAGCGGCGCGGTCCGCCACCCAGCCACGCTTCCCGGCCCTCCATGGCCGTTTATGCCGCGGGTCCAGGACTGGCCGGCATGGAGTACCGGTCCCACGGCGGGATCGGGGCGAACTGCTGAACCAGGAAATCGATCGTCGCACGGACCTTGGCCGGTGGTCGGCGGGTTGCCGGATAGGCGGCATAGACGCCGTCCAGGGAAACCGCCTGATGATCGAAGCTCAGCGGCACCAGTTGGCCGGCCGCGATCTCCCGGCTGACCAGGAAGGTCGGCTGATAGATGATGCCCTGGCCGCCGAGGGCCGCGGTGACCAGCGCATCGCCGTTGTTCGCCTGCAGCGTGCCGCGAACGGCGACGCTGACCTCACCATTCGCCCCGAAACACCAGCGGTCGGCGGAAACCGCCCGGGAGAGGGTGTAGCCGAGGCAGTTGTGGCCTGACAGCTCGGCGATCGTTGCCGGGGTGCCATGCCGGCTGAGATACGCCGATGAAGCGCAAACCACCATCCGGCATGGCGCAAGGCGGCGCGCGACCAAGGTGGAATCCGCCAGGGCGCCGATGCGCACCACGAGATCCCAGCCTTCCTCAACCGGGTTGATGTGACGGTCGTTCAGGCCCAGGTCGACGCGTAGCGCCGGGTGGCGCCGCGACAGCTCCGGCAACAACGGCGCGATCTCGCGAATGCCGAAGGATACGGGCACGTTCAGGCGCAATGCGCCCTGGACTTCCGTCGCCTCGGCGGAAACCTGGGCGTCCGCCTCTGCAATGTCGTCGAGGATCGGCTCGATCGCCTCAAGATAGGTCCGCCCGGCCTCCGACACGGTCAGCCGCCGCGTTGTCCGGTGCAGCAGCTTGACGCCCAGCCGGCCCTCCAGCGCGGCGACATGCTTGGTGGCCATGGTCTGCGACATGCCCAGCGCACGCGCCGCGGCCGAGAGGCTGCCCAGCGCCGCCACCTTCTGAAACACCTGCATTTCGGTCACGCGATCGGGCATCGAGTTCACCTCACACCAATGGTGTGAATTAATATCCCAAACTCGCCGATTATCAAACCGAGAACGTGGCGCCATATCAGCGGCAACAACCGAATGGAGGTTCCTGTGATCGACAATCGAACGGCTCCCTACGCAGCGCTGCTGCTGCGGCTCAGCCTCGGCACTCTGCTGCTGGCACATGGTCTCTTGCTGAAGGTGTTCGTGTTTGGAGTTCCCGGCACCGTCGGGTTCTTCGAGAGCCTCGGCTATCCGGGTTTCTTCGCCTATCTCGTGATCCTGGGCGAGATCGGTGGCGGCATCGCCCTGATCCTGGGTGTCTGGACACGGCCCGTCTCGCTTCTGCTGCTGCCGATCCTGATCGGCGCCACGGTGCAACATGCGGGCAACGGCTGGCTGTTCTCAGCCCCCAATGGCGGGTGGGAGTTCCCGGCCCTCTGGACCGTGCTGCTGGTGGTGCAGGCGCTGTTGGGTGACGGCGCCTATGCCTGGCGCCCCAGTTTCCTCAACCGCGTCCTGTCCCAGCGTCCGGCCGCGGCGCACTGACCGCGGCCATCCCGAAGACATCAACCAACGAGGTCCGTCATGAGCTCCGTTGAAGCCCTGAAGAGCCCGGAATCGCAGGCTGCGCCGCGGCCGATCGATCCGGGCACGCGCATCGGGCATGTGCACCTGAAGGTGGCCGATCTGGATCGTGCCCTGGCGTTCTATTGCGGTGTTCTTGGGTTCGCGCTGATGCAGCGGATTGGCGACGATGCCGCGTTCCTTTCCGCCGGCGGCTATCACCACCACATCGGCCTGAACACCTGGTCCAGTAAAGGCGGGCACCCGCCGGCGCCAGGCACCACCGGCCTGTTCCATCTGGCCATACTCTACCCCTCACGGGCTGCCCTGGCCGAGGCCCTGAAACGGCTGGTAGAGGCACAGGTTCCGCTGGACGGCGCCAGCGACCACGGCGTCAGCGAAGCGCTCTATCTGCACGATCCCGACGGAAACGGCGTCGAGCTCTACCGGGATCGGGACGAGTCCGAGTGGCCGCGAAACCCCGACGGCACGCTGGCCATACAAACCCACCCGCTCGACCTGGAGAGCCTGATGTCGGCCGTAGACTGAACGGGCCTTAGAGGGTCGCCCATGCTGCACGGGCGACCCCATCGTTCTCAGGCATGCTTCACTCCACCGCGGTCGCAATTTGGCACATCCAGGGCCCTCACCCCTTGCGTGCGACGAACGATCACCGAGACACGGCAGATCCGTTACGCCGGACATTGAGACCAAGGTCGCAATGCTGCGACACTGTAGCGGTCCGAAGGCTGTCCGACAGGGTGGAGGCGCAGAGGGGTGGAAACCGGCGAGACCACGATCCGGCGGACGCAAGTGGCAGACGCGGCGGGGATCGCGCGGGTTCAGGTGGCCGCTTGGCGCGATACGTATCCCGGGGTTCTGCCGGCGCCCTATCTCGTCGGCCTGTCAGCCGGGCGCGAAGAAATGCGCTGGCGACGGCGCCTCGGACGGCCCCTCCCGCGGACGGCGACTTTCGTCGCCGACGATCCCACGGCGGGCATCGTCGGCTATGCCACATGCGGTACCAATCGCTGGCGTCTGCCTTTGCGGATCGAAGGCGAGTTCTATGAGCTCTATGTCGATCCGGCAGCACAGGGCCGCCATTTGGGGCGTCGCCTTGTTGCTGCGATGGCCGCCTGGCTGTTGGCGCAACGCATGGCCTCAGGCTGCGTCCAGGTGCTGCGGGATAATCCGGCCCGCTGGTTCTACCAGCACCTGGCCGGCCGGATGGTGTTGGAAGGGGTCACCCGCTTCGCAGGCGCCAGCCTCCCCCAACTGACCTATGCCTGGCCCGACATCCAATCGCTGGACCGTCTCGCCGATCCGTTGGACGGCATGGCATAGGCGCCGCAGCCGTCCGCGACCGCCCGGATCAGGGCTGGAGCCCGCGTCCCTCGAAAACTGTGAACGTTTGCGCATCGCCGGATCCATGGACGATCCAGAGATACTGGTCGCCGTCGCGGGCCACGTCATAGCCGCTCCACCCGCCCGAACGCCACAGGCTCTCATAGGCGCCTGTCTCGGCATTGACCCGCCACTGGCCGGTGTCGGGTGGTGCCCCCTCTGCGTGGTAGATGGTCGTACCGTCAGCGGCGAAATACTGGCGGTAGGGCGTGCCGCTCCACTCGCCGACGGCCGTGTTGCCGGTCAAGAGGGCCGTGACCTCTTCCGCGGTCAGCGAAACCGGCTCCGCCCGCGCTGGCAGCACGAGGGCCATCAGCGCCATGGCAAGGATGGCGGCACCGCGGACGTCCTGAGGGGATGTGTGATCCATGCTGCCCTCTGCCTGTCCACGCTTTCCGCGCCCGGCGGTCTCACCCATCCGGCCCGGGAAGGACATGGTAGGCGGGTCCGGAGCGAAGCACCAATCACCCTTTGGTCAGACCGGCTGCCGACCGGGTGGCGGGCAGCCGGGGAGGAGAGGAGGTGCGGCAGGCTGCCGAAAGACTCAGAGCAGGGTCAGGTCGGCGGCGCCGAGCGGAACGGCGAATTCCTCGCACCAGACATAGATCTGGTTGTACCGGCCGACATCGATGCTGGCCGGGACGATATAGACGGACGCCCCGGTATCGGCGGTCAGCGGGCCGATGATCGTGTTGTTGTCGAACGTGCCGTTGTTGCCGAAGCCCACCACGGGATCCGGCGCCCCGTCGAAGGCGAAGTCGGAGGCCAGGCTGATCACCCAGTTGCTGCCGTTCCAGAAGACGCTGCCGTGGCCGCTGGTTTCATGGTTGCTGAGGCCGACGAAGGTGCCCCGTGCGGTCTCCTGGCCCTGAACCAGGTGCACCGGGGTGGCTGTCGACGTCGGGGAGGCGGACGGCTGTTCTGCACAGGCGGCCAAAGCCAGGCCGCCGGCCAGGGCCAGAACCGCGGGGAGAGAGCGCAAACGCATGGGGATTGTCCTTCTTGTGGAAGTCTACGGGATGTCCTGGAACCTCGACGTGGTGTGGCCGGCGGAAACCAGGCACTGCCATAGACGCCCACCGCGGCCGGAGGATTACGGTCGGCCGGGCTCGCGCAGGTTCACGCCTGATCACGATCCGGCGCGCGGGATGCGAGAGCCGGGGTGTAGCCCCCTCGGTCCATCCACCATTATCCGATCAACCGTGCTTCCGTTTCGTCTTTCAGGCGACCGCCTGTATGCTGCTGCCCAAGCCGGTATTGGCCCAAGCCGGTATTGGTAAGGGGTACCATGGTCCGCGGGGTGCTTGCGGCGGCGGCAGTCCTGTTACTCTTGTACGGACCCGCGCGCGCCGACATGGTGGACGACTGCGTGCAGTCGGCCGACAGTGACCTGCAGATCGGCGGCTGTACGGCGGCTATCCGATCCGGCCGCTGGTCGGGCGTCGATCTTGTCTGGGCCTATTTCAATCGGGGCCTCGCGTACGGCGACGTTGGCGAGCACGAGCGAGCCCTGGAAGACTTCGGTCAGGTCATCCGCCTCGACCCGACGGATGCCGGCGCCTACTACAGCCGCGGCTACATTCATTGGGAGCTTACTGAGTACCGGCAGGCGATCGTTGAATTCAGCGAGGCCATCCGGCTCGATCCGGCACATGCCGATGCCCATTACGGCCGCGGCCACCTCCATTGGGAGCTCTCCGAGTACCAGCAGGCGATTGCGGATTTGAGCGAGGCCGTCCGCCTGGCACCGGGTAATGCCGACGCCTACTATGTTCGTGGGCTTGTCTATATCGCAGTCGGCTTGAACGAACGGGCGATCGAGGATCTCGGCCAGAGCCTCCTTCTCGAACCTGGGCAGGCCGAGGCCCATGCCAGCCGCGGCATCGCCTATCGGGAACTGGGGGCGTATGAGCGCGCGCTGGCCGACTTCGACGAAGCGGTGCGCCTGGCACCGTCGGCAGCCAACATCTATGAGAGCCGCGGGCGTACCTATGACCGCCTGGGCGATCAGGTGAGCGCGATCGCGGACTTTGACACGGCCCTCAGGCTCGATCCGAACGGGGCCGGTACCTATGCCCGGCGCGGTATGGCCTTTCGCAGCTTGGGCAAGTACGAGCGGGCGATCGAAGACTTTGATGAGGCTCTTCGCCTCGATCCCGGACTGGCGACCGCCTACACCAATCGCGGCCTCGCCCACCATTTTCTGGAAGATCTGGATCGCGCGATGGCCGACTACCACCAGGCGATCCGTCTCGATCCGGATGACATCAACGCCCATATGGGCCTGGGCGTCGCCTACAGCACGCTTGAGGATTACGCACGCTCGCTTGCGTTCTTCAGCAAGGCCGCCGACATCGATCCTACGGACAGCACCGCACGCTCCGGCCGCGGCTTCGCCCATATCCAGCTAGGCCGGCCGGAGATGGCCATCCAGGATTTCGATGCAGCACTTCGCCTCAATCCGGGAGATGCCCTCTACCACCAGGGCCGGGGCTCGGCCTATTCGGCCCTCGGCGACCAGGAACGCGCGATCGGCGATTTCGACGAAGCCATCCGTCTCGATCCCGAAGAGCCGGCCGGCTATGTGGGGCGGGGGCTCGCTTACCGCGCCCTCTGCCGGACCGAAGAAGCGCTCCAGGATTACGATCAGGCGATGCGCCTGGACCCTGAGGATGCGCAGGCGCTCCACGATCGCGGTTACGCCCATTTCGCGCTCGGAGACTATGGGGCTGCGATCGACGATTTCGACCGGGCGATCCAGGTGGATCCCGATTCAGCGTCCGCTCTCACCGGCCGCGGCGCGGCCCGTGATAGGCTGGGCGGGCACACGGCAGCGATCGCGGACTTCGATCAGGCGCTGAGCCTTGATCCCGACCACGCACCCGCCTTCGAAGGTCGCGGCAACGCCCATCTTGCGCTGGGCGATCGGGAGAGTGCCGCGGACGACTACGCCCAGGCATCCGCGCTGGACCGGGTCGAACGGCGTGGCCCGATCGCCACGGCCGTGATGCGCACGCGCTTCGTGCATTTCGAGGCGCAAGAGCATGCCATCCGGCCGGCGGACATGTTCATCATCGACAGTCTGGCCGAAGGATATGCGGCGGAGTCCGGCATGCAGGTCTGCGTCTCCGGGTCCGCACTCATGGCCGCATCGCCGGACGAGGGCGCAGATCCAGCGCGCCTAAGGATCGAAGCCGTTGCCGACGCGCTGGCCGACCGGGGCATTCCGGCAGCGGCCCTGCATGTGTCCGGCCGGCTTCGTGCGGATGTTCCAAGCGACGCGGACGACGCGCCGAACGGTCATGTGGAGATCCGCCTGGGGCCCTTTGTCGGCTGCTGTTAGACCGGGGGCCTGTTCCCAATCGCCTGCCGTTACGATCCGCCGCTGGTGAGCCTGCCGCTCAACGATTTCGCGATCTCGACCACCTGCTCGGTCGGCGTGTGCGAACCGCGGAATTCCACCTTCTCGCCGGCCAGCGCGTCGGTCAGGCCCTGCAGCCGCTGCGGATCGGCCTCGTCTTCGAACAGCGCCAGCGCGTCCGCCCGGGCGTGGCAGAACCCTGCCATCCGCACATTGTACCGATAGAGCCCGCCGAAGGTGGCGAGCAGGAACAAGAGCAGGATGCCGGCCGGAATGCGCTCAGCCAGATACTGCCACCAGTCAGTGCCCACCAGGCCGCTGTCTTCCAGCGCGGCGGCGCAGGCATCGACGCTTTCCGGATCCGGCGCATGGCCCGCGCAGGCCGTCAGATAGCCCTTCATGGTCTCCGCCGCCGTCTCCAGAGAGCGGGAGCGCCCACCGCCGGTGGTGCCGAGCGCCGCCAGATCCGCCCGGTACCCGTCGAGTTCTGCCGTCAGACGCTGGACGCGGTCGCGCATGATTTCCATCGCCTGCAACTCTTCCGCCCGTTGATAGGACCCCGGAATGGCCGCAATGGCCCCGCCCAGATCGTCCACCGTCCCGACGGCAGCCAGGGCAGCCGAGATCTCCGGGCGCCGGATCAGGATCAGGCCGTCGCCGCCGACGGCGATGGCCTCCCCCTCCGGCCCGAAGGCAAGGTCGTTGAACATCGGCCGATCCAGATCGAGCGCAAGCGGCACGAACTCCGTTTCGCCCGGCGCGCGCAGCAGCAGGCCGCGGAAGGCAACGACGATCGCCAAGCCGTCCGGCCCGAAAACGATATCCCTCAGCCCCTCCGTCGCCGACCGAAGGGGAGTAAACGCGCCTTCCTCAGGCCCACGAGTCAAGATCACACCGTCGCCGCCGAGGATCACGGCCTCGCCGTCCGGGCTGAAGCGAACCCGCCGGAGCTGTGAGGGAGCCCCGTCCACTGACAAAGGGGCGAAGCGGCTCTCTCCAACCGCGCGGACCACGACTGTTGCTTCTCGGCCAACGGCGACCGCTTCGCCGCTCGGTCCAATACCGACGCTGCGCAGATCCACCGAAATGCCGGCAACCGGAGTCGGCGCGAAGCTATCCTCTCCCGGCCCGCGGGTCAGAATCGTGCCCCCGTCACCGACGATGACGGCTTCTCCGTCCGGCCCGAAATCAATGTCCCTGAGATGGGCCGTAACGCCTTCCACTGACGCCGTCCGAAACCCGCTGCCGCCCGGCGGCCGGCTCAAGGTTGTGCCGTCATTGCCCACGATCACCGCCTCTCCATCGGGCCCGAACGCAAGCATGGCCGACCCGAGTGCCGTTCCGACGGGATCCAGGGAAAATCCGGTCTCACCCGGCGCACGGGTCAGAACGGCGTTTGCCGCACCGACGATCACCGCCTCGCCGCCCGGCCCGAACGCCACACCGATTAGATTTCCAGGCGCGTCCCCTCTGTCGGGAACGAAGGTGCCGTCCCGCTGGTAGTGGCCACCTTCCAGGTCGATGTCCGGCAACTCATCCACCAAAAGAGAGGCAAATTCGCTGTCTCCGGCCGCGCGGGTCAGGATCAGCCCGCGGCGACCGATGATGACCGCCTCTCCATCAGGACCGAACGCAACGTCGGAGAATTCTTCCGACCTCGCGCCGTCACCCGAGACATAGAAATCGCCCGCAGCGCGCAGACGGGCGGCGATGCGGCCCGAAAGGTCGCGGGCGCTTGCATCCTGATCCGTGCGATCGGCTTCACGCGCGGCGATCTGCGCCTCAAGCTGGCCGCGCTCAGCGTCCGTGCGCAGATCCTGCACGTCGGCCCAGAGCGGCAGCCCCACATAATAGACGATGCCGACGACGGTGAAGCAGATCAGCACCAGCAAGGACCAGCGGGCCGAAGCCTCGAAGCGCCGGGCCCGCATACGCAGGCTTTCCGCCACCTGGGCGCTGGGTCTCGGGTCCTGCCTTTCCTGTTGCAGAGGCGGGGCCCGTTCTGGCAGGTCGTCAGCCATTCTCGGGGCTTTCCTCGATCCCGGCCTCGCGCTTTCTTGGCTCGCAAGATCTTCCGGGATTTCTCGACTTAAATCAATCAGACCATTTTTCTGAATGCCCTCCCAAAATCCGGCGGAAGAACAAGCTGGCGCACCGATTACTCTTCACTTCTTGTGGCCATAACCTCTGCTGACAGCCACATGACCACTGACTTCTATTCGGCGGGGCGGGGAAGAGTTCCCTCCGCCGCAGGACGCGTTGAAAGCGATCCACGAGGGGGGGGGCAGCAGGACAAACCCTCGCCCGCCGGCGATGCGCGGGGAGACTCTGAAGGATTAGCGCCTGGACAACGCAATCGAAGATGCGGATATCGACGCGAAGTAATTGCAGCGCAAACCGGCCGCCTGGGCAGGACGCCGCCGGGGTTCGGGCCGGCCGATCGTGGCCCGGCTCTTCAAGCGGTGCGGAAGGAAGGATCCGGCATGACATTCGATCGTTTCGCCGGGCGGGTGCTGCTTGTGGCAGCGGCTGCGGTGGTAGTGAGCGTGGTCTGGCAGTCGCTTCCGCTGATCCAGTCGGTGCTGCTGGGCTCACGCGCCGAGCCGCGCATTGTCACACCGCGAGGCGACCTGGCCGCCGATGAGCAGTCGACGATCGAGTTGTTCGAGGCCGCGCGCGACAGCGTGGTGTTCATCAGCACCGTGGAGCGCGTCGTCGACCCGTGGACGCGCAACGCCTATGACACGCCGCGGGGCACCGGCTCAGGCTTCGTCTGGGACGCGACGGGCCATGTGGTCACCAACCATCATGTCGTCGAGGGCGCCTCGCAGGCCGTGGTGCGCCTGGCCGACGGGCGGGCGTTCCGTGCAGCCCTGGTGGGCGCGGACCCGGCGCATGACCTGGCCGTGCTGCAGATCGGCGTGGGCGTCGACCGGCCGCCGCCGCTGCCCCTCGGCACCAGCGGCGACCTGAAGGTGGGCCAGACGGTGTTCGCCATCGGCAACCCCTTCGGCCTCGACTGGACGCTGACGACCGGCATCGTCTCGGCACTGGAGCGCGAGCTGCCGACGCAAGCTGGCGCGCTGCGCGGCTTGATCCAGACCGACGCCGCCATCAACCCCGGCAATTCCGGCGGGCCGCTCTTGGACAGCGCCGGCCGCCTGATCGGCATCAACACGGCGATCTACAGCCCCTCGGGCAGCAGTGCGGGCATCGGCTTCGCCGTGCCGGTGGATTCGGTCAACCGCGTGGTGCCGCAGCTGATCGCCCGCGGCCGCTATGCGCCGCCTACGCTGGGCATCCGCATCGACCCGCGCGTGGACGCCATCGCCCGCCGCCAGGGCATCGGCGGCGTACTGGTGCTGGGCGTGCTTGCCGGCTCCGGCGCCGAACGGGCGGGCCTGCGCCCAGCCCAGGTGACGCCCGAGGGGCGCCTGATCCCGGGCGACTCCATCATCGGCCTCGGCACCACCGAGATCGGCACCGCCGAAGACCTGCGCGCGGCTTTAGATGGCCATCAGGCCGGCGACACGGTAACGCTGGAGGTCCTGCGCGACGGCGACAGCGTGACCGTCGACATCACGCTCGATCCGGGGGCGTGATTCCGCAAGCCGCGTGGCCGCGGACAATCACGCGTCGTCCGCCTCAAGCAGTTTCGACCGGAAAAGCACACCGGCCAGGGCCGCGCCGATCAACGGGGCGACGATGAACAGCCAGAGCTGTTGCAGTGCCGCACTTCCGACGAACACCGCGGGCCCGAGACTGCGCGCGGGATTGACCG
>JANQIX010000114.1 GCA_028281925.1 Alphaproteobacteria bacterium
CTCGGCGACCATGGTGCGGCGATCCTGAACGCCCGCGGCGACCTGGCGCTGGAGGCGCCGCTGGCCAGCGACTGCGCGCCGCTGAACGGGTTGGTCGACGTCATGCTGGCGGCCTGCCCGGACCTGCGGGCACTGCGCGACGCCACGCGCGGTGGCATTGCTACGGTGCTGAACGAGGTGGCGCAAGCCTCGGGCGTCGGCATCGAACTGACCGAACCGGCGATCCCGATGCGCACGGAGGTCAAGGGCGTCTGCGAGATCCTCGGCCTCGATCCCCTCTACCTCGCCAACGAAGGCAAGCTGGTCGCGATCGTTCCGCCGGAGGCAGAGGCCGCAGTGCTGGCGGCCATGCGGGCGCACGCTCTTGGGACCGAGGCCGTTGCCATCGGTCGTATTACCGAGGGGCCGCCGGGGCGCGTGGTCATGCACACGGTGTTGGGCGGCCGGCGCATCGTCGACATGCTGGTGGGCGACCAGCTGCCGCGCATCTGCTGAGAGGTGGCACAATGCGCAGAGGTGTCTCCGCGCCCGTCGCTAGAAGTAGATCATATTGCCTGCTTGCTGTTCCTCTTCCTGCTTTCTCTCTATCAGTTTAAGTTGCCCCCCAGTCAAGATGGAGAGCTTATAATCCGTCTCAAATGCAAAGTATATATTCTTGACGCCGCTTCGGTGCTCTAGAAATCTTGCTGCTTCTTCGCAGTCTGCATTTGTCGCTTTCAGCATCTTCGCAAGCTTCAGTGCTTCCGTCCACTTGCTTATATAATTCACTAGATCCTTTCTCTTCCAAGAGAAGTGCACTGAACTATGGACATTGACCCCTGCCGATGTATGGCCTGGCAGGCTGTAGCCAATCTGTATCAGGTAGGCGATACGAGAGAACGCATTACCGGATTTCCGGAATGTCGTATGTTTGGCATGGCCCATTATCGAGAGATTTTCGACTATGTTATAGCCCAGCGCGCCAGGGCAGTAGTATCTGGAGACGTCTTTGCTGTGTAATTCCCAGCCAAGCTTACTGTCTCCCAATATATACCAAGAGATATTTGTTGGCCTTGCTGGCGTTTGAGTGTGGTGTACTTCCAAGATCGCATTATTCTTGGAGCACCGTACCGCCACCAACGGATTCACATAGTCCGGATCCGACGTTAGCATATTATGACTCCCAAACGCCTGAGAGAGAAACAATATGTCGTCAAGTAAAGTCGAGGCGGCGAATCGAGTCAAGGGATTCAGCTTGAGAAGTTGGCAAAGTCACATAAGAATGCAGCCATGCTTTGATGAACGGCATATCTGTCAAGTTTCTTAACCGGTAGCTGCCTTGGAAGCAAAATATAGATGTGTGTTATTTGATGATAATCAATTCAGAGAAGAGGTGCGGCTCATTCATCCAGCCAAGATTACATTGCCAAGTTAAATCTTCGCCACTGGGCCAAGCTGGTCTTGTTACCCGAATACTCCCCCGATCTCAACCGGTCGGGAAAATGTTCCCTGAACTGCAGTGTCGGAAATGCAAGACCGCACTTCGCGATGCCGACGCCATCGGGCGCATCATCGAGAGGTCCAGAGAGTGCGGACATGCATACGGTGCTGAGCGGCCGGCGCATCGTCGGTATGCTGGTGGGCGACCGGTTGCCACGCATCAGCCAACAGCCGGGGCAGGGAATGCAGCAGCGCTGCAGGTTCCGCCGCCGAGCGCAATGCATAATTTTCTTACGAATTATCGGGCGATTGATTCATATCATGCCGAAAAATCGGTTTCATATGTCACTTTCTGCCTATCAATCAATATCGAGATCGATGGAGGGAGCGCATGGAACTGATCAAGAAGAATTCGTGGATCGTTCTCGTCAGCGGGTTCGTGGTGTTGATCGCGATCGGCATTGCGATGTCCTGACAATCTTCAATAATACTCAAATCATTCCTTACATTGTCCGGCTGGCGACCACTTTCCACTTGGCCTTGGCTGTGGGGAGAGGCGGTCGCTTTGCCGTGACGCGTCCGCCAGCCCCAAAGGTCTGCTGCCCAGCAATTGCCACCCTGCGGCCAGCACGGCGACACGGCAGTGCCGCGTTACGCCGTTCTACTGTCTGCTCTTGATGGACCCGATGCGGCGCTGTCCCACCGGCGGCGACAAGCCGGCGCGCTGCACCACGAGTGGAGGAGCAGGCAGCCATGACAGACGGTGCGCGATCGACGTCGATCGATCTTCCGGGACAGCTTGCACGCCGCCGTTTCGTGCGAATGGCCGGCCTGGCCCTGGGCGGGGCTGCCGCCGGCGGCGTCGCAGCCACCCGCGCGCGGGCAATGCCGGTCGGTGCGCGGCAGGTGGCGCAGCATTGGAACCGGCTGCTGGACATTCCCTTTCAGGGGGAGAACGGACGGACCCACGCGCTGTCGGACTGGGCCGGCCAGCCCATGCTGGTGAACTTCTACGCCACCTGGTGCGCACCCTGCCGGCAAGAGATGCCGTCCATGGATGCACTGGCGGCCCTGCGACCCAACTACGCCGTGCTGCCAATCTCGGTCGAACGCGGCGGGACTCAGCATCTGAGGCGGTTCTACACACAGCTCGGTCTTCGCAACCTTGGCGTCTACCAGGATCAGTCCGGCGCACTTACCCAGACCGCGCAGGTCTGGGGCTATCCCACGACGCTGTTGGTGAATGCGCAGGGGGTCGAAATCGATCGTGTGTTCGACGCCCTGCATTGGTCGTCGCCGCAGGTCGTCGCGTGGCTCGACTCCCAGTTCGGTGGCGGTGGCAAGCCGTTCTGACACCCTGTCGGCGCGGTGAACCGGTTCGTCCTACGACTGGGTGCGATAGGGCCGGTGCGTGTAGTATTTTGGGCGCGTATCGAGCCTGACATGCAGCCAAGCCACACCAAGGCCCGAGGTGCTGAGCCAGACCGGCCGGGTGCCAACGCGCGCGGTCATGGCCGTGCCGACCGCCCGCCAGAAGGCGTGCTGCTGGTCGGCGCCGGCCTGTCGCGAGAACGCGGCCAGATGGGCATAAGCGGCTGGTGGGTCGCCTGGGCAGGGCGCTACAAGAACCGCGTCACCGCCCAGATTGGCGAATGTCACGACCTTGGCGGTGGCGGCCGCGCTTCTGAAGTGAGCGTGAAAATCTGCAGGGTCGGCTGCCGGTCTGGCGAGGGCGGGACTGTCGACCAGCACGAATTCGAACGTCTGCGACAGTGTTTCGGCCGTGACGGGCGGCGTCTCCCAGAAATAGGCATCGAATGGCGCCTCGGCCAGCAGGGCTGTGAAGGCTGAGCGGAAGCCCGCATCCTGCTGCCAGAGTTCGAGCGCCGCGGCATAGGCGATCGGCTGTCCCCCATTGAGGCACGTAACCTTACACGTCCTTCCGCTATCGAACGGCTCGACTTGGTACGTCCATTGATCCATCGGACGGGACATCCATTGCTTCCACGGTCCTGCGGCGAACGATGTTTCTCGCCCACGCCTGTGTTGACACTAGGGCGACGCGGGCTTACTGCCGGCTGGAGGCTACACGCACCGGATGAGTGCGCCCGAGCCATGCCGCAGCGGGGAGACGGTATTGACGCAGTCGGCCGAAAGTGAAGCGCCTGAGGGCGTGCGCGATGCCGATGCTGCGGCCGCAGACGCAAGGTTGGCCGAAGGCGCGGGGCGGGGCGACCCTGAGGCGTGCGAGCTTCTGGTGCGGCGTCATCTTCCGGCCATGCTGGCCACGGCGCGCCGCATTCTGGGCGATCCCGCGGCGGCGGAAGACTGCGCGCAGGAGGCCTTCATCAAGGCCTTCAAGGCGATCGGCGATTTCGAGGGGCGTTCCCAACTCGGCACATGGCTGCATCGCATCGTTGTGAACGAGGCGCTGAGCCGCTTGCGCCGGGCCAAGACGGCCCGCGAGGACTCCATCGAAGAGCTGCTGCCCCACTACAACGAGTACGGTTTTCGCGTCGAGCCGATGTGGCAGACGGAAATCGACCCCGATGAGGCCATCGATCGCGGGCGCATCTCTGAGATCATCCACGAAAAAATGACGGAATTGCCGGAAGGCTACCGTATCGTTTTGACGCTTCGTGACATCGAAGGACTCAGCACGGCGGAAGTGGCCGGGCTAACGGGCTTGAGCGAGATGAATGTTAAGACTCGGCTGCATCGGGCGCGGGCCGCGCTCAAGACGTTGCTGGAGCCGTTGCTGCGCGGAGAGGCGGCATGACGATGCGCCGACGTGCCCGAATGGGGATGAAGAGCCTGATGATGCGGTACGTGCCCGGCTACATCACCTGTGAAGAGGCCGACGACTTCGTAATGGATTACCTGGACGGCAGCCTGCCCGAGCGGCAGCGTCGTGTGTTTGAGCGCCACATCCGCATGTGCCCCGCGTGCAAGCGCCACCTCGACCGCCAGCGCAAGGTCTTGGCGCTGGTTACGCGCGAGGGCCAGCCGTCGCATATGCCACAACCTGCGCCCCCGGAGGATTTGGTTCAGGCCATCCTGCGCGCGCGAGGCGCATGACGTCGCGGTCAGGAAACTAGGACGATGCGGGAGCGTGCTCCTCGCGGAGCACGCAGGCAGATCGACCGACAACTTCGGAAATCTCCAGCAGCTGTTTCGCTAGAGGACTCGTCTTGCGCCAGATCATGCCGACTGTCCGCGTCGGCTGGGGGGTCGCGAAACGCGCTACGCAGACGGATGCCGAGCGTGTCTCGACCGCCACGGCCATTTCCGGGATGAACGTGACGCCGATGCCGGCCCCGACCATCTGAACAAGGGTGGCGAGAGAGCTTCCATCCAGGCCGTCGCGTGTCAGCCCCGGCTGAATGTTGCAGAAAGACAGCGCCTGATCTCGAAAGCAGTGCCCCTCTTCCAGCAGCAGCAGCCTCATGGCGCGCAGTTCTTCCAGGCTCGGCACGGGCCTTCCCGCATCCTCGCCCGGCCGCACCAGCAACAGATCTTCGGTAAACAGCGGAACCTCGGCAAAGGAGGATTCCGACACCGGCAGGGCGAGGATGGCCGCGTCGAGCCGGCCGTCCGACAGCTCCTCAATTAGTCTCGATGTCGTCGTCTCGCGCACGTGAACGTCAAGCCCGGCATGTGTCCGCGCCAGGTTCCCAAGCACGGCCGGAAGCATGTAAGGGGCGATCGTGGGGATCACGCCGATGCGCAAGCGTCCCACCAGCCTATCCCGCGACGCCCGCGCCAAGTCTCCCAGCTCCTCGACCGAACGCAGGATGTGGCGGACACGTGAGGCGAACTCTTCCCCGAAATTGGTGAGCCTGAGCTGCCGTGCGCTCCTTTCAAAGAGCGCCGTCCCGAGGGACTCTTCCAATTCTTTGATCTGCATCGACAAAGCGGGCTGAGAGATCGCGCAGGCGTCTGCCGCGCGCCCGAAATGCCCATGGCGCGCCAACGCGTCGAAATAGCGAAGCTGCTTGAGGGTCAGATTGATCATAAGGTCATCTTATCGAAGCGATCAGAAAACTCAACTTAATCTGATAGAAGAGATATCGTAGAATTTCTACATGAGAACGAAGAGCAGCAGATGTCACGACCGGGATCGTCGGCCATGGCGGACGGCGCCTGCGTCGAGGGGGTGCAGAAGTTCGGGATCGTCGGAGTTGGGAACCGATTTCACGTCGCGACGACCGATTGCCGTTGTCGCCCATATAGGCAAGCAAACTCCTCGCGCCCGGCACCCCGACATGGAGCTGACGCCTCACACCGGATCGCCTTCGGGCGGATCCACGGTCTTTGTCCACGAACAGGTTGAATCAACAATAGCCACGATCGGAGAGAGAGATGGACGGGAATGACGCCGCGGGCGCGATGAAGTGCCCAGTCATGCACACAAGCACCGGAGTCAGGTCGAACCGCGACTGGTGGCCAAACCAGTTGAACCTGAGGATTCTCCATCAGAACTCTGCCTTGTCCGACCCCTTGGGCGGGGCGTTCAACTACGCCGAAGAGTTTAAGAAACTGGACCTGGGGGCCATTAAGCGGGATCTCTACGCCCTGATGACCGACTCCCAGGACTGGTGGCCGGCCGACTATGGTCACTACGGTGGGCTCTTCATCCGGATGGCCTGGCACAGTGCCGGCACCTACCGCACCGGCGATGGCCGCGGCGGTGGCGGGTCCGGCAACCAGCGCTTCGCGCCTCTCAACAGCTGGCCGGACAACGGCAACCTCGACAAGGCGCGGCGGCTGCTCTGGCCGATCAAGCAGAAATACGGCAACAAGATCTCATGGGCCGACCTGATGATCCTCGCCGGCAACTGCGCGCTGGAGTCCATGGGCTTCAAGACCTTCGGCTTCGGCGGCGGGCGCCCGGATATCTGGGAGCCGGAGGAGGACATCTACTGGGGTGCGGAAACCGAGTGGCTGGGCGATAACCGCTACAGCGGTGAACGCGATCTGGACAATCCTCTGGCTGCGGTCCAGATGGGCCTGATCTACGTGAACCCGGAAGGGCCGAACGGCAAGCCGGACCCGGTCGCGTCGGGCCGCGACATCCGCGAGACCTTCGCGCGGATGGCCATGAACGATGAAGAGACGGTGGCCCTTACCGCCGGCGGGCACACCTTCGGCAAGTGCCATGGGGCCGGCGATGTCGCCAATGTCGGCCCCGAGCCGGAGGGGGCCAGCATCGACGCCCAGGGCCTCGGCTGGCTCAGCACCTTCGCCAGCGGCAAGGGCGACGACGCCATCACCAGCGGCATCGAAGGCGCCTGGACGCCGAACCCGACCCAGTGGGACTCGGGCTATTTCGACATGCTGTTCGGCTATGAGTGGGAGCTGACCAAGAGCCCCGCGGGCGCCTGGCAGTGGACGCCGAAGGACGTTGCGGAAAAGGATATGGCGCCGGCCGCCCACGATCCGTCGAAGCGGGTCACGACGATCATGACCACCGCGGACATGGCGATGCGGATGGACCCGATCTACGAGCCGATCTCGCGGCGCTTCTACAAGAACCCGGAAGAGTTCGCCGATGCCTTCGCCCGCGCGTGGTTCAAGCTGACCCACCGCGACATGGGGCCGAAAGTCCGCTATCTCGGCGCCGAAGTGCCGGATGAAGAGCTGATCTGGCAGGACCCGATCCCGGCAGTCGCCCACGACCTGGTTGACGCTCAAGACATCGCCGACCTGAAGGCCAAGATCCTGGCGTTGGGACTGTCTGTTTCAGAGCTGGTTTCGACGGCTTGGGCCTCGGCCGCTACCTTCCGAGGCTCCGACAAGCGCGGCGGGGCGAACGGTGCGCGCATCCGCCTTGCCCCGCAGAAGGACTGGGAGGTCAACCAGCCGGACCAGCTGGCGAAGGTGCTCGCCGCCCTCGAAGGTATTCGGAAGGCATTCAATGATGGTCAGTCCGGCGGCAAGAAGGTCTCGCTCGCCGACCTGATCGTCCTCGGCGGGTCAGCTGCCGTGGAGCAGGCGGCGAAGGCCGCTGGCCACGATGTGGCGGTCCCCTTCACCCCGGGCCGCACCGACGCCTCCGAGGATCAGACGGACGTGGAGTCCTTCGCCGTGTTGGAGCCGATTGCGGACGGCTTCCGCAACTACCAGAAGGCCCAGTACACTGTCTCGGCGGAGGAACTGCTGGTCGACAGGGCGCAACTCTTGACGCTGACGGCGCCCGAGATGACGGTCCTGGTTGGCGGCTTGCGCGCGTTGAATGCCAATGTCGGGCAGTCCCAGCACGGCGTCTTCACCGACCGGCCGGGGACACTGACCAACGACTTCTTCGTCAACCTGCTCGACATGGGCACCGCGTGGACGGCGACGTCGGATGCTGAGGACGCCTTCGAGGGACGGGACCGTGCCACGGGCGCGGTGAAGTGGACCGCCACCCGTGTCGACCTCGTCTTCGGCTCGAACTCCCAGCTGCGTGCGCTTGCGGAAGTCTACGCAAGCGGCGACAACCAGGCGCGGTTTGTGTGCGACTTCGTGTCTGCATGGACCAAGGTGATGAACGCGGATCGGTTCGACCTGGCCTGATCTTGTTGGTAGGGCGCTCGGGCGCAGCCGATCCCCGGCGGCGCCCGAGCGAGAGTTCTGGAGCATGCGTCCTCGCCGCGGACGGCCAGCCGAAGAGCCGTACTCACTTTGGGTCGGGGGGCGCTCAACGACGGCGTTGAGCGCCTCCGACTTCATACGGGGTTATCTCAAGCCGCACGCACCTGTTCGATGAACGCGTTGACTTCGGTTGAGAGGACGTCGGCTTGTTGCGTTAGTTCGCGAGCGGCGTTGAGGACATCGGTAGCGCCCTGGCCGGCCTCGCCGGCTGCCTGTGTCACCCCCGCTATCGACCCCGACACCTGCCGGGTCCCGGCTGACGCTTCCTGCGCGTTGCGGCCGATCTCCTGCGTGGCTGCGTTTTGTTCCTCGATCGCCGACGCAACGGTAGCCGAGACCTCCTTCATTGCTTCGATCTTCTCGTTGATCAGGTGGATGGCCTCGACCGTCGACCCCGTCTGCTCCTGCACGGCCTTGATCTGCTCGGCAATCTGCTCCGTCGCCTTGCCGGTCTGATCGGCCAGCGACTTCACTTCACTTGCGACCACCGCGAAGCCCTTGCCGGCGTCGCCGGCGCGCGCTGCCTCGATGGTGGCGTTCAACGCCAGCAGATTGGTCTGCTCTGCAATGCCGGTGATCAGGTTTACAACCTCGCCGATGGCATCTGCCCTCTCCGCCAGGTTGCGTACCTGTTGGTTGCTGGTCTCCGCCGCAGTAGCTGCCTGCTCGGCCATATCGGCCTGGCGCTGGACCTGCTGACTGATCTCAGCGATGGAACTGCCGAGCTCGTGAGCCGCCGAGGCCACGTTCTCCACATTGGCGGTCGCCTGCTCCGATGCGCAGGCTACAGTCGTTGACTGGCTGCTCGTCTCCTCAGAGATCGCCGACATCGCCTGCGCCGTCGCCTGCAGCTGCGTCGCAGAGGCGGTCACACCCTGGACGACATGCCCGACCTTTGTCTCGAACTCGCCGGCCAAGCCGTGCATGGCGTCTCGCTTCTCCGCTTCCGCCTTCTCCTCCGCTTCCTTCTGCTCTGCCTGCAGCCGGTCGACGCGGAGCGCGTTGTCCTTGAATATCTGGACGGCCTCGGACATTTTGCCGATCTCGTCGCCGCGGCCGGTGCCGGGGATGTCGACTGACTTGTTCCCGCTGGCGAGTTCGCCCATCGCCTTGGTGATGCTGACGATTGGACGGGCGATACTGCTGCCGATCAGCCACGCCAAAACGGCGCCGACGGCCACTCCACCCAGCATCAACGCCCAGGCAAGGGTATTGGCGAGGTCCGAGGTCTCCTCGTTCGTCGCCTGGCGAACTTCCATCAGGGCCCGCTCTTCCGCCTGGAAGTCCGCCATGATCGCCCGGAAACGGTCGAAGAACACCTTGCCTCGCGCTTCGCCGATCAGGTCAGCCATATCGTCCATGGTTTCGGCGTCGCCAATGGCGCGCCGGAGATCGATCATCGGCGTGACGACCTGCTCCCGCCATTCACCGATTGTTGCCGATATCTCATCGAGCAGCGCGACCTGGTTCGGGTTGTCGCTGACGGTCTCGCGGAGCGTGCCGACCAACGCCGTGAAGCGTTCACCGCCGGAAATGTAAGGCTCCAAAAAGTCCTCCTGGCCGGCCAGCAGAAAACCGCGCATGCCGGTTTCCATGTCGATCGCCGCGGCAAGGATCGCATTGGCCTGATCAATCACCCGATAGGTGTGCGTCACCCAGGCCTCGTCATCCGACATCTCGGCAAGCAGGTCGTCGGTCTGCGCGTCGGCTTCATGTGCCGCCTGCTGACGCTCGACCATAAGGTCGCTCTCGATCTGCATGAAGGTCGCAATCTCGGCCCGCATGGCGTCGAAATACTGCTTGCCGCGCCCCTGTGAGACGTAGGCATCGACGTCCTCCAAGGTCCTGCGCTCGCGCAATACATCACGGCGAAGCGCGAAGGCCGGCTGGACCACCTCGTCGATCCATTCGCGCATGGTTGTCTCGATGACCTGCAGCCGTTCGACCTGTGGGGGATTGTCGCTCACCGTGTCCTGCAGCCCCGCGATCTTCGCGAAGAACGCCTCACTGCCGGCGTTGTAAGGCTCCAGGAAGGTCTCGTCACCGGTCAGCAGAAATCCACGCATGCCGGTTTCCATGTCGACGGCGAGGGCGAGCAGGTGGGCCGCGTCGGCAAGAACCTCGTGGGTGTGGTTCACCCAGCCTGTGGTCTGTCGCACAAGTGCGACGATCTCCCCGATCTCCTCCTGGGCTGCCTCGAAGGCCTCCCGCCGCTCGGCGAGCAACACGGTCTCGCGCTCGATGAACGTGGCAATCTGGCTGCGGAAGCGGTCGAAGTAGGTCTTGCCGCGCTGCTCGCCGACCAAGTCGGCCATGTCGTTCATCGTCTCGGCGTCGCCGATCTGCCGGCGCAGCTCAATGGTCGGCTCAACGACATCGCTCTGCCATTGCCTCAAGACCTGCTCGACTTCGGCTAGGCGTTGAACCTGACCCGGGTTGTCGCTCACCGTTTCCTGCAGCGCCGCGATCCGGGAGTATGCCGCTTCTTCACCGGCCGTATAGGGCTCCAGGAACTCGTCGCGCCCGGCCAGCAGAAAGCCGCGCATGCCGGTTTCCATGTCGACCGCGGAGCCGACGATAAGGCTTGCCTCCTCCAGCACCCGGTGGGTGTGATCCACCCAGCGGGTGGCGGTCAGAATGCTGCCCAGCATGACGATCGTCGCGACGCCAAGCCCCACCAGCAGCACCAGCGGCGGGCTCGCCCCCAGGAGGATCTTCGCCTTGGTGGGAATGTTGTAAAACTTCATGGTCTGTCTCTCCGCGATTAGGGGGCAAACTGTATTGGCGAGCACAGAGTTCGGACACTTGACGATTTAATCTCCCTACCAGTTATTCTGTATTTGTTAAAATATCATTGCGAGTAACTGAGAAGAAATGAGAACATAGACACTACAGATGGGAGAGATCTCTATTTTTACTGCGACAATTACACGCAGGTGCGTTGCTAACAGCGTTGGATACAGGCAGTCTCTTTACTATCTGCTTAGAAGCGCGGACAGCCTGGAGCGGACCGTCCGATCGCGGACTGCAGATCAGCGTCTTGCGTGATGGGTGCTTTGGCGAACTTTCTTTTGCACTATAGTTCGTTCTCTAACTACAGGTTCTGCAGTTCCTCGGTCAGCCAGTCGTAGACCAGGCGGACCCGGCGGCTGGTTCTGAGTTCGCGGTGCGAGACCAGCCAGGTTTCGAAGCTGAAGGTCTCAAGCCACGGGGCAGCGCAGCGGACGCTCGGCTCGGTGTCGCCAATGCGCGTCAGCATCACGCCGATGCCAGCGCCCTGCTTCACCAGTTCCCACTGGACCAGGTGATTGCCGCAGAGGATTGGGAAGTTGCGCGCGGTCAGGGTCATGCCCAGCGCGTTCAACCCTTTCAGGAACGGCTCGTTGTCTTCGAAGCCCACGAACTCAGCCCTTGAGAAGTCCTCCAGCGACCGCAAGTCGCCGACACGCGAAAGATAGCTCTCAGAGGCGTAGAGGCGCGCGGTGTCATCCCTCAGCTTGCGGGCAATCAGGTCCGGATCGGACGGGCGCAGGCTTCTGAGCGCAATGTCGGCCTCCCGCCGGCGCAGGTCGCGTACGCTGTTGGTGGCGACGACCTCCACCACGATTCCGGGTTCGGCGCGGCGGAGCCTGGCGATGATCGGCGGCAGGATGAAGGATGAGGCCACCTCAGTCGCCGTAATGCAAACCGTGCCTTCGATCGACTGAGACTGGCCTGAGGCGGTCAACGAGACTCGGCTTGCCGCTTCGCCCATGCCCCGGACATGTTCGACCAGCTCCAGACCGCTCGGCGTCAGCTCCAGACCGCGCCCCACACGCTCGAACAGGGCGACGCCAAGCTCCTCCTCCAGCGCGGTCACCTGGCGGCCGAGCGTCGGCTGTGTCATGCCCAGCGCGCGGGCTGCGGCGGACAGCGAGCCTTCCTCCGCCGTGACCAGAAAGGCCCGTGCGCGGTTCCAGTCAAACTTCACTGAGCGCCAATCCATACGATACTGCATATCAATCAGGCAGATTTCTGCAATTCACATTCGGAACTTGAGGGGATAAGTCCGCCGCAGACGCCACCCCGCGCAGATCACCGGGGCGCACTGCTAGCAACACGGACATGAGAGAAGGCAACGCCATGAGTGCAGTGGAACAATTAACGATGGCCAGCCCCCGATCGGCCCGGTTCTGGGACAGGATCGCCGAAGGCTACGCCGAGAAGCCGGTCGCGGACGAGGCGGCCTATCAGGAAAAACTCAGGATCACGCGGGAGCATCTGCGCCCGGACATGGAGCTGCTGGAATTCGGCTGCGGCACCGGATCGACCGCGCTTGCCCACGCGCCGTACGTCAAGCACATCTTGGCGACCGATCTTTCGTCAAACATGATCGAGATCGCGGAACGCAAGGCAGAGGCGGCCAATGTCACCAATGTCGACTTCCGACGCACGGCCTTTGACGAATTCGATGCGCCCGACGGCAGCTATGACGCCGTGCTCGGCCTCAGCATCCTGCATCTGTTGCGCGACCGGCATGCGGCGATCGCGAAGGTCCACCGGATGCTCAAGCCGGGCGGTGTCTTCGTCTCCAGCACCGTCTGTCTGGGGGATTCGATTGCCTTTCTCTTCAAATATGTCGGGCCGATCGGCCGGCTGCTCGGGCTGATGCCTTTGGTCCGGGTCTTCACGCGCAAAGACCTGGAGCGGAACCTGACGGCGGCCGGGTTCGCAATCGAGCATGCGTGGCAGCCCGGCAACGAGAAGAGCAAGTTCAAGGGCGTGTTCATTGTGGCCCGGAAGCCCGGATGATTGGCGATCCGTCGTCGAGGCCGGAGGGACCGGCCCGGCGACGGGACCCTGCTGCGATCACAGGACCTGGTAGCGTCCGTCTTCGGACGAGCGGTAGATCGCCTCTTCGATCTCGATGTTGCGCAGGTAGTCGCGCCCGGTGTTCTCCACCGGTGTGCCTGTCGCGAGATGCGCCACGAAATGGGCCTGCATGGTGTAGATGCAGTCGCCGCCGAAGCTGACATTGCGCCAATCATAGTCCCAGCGCTGTTCGACGTTCTCGCCATGCGGGCGCAGGTGCAGGCCGCCATCGCCGTCCAGGCGCAGCACGGCGGCGTCGCCTTCGATCCACATCTCGCCCAGGGTCAGCCGCCGGTTCTCTGCCGCGTGGTCGACCAGGCGGTTGCCGTCGAACAGGCCGGCGGAGCCGTCTTCGAAGTCGAACGCCACCAGGCCCGCGTCTTCGCCCGCGATCACGGGGTTCAGCTTGCGCAGCCGCGCGAACACGCCGCGCACCTCGCCCATCAGATAGCGGAAGGTGTCGATGGCGTGGATGGCGGTTTCGTGGATCAAGAGCCGCGGCATCTGCTGGAAATATGGCTGGCGATCGAGATAGGCCCGCGGCCCCTGGCCGTCGCCCGGGCGCAGGCGGAAAGTGATGTTGCGCGGCGTGCCCAGCCGGCCGTCATCCAGCAGCCGGCGCATCTCGCGGTTCCAGGGCTGCCAGCGGTAGTTCTCATGGATCACCAGCGGCACGCCGGCATCTTCCGCGATGCGCACGGCTTCCCGCGCCCCGTCAAGGCTGGGCGTGAACGGCTTCTGGCAGATCATGGGCAGGCCGCGTTTGGCACAGGCGCGGATCGCCTCCAGATGCGTCTCCGGCGGGGTGATGATGTCAACCAGATCGGGCCTGACCTCATCCAGCATCGCCTCGAAATCGTCGTAGACCGCCGGGATCTGATAGGTGGCGGCCATGGCCTCCGCCTTGTCGCGCGAACGGTTGCAGATGGCCACCAGGTCGACATCGGGCAAGCGGTGCCAGGCATCGTACTGGAACTGGCTGAAATAGCCGGCGCCGGTTCCGGCAACACGGATCGGGGTCATGGGGCGGGGCTCCAGATCTGCACGGTCTTGGCCAGCGTCCAGTCACGCACGCGGGCATCGAAAGCGAGGAAGTGCGAGGTGGTCAGGTGGGCGTCGAAGGCGGCGCGGTCGTCGTAGATCTCATAGAGAAACACCGTTGGTTCGCCATCGGCGGCCACCACGACGTCGAAGACTTGGCATGCGGGCTCCATGGCCAGCGAGGCCCGCGCCTGTTCGGCGACTGACGTCAGGAAGTCCTGCCAGTGGTCGTCGGCGATGCGGAACTCCACGGTCACGATGCAGCGGCCATCGCTGGCCTCTGAGGCGGGCATGGGCAGGGGCTCCCTCAACTCTCATCCAACGCAGGGTTGGTCGGTTTGCTAGGGCTGCGCGCCGGCGTCAGCCGCGCCATCAGCCGGCGGCGGGCTCGCCTGGCCGGCGGGAACTGGCTGACGATGATCAGGATGATCAGCACCAGCAGGATCAACGACACCGGCCGCGTGACGAACGGCGTCATATCGCCTTCGGACACCATCAGGGCGCGGCGCAGATTGGTGTCGGCCATCGGCCCCAGGATCACGCCGATGACCAACGGCGAGATCGGATACTTCCACTCGGTCAGGAAGTAGGCGGCAATGCCGATCGGCACCATCAGGTAGAGGTTGAACAGGTTCAGCCCCAACGCGTAGGAGCCGATGACCGACATGACCGCCACCACGGGCATGAAGATGGCCGTCGGCACCTTCAGCACGCGCACGACATGGCGGGCCAGCAGCATGCCGTTGACCCACATGGCGGCTGAGGCGAGCAGCAGCACCGCGGTGACCTGCGTTATGAAGCCGGGCCGGTCGAACTCGATCATCGGGCCGACGGTCACGCCGTGGATCATCAGTGCGCCCAGCAGCATGACGGCCGGCGGGCTGCCCGGAATACCCAGCGACAAGAGCGGGATCAGCGCGCCGCCTATGCAGGCGTTGTTGGCCGTTTCCGACGAGACGAGGCCGGCGGGCTCGCCTTTGCCGAAGGTTTCCGGATGGCGCGAGGTGCTCTTGGCCGCGCCGTAGGAAACCCAGCCGGCGATGTCCTCGCCGATGCCCGGCACGGACCCGATGCCGACGCCGATCAGCGCGGAGCGGACAATGTGCTTGGCGTTGCGCAGCATCGTGCCGAGCTCCGGCAGGATGCGGGTGAACAGTTTCGGCTCACCCAATGCCAGGTCATCGCGTAGGACGCGGATGATCTGCGGGATCGCAAAGGCGCCGATCAGCACCGGCACCACTTCCAGCCCCGTATCCAGTTCCGGCATGCCGAAGGTGAAGCGTGGATAGAATTGCAGGTGATCGCGGCCGACCGTCGACAGGGCCAGGCCGAGAAGGCCGGCGATCCACCCCTTGATCACCAGGTCGCTGCTGGTCAGCGTGCCGCTGATCAGAATGCCGAACACGGCCAGCAGGAAGAATTCGTATGAGGTGAACTGAAGGGCGAGGGAGACGATCTGCGGTGCCAGCGTCACCAGGAAGACCATCCCGATGATCGTGCCGACGAATGAGGCTGTGGTGGTCAGCCCCAGCGCACGGGCGCCTTCGCCACGCTGGGCCAGCGGATAGCCTTCCATGGCCGAGGCGGCGGAGGCTGCCGTCCCGGGGATGTTGACCAGGATCGCCGGATATGAGCCGCCATAGACGGCCCCGACGTAAAGCGCCAAGAGCGCCACCAGCGCCTGTTCCAGCGGCAGCCCGTAGGTGAGCGTGGTCAAGAGCGCCACGCCCAGGGTCGCCGTAAGCCCCGGCAGTGCGCCGAAGACGATCCCAAGCAGGCTGGACAGGAACAGGATGACCAGAACGGTTGGGGACGTGACGAGGGAACCGATCGTCGCGAAAAACAATCCAATCTGGTCAATCACGTCCATGGAAGGTTGCGTCCCGGAAGGGCGGCCGCACGCATAGCGCCGCGGCGACCGCAAATCAGTTCATCGGAAGACGGCGTAGCGGAGCGCGTCCATCGCCCCAATCACCGTGCCCTCATAGGGCAGCGGCACCAGAAGCCCGTATTTGAAGAGGGGGCAGAGCAGAAGCGGCGTCAGCACCGCAACGATCAGTCCCTTGCGCCAGGCAACGAGAGGCAATTGCTGACGGGCCAGAGCGCGTGCGTTGATCGCGGCGGCTGCGATGACGGCGCTGCCCGTCAGGGCATCGACCACCGCGTCACGAGCCTCTTGCCCCACCACCGATGCGGCAACGCCGACCGTCACCGTAGACGCGATCAGGATCAGCAGGTTGCGCGCGACGGATGCCTCGCGGTCCAGGTGGAAGCCGAAGATGAAGACGGCAAGGAACAGCGCCGTTGCCAGGGCGAAGTCGACAACCGGAATGAAGACATAGACATAGGCGCACACCGAACCGAGGATCAGCAGCAGCCGCTGCGTGCGCGAACCAAAGCCGGCCTGCGGCAGCCGCAGCGTCTGCCGTACGCCCTCCGGCCCCAGGTCGCGCATGGCCTTGCGCACCAGCATGCCCGCCATCAGCAGGATGCTGACGCCGATCAAGAGCGGCAGCAGCGCCGGCGACACGTACCAGACATTGCGCACACCGCCGTAGCTGTCCGTGATCGGGAAGGTGGCGGTGACGCCCAGCATGCCGAGCGCGAAGACGACCAGGCCGAGCCCGGTCCAGAGATCGGCCTGGCGCAGTTTTCGAGTATCGGATGGATCGCTCATGGATCGCCGCACGCCCCATGTTTGTCCGACGCCGGGCCGCGCGCCCTGCGTCATCGACAGGATGACACAAGACGGTCGGCCCGGCTTGCGCCGGACAACCGGTCAGTTGGATGGGGTCACGGGGCGGGGATGCCCAGCTCCTCAGGGTTCACCTCGGCAGCCTCAAGCTCCCACAGGGTCCAGGAGAACAGGCTTTCCAGCGAGGCGAACTCTTCCTGCGCCTCGGCGCCCGTGAGGCCGGACAGCAGATAGTAGTTCTCCACCGCCCACTGCTGCACCTCGTCCGTTTCCAGGGCTGCCGTGAAGGCCGCGCTCAGCGTCTCTTTCACGTCGTCCGGGGCGTCGGCGCGGATCGCCATGCCGATCGCCTGGGAGATGGGCAGGTATTCGTCGAGCTGCGGATAGGCATCGAAGGCGGACGGGATCGTGCCGACGCCTTCCAGCTCGAACGGGTCGGGGGTCAGCATGGCCAGCGGCACCAGACGACCGCCGCGGATCAGCTGCTGCTGTTCGGCGAGCGAGGTGACGACGACCGTGACCTCGCCGGTCATGGCTGCCGTCTGCGACGGGGCCGAGCCGGCATAGGGGATGAAGTTGAATTCTGCGCCCGTGCCGTCCATCAGGGCCAGCAGGTTCAGATGGTGGATCGAGCCGGCGCCGCTGGCCGCGGCGTTGATGCTGCCGTCGGCCGCCTCGACCAGATCGGTCAGGGTCTCAAACCCGGAATCGGCGTTGACCGAGACGATGTCGGGCGATCCGCCGACGATGAACGGATACCAGACATCGAAGCGCTGATCCCAGCCGCCCTGAACCGCTGCGGTCACACAGCTTTCCGACAGCCCGACCAGAGTGTAGCCGTCGGCCTCTTGCCCGAACACATAGCTCATACCCAGCGACCCGGCGACACCGCCCGGCCGGTTGGTGACGTTGATGTTGACGTCCAGGATCTCGGCCATCTGCTCCGACACGACGCGGTTAATCACGTCGGTGCCGCCGCCGGCGGACCAGACGACGACATTGGTGATGTCGCGAGCCGGATAGTCCTGCGCCGCCGCGGGGCTTACGGCCAGCATGGCGGCCGCAAGCGCGGTGGACGACAGAAGGCTTGTGATAAGGGTCGGTGCGCGGCGCATTTGCGATCACTCCCTGGATTTGTGAGCTCAACGACGTTGAGCATATTGCATCCAACAATGAATACGTTATTGTATCCGTTATTGCATGCGAGTCAACGGATAGCTACATGATCGTGAACCCCGCCGCTCTGGACCATGTCGGGCGCGGCCTGCATCGGCCGGAATGCGTGCTGGCCACCGCGGATGGGCGGCTGCACGTCGCCGACTGGCGGGGCGGGGTCACCGTGATCTCGCCGGACGGCACCCAGCACACGGTGATCGCCCGCGACCATGAGGGCCTGCGCCCGAATGGCATCGCGCTGGAACCAGACGGCAGCTACCTACTTGCCCATCTGGGCGACGAAATCGGGGGCGTCTTCCGCCTTTATCCCGATGGCCGTTCGGATACCGTGCTGACCTCGGTCGATGGCGTGGCCCTGCCGCCCACCAATTTCCCGTGCCGTGATCACCAGGGCCGGCTCTGGGTCACGGTCAGCACGCGCCACCGGCCGCGGGCCGCCGCCTATCGCGCCGACATCGCCGACGGGTTCATCGTGCTGGTCGATGATCGCGGCGCGCGCATCGCCGCCGACGGTCTCGGCTACACCAATGAATGTTGGGTCGATCCGGCCGGCCGCTTCCTTTATGTGAACGAGACCTTCGCCCGGCGGCTGACGCGCTTCGCCATCGCTGCCGACGGGTCGCTGACCGACCGAACCGAGATCGCACGGTTCGGCCCCGGCACCTTTCCCGACGGCCTGGTGGTCGACGCGGACGGCCATTTCTGGGTGACCAGCATCGTCAGCAACCGCGTCATTCGCGTCGCGCCGGATGGCAGCGATCAGACCGTGGTGCTGGAAGACGTCGAGCCCGCGCATCTCGACTGGGTCGAAGCCGCCTTCCAGGCGGGCACGATGAACCGTCCGCATCTCGACACGCGCGGCGGCCGCCATACGGCCAACATCTCCAGCCTCGCCTTCGGCGGTGTCGATCGCTGCACCGCCTATCTCGGCTGCCTTCTCGGCGATCGCATCGCCAGTTTCGACGCCGGTGTCGCCGGCCTGCCGCCCCAGCATTGGGATGTTGCGGTAGGGATCGGCACAGCCGGGAACCAGTAAGAGACCCGTTCTTGAAGGAGGACTCCCATGCCGTCGGTTGAGCGCTACCGAATTGCCGTCTTTCCCGGCGACGGTATCGGCGAAGAGATCACGGCACCCTGCCTGGACCTCCTCGCCCAGGCCTGTGCCGCGGAAGGCGATGTCGTCTTGGACTTCCATCCGCTGCCGGCCGGTGCGGGGCACTACCGCGATCACGGCGAGGCGTTCCCGAAGGAAAGCCTGGACGCTGCTCGAGAGGCCGATGCCATATTGCTGGCGGCCATGGGGCTGCCCGACGTCCGCTACCCCGATGGCACGGAGATCTCACCCCAACTGGATCTGCGCTTCGAGCTGGGTCTCTATGCCGGGGTGCGGCCGGTGCGGCTGGTCCCGGGCATCCCGCCGGCGCTGGCCGACAGTCGGGCCGCGGCTTTGGATTGTGTGCTCCTGCGGGAATCGACGGAGGGGCTGTTTGCCTCCCACGGCAAAGGCACGGTGGAGGATGACCGCGTCGCCCGCGACACGATGGTGATCACCCGCGACGTCAGCGAGCGGCTGTTCGACTTCGCCTTCCGTATGGCCGCGCGCCGGCGCGCCCGGGGGCGGCCGGGCCGCGTCACTTGCGTGGACAAGGCGAATGTGTTCACTTCGTTCGCGTTTTTCCGCAGGGTGTTCGACGAAGTCGCCGCCCACCACCCGGGGATCGACGCCGACCATATGTATGTGGATGCCGTTGCGCTCAACCTGGTTCGTCAACCCTGGCAGTTCGACGTGTTGGTGACCGAGAACATGTTCGGCGACATCCTGTCCGACCTGGGCGCGGGGCTGATCGGCGGCATGGGCATGGCGCCGTCGGCGGATATCGGCGACGAGGCAGCCGTGTTCCAACCCTGCCATGGCAGCGCCCCGGATATTGCCGGCACCGGCAAGGCCAACCCGACGGCCATGATCCTTTCTGCGGCGATGATGCTGGATTGGCTCGGCGATCGCCGTGGCCATGAGGGCACGGTACGCGCCGGCGCGCGTCTGACCGCAGCGGTCGATGCCGCGTTCGCTAATGGCCGGCTGCTGCCCTATGAGCTGGGCGGCAGCGACGGCACCACAGCGATCGCGGCCGCGGTCGGCGCCGCTTTGGCCGCGGGCGACCCGGTCGCCACCGTTCCGGCCTAGGCCGAGTTGCGGCATGGCCATCGCGCTGGTTCGAAACGGCACGGGCCCTGCCAACAGCCCCACCCGGTCGTCCCGGGCGGAGGAGGCCTACCACGAACTCAAGCGCCGCATCCTCGATAACGAACTGCCGGCCGGCGAGCAGTTCCTGGAGCAGGAGCTGGCCGCCGATCTGAACATGAGCCGCACGCCGGTGCGCGAAGCGATGGTGCGGCTTGCCCAAGACGGGCTGGTGGAGATCCGGCCCCGCCACGGCATGCGCATCCTGCCAGTGTCGGCCGACGACATGCGGGAAATCTACGAGATCCTGGCGGTGCTGGAGTCGACGGCGGCGGGCCTTGCCGCCGCCCGCGGCCTTGACGCGGAAGAGATGCAGTCACTGGAAGCCTGTGTTGCCGAAATGGATGACGCCTTGGCTGCCGATGACCGGCAGACCTGGGCGCGGGCGGATGAGCGCTTCCATGCGCTGCTGACCGAAGCCTCCGGGAACCGCCGTCTGGCCCGCCTGGTCGAGGGGTTCTTCGATCAGACCCATCGGGTGCGGATGCTGACCCTAGAACTGCGCCCCAAGCCGGTCCGCTCCAATCAGGACCACGCCCGGGTCGTCGCGGCCATAAAGGCCGGTGATGCTGACCGGGCCACCCGCGCTCACCGCGCCCACCGCCAGCGCAGCGCCAAGCTGCTGGTGGACCTGCTTCGGGCGAGCGAAGCCATCCGCTGAGACCGCCTTCCGGGGCCGGTGCCCGCCTAAGGGTTGTCTTCTCTCTGGCGGTCTGTCCCGCAATGGGCGACCATCGGCCGCAAGACGCCGGACAGGGAGGGGCGCGGGCATGGATCTGGGCAGCTACGACTACGTCATCGTCGGGGCGGGCACGGCTGGGTGCCTGCTGGCCAACCGGCTGTCGGCGGACCCCGGCGTACGCGTGCTGCTGCTGGAGGCCGGGGGCCGAGACAACTACATCTGGATCCACATTCCGGTCGGCTATCTCTATTGCATGAACAACCCCCGGACGGACTGGTGCTACAAGACCGAGCCGATCCCGGGGTTGGCGGGCCGCGTTCTGGACTATCCGCGCGGCCGCGTGATGGGCGGCTGCTCTTCCATCAACGGCATGATCTATATGCGCGGCCAGGCGCGCGACTATGACCAATGGCGCCAGCTCGGCAATGTCGGCTGGGGATGGGACGATGTCCTGCCCTTCTTCATGCAGCATGAGGACTACTCCTTCGGCGCCGACGACATGCATGCCCAGGGCGGCGAGATGCGCATCGAGGCCCAGCGCCTGCACTGGCCGATCCTGGATGCCTTCCGCGCGGCCGCGATCGAAAGCGGTATCCCGGCCACGAACGACTTCAACCGCGGCGACAATGAAGGGGTCGACTATTTCCAGGTGACCCAGCGCGGCGGCGTGCGGGTCAACGCCAACAAAGCCTTCGTGCGGCCGGTGCGCGACCGGCCCAACCTGCGCGTCGTCACCAAGGCCCAGGCTTCACGGCTGCGCTTCGATGGCACGCGTGTGACCGGGCTCGATGTGATTGTCAACGGCACGCCTGCGACTGTGCCGGTCACCGGAGAAGTAGTGCTGACCTGTGGCGCCATCGGCACGCCGCAGGTCCTAGAACTGTCCGGCATCGGCGATCCCGAGCGGCTGGGCAGCTTGGGCGTTCCCGTGGTCGCCGACCTCCGGGGGGTCGGCGAGAACCTGCAGGACCACCTGCAGGTGCGCATGGTGTTCAAGGTGCAGAACGCCCGCACGCTCAACACGCTCGCCAATAATTGGCTGGGCAAGATGCGCATCGGGCTCAACTACATCTTCACCCGCAGCGGGCCGATGGCGATGGCGCCCAGCCAGCTCGGCGCCTTCACCCGATCCGACGAGGCCCGCGAGACGCCGAACCTGGAATACCACATCCAGCCGCTGTCGCTACCGCGCTTCGGCCAGCCGCTGGATCCCTATCCTGCGATCACCACCAGCGTATGCAACCTGCGCCCCGACAGCCGCGGTTCGGTGCACGCCACATCGCCGGACGTCCGCGTCGCCGCAGCGATCCAGCCCAACTATCTCGCCGAGCCCAGTGACCGCCACGTCGCCGCGCAGTCGGTCAGGCTGACCCGGCGGATCATGACCGCCCGCGCCATGGCGCCCCACGCCCCGGAAGAGGTGCGGCCGGGCGCCCATGTCGAAAGCGACGAAGACCTGGCGCACGAGGCGGGCCAGATCGCCTCGCCCATCTTCCACCCGGTCGGCACGGCCAAGATGGGCTCCGACGACTGTGCCGTGGTGGACGACCGTTTGCGCGTCCACGGCCTGCAGGGCCTGCGCATCGCCGACGCCTCGATCATGCCGACGATCACCTCGGGCAATACGAACGAGCCGGTGCTGATGATCGCGGAAAAGGCTGCGGCGATGATGCGGGAAGACCGGCTGTGATTGCCGTCGATGGATATGCGGCAGGCGTGCTGAGGACCCCTTGACCTTCCAGTGACTGGAATGCCTACCTTCGGCTGAGGTGTACACAGACGATCGCCTCCGCCGAAGGATCAGGCCCATGGCCGAGCACGCGCACCCTTGCCACCACGAGGCCGATGCTTCCGTCAAAGACCCGGTCTGCGGCATGACCGTCGACCCGGCCAAGAGCCCGCATGCCTGGGAACATGAGGGCGTGCTGTACCGGTTTTGCTGTGGCGGCTGTCTGGCGAAGTTCCAGGCCGACCCCGATGTCTATCTGGGCAAGCGCCCGTCGAACACGCCGATATTGCCTGCGGGTACGCAGTACACCTGCGCCATGTGTCCTGAGATCGTGCAGGACGGCCCCGGATCCTGCCCCAAATGCGGCATGGCGCTTGAGCCCATGGGCCTGCCGTCGGCGGACGCCGGGCCGAACCCGGAGCTGATCGACATGACGCGCCGGTTCTGGGTCAGCCTGGCGCTGTCCCTGCCGCTCCTGGTCATGGAGATGGGGCGTCACCTTCTGTCACTGCCGATCGACGCTGTCGTGCCACCGGGTGCCAACCCCTGGGTCCAGCTTGTGCTGGCGGCGCCGGTGCTGGTCTGGGGCGGGCTGCCGTTCTTCCAGCGAGGCTGGGCATCGATCGTTACGCGCAATCCCAATATGTTCACGCTGATCGCCTTGGGCACGGGGGCGGCCTTTGCCTACAGCGTCGTGGCTACGATTGCGCCCGGGGTGTTCCCGGAGACCTTTCGCACCAGCGCCGGAACGGTTCCCGTCTATTTCGAGAGTGCGGCGGTAATCGTCACGCTGGTGCTGCTGGGCCAGGTGCTTGAGCTGAGGGCGCGCGAGCGCACCGGCGGGGCGATCAGGGCGTTGTTGGATCTGGCGCCTAAGACCGCGCATCGCATTCGATCGGACGGCACGGCCGATGACGTCCCGGTCGGGGACCTGCAGGTGGGCGACCGCGTGCGTGTGCGGCCGGGTGAGAAGATCTCCGTCGACGGCACCGTTCTGGACGGTGCCAGCGCCGTGGACGAGAGCATGCTGACCGGCGAGGCGGTCCCAGCGGAGAAGGCCCCCGGCGACACGGTGACCGGAGGGACGCTGAACGGCACCGGCAGCGTGATCGTCCGTGTCGATCGTGTCGGCGAGGACACCATGTTGGCGCAGGTCGTGCGCATGGTGGCGGACGCGCAGCGCAGCCGGGCACCCGTTCAGAAGCTTGTGGACCGCGTCTCGGGCTATTTCGTTCCGGCAGTCGTCGCGGTCGCGGTCGCTGCATTTGCGGCCTGGTCCGCATTTGGACCGTCGCCGGCCTTCGCATTTGCATTGGTCGCTGCAGTCAGCGTTCTGATCATCGCCTGTCCGTGCGCACTGGGGTTGGCCACACCCATGTCGATCATGGTGGCCAC
>JANQIX010000117.1 GCA_028281925.1 Alphaproteobacteria bacterium
ACGCCCATGCCCAGTGCCCCTCTCGACACCCGCACAAACACACCAGGACCGCCGCCCGCGCATCCCTTCTCCCATCCTATTCACTTGTCCCACAACCACGGGCGATATCGGCCGCCCCACCGCACACAAAAGCCGATCGGCGCCCGCTATCGCGAAACGACCCTTTCGGCATCGGACCTATGATTATAAACCCGAGCGCCGACTGCTTCAACGCTCGACCGTCATGAAACGGTCATTCCCGAGGGAGCGAAGCCTGCACATCGGCGAGCCCCTGATATAGGCCAGCCGATCCGGGATGTCCAGCCATGTTGCACTGCAAATGTCATCAATGTGTCGAATTCTGAGCCCCCGGAGCACAGGCTGTGGTCCGCAAGCCGTACGGAGCAAGCTGTTGTTTGCCCGCCTAATCGGTGATGCCCGCTGATGCCGAAGTGGTTCCTGGGCACATTGGGGTCGAGCCGCCCCCTCCCCCAAGGGAAGGACCGCTGATTGCTCAGCTGCGGTCGACCGGCGTCCTGCCGGTACAGCTCTATTCGGCTGCCCCATGCGCGGCCTTATGGGTCGTCCTCCACGCGACGCGGATGTCCGAATTCGGCCGCAGATACCACCACCATGTGATCAGCACGCAGGTCACATAGAAGACGGCGAATGCGATCATCGCGCCACGCGCAACACCGGTCATCTCGATCGACACGGCGACCATCGCGGGGATGAAGAACAGGCCTAGCGCCGCAATCGCCGCCGTGAAGCCGAGCGCGACGGAGCCTTCGATCTCGCCGTCGGTCACCGCCTGTGCGCGGGCCGCCTCGCTCTGATCCTTTGCGCGTTGCTGGTGCAACGTCATGAAGACATGCGGGACGATCACGAAGACCGAGCCGTTGCCGATACCGGCCGTCACGAACAGCAACAGGAAGCAGGCGAAGAACAATGCCGGCCCCGCGTCGGCCGCCCCGGCCGGCAGGGACGCGATCACGCCGATCACTGCCAGAAACATTACGGCAAAGGTCCAGACCGTCACCTTCGCGCCGCCGACGCGATCGGCGAGCCATCCGCCGAAGGGGCGCACGAGCGCACCGAGCAGCGGCCCGACGAACGCCCAGCGAACCGCGCCCGACCCTGGGAACAGCGTTGACAGGAGATAGGGGAACGCCGCCGCGAAGCCGATGAACGAGCCGAAGGTGCCAGTGTAGAGCCACGCCAGAAGCCAGGCATGTCGGCGCTTGAAGATGACCACCTGTTCGCGGAATGACGCCTTGACGTCGCGGATGTTGTTCTGGCCGAAGGCGGCGGCAAAGGTCGCCAGCAGGATGAACGGCACCCAGATGAACCCGGCGTTCTGCAGCCACACCAGCGTCGTCGTCTCGCCGTCGGCCAGGGTCTGCGGCTGACCGCCCATCACGGCGAGCGCCCCGCCATAGATGGTCAGCGGCACGATCGCCTGCATGAGGCCGACGCCGAGATTGCCGATACCCGCGTTCCAGCCGAGCGCCGTGCCGCGGATCCGTTTGGGGAAGAAGAAGCTGATATTGGCCATGCTCGCGGAGAAGTTGCCGCCTCCCAGCCCGCACAGCAGCGCGATCACCACGAAGATCACGTAGTTGGTTGTCGGATCCTGCACGGCAAACGCCATCCAGAGCGTCGGCAGCAGCAGCGATGCGGTGGAGAACACCGTGAAGTTGCGCCCCCCGAACACCGGAACGACGAAGGCATAGGCCAGCCGGAACAGGGCGCCGGAGAGGCCGGGCAGGGCGGCCAGCCAGAACAGCTGGCCCGCGCTGTACTCGAACCCGATCCTGGGCAGCTCGATGACGACCACGCTCCAGACCGTCCAGACGGCGAAGGACAACAACAGCGGCGGCATCGACAGGACCAGATTGCGGATCGCGATCCCCCTGCCCTTCTCCTGCCAGAAGCCGTCGTCATCCGGGCGCCAGTCGGCCAGCCACAGGCGCGACGGGCGGAGGTTGAACAGCCGCTCGCGCGCCAGCTGATCGCGCAGTCCAGGCTGGCGTTCCAGGATCGCCTCGCGCTCGCCCCTCGCCGACAGCCACGTCCAGATCATCACGCCGCCAACCACGGCATACATCAACATGAAGGTGCTGCTGCGCACGCCGGTGACGTCGGCGGCGATGCCGAACATGATCGGCAGGGTGAACCCGCCGAGGCCGCCGACCACCCCGACCAGGCCGCCGGCCGCGCCCATGTTGGTGGGATAGTCGTCTGCCAGGCTGCGATAGACGCTGGCCTTGCCGATGCCCTGGGCGATGCCGACGACGAAGACGAGAACGGTGAACATCACGATGCCGACACCGATACTCATCGTCATGTCGCGTTCGATGCCGTGGATCACCAGGGTCGTCGACGGGTAGGACAGGAAGAAAAGGCTGACGAGGCTGACCCAGAACACCCACCAGGTGACCGTATCGCCGCCGAATTTGTCGGAGATCCAGCCGCCCAGGGCCCGGATGACACCGGACGGAAGCGTGAAGAACATGGTGATGAAGGCCGCGGCCTGGAGTTCCAGCCCGAATTCGGCGACGTAGTAACGCGGCAGCCATAGCGACAGCGCCACAAAGCCGCCGAACACGAAGTAATAGGCAAGCCCGTAGCGCCAGAGCTTGATTTCCGCCAATGGCGCCAGCTGTTGGGCAAGGGTCGGGATGCTGTTGGTGCGCTTGCGTTCCTCAAGCTGCGGGTCGGGATAGGTCAGGAACCAGAACACCACGGCCATCACCAGCATGGCGATGGAATAGATCTCCGGCACGGCGCGCCACCCCAGCGCGATAACGATCGTCGGTGCGACCAGGTTGGTGACCGCAGCACCCGCGTTGCCCGCCCCGAAGATGCCCATGGCCGTGCCCTGCTGCGCCTTCGGAAACCAGGCGGCCGTGTAGGCGATGCCGATGGCGAACGAGCCGCCCGCCAAGCCGACGCACAGACCGATGACGAGGTACTGCCAATACTGGTCGGCGAACGCCAAACCATAGGTCGCCACGGCGACCAGCAGCATCTGGATCAGGTAGACGATGCGGCCGCCGTAGCGGTCCGTCAGGATGCCCAGCGGCAGGCGAACCAGAGAGCCCGTTAGGATGGGCGTCGCGACGAGCAGCCCGAACTCCGTCTCGTTCAGGCCAAGCTCTTCCTTGATCCTGATGCCAATGATCGAGAACATCGTCCACACGGCAAAGTTCACCGTGAAGGCCATGGTGTTCATCGTCAGAACGGAGATGCGTTTTTGCTTCTCGGAGGCCATGTTTATCATGTCCTTTGCTTAGGCTGCGTTGAACCTGCGGGCATACGGGACATCTGCTGTCAGGTGCTCCGGCCGGTGGGGATCTGGCAGCGTCGGTTGCGGCCGCGATCGGCAGGAAGGGCGCCTGTCAGGGAAGCGGGCGCGGCGACGGGACGGGGCGACAAGGCAGATCTCTCCGCCGATGTGATGTTCTTATGATTTCTTTCAGTAAAACCTAATCAATCCAAAACATCAATACTGTATCATCTGAAACAATCATTGCACCTGAAAATCGATACTTCTCAATTGATCGAATTTTTTCTTGCTGAATGAGAACATTGAGTGGGCGATTGATATTCATCAAGCCATGCATTGCTATCTATATTGACGGCAAGCACGAGTTGAAGAAGCTGGCGGCTGGCATGCCTTCGGCGGCATGGAGCCGATCAGCCCCGACCGGGTCAGGCGGGCGCTGAAAGCTCGATGCCGCGCCGCGCGGCCATGTGTTTGGCCATATCTCGAAGATCTCTCGCCGTTAGGCGTACGCGGGCCATGGGCAGCAGGATGCTGTGTTCTAGTGCAAGATGCCTGCGCAAGTGCCGGGCGTAGCCCACCAGTTCATCCCGCAAGGGCGGATCGCTCCGGGCCGGCAGATCTTCATCGATTAGCCGCTGCAGGCCGGCCATGACGGTCTTGGCCAGCCGTTCCTCCGACGTGTGCTCAGCCGCCAGCAGGGACAGCGCGGTGTCTATCTCGTCCTCCGCCAGGCATCGCTTGCGCAAGAGTGGGAAGAGATCCTCTTCCTCATCGCGGACATGGGCCGCCATATCGACCGTGAGATAGCGCAGCACTCCCTCTGCCACAGCCGGATCGAGCACGCTGTCTTCGGCCAGCTTCTCCATTAGGTCGGAGACGGTCCGCTGGCGCGCGTGGTCGGCCGAGAGGAAGTCCAACGGCCGGCGCACGAGGTCGGCGGGCAGCGCCTGCAGCGCGCGGAGCGGCTCCGTCGCCGGCATCAGGGGGCCTTTCGGCACTGGTCCACTCGGTGGCTCGCGCTACGGACCCTCACGCCGCTTTCCTTCCCTTGCGATTGAGCCGCCGGTGGTCTCCCGCGTCGCTGGCCTCATTGCACGAGTGGGGTGGCGGCCCCCGCCAAGTCGGTGCCCTGGATGTCCGACCGTCCCACCAGCAGCTGAATGTACTGCGCCACGCCGCGCCGCCACGCCGTATCGCGCAAGTAGCCGGCAATCCGGTCGGCGACGACCTCGAACGGCAAGGTGCGGCCCGCCGATCGCCGGTCAAGCCGCAGCACATGCACGCCATAGCGCGTCTTCACCGGGACGGGGCAAAGCTGCCCCTCTTCCAGGTTGAACAGGAATGTCTCGAACTCCGGGACCGTCTGGCCCTTCGTCACCTGACCCAGGCGCCCGCCATTGGCCTTAGACGGGCAGACGGAGTGTTCGCGGGCGAGCACGTCGAACAGATCCGGGCATTTCTGCAGGACGGCGATCAGGGTCTCAGCCTGCCCTGTTGCCGTCTCATAGGCCGGCTCGTCCCCAGCCGAAGCAGATATCAAGATGTGGGCCGGCTCGAACAGATCCGGGCTGCGGAAACGATCACGGTTGTTGTCGTAGTACCGCCGGCACGATGCTTCATCAGCCTCCGGCACCGCGACCTCGCACTCGACCACTTGACGAACGAGCGCCTCGTCCTCGGTCTCTCGCCGGCCGTCGCCATCGGTCTCGGGTTCCGGCTTCAGCGCGAGGCGGCGCGCTTCCTGCAGCAGCAGTTCGCGGACCACCAGCGCCCGGACGGCCCGCAGCCAGGCCTGCCGCGGCGTTGCAGCCGGGTGGTTCTGCACCTCCGCCGCGATCTCCGCGGGAGGGATCGGTGTTCCGTTGACGGAGACGCCGGTCGGCGTCGCGGCGGCTGCGGCCGTCATCGTGCCTACTCCGCCGCGGTCGTGCGCCGGATCGGCAGCCGGTCCGCGATCTGGCCGGGCCCGGCCGTGCGCATGATCTGGTAGCCGCGGCGGGCCAGTATGTAGCGCACGGGCGCGCTCCAGATATGGACCAGCCGCGTGAACGGGAACACCAGGAAGATCGTCAGGCCAAGGAACAAGTGGATCTTGAAGATGAACGACGTGTCCGCGACGTAGGCTGCGGCGCCGCCCTGGAAGGTCACGATGCTCTGCGCCCAGGCCATGAACTTCACCATCTCGCTGCCGTCCAGGTGACCGAGCGACAACGGGATCGTCAGCAGCCCGAACAGAAGCTGGACGCCCAGCAGGATCAGGATGGCGTGGTCCGCGAAGCTCGAGTTCTTGCGGATCCGCGGATCGTAGAGCCGGCGGTGCAGCAGGATGCCGATGCCGGCCAGGCAAGCCAGACCGGCAACGCCGCCGACGATGATCGCCATCAGCTGCTTGGTCGTATGGCCGATGCCGAGCGCGTCGAACATCTCGATCGGCGTCAACAGGCCGACGAAGTGGCCGATGAACACGACCAGGATGCCGATGTGGAAGAGGTTACTGCCGAGGCGAAGCTGGCCGCGGCGCAGGAGTTGGCTGGAGCCCGTCTTCCACGTGTAGGGCGCCAGGTCGTAGCGCGCCAGGCTGCCGAGGAAGAACACGGTCAGGGCCACATAGGGGTAGTAGCCGTAGAGGAATTCGTTCAGGTACCCGGTCATCCTTGGGGTCTCCCGTCAACAGACGTGGCGGCGCGAGTAGCGCCGTCACGGCTGAGCATGCGTTCCAGAATGCTGGCGGCCTTCGGACAGCCGGTGTCGGAAGCCTCCGGGCCGAAGGTCACGGGCGCGTCTTCCCAGGCCGCATCGAGGGCCGCCAAGTCGTGGGGGTCGTCGTCTTCCTCCGCCCGCAGGCTAGCCATCGCTTGCGGCTCGGGCTTGCCCTCAGCCAGGGCTTCCAGCGCGCGTAAGACGGCCGCGTAGGCGCTGTCGCGGCGCTCGAGCCGCTCACGCAGGGCGATCAGGACATGCAGCGGCTGGCCAAGCAGCGGCCGCGCCTCGGCGTCCGACACGGACGAGAGGAACTCCAGGAACACCGGCAGATGGTCCGGCAGTTCATTGCCGTCGATCGTCAGGCCCTGGCGCTCGTACATGGCGAGCAGATCAACCATGGCCTGGCCCCGGTCGCGGCTGTCGCCGTGCACATGCTCAAACAGGTAGAGCGAGAGCGAACGCGTCCGGTCGAACAGGAGGACATAGCGTTCCTGCAGACCGTAGAGGTCGCCGGCAGCGAGTTCGTCGAGCAGGCAGCCCAGCGCGCCCTGCGTATCGGCGTCCAGCCTCCGCTCGGCCGCCAGGATGCTGCGGATCTCAGGAACGGCGTGCTGCAGGTCGTCGGTCGGGTAGGACAGGAGGGCAGCCAGGGCCCTGTAGGTCATCGACTCAGTAGCCTGCTCCGGATTCCCTTTCCCAACACCGACATCGTCATGCCCGCGAAGGCGGGCATCTCGCGCCGACTGTGCGTCGTCCGAAGAGATCCCCGCCTTCGCGGGGATGACGGGTCCCTGGGCATCCATGCGTGCCGGCACCATCACGCCACCTCCATCGGCTCTTTGTCCGACATCTTGCGGCGGCCGCCGCCGACCTTGCCGCCGGCGAAGAGGTTGACGTCGGTGATGCCGCTGCAGCCGCCGCCGAAGCTGAATCCGCAGCCGCCGCGCAGATCGTAGGCGTCTTCGCGGGCCTCGCGGTGGTTGGTGGGGATGACGAAGCGGTCTTCGTAATTGGCGATCGCCATGATGTGGTACATGTCTTCGACCTGAAGCGGCGTCAGGCCAACGCGCTTGGCGATGGCCTCGTCGATCACGCCTTCGACCGTCTTGGTCCGCATGTAGGAGCGCATGGCCAGCATGCGCTCCAGCGCCTGTGCCACCGGCTCTTCCTTGCCGGCGGTCAGCATGTTGGCGAGATAGCGCAAGGGGATGCGCAGCGAGCGCACATCCGGCATGGCCCCGTCGACGCCCATGGACCCGGCCGCGGCCGCCGACTGGATCGGCGACAGCGGCGGCACATACCAGACCATGGGCAGCGTGCGGTATTCGGGATGGAGCGGGAACGCCACCTTCCAGTCCATCGCCATCTTCCACACCGGCGACTTGCGCGCAGCCTCCAGCCAAGCTTCCGGCACGCCGTCAGCCAGCGCCTGAGCCTGCACGGCCTTGTCGTTGGGATCGAGGAAGATGTCGAGATGGGCCTGGTACAGGTCCGTCTCGTCGTTCGGGCTGGCAGCCGCGGCGATGCGGTCGGCGTCGTACAGCATGACGCCCAGATAGCGGATGCGGCCGACGCAGGTCTCCGAGCAGACGGTCGGCTGACCCGCCTCGATGCGCGGATAGCAGAAGATGCACTTCTCGGATTTGCCGGACTGCCAGTTGTAATAGATCTTCTTGTACGGGCAGCCGGAGATGCACATGCGCCAGCCGCGGCACTTCTCCTGGTCGATCAGGACGATGCCGTCCTCCTCGCGCTTGTAGATGGCGCCGGAGGGGCATGAGGCGACGCAGGTCGGGTTGAGGCAATGCTCGCACAGCCTGGGCAGGTACATCATGAAGGTGTTTTCGAACTGGGCGTAGATGTCCTTCTGCACGCCCTCGAAGTTGACGTCCTTCGACCGCTTGGCGAACTCACCGCCCAGGATCTCTTCCCAGTTCGGCCCCCATTCGATCTTCTCCATCCGCTCGCCGGTAATCAGTGAGCGCGGGCGCGCCGTCGGCATCGCCTTGCTCTCGGGCGCCGTCTGCAGGTGCTCGTAGTCGAAGGTGAAGGGCTCGTAGTAGTCGTCGATCTCCGGCAGGTCGGGGTTGGCGAAGATGTTGGCCAACACCCGCCATTTGCCGCCGATCTTGGGCTGCAGCCTGCCGCCGCCGGTGCGGGTCCAGCCGCCGTGCCAGCGCTTCTGGTTCTCCCAGTCCTTGGGATAGCCGATGCCGGGCTTGGTCTCGACATTGTTGAACCAGGCGTATTCGACCCCTTCGCGGCTGGTCCACACGTTCTTGCAGGTGACCGAGCAGGTGTGACACCCGATGCATTTATCGAGGTTCAGCACCATGGCGATCTGGGCGCGGATCTTCATTGGGCTGCCTCCATCCGGGTCTCGGCCTGTTCGGGACCGTCCAGCCAGTCGACGCGGCTCATCTTGCGCACGATGATGAATTCGTCGCGGTTGGCGCCGACCGTGCCGTAGTAGTTGAAGCCGTAGGCCTGCTGGGCGTAGCCGCCGATCATGTGCGTCGGCTTCAGCACGGCGCGGGTGACGGAGTTGTGGATGCCGCCGCGCTGCCCGGTGATTTGCGAGCCGGGCACGTTATGGATCTTCTCCTGTGCGTGGTACATCATGACCATGCCTTCCTTGACCCGCTGGGAGACGACGGCCCGGCAGACCAGCGCACCGTTGGTGTTGTAGGCCTCGATCCAGTCGTTATCGGCGATGCCGGCCTTGGCGGCGTCGACCTCGCTCATCCACAGGATCGGGCCGCCGCGGGACAGCGTCAGCAGCAGCAGGTTGTCGGTGTAGGTGGAATGGATGCCCCATTTCTGGTGGGGCGTGATGAAGTTGAGGACGACCTGCTTTTCGCCGTTGGGCTTGCTGTCGATCACCGGCGCGATGGTCTTCAGGTCGACCGGCGGGCGGTAGACGCAGAAACCCTCGCCGAAGGCCCGCATCCACAGGTGATCCTGGTAGAGCTGCTGTCGCCCGGTCAGTGTGCGCCAGGGGATCAGCTCGTGCACGTTGGTGTAGCCGGCGTTGTAGCAGACCTTCTCAGACTCCAGTCCGGACCAGATGGGGGAGCTGATGATCTTGCGCGGCTGGGCGACTAGGTCGCGGAAGCGGATCTTTTCGTCCTCCTTCGGCAGGGCGAGATGCTCGTGGTCGCGGCCCGTGGTGCGGCCCAGCGATTCCCAAGCCTTGACCGCCACTTCGCCGTTGGTTTCCGGCGCCAGCATCAGCACCACTTCGGACGCGTCGATGTCGCTGTCGATGCGGGCCATGCCTTGCGTCGGCCCCTCTTCGGTGACGACGCCATTCAGGCGTTTGAGCTGCTCCACCTCATGGCCCGTCTGCCAGCTCATGCCCTTGCCGCCGTTGCCGAGCTTCTCCATCAACGGCCCAAGCGCGGTGAAACGCTTGTAGAGGTTGGGATAGTCGCGCTCGACCACCGCGATCTGCGGCATGGTTTTGCCGGGCTGGGGTTCGATCTCGCCCCGCTTCCAGTCCTGCACGTCGTAGGGCTGGGCCGTCTCGGCCGGGGTGTCGTGCAGGATGGGCGTGAGCACGACGTCTCTTTCCGTGCCCAGCACCTCTGGCGCGACCTGCGAGAACTTCTCCGCGATGCCCTTGAAGATCGCCCAGTCCGTCCGGCTCTCCCACAGCGGGTCGACCGCGGCGGACAGCGGGTGGATGAACGGGTGCATGTCGGAGGTGTTGAGGTCGTTCTTCTCGTACCAGGTGGCCGTGGGCAGCGCGATGTCGGAGTAGACGGCCGTGGTGGACATGCGGAAGTCGAGCGTGACCAGCAGATCCAGCTTGCCCTCCGGTGCCGCGTCGTGCCAGGCGACCTCCTGCGGTTTCTGGCCACCGTCCTCGCCCAGGTCCTTGCCCTGCACACCGTGGCTGGTGCCCAACAGGTGCTTCAGGAAGTACTCGTGCCCCTTGCCGCTGGACCCCAGCAGGTTTGAGCGCCAGACGAACAGGTTGCGCGGCCAGTTCTTCTCATTGTCCGGGTCTTCGCACGACATCCGGACGTCGCCGGCCTTCAGCGCGTCGACCAGATAGTCCTTCACCTCCTTGCCGGCCGCTTCGGCCGCCTTGGCGATCTCCAACGGATTGGTCTGCAATTGGGGTGCGGACGGCAGCCAGCCCATCCGCTCGGCGCGCACATTGTAGTCGATCAGCGCGCCATCCCACGGGCCCTCCGGCGCCGTCGGCGACAGGATCTCGTCCACCGTCAGGGTCTCGTAGCGCCACTGGTCGGTATGCGCATACCAGAACGAGGTGGAATTCATGTGCCGCGGCGGGCGACCCCAGTCGAGCGCGAAGGCCAGCGGCAGCCAACCGGTCTGCGGGCGCAGCTTCTCCTGGCCCACATAATGCGACCAGCCGCCGCCCGACTGGCCAACACAGCCGCACATCACCAGCATGTTGATGATGCCGCGGTAGTTCATGTCCATGTGGTACCAGTGGTTCAGCCCGGCGCCGAGGATCACCATGGACTTGCCGCCGGTCAGCTCGGCATTGCGCGCGAACTCCCGCGCCACGGTGATCACCCGGTCGCGCGGCACGCCGGTGATCCGTTCCTGCCAGGTCGGCGTGTAGGGCAGGTCGTCGTCGAACGACGTGGCCGCCATGTCGTCGCCCAGCCCCCGGTCGAGGCCGTAATTGGCCAGGAACAGGTCGTAGACCGAGGCGACCAGGGCCGGCCCCTTCTTCAGCTTGATCTTCTTCACCGGAACCTTGCGCACCAACACGTCGGGATGGTCGGTGCCGGCGAAGAAGTCGTGCTGGCGGTTGCCGAAATAGGGGAAGCCGACATCGGCGGCCTCGTCATGGGCGTCCAGCAGGCTCAAGCGCAGCTTGATCTCGTTGCCGTCGCCGTCCTTCTCCTCCAGGTTCCACTTGCCCTGCTCGCCCCAGCGGAAGCCGACGGAGCCCTGTGGTGCCACCAGCTCGCCGCTGGCCTCGTTGACGGCCACGGTCTTCCAGTCGGGATTGTTGGCCTGGCCGAGCGCGCCCGGCAGGTCGGCGGCGCGCAGCAGCCGTTCCGGCACCAGATAGCCGTCCTTCTGAACCAGCCGCACCAGCATCGGCATGTCGGTGTAGCGGCGGACATAGTCGCTGAAATAGTCGACCTGCCGGTCCAGGTGGAACTCACGCAGGATGACGTGGCCCATGGCCATGGCGAGAGCCGCGTCCGTCCCCTGCTTGGGGTGCAGCCACATGTCGCCGAACTTCGACGCCTCGCTGTAGTCGGGCGAGACGACGGCGCTCTTCATGCCGCGATAGCGCGCCTCGGTGTAGAAATGCGCATCGGGCGTGCGCGTCTGCGGGACGTTGGAGCCCCAGACGATGATGAAGCCGGCGTTGTACCAGTCGGCGCTTTCCGGCACGTCGGTCTGCTCGCCCCAAGTCTGCGGGCTGGCCGGCGGCAGGTCGCAGTACCAGTCGTAGAAGCTCATGCACACGCCGCCGAGCAGCGACAGATAGCGCGTGCCCGCGGCGTAGGAGACCATGGACATCGCCGGGATGGGCGAGAAGCCGACGACGCGGTCGGGACCATAGGTCTTGGCTGTGTAGGCGTTGGCGGCCGCGATGATCTCGGTGACTTCGTCCCACTTGGCGCGCACGAAACCGCCATGGCCGCGCTGGCGGGTGTAGGAGGCTCGGGTCCCAGGGTCTTCGACGATCGAGCGCCAGGCCGCCACCGGGGTCTTGGTCGCCCGCGCCTTGCGCCAAGCCTGCAGCAGGCGTGAGCGGATCAGCGGGTGCTTCAGGCGGTTGCTGCTGTAGACGTACCAGGAATAGCTGGCACCGCGGGAGCAGCCGCGCGGCTCATGGTTCGGCAGGTCGGGCCGGGTGCGCGGATAGTCGGTCTGCTGGGTCTCCCAGGTGATGATCCCGCCCTTGACGTAGATCTTCCAGCTGCACGACCCGGTGCAGTTCGTGCCGTGCGTGGAGCGGACGACTTTGTCGTGCTGCCAGCGCTTGCGGTACCCGTCTTCCCAGCTGCGGTCTTCGCGGGTGACAACGCCGTGGCCGCCGGAATAGACGTCGACGGTCTTCTTCAGGAACAAGAGACGGTCGAGGAAGTGGCTCATGCGATTTCTCCTTTGCCCGTTCGTTTCCTGATCAGCACGGCACGGGCGCGGACTTGCGGGTGTAGAAGAGCCAGGTGATCGCCACGCAGGTGGCATAGAAGATCATGAAGCCGATCAGGGCCGCCTCCGGACCGCCGGTCATGGCGATGGAGCTGCCGTAGCTCTTGGGGATGAAGAAGGCGCCGTAGGCCGCGATCGCCGAGGTGAAGCCGATGATCGCAGCGGATTCCTTCTCCGCCTGGCGTGAGAGGTCGGCATCGGCCAGCCCCGGCATCATGCGGCCGACTTCCTGGCGCATGATCACGGGGATCATCTGGAAGGTCGACGCGTTGCCGATCCCGGTCGCCAGGAACAGCACCATGAACATCGCGAAGAAGCCCCAGAACGCCCCTGGCTGGTCCTTGATGCCGAGGAAGAACAGCACGCCGCCCACGGCTGCGATCATCAGCACGAAGACCCACAAGGTCACCCGGCCACCGCCGTACTTGTCCGAGACCCAGCCCGTGGCTGCGCGGCTGAGGGCACCCACCAGCGGCCCCAGGAAGACGAACTGCAGGCTGTCGACCTCGGGGAACTGCGTGCGGGCCAGCAGTGGGAACCCGGCCGAGTACCCGATGAAGGACCCGAAGGTTCCGGTGTAGAGCCAGCACATGATCCAGTTGTGCTTGCGCTTGAAGATGATGGATTGCTCTTTGAAGGACGCCTTGGCCGACGCGATGTCGTTCATGCCGAACCAGGCGGCGATCGACGTGATGACCAGGAAAGGCACCCAGACGAAACCGGCGTTCTGGATCCACAGGCTGGCCCCATCGGCAGTGGTCTGCGGCGCGCCGCCGATGGCGCCGAACACACCGGCCGTGATCACCAGCGGCACGACGAATTGCATGACGCTGACGCCGGCATTGCCCAGGCCGGCATTCAGCGCCAGCGCATGCCCCTTCTTCGCACGCGGGTAGAAGAAGCTGATATTGGCCATGCTGGAGGCGAAGTTGCCGCCACCGAGCCCGCACAGCAGCGCCAACACCATGAACAGCCAATAGGGTGTCTCAGGGTCCTGCACGGCAAAGCCGATGCCGAGTGCGGGGATCAAGAGCGACGCGGTGCTCATCGCCGTCCAGAGCCGCCCGCCGAAGATGGGCACCATGAAGCTGTAGAAGATGCGCAAGGTGGCGCCGGACAGGCCGGGCAGGGCAGCGAGCCAGAACAGCTCGTTGGTGGTGTAGGTGAAGCCGATGGCCGGCAGCTTGGCGACCACCACGCTCCACACCAACCAGACGGAAAACGCCAGCAACAGACAGGGGATCGAGATCCACAGATTGCGGCTTGCGACCTTGCTGCCTTTCTGAGCCCAGAAGGATTCGTCGTCGGGACGCCAGTCCTCGAGGACATGCCCGTGATCGACTGCGCTTGCCTGTGTGGTCATGGTTGGCCCTTCTCCCGTGACTGTCCGACCCGGCTGACGTGCCGACCCCGATGCGGCCGATCCGATACGCCGTCCGAAACCCTGGTCAGGCAGAAGATGCAGACAAGATAATATCTTGCCTTAATCTTGATCCTGCCGTTGCTGTATTCAGCACAACCCGATCCGTTTCGGATGTAAATAGTGATCGGCAAAAATAAACTTATGATCCACAAATCGACATGCACCAGATGATAGGTTTTACTTCATCATTTGCTGCACGTCGCCCGAACACTTGACAATTATCAAGTGGTTGGGATGATTCGCCGACCGCTTCCACAGGCAGCCCTGAATGCGCCCTGAGGACCTGAAGGCCGTTCGCGCCCTTCCGCTTTTTGCATCGATGCGACAGGACAGCTTCGAGCAGTTGCTGCCGGCGTCGTTTCTCCAGCGGTTTCCCAAGGGCGTCACCCTGATCGCGGAAGGCGACCCGGCCGATTTCCTGCATGTCGTCGTGGAAGGGGCCGTTGAGCTCTTTGCGACCCAGAAGAGACAGGAAAGCGCGGTTCTGGTAGCGCGTCCAGTCTCGACATTCATCCTGGCCGCGGTGCTGCGCGACGCCGTCTATCTGATGTCGGCACGAACGCTGGAATCATCGCGCATCCTGATGATCCCGTCAGAGAGCATCCGAACGGTCGTGCTGGAGGATACGGCCTTTGCCGAGGCGATGATCGCCGAGCTGGCTCAGGCCTTCCGGTTCATGGTCAAGACGGTGAAGAACCTGAAGCTGCGCACGGCGGTCGAACGCCTTGCCAACTACCTGCTGCGGTTGCGCGTAGAGGCCGGCGGCGCGGCCGCGTTCTCACTGCCCTATGAAAAGCGGATGGTGGCGTCGCTGTTGGGCATGACACCGGAGAACCTCTCGCGCGCGTTTGCGACCCTGAAGCCCTACGGCGTGAATGTCGACGGTCCGGAGGTGACGCTGACAAAGCTCGACGATCTCGAACGCCTGGCGAAGCCGTCACCGCTGATCGACGACCACGAGACCTGACATGCAGTCAGGGAGGAGGAAGCTGGTGGCCACCAGACGGCAAGCACATTTGGGGACAGCGGCAAGGTGGTCGCCGCCTTCCGCGACCCCTTTGATCTTTCGGCGCAAACAGCCGGCGCCCGCTCAGCGAGTTTCAGCAATCCAGGGAAGAAATCGGGGAACGAGCGAGATCTGGCTGGGGGACCTGGATTCGAACCAGGGCTCTCGGAGTCAGAGTCCGATGTCCTACCGCTAGACGATCCCCCAAGCGGATGAAACGACTTCCTAGCACAGCGCCCGGCGCGTGTTAAGCCCCGGCCGCCAGCCGATCGCGCCGCATCTTCGCGACGGAATTCGCGCGAGGTGTGACGGCGGACACAGCGACCGCCCGCACTGCCCGCCACACTGTTCCATGACACAGGCCCGGATCAGCGGACGAATTCACCAACTTGTTCAGTGACAGGCTGGCGATCATGCGCTGCCTTGGGCTAGCATGACTCTTACAGAAAGGCGGCACCCGACAGCGTGCCGCCCAATGAAACGGCAGGACCATGAGGGCGGACCCCCCTGAGCCCGCGGCTTCCCGTCGGCCGCCGGCACGGCACAATGGCGGTGACCCGAGATATCGGCCGGTCGCCGCCATCGATCTGGGAAGCAACAATTGCCGCTTGCTGGTCGCACGGCCCAACGGCGTTCGCTTCCATGTGATCGACGCGTTCAGCCGCATCGTGCGGCTGGGCGAAGGCGTCGGCCAAACCGGCATGCTGTCGCAGACAGCCATCGACCGTTGCCTGGAGGCGCTGGGCGTCTGTGCCGCCAAGATGCGCCGTCGCGGCGTCAACCGGCACCGTGCCGTCGCCACGGAGGCATGTCGCCGCGCCGGCAACTTCGCCGACTTCCAGGACCAAGTGGCCGAGACGACGGGCATTGCGCTTGAAGTCATCTCGCCCGGCGAGGAGGCGCGCCTGGCGCTCAAGGGCTGTGCCGAGCTCTTGGATCCCGCCCTGTCACGCGCGCTGATGTTCGACATCGGCGGCGGGTCGACCGAACTCGTCTGGCTGAAGGTCGACGGCGACCGGCGCGCACGGCCGTCGGTGATCGATGCCATCAGCCTGCCGCTGGGCGTGATGCTGCTGGCCGAACGCCATGGCGGCGACCAGGTTCCGCCTGAGACCTACGAATCGATGGTCGCCGAGACGCGCAAGAGCCTGGAGAATTTCGACCGTCGCCACGCCATCCGTGAGCTGATTGCCGAAGGCCAGGTGCAGATGATCGGCTCGTCCGGCACCGTCACCACACTGGGCGGCGTGTTCCAGGGGCTGCCGCGGTACGACCGCTCGGTGGTCGACGGCAGCTTCCTCGATTTCTGCGAGGTGGCGCGCATCAGCCGTGAACTTTGCGCGCTGGACTTCGACGGCCGCGCCGCACACCCGTGCATCGGCCGGGAACGCGCCGACCTCGTGGTCGGCGGCTGCGCGGTGCTGGAAGCCATCTGCCGACTTTGGCCCGTCGGGCGCCTGCGCATTGCCGACAGGGGTGTGCGCGAGGGCATCCTGATCGACCTGATCGCCGGCCGTGGCGGAAAGCCGCTGAGCTCCGGGCCGTCGGACTCGCCTTCGTCCCGCGCCGCCCTGCCGTGACCCGCAAGAGAACGGACGGTGGCCGGGCCGGTGCCCGCCGGCCGGCCGCTCGCGTCAAGACGGCCCGCGGGCGCGCGCCGTCGTCGACGCGCTGGCTGGCCCGGCAGTTGAACGATCCCTATGTCGCCGAGGCGCAGCAGCGCGGCTATCGCAGCCGGGCGGCCTTCAAACTGATTCAGCTGGACGAACGTTTCCGGCTTTTCCGCCGCGGCCAGCGGGTTATCGATCTGGGCGCGGCGCCCGGCGGCTGGACTCAGGTGGCCGTGGAGCGCGCCGGCCGGGGCGGCGTGGTCGCGCTGGATCTGCTGGCGATGGACCCGGTGCCGGGTGCAGCGATCCTGTGCCTGGACTTCCTGGACGATAGCGCACCGTCCCGCTTGACCGAGGCGCTCGGCGGGCTGGCCGACTTGGTGCTGAGCGACATGGCCGCACCGACGACCGGCCATGCGGCGACGGACCATCTCCGCATCATGGCGCTCGCCGATGCGGCGTTCGACTTCGCACAGACCGTGCTGGCACCGGGCGGCGCCTTCGTCTGCAAGCTGTTTCAGGGCGGGGCGGAGGCGCATCTGCTCAACACGATCAAGCAGCGCTTCGAGAAGGTCCGCCACGCCAAGCCGCCGGCCAGCCGCAGCGAATCAGCGGAGACCTATCTGGTCGCCACGGGCTTCCGCGCTCCCCCCAACGGAGGCTGACGGCGGTCCAACAATTGCGCCGACGCGGGGCGTTTTCGATCACAAATGTCCTTCCGCGGCCCCGTGCCCAACCGCCGCCTCGACAGGACGGGCGCTATCACTATAGTGCCGGCCACCTTTTTTCGGGGAGGGACACCCATGCAGATACGCGAGGCCCTCACCTTCGATGACGTGCTGTTGGCGCCCGCCGCCTCCGCCGTGCTGCCCGCGGCCGCGGAAACCCGGACACGGCTGACCCGCGAGATCGAGCTCGGCATACCGCTTCTGTCCGCCGCCATGGATACGGTCACCGAGGCGCCGCTCGCCATCGCCATGGCCCAGGCCGGCGGCATCGGGGTGATCCACCGCAATCTGGATATCCAGCGCCAGGCAGACGAGGTCCGCAAGGTCAAGCGGTTCGAGAGCGGCATGGTGGTCAACCCCATCACCATCGGCCCCGGCGCGACGCTGTCGGAGGCGCTGGAGCTGATGCAGCACAACCGCATCTCCGGCATCCCGGTCGTGGAGCCGAACGGCAAGCTGGTGGGCATCCTGACGAACCGCGATGTCCGCTTTGCGGAGAACCCCGATCAGCCGGTCACCGAGTTAATGACCAAAGACCAGCTGATCACCGTGCGCGACGGCGTCGCACCGGACGAGGCCAAGCGGCTTCTGCACCAGCATCGCATCGAAAAGCTGTTGGTGGTCGACGGCGACTACCGCTGCGTCGGCCTGATCACGGTGAAAGACATCGAGAAGGCGCGACTGCATCCGCTCGCCTGCAAGGACGAGAAGGGCCGGCTGCGTGTGGCGGCTGCGACGGGAACCGGCCCGGACGGCATCGAGCGCGCCCGGGCCCTGTTCGACGCAGGCGTCGACATCCTGGTGATCGATACGGCCCACGGCCATTCCGAAGGCGTCTTGAACACCGTCGCCGGCGCGCGGCGCCTCAGCAACTACACCCAGATCGTCGCCGGCAATGTGGCCACGGCCGATGGCGCCAAGGCGTTGATCGATGCCGGCGCGGATTCCGTGAAGGTCGGTATCGGCCCCGGCTCGATCTGCACGACGCGCATGGTCGCCGGCGTCGGCGTGCCGCAGCTGACGGCCATCCTCGATGTGGCGGAGGCCTGCCATGAGCAAGGCATCCCGGCGATCGCCGACGGCGGCATCAAGTATTCCGGCGATTTGGCCAAGGCGATCGCGGCCGGCGCCGACTGTGCCATGGTGGGCTCGCTGCTCGCCGGCACCGACGAGGCGCCGGGCGAAGTGATTCTCTACCAGGGCCGATCCTACAAGAGCTACCGCGGCATGGGCTCCGTCGGCGCCATGGCGCGGGGATCGGCGGACCGCTATTTCCAGGCCGAGGTGTCGGACACGCTGAAGCTGGTGCCCGAGGGCGTCGAAGGCCGCGTTCCCTACAAGGGGCCGGTCGCCAGCGTGCTGCACCAGCTGGTCGGCGGGCTGAAGGCGGCCATGGGCTATACCGGCAATCGGACGATTGTGGAGATGCAGCAGCGGTGTTCATTCCTGCGCATCACCAATGCGGGCCTGCGCGAAAGCCACGTACACGACATCACCGTGACCCGCGAAGCCCCGAACTACCGCCGGGAGTTCTGAGCCGGCAGGCGCGTTCGCCTACCTCGCCAGCCGCAATCCCCTGAAGCGCCGAGCGCGAGCTTCAGCCCCCCAGCACGGTGCGGGAACAGCCCAACACCGTGCCCGGGGCGCCGTTTCACGGATCAGAGGTTGCCGGCCGCCATCTCCCGGCGGATGTGCTCAGCCTGACGGATCGCAAGAGTGACGATGGTCAGCGTCGGGTTCTCCGCGCCGCCGGTCGTGAACTGGCTGCCGTCGCTGACGAAAAGGTTGGGCACGTCATGGGCCCTGCCCCACTTGTTCACCACCCCGTCCTCGGGCCGCTCGCTCATCCGGCAGGTACCGAGATTGTGCGTCGAGGGATAGGGCGGCGTGCGATAGGTCTTCAGCGCCCCTGCCGCCTCATAGACCGCCGCCCCCTGGCGGAAGGCGTGCTGGCGCATCTTGATGTCGTTCTGGTGGTCGTCGAACCGCACGTCCGGCACCGGCAGACCGTACTGATCCTTGATCTCCGGATGCAGGGCGACGGCGTTGCTTTCCTGCGGCATGTCTTCGCCCACCAGCCACATGCCGGCCATGTGGTCGTACCGGTCCATCGCCCAGGTGAAGTCCCGCCCCCAGGCACCGGGGTCCAGGAAGGCCGCCATGAACGGCACGCCCAGCGACAACGTCTCCATCTCGTACCCGCCGACGAAGCCGCGCGCCGGATCGTTGATGGATTCATCCTGGATGATGCCGGCCATGGTGGTGCCGCGGTACATGTTCACCGGCTGGTCGAAGACGGCGTAGACGGACCCCGTCATGTGCCGCATGTAGTTGCGGCCCACTTGGCCCGACCCGTTGGCAAGGCCGTCCGGGAACTTGGCGCTGGCGGAGTTCAAGAGCAGCCGGGGCGTTTCGATGCTGTTGCCGGCGACGCAAATCGCGCGTGCCTTCTGGCGGTGTTGGTTGCCCTCCGCATCGGCGTAGACGACGCCGGTCACCTTGCCCGCATCGTCATGCTCGATCTGCAGCACCTGGCTTTGCGGGCGTACCTCCAGGTGGCCGGTGTCCTCACCCTTGGGGATCTCCGCATAGAGCGTCGACCACTTCGCCCCCGACTGGCAGCCCTGGAAACAAAAGCCGATCTGCAGGCAAGAGCTGCGGCCATCGCGATTCTCGGAATTGATCGCCATGTTGCCGGTGTGATAGCGCGTGTAGCCAAGCCGGTCGGCGCCCGCCGCCATGACCTTATAGTTGTTGTTGCCGGGCAGCCGCGGGATGCCGTGTGTGCCGGTGACGCCCATCTTGTCTTCGGCCCGGTCGTAGTAGGGCTCCAGCTCTTCCAGCGTCAGCGGCCAGTCCAGCAGATTGGCGCCATGGACGGCCCCATACTCCGTCAACACGCGGAACTCGTGCGGCTGGAACCTGAGCGATGCACCGGCCCAGTGCACGGTGGACCCGCCGACGGCCTTGACGATCCAGGCCGGCAGGTTGGGGAAATCGCGCGCGACCCGCCAAGAGCCTGAGGTCGTGCGCATGTCCAGCCATGAGATCTGGCCGAACATCCCCCATTCGTCGTTGACGAAATCGTGGATCTCATGCCGGCCGCCGGCTTCCAGGATGACGGTGTCGATGCCCTGCTGGGCGAGTTCGTTGCCGAGCGTGCCGCCGCCGGCACCGGAGCCGACGATGACGACCACGCCGTCGTCGTTGAGGTCGAAGGGCGCTGCCATGGTTCGTTCCTCCCGTTCCTTCTTGTTTGTTGGGGCTAGAGCCAGTTCAGGTCGTCGAAGCCGCGGTCGATATAGCCGCCTTGCGACGCCGACGGGCCCTCATAGCCCAGGCGCTGCCAGACCTCGGGCTGGTTGTAGAGCGAGACGACCAAGTCCCCCCTCAGCTTCTTGAACAGCGCTGAATTCTCGATCTCATGCAGCAGGCCGACGCGGTCGTCCTCGCTCTCGATCTCGGCATAGGACGCACCATGGCGCTCCTGCGCCTTGCCGTTCAGCGCCGCTGTGCCTTCCTCGATCAGCGAATGAAGATCCGCATCTTCGCCCGCCTGTTGGTCGTAGGGCTCGATGGCTCGCGCGTAGTAGCTGTCGTCGAGCGCATCATGGGGGAAGATGTCGCGAGCCATCTGCAGCATCGTCGATGCGGCGTCCGGCGACAGGGTGGACACGTTGAGCGCCCAGGCCCCGTCGGCGCCGATGATGACACCGCCGCTGGCGACGGCCCCCACACCGGCGGCCGTCGCCGCCCCCGTTGCCAGAAATCCCCGTCGGCCGACCTGAAGTCGTTTGTCGATAACGCGCATGTCTTGGTGTCTCCTCTCCTGTATGGTCATGTTTTTCTTCTTGCTTATAGTTTCGTCAGTGCGTCATGGCGGCTACCGGTATCGACCATGCCGCTGCAGCACCTCGATCTTGTAACCGTCGGGATCCTGCACGAAGAAGAACCGGGCCATAAGCTGCCCGTCCCTATGGAACTCTTTGATATCGTTCGGATTATAGCCCAGCGCTGCGAACCGGGCATGCTCGGCGTCGAGATCCTCCACGGCCAGGGCGATGTGGCCGTAGCCGCTGCCATGGGTGTAGGGCTCTTGCTGACCCTTGTTGACGGTCAGCTCCACCTCGAAGTCGTTCTCGGGGTTCCGCAGATAGATCAGCGTAAATCCGTCGAAGTCGAACCGGTCAGCGACGTCCAGTCCGAAAGCATTGCGGTAGAATTCGGTCGACGCCGTCTCGTCGAGCACCCTGATCATCATGTGAATGGCTTTGGCCATGATCACGCCAGCTCCCTGTTCCGGTTGGTCATGGAGGCGTTAGGACAGGCGCATGGTCGTATGGGTGCGCAGGTCTGCGGCCGCTCCGGCTGCCGCCAAGCATCGCGCTTGCTGGAGCGGTCCTCCGTACCCGGCCTCGGCATGGCAGCCCGCGCCGCCAATTGTCCCGTGACCATTCCTCCCCACGGTGCCTTAGGCACTCTCGACCATTAGATTGGTTAGTAACGATAATGCCACATTCCAGGCGGTGGCAAGCCTGCGTGCCTGGCACGTCTGCGCCAGGGCACCTGCGCCAGACGGCCTGTCCGTGTCCGAAAGCCAGCAAGACGCCAAGCTTAGGTGATTGGTGAAGACCGACCCCGCACCTGGTCGGCAGGGCGCCGCGCGGATCGGCGATGCGGCGTCGTTACGCGCCGTCGTCGCGAACGACCGTCAACCGCAACTGCCCCGGCGGTAGGACGTCGTCGACCCAGGGGTCGTCGGGCAGGCCCTCAGCGAGCTGCGTGATCCGCTGGTTCCACCATTGCCGCTGCTCAACGAGCTGATCGTAGTCGAGCTGCGACTGTCGCCAGGCGCCGTCTGTCTCGGAGTAGGTGACGAGGTCGATGGGGTACCCGACATCGGTGGAGCTGAAGCGCGCCGAATCGAAGGACAGATAGGCCAGCTTCAGGGCATGGCGCATGGGAGTGTCGAACTTCAGGGCGCGATCGAGGATGGGCTTGCCATACGCCGTCGACCCGATGGAGAGATATGGCTGCCGTTCGTCCACCTCGATCCAGTTGCCTTCTGGGTAGACCAGATAGACGGTCGGCTGCCTGTCTTCGGCCAGCTTGCCGCCGATCAGGGCATGCAGGTTGAACTGCAGCTGCGAGGCTTCGATGGCCTCGCGATCCTCCTTCGCAACCTCCCTCAGCTCCCGACCAAAGGCCGTGACGACGCTGAGAATCGACTGGAACCCCTCGTCCGCGAAATAGCCGTCGCGCGTCAGATAGGTCATCACCTTGTCGCGCAGGCTGCGCAGGCCTGACGTCATGATGAAGAATCGGTGGTCGCCGTCCCCCAGCATGGTCAGCTTGCGCGTTACGCCCATCTGACTGCCGCTGGTGACACGGCCATCGGCCAGCGCAACCAGGCCGTCGCGGGTTCTGATAGCGAGGCAATAGGTCATCGGCACAATTTCGAGGGAATCCGGGCAATTGCGGGGATGCTCGCACGGCCCGACATTCGCCGCAAGAGCGGGGTGAACAGGGTACACTCACCGGTTATTGTGCACTGCACAAAAAAGCGCTTGCACGATTCCCTAGATGACATATATTTGGATCATGTTGCACTGCAGCATTTTCGGAACGCAAGCCGGATGCTGTGGGGCGGCCGAAGCGCATGATTGTCGGCTAAATCAAAGGGTTAAGGGGAACAGCGATGCCTACTACCGCCAAACCGCGGACACCCGCACGCAGCGCCGCCAAGGCACCCGTACCTGTCGCCGCAGCGCGGATCCGGCAGGTCTCCAGTCGGGCCAGCGCCCAGTCGGCCGTCGGCAAATCCGTCCCGCAGGCCCCCGCAAACGAGGAGCGTACAATGAACACCTTCCAATTCCCGAGCACCTTCCAGTTCCCGAAGAATGAGCAGGTCGCCGAGATGGCCAAGGCGAACGTCGAGGCATGGGTTGCCTGCGGCACTGCCGTGACCAAGGGTATGGAAGAGCTGACGAAAGCTTGGTTCGGCTTCTGCAGCACCCTGACCGAGCAGAGTGTTGCCGCGGCGAAGGCGACAATGACGGCGAAGTCGTTCACTGAGGTGTTGGACGTGCAGAGCGACTATGCGCGCAACGTCTATGACGCGGCCCTGGCCGAGAGCAGCAAGGTGTCGGAGCTATCGCTGAAGGTCGCCAATACAGCCAGCGCGCCGTTGAACGCCCGCGTTAAGGAAGCCTGGACCACTCTGGTCCCCAAGGCTGCCTGACATCTTAAGCCGGTGACGGTACCGCTTGGCGGACCGACCGGGTGACAATTGGGGCCCGGTGGCCGACTAAGGCCACCGGGCCCCAGTCGTATTCCGGTTCCGGGCATCCGACAATAAGCAGGTTCATACGGCCGATGGACGGCTCCGGGTGGCAACAACATACTGCCGGCCCTATCTCATCATGTGGTACTTCCGTGCAGTCCCCCCTATCTCCTATGATGCTCCAACCTAGAGGCAACCATGGGATCCATCGGAAGGGTGGCACTGGATGAGCGAACACGAAAAGGACCCGGGCGGGAATGTCGGGACCGGCGTCATCGTTCAGACCAAGCCGAAGACGAAGAAGCCCGCGTTGTACAAGGTGCTTATGTTGAACGATGATTACACACCGATGGAATTCGTCGTCCACGTTCTCGAGCGGTTCTTCAGCAAGACACGGGAAGAGGCGACGGGCATCATGCTGCATGTCCATCGTCGCGGCGTCGGTGTCTGTGGCGTCTTCACATACGAGGTCGCGGAAACCAAGGTGGCACAGGTGATGGATTTTGCACGCCGTCACCAGCACCCGCTTCAATGCATCATGGAGAAGGCGTGAACGCGGATAGTCGAATGATGAGCCGGGCGGGCTTGGCCAACTCGTTCGGTTCGTGCAGATCAGGCGAGGCTCGGGGATAGACATATGCTCTCGCGGAATCTTGAGCAGACCCTTCACAGGGCGCTCGCCGAAGCCAACCAGCGGCGGCACGAATATGCCACTCTGGAACATCTGCTCCTGGCGCTGACGGAAGATCAGGACGCCGTGGCGGTCATCCGCGCCTGTGGCGTCGATATCGACCGGTTGCGGCACGAGATCGTGCAGCATCTGGATACAGAGCTGACCAATCTGGTGACGACCCGCCCGGAAGACGCCAAGCCGACCGCCGGCTTCCAGCGCGTCCTTCAACGCGCCGCGATCCATGTCCAGTCGTCAGGGCGGGAGGAGGTGACGGGCGCCAATGTGCTGGTCGCCCTCTTCTCCGAGCGCGAGAGCCACGCGGTCTATTTCCTGCAAGAGCAGGAGATGACCCGGTTCGACGCGGTCAACTACATCTCCCATGGCATTGCAAAGTCACCGCAGCGCAACGAGCCGCGATCGGTTTCCGGAGCGGATGAGGAAGCGACCGGGGAAAAGGTGGTCAAGAAGGGCACCGAGGCACTGCAGGCCTATTGCGTCAACCTCAACGACAAGGCCGCCAAAGGGAATATCGACCCGCTGATCGGCCGCGACGCTGAGATCGAACGGACGATCCAGATCCTCTGCCGCCGGTCGAAGAACAATCCGCTCTATGTGGGCGATCCTGGTGTCGGCAAGACCGCCATCGCCGAAGGACTGGCCAAGCAGATCGTCGACGGCGAGGTACCGCCGGTGTTGGAAGCTGCCACCATCTTCGCGCTGGACATGGGGGCGCTGTTGGCCGGCACGCGCTATCGCGGGGATTTCGAAGAACGCCTGAAGGCCGTGATCAACGAGATGGAGAGCCACGACGGCGCCATTCTCTTCATCGACGAGATCCACACGGTGATCGGGGCCGGCGCCACCTCGGGCGGGGCGATGGACGCTTCGAACCTGCTGAAGCCGGCGCTGGCCAGCGGCAATCTGCGCTGCATCGGGTCCACCACCTACAAGGAATACCGCAACTATTTCGAGAAGGATCGCGCGCTGGTGCGGCGATTCCAGAAGATCGACATCAACGAGCCGTCGGTCGAAGACGCGGTGAAGATCCTGCGCGGCCTCAAGCCCTATTACGAGCGCCACCATCGGGTGCGCTATACGGGCGATGCCATCCGTGCGGCCGTGGAACTGTCATCGCGCTATATCGGCGACCGGAAATTGCCGGATAAGGCAATCGACGTGATCGACGAGGTCGGGGCCGCGCAGATGCTGCTGCCGCCGTCCAAGCGCCGCAAGACGATCCAGGTCCGGGATGTCGAGGCGGTGGTGTCCAAGATCGCGCGAATCCCGCCGAAATCGGTCAGCCGCGACGACCGCGCCGCGCTGAAGACTTTGGAACGCGACCTGAAGACGCTCGTTTTCGGCCAGGACAAGGCGATTGAGGCACTTGCCAACGCAATCCGGCTGGCGCGCGCTGGTCTGCGCGAGCCGGAGAAGCCGATCGGCAACTATCTGTTCTCAGGCCCGACCGGCGTCGGCAAGACCGAGGTGGCACGACAGCTCGCCCATATCCTGGGCATCAACATGACCCGCTTCGACATGTCGGAGTATATGGAGCGCCATTCCGTCAGCCGGCTGATCGGCGCGCCCCCCGGCTATGTGGGCTTCGACCAGGGCGGGCTGTTGACCGATGCCGTCGACCAGCACCCCCATGGCGTGCTGCTGCTGGATGAGATCGAGAAGGCGCATCCGGACGTCTTCAACATCCTTCTGCAGATCATGGATTACGGGAAGCTGACCGACCACAACGGCAAGACGGTGGATTTCCGCAACATCATCCTGATCATGACAACGAATGCCGGGGCGGCCGACCTCGCCAAGCCGGCGATCGGTTTCGAGCGGGAGGAACGCGAGGGCGAAGACACAGAGGCGATCAACCGCCTGTTCACGCCGGAGTTCCGCAACCGTCTGGACGCGATCATCGGCTTCGGCCATCTCACGCTGCCGATCGTCATCCAGATCGTCGACAAGTTCATCATCCAGCTGGAAAACCAGCTGGCCGACCGCCGCGTCAGCATCGACCTGACCGACGATGCCCGCGATTGGCTGGCCGTGAAGGGCTACGACAAGCTTTACGGCGCGCGCCCGCTGGCCCGTGTGATCCAGGAATACATCAAGAAGCCCCTGGCCAACGAACTGCTGTTCGGCAAGCTGGTCAAGGGCGGCGTGGTGCATGTGGACGTGCGGGACGACGAACTGACCTTCGACTATTCCGCGCCGCCCGGCAGCGAGCCGGCAGCACGCGAACCCGAGCTGGCGGAGTGACGGCCCCACTCTGCACTGCAGATCCGTTCGGGAAAGGGTGACGCGTGTCCGACGTTTATCAAGCGCGATCCTATGGCGAAGTCGCCATCGGCTTCGGCGAGAAACCTGGCATTGTGGTCGTCGACTATCAGCTCGGCTTCACCGATGCCCAATACCCGCTGGGCGGCGCCCCGCTGATCATGCGCGGAGTTGAAAACACGGCGCGTCTGTTGGAGGTGGCACGGCGCTGCGGTGTGCCCGTGGCCAACTGCAACACGGCCTATATGAACGAGCGGGAGATGCCGTACTGGAAGGTCAAGGCCGTGCGCGAAACCTTCCTGCACGGCCATCCGTCGACCGAGCTCGATCCCCGCATCTTCGATCCTGCTTACGACCTGCGCATCTGCAAAACCGGTGCCTCGATCTTCTTCGACACCACGGTTGCGTCCTACTTCGCCAAAGAGCGGGTGGACACGGTGATCGTGACCGGATGTGTCACCAGTGGCTGCATCCGTGCCACGACCATCGACAGCTTCAGCCACCGCTTCCGCACCATCGTGCCGGAGGATGCCGTCGGCGACCACGACGAGGGCCCGCATCGCGACAACCTTCGTGACGTTGGCCGCCGCTATGCCGACATCTCCGACGTCGACACCTGCATCGCCCACATCGAAGACTGGCGCGGGCGGAACCGCTGAGGGGCCCAAGAAAGCGCAAGGGACGAGGCCACAAGGCATCAGATCCCGTAAAGCACTGACTGATATCCAAACGATACGGGCAAGGATTCGGATAGGCTCAGTTCGACGAGGCGGGAGATGCCCGCCTTCGCGGGCATGACGGACTTTGGTTTTATCTTTCTGTCATCTACCAGTTAGAGCGTCGTCCTCGCGAAGGCGAGGACCTCCCTGCCATTGTGCTCGCTGCCATGCATTGGCGCCCATTGGATACTCCCCATCGCCTGCTTTTCTGCTTACGGATGCTGATACCGAAACCCGATGGCGAAGCGGTTCCAGGTGTTGATCTGGCCGATCAGCAGCGTGAGGTTGGCAAGCTCCGTATCCGTGAAATGCTGGCGCATCGCCTCGAACACGTCGTCGGGCGCGTGGCCTTCGGTGATCTCCGTCAGCGCCTCCGTCCAGGCCAGCGCGGCACGCTCGCGCGGGCTGTAGAGCGGCGACTCCCGCCAGGCATCCAAGAGATACAGCCGCTGCTCGGTTTCACCTAACCGGCGCGCATCCTTGCTGTGCATGTCCAGACAGAAGGCGCAGCCGTTGATCTGCGAGGCCCGCATTTTCACAAGCTCGATCAGCGCCGTCTCCAGCCCGCAATCCTTGATGTAGGCTTCGATGGCCAGCATCAGATCCATGGCCCCGGCAGCGGCCCTGTAGGCATCGATACGATCCGTCTTCATCGGTCCCTTCCTTCTTCGTCTCGGTCTTGTGGGGTCAAGTGCCGCCGGTCAGGCGTGCTGCGCGGTGCCGTCCTGCAGGGCCTGTTCAACGCCTCGCAGCTTTTCGGGATTGCGCACGACATAGATCGCGGTGATGCGGTCGCCGTCGGTGTCGATGCTCAAAGTCTGGTCCAGCGCCCCATTGATATGGACGATGAAGCCGGGCACCCCGTTCAGCGTGATCGGAGCGAAGCTGGCGGTGGCGTCGTGGGCACGGAACTTTCGGACCAGACCGGTGAAGAACCGTGCCACGTTGTCGGCCCCGTGGATGGGGTTCAGCGCTGCGATCTTCACCCCGCCGCCATCGGCATAGGCGATCACATCGGCGGCAAGCAGCACCTTCAGGCGCTCCGGCTCGCCCGTTGTCATGGCCTCGACGAATCCGTTCAGCAGCGCCCTGTGCGCGTCCGGCGGTGCGGGATGGTTCGGGCGGCCACCGCGCACAGCCTTGCGGGCCCGCGAGGCGAGCTGTCGACATGCCACTTCCGACTTCCCAAGCGCTGCGGCGACCTCTTCAAACGGCGTATCGAAGACATCGTGCAACAGGAAGGCCGCCCGCTCCGCCGCCGACAGCCGCTCCAGCGTCAGCATCAGTGCGAATGAGAGATCGTCCGCGATCTCCACCGCGGAGTCCGGCGACAGGGCCTGGGCATCGATCACCGGCTCGGGCAGCCATGGCCCCACATAGTGCTCCCGCCGGACGCGCGCGCTCTTCAACTGGTCCAGGCAGAGGCGCGTCACGACCGTCACCAGATAGGCATCGACGTTGTGGATCTCCGTTTCGTCTGCCTCGCGCACGCGCAGATAGGCGTCCTGCAGGATGTCCTCCGCGTCCGCCCGACTGCCGAGCATACGATAGGCAAGCCCCTGCAGCCGGCCGCGGCGGTCCGTGAACGCCCGTTCGATCGCCGTCATGCCGCCGCCCTCGGGGCGTCGGCCTTGAGGGGCGCGACCAGGCGGCCGCCGATGTCCACACGCTCGCAAGCCTCGGCAAACCCAAGCCCCGCCTTCACCATGGGGAACACGCGCCCGATCTGAACGGCGAGCGTCAGGTCCAGCACGCCCATGTCGCCCCACCGCGCCCGCACGGCATCTCGCGCACCGTCCAGGTCCGGCAGGCGCCGTGCCAGTGCGTCCGCAAAGCGGAAGCCTAGAAACGTATCGCCGTTCATGGCCGCCCGGTTGCGGGTCAGCACAGCTTGGATGGATGCGGCCGGCACGCCCGCCTCCTTCGCCATCTGCGCCGTAAGCTGCGCGCAGGGCCCACAGTCTTCCGTCAGCGCACCGACCAGCTTGGCGGCATAGAACGCCTGCACAGGCGCCGCCTTGCGATGGCGCGCCAGCGTCGTCAGCCGGGCAATCCCGAACAGCGCCGACGGCGATATCTGCAGCATGTGGTGCATGTATCCCACATCATAGTCATAGCGGGCCCCGAACCTGTCGAGCGCCCGTCTCGCAAAAAACCTCCGCATGGATGTCTCCACCGTCCCCGGATCATCGCGGCGGGACGGGCCGCGTTCGTTTTGAGTCTGGCCCGCCGACTGATGGGAGTCATGGTCGGTCGGCCTCGGTCTCCGGATGCAAGACGAGACAGCGTGCCGGAGTGTGACAAGGGCGGCGAATTGAATGCGTTCGTCGCCGAGCGGACCTGGCGCCACCCTGCGATGTGCGATAGCGTCTCGATCGCTAAAGAAGAGAGAGTGGGAGACAAGCGGCGATGCGCTCGCCGGAATTGGCACGCGTTGCAGTCACTCTGCTGGCAGCCGCCGCCGTCAGCTCCAGCGTGATTCCACAAGACAGTCGCACGGTCTCATGGGTCGTGAGCGTCGCCGCGGCGCAGACGCATGGATCGCAAGACCAGGAACAGGCGGCCAATACGCTGTTCGTGGAAGCGCTGCAGCAGATCGAAGCAGCGGGCCGAGCCACAAGCGCGATCGTCCGCCTCGACATGCTTCGGCAGGCTCAGGCCAACCTCGATCGCATCGTGCAAGACTATACGGGTTCGCAGCTTGCCGTTCAGCTGATCACCGGCCAGCGAATTGGCGCTTTCGATCCACGTGCCCTCGCCGATACGCTTTCCGAAGCCGAGGAGGACAGGATATGCGCACAGGTGCCAGATGCCTGCGCGCTGTTCGCCGATGCGCTCGAAACGGCGCGGGTCATTCCCCTCCACGCCTATCGCGCCGAAGCTCTCGCAAGAGCCAGCATCGCGCAAGCAGCGGCGCAACTCACCAATCAGAGCCGCCGCTCGCTTGCGGCCGCGGTCGCGACCCTTCGCGAAACACCGTGGATCTGGGAGGGCTGGCATTTCGCCGAGGCGCTGACAGCCATTGCCGCCGCTCAGGCGACTTCGGGCGCCCTGGATGACGCGCGAAACACTTTTGCCGACGCCCTGGCAGCCACCGATGAGCTAAGTTCCAGGGAAGAACGCGGAGCAGCCCTCCTCCTTATCGCCGCCACTCAGGCCGAGGCCGGGCTGTTCGACGACGCCCTGACGACCGCGCGCCAGGTTGGGCCCAGAAACTGCCGGTTTCGTGCGAGAGCCATCGCTGAAGTCGGTGCCGCTCAAGCGCAAGCAGACCTGATCGAAGACGCACGCCGGACGATGGAAGAGGCAGCTGCCGCGGGTCGGGAGCCGCAGTGTCTGGGGGGCGGCTATCGCACCGATCCTCCTCTGGCCATTGCTGAGGCCCAGGCCGCAGCGGGGTTCCGCGAGGACGCGCGGAGATCGTTTGCGGACGCCCTAACCAGGGCCCATGCCGAAGGCATCCTGGTATTCGGCCGTGTTGGCGCCTTGGCCGACATCGCCGCCGCGCAGGCGGAAGCCGGCTTCGCCGACGACGCCGAACAGACACTGGCCGAAGTCTTGATAGCGGCGTCAGAGAGCTCTGAGGCGTTCCATCTGCCGACCGCCGTGGCAGACATCGCTGTTGCGCAATCCCGCCTGGGACAGCTCGGCGCAGCCTTGACAACCGCAGGCGAACTGCCACGCGAATACGAGCGCGCGATCGCCCTGTCGGCGGTCGGAGCCGAACAGCATGCGGCCGGTTTTACCGATGACGCACGCCAGATCTTCGCTGAAGCCGCGATTGCGGCTGCGGGCACCGAACGGCGCGATCCTCAGGCGGACGTCCTGGCCACCGTTGCGATTGCACAGGCCGATGCGGGATGGTTCGACGACGCACTGGCCACGATCGGTCAGATGCCCAGCGATGCCTGGCCCAGCCATCGCGTTGAGGCATTGGCCGCCGTTGGCGCCGCGCAGGCGGCAGCCGGAAGTTTGGCCGAGGCGCAGCGCACATTCGCAGAGGCATTGGCTGCTGCCAATGATCTGGACCCATCCTATGAAACAGGCCGCTCCGAGGCCGTGCTGGAGATCGCCAAAGCCCAGATTCTTGCGGCCGCAGCAATCTTGGCCGCCGAATAGGATCGAAGCCTTCGAGCCCCCTACGATCCCTCCCCCTTTCGGTACGGCGACCCGTCGGCCACCGCCTCCATCTCCCACTCGATCATGCGGCGTTCCTGGTCCAGAAAGTCGGCGACGGCGCGTTCCAATGCCGGATCTCGGATCAGGTGGGCGCTGTAGGTGCGTTGGGGCACATAGCCGCGCTGGACCTTGTGCGAGCCCTGGGCGCCCGCCTCCACATGGGCGAGGCCGCGGGCGATGGCGAATTCGATGGCCTGGTAGTAGCAGGCTTCGAAATGCAGGAAGCGGTGGCTGCCGTCCGCCCCCCAGTTGCGGCCATAGAGCGTGTCGGTGCCCATCAGGTTCAGCGCCGCGCCGACCGGATGGCCGTCGACCTCGGCGAACACCAGAACGACCTTGTCGGCCATGCGCTCGCCCAACAGCAGGAAGAATTCCTCGGTCAGATACGGATAGCCCCATTTGCGGTCGCTGGTGGCGATGTAGAAGCCGTAAAACCGGTGCCAGAGTTCATCCGTAATCTCGTCGCCGGTCAGCACCCGCATTGTGGCACCGCTATCGGCCACCTCGCGGCGTTCCTTGCGGATCGCCTTGCGCTTGCGCGAGGCCAGCGAAGCCAGAAAATCGTCGAACGACCGATAGCCGTCGTTGTGCCAGTGGAACTGCTGGCCGGTCCGCTGCAGCCAGCCCTCTTCGCCCAGCGCTTGCCACTGGCCTTCCGGCAGAAACGTGACATGCACCGTGCAGACGCCATGACGCTCCGCCACACGCTGCATGCCCGAGACCAAAGCTGCCTCGGCCAGTTCGGCCATCGGCCCAGGCCGCGCCAGGAGACGCGGGCCCGGTACCGGCGTGAACGGCACGGCTACCTGCAGCTTGGGGTAATAGCGGCCTCCCGCCTGCTCATAGGCATGCGCCCAGCCATGGTCGAAGACATACTCGCCATAAGAATGCGTCTTGAGATACATGGGCGCGCAGGCCAGCAGCGCGCCGCATTCGTCCTCCACAAGCAGGTGCTGCGGCATCCAGCCGGTCTTGCCGACGGCGGATCCACTGTCTTCCAGCGCTGACAGAAAGGCGTGACTGACGAACGGATTATCCGGCCCGGCGCACGCGTCCCAGTCGGCGGCCGGCACCGTGTTGATATCGGCAACCGCCTTCAGGATCAGTGATGGGCCGCCATCCGCCATGGTCGCTCGCGCCTATCGGGACTGTTACCGCGCTCTCGGCTACCGATATGCGCCGCCGGGCGGCACCTGACAACGGCGCGCCGCACCGGCGACGGTCAGCCGCAGCCGCCGGCGCGCCGTCAGTCGACCTCGAGGATCGCCTCGACCTCGACACTCACGCCCAACGGCAATGCCGCCACGCCGAGGGCCGAGCGGGCATGCCTGCCCTTGTCGCCGAACACCTCGACCATGAAGTCCGATGCGCCGTTGATCACCTTCGGTTGGTCGATGAAGTCCGGCGCGCTATTGACGAAGCCGACCAGCTTGACGACGCGCACCACCCGGTCCAGCTCGCCGAGCGCCGCCTTCGCCTGGGCCACGATGTTCAGGGCACACAGGCGCGCGGCCTGCGCGCCCTCCGCCACATCCATCCCGGCGCCCAGCTTGCCCAGATGCTGCGGCTGGCCGTCGCGCAAGGTTACCTGGCCCGACACATAGAGCATGTTGCCGGAGCGCACAGTCGGCACATAGTTGGCGACGGGCGCGGCTGCCGCCGGCAGCGTGATGCCCAGTTCCGCAAGACGTCCTTCGATCGTGCCGGCCATGGGTGCCCTCCCCTTCGCTTCGTCCGCCATCGTGGCGACCAGAATTATCGCGGTCACCAATCGGGGCGGCTTATACCGCCGCTCGTCGTCGCGGTGAAGGGGTCGTCCTACCCGGCCGAGCGCAGTTCGCCGGCATGGGGCGTCAGGGCAGCACGCAGGTCGTCCATGATCGCGTCACGACCTTCCAGGGTTCGGCCGTCGACATTCAGATGGACATGCGTCGCGCCACCCAACAGGGCGCGCGAGGGCCGGGCGGCACGCCCGCCTTCCTCGCCGCCGAACTGCCCGACATAGATCGGCCGGTACCCTCGTCCGGGCTCGAGGCGAACAAGCACATAGACGGCGCTGCGGACCGCCGGCATGGCGTCGATCGGATAGACATAGTGCCGATACGCCGTGCCGGACCGGCCCCGCCAGATCCAGGTGTCTACGACAGGAGCAAAGTGAGCGTACATTTACTTCGCAATCTCACGGAACTGTGGCTCTGCTGTGGCAGTCAACTGCAGCCCGTCGTGGTGCCGCAGGTGTCGCATTTGAGGCATGTGCCGTTGCGCACCAGAGTGAGATTGCCGCATTCCGGGCACGGGTCGCCGACATAGCCACGCGCCCTCGCCGCCTCCACGGCGGCTTGCCGCTGCTGGGCATCGCCGGCCCCCGCGGTCACGAGCGCGGTCTCGACCGACACGACGGCTCCGTGCGCATAGGCCGCGGCCAAGGCGGAAGAGCCCTCGGATCGCGGCCCCTCCGCCAGCAGCGCCTGCACCTGGGCTGGCTCGTTCGCCGGCTGCCCGAGCCCGCCGTCCAGCACCCGCAGGCTGCCTCGCACATAGCCCGTCGACGCGACCCGCTTCAGCGCCGTTTCCGCCACATGCGCGCCGTGGTCGTCCGGCATCGCAGTCTCGTCCTCGCCGCCGCCCAGCGCATCGGGCATCAGGTCGTCCGGCTGTGCATGCGCCAGATCCGTGCGGCCGAGATAAGAAATGGCCAGCTCTCGGAACATGTAGTCGATCACCGATGTGGCCATCTTGATCGCGTCGTTGCCGGTGACCATTCCCGACGGCTCGAACCGGGTGAAGGTGAAGGCGTCGACAAATTCCTCCAGAGGCACGCCATACTGCAGGCCGATCGAAACGGCGATGGCGAAGTTGTTCATCAGCGACCGGAAGGCGGCGCCTTCCTTGTGCATGTCGATGAAGATCTCGCCCAACCGGCCATCGTCATATTCGCCGGTGCGAAGATAGATCTTGTGACCGCCGACCGATGCCTTCTGCGTGTAGCCTTTGCGCCGCGGCGGCAGGCTGCGTCGGCCAGCCGGGCGTTCCACCTCGACCACCCGTTCCAGCACGCGCTCCACCAGGCGCTCCGTCACCATGGGCGCACGCACGGCGGCCGGTGCCTCGATGATCTGCTCGACGACATCGTCCTCGTCGTCATCGCCGCTCAACAGGGATGCCGACAGCGGCTGTGAGAGCTTGGAGCCGTCGCGGTAGAGCGCGTTCGCCTTCAGCCCCAGCCGCCAGGACAGCATGTAAGCGTCCAGGCAGTCCTGTACCGAGGCCGTGTTGGGCATGTTGATGGTCTTGGAGATCGCGCCGCTGATGAAGGGCTGGGCGGCCGCGATCATGCGGATATGGCTTTCGGTGGACAGGCAGCGCGTGCCCAGCCGGCCGCAGGGGCTGGCGCAGTCGAACACGGCCAGATGCTCTTCGGCCAAGCCCGGCGCCCCCTCCAGGGTCATGGCACCGCAGCAATGGATGTTGGCCTTATCGATCTCCTCCCGGCTGAAGCCGAGATAGGCCAGCATGTCGAATCCGACATCGTTCATCACCTCGGCGGGAATGCCGAGGGTGTCCGTGCAGAATTCCTCGCCCAGGGTCCATTTGTTGAAGGCGAACTTGATGTCGAAGCAGCTTGGGATGACCTCGGCGAGCGCCGCCAGAGCCTCATCGGTAAAGCCGCGCGCGCGCAACGCCTCCGGATTGATGGTGTGGCATCCGTCCAGCGTGCCGTGGCCGACGGCATAGCGAACGATCTCCTCCGTCGTGTACCGGTCGTAGCCGAGCCGTTGAAGCGCCTCGGGAACTGTCCGGTTGATGATCTTGAAGTAACCGCCGCCGGCCAGCTTCTTGAACTTCACCAAGGCGAAGTCGGGCTCGATGCCCGTCGTGTCGCAATCCATCACCAGGCCGATCGTCCCCGTCGGTGCAACAACGGTGGTCTGGGCGTTGCGGTATCCATGCTTCTCGCCCAAAGCCACGGCGCGGTCCCACGCCACGCAGGCAGCCTCCACCAGCGCCAATTCCGGGCAATCATCGGCACTGATCGGCACAGGGCGGATGCTCAGCCCCTCGTAGCCGTCGCTGTCGCCATAGGCAGCGCGGCGATGGTTGCGCATGACCTGCAGCATCCGGTCGCGGTCGGGCGCATAGCCGGGGAACGCGCCCAGCTCTTGCGCCATCTCGGCCGAAGTCGCGTAGGCGACGCCGGTCATCAGCGCGGTGATCGATCCGGCGACGGCCCGGCCCGCGGTGCTGTCGTATGGCAGGCCGGCGGCCATCAGCAGACCGCCGAGATTGGCATAGCCCAAGCCCAGCGTGCGATAGGCGTAGGACAGCTCCGCAATGCGTGGCGACGGGAACTGCGCCATCAGCACGGAGATTTCCAGCGTGATCGTCCAGAGCCGGGTCGCGTGCTCAAAGCCGGCGATATCGAAGCTTCCATCACCATGGCGGAACGTCATCAGGTTGAGCGACGCCAGATTGCACGCCGTGTCGTCGAGGAACATGTACTCCGAACACGGGTTCGACGCGTTGATCCTCCCGCCGCTGGGGCAGGTGTGCCATTCGTTGATCGTGGTGTCGAACTGGACGCCAGGATCAGCGCTGGCCCAGGCGGCATGTCCGATCTTCGCCCACAGCTCACGCGCGGACACCGTCTTGGACACTGCGCCGTCGGTGCGCCGCGTCAGGTCCCATTGCCCATCCGTCAGCGCCGCCTCCAGGAACGTGTTGCTGAGGCGGACCGAGTTGTTGGAGTTCTGGCCCGAGACGGTCAGATAGGCTTCGGAATCCCAGTCCGTATCGTAGGTCCGGAAATCGATGCGCTCGAAGCCCTGGCGCGCGAAATGGATCACCCGCTGGATGTAGTTGTCGGGGATCATTGCCGCCCGCGCCGCGCGGATCGTCCGCTTCAGCGTAGGATTGCGCTTGGGGTCGAAGCGCGCGTCACCGTCGCTGCCGTCGAATTCGCGGCTGGCCGCCATCACGGCATTCAGGTGATGCGCCGTCAGCTTTGAGCCGGCGACCAGCGCCGCCACCTTCTGCTCTTCGACCACCTTCCAGTCGATGTACTGCTCGATATCCGGATGGTCGATATCGACGGTGACCATCTTTGCGGCGCGGCGCGTGGTGCCGCCCGACTTGATGGCGCCGGCGGCCCGGTCGCCAATCTTCAGGAAGCTCATCAGGCCCGACGACCGGCCGCCGCCGGACAGCCGCTCACCCTCGCCGCGCAGCTTGGAGAAGTTTGAGCCGGTGCCGGAGCCGTATTTGAACAGGCGCGCTTCGCGCACCCAGAGATCCATGATCCCGCCGTCGTTCACCAGATCGTCGGCGACCGACTGGATGAAACAGGCATGGGGCTGCGGATGCTCGTACGCGCTGTCGGACTGGACCAGTTCGCCCGTGCGGTAGTCCACATACGAATGGCCCTGGGACGGTCCGTCGATGCCATAGGCCCAATGCAGGCCCGTATTGAACCATTGCGGACTATTGGGCGCGCCCATCTGCCGCGCCAGCATCAAGCGCATCTCATCGAAATAGGCGCGCGCATCGGCCTCGCCATCGAAATAGCCGCCCTTCCAGCCCCAATAGGCCCAGGTTCCGGCTAGGCGATCGAAGACCTGGCGGGCGTCCGTCTCGCCGACATACCGCTCCTCCTCCGGCAGTTCGGCCAGCGCGGCTTCGTCGGCAGCGCGGCGCCACAGCCATTGCGGCACATCCGTTTCTTCCACCGGTGCGAGCACCGCTGGGACACCGGCCTTGCGGAAGTATTTCTGCGCCAGGATATCGGCGGCCACCTGGCTCCACGCCTCGGGCACCTGGATATCCGCCTGGCTGAACACCACCGACCCGTCCGGATTGCGGATTTCCGAGCCGGTACGGCGGAATGCGATCGATGCGTACGGGTCGTTGCCTTCAGTGGTGAATCGCCGCTCAATGCGCATGAATCGCCCTCTCCTGCCCCTGGTGAAACCGTCTCTTGATGTTCGGCTGTCGCCGCCGGCCGATGTGACTCAGCGCGGTGCCGACATCTGGCCAAGCAGATGTCGTTGGCTTTCATGAAGGTGCCACAAAATATGGGGGCCTGCACCAAGAAACGGCTTCTCGACGCAAATTGGACAATATATTGCCCGCATTGCGCAGTTCGATGGCTGCTGGGTACCGGGCGTCAAGGGAAACCGCGGCTCCACCAACCGTGACATCGCAGCCTGCGTCGGCATGCCAGCGGCAGACAGGCTGGACGCTGCGGAAGGCCGATGCCATAGTCTGCCTCCGCTTGGGCGCCGCGAACAGGCGGTATCCCCCAATAGGCCAGGTTCGGTCATGCGTATCGACTTCGACGTCTATGAATGGAGCATGCGTGCCTTCCTGCGCTACAAGACGTGGCGTCGGGGAGAGCGCGTCGGTTCCGACAGTTTCGGTAATGTCTATTACCGCGATCGCAAAACCGCCAAGGGGCAGCGTCAGCGCCGCTGGGTCGTATTCGCGGGCGGCGAGAGCGAGGCCAGCCGGGTGCCGCCGGAATGGCATGGCTGGTTGCACCATCAGACCGACGACGTGCCCAGCGAAGGCAGCACGTTCCGTCAGCCCTGGCAGATCGAATACCAGCCCAACCCGACCGGGACGGCCGCTGCTTACCGCCCGCCGGGTGCATTGGAGCAGGGCGGGCAAAGGGCGAAAGCCACCGGAGACTACGAGCCTTGGGTTCCTTCCTGATGCTGGCCCATCGGGCCGACACTGTGCAGCGGGCTTTCAAGCCATGAGCCGTAACATCATTGAAACCGTGATGGGCGGGGTCGTCCTGGCCGTCGCCGTGTTCTTCCTCGTATTTGCCTATTCGGCCACCGAAGTGCAGAGCGTGGAAGGTTATGAGCTGACAGCCCGGTTCGACCGCATCGACGGCCTGAACGTGGGCAGCGACGTTCGCGTTGGGGGGGTGAAGGTCGGCAGCGTTCTGGGCCATGAACTCAATACGGAGTACTGGCAGGCGGAGGTGCGGATGTCCATCGACCGCAGCATCCAATTGCCGGAGGATACGGCCGCGGTTATTGCAAGCGAGAGCCTGCTTGGCGGCAAGTTCCTGGCGCTGGAGCCGGGTGGCAGTGAAGAGATCCTGCCGGAGGGCGGAACCATCACGTACACGCAGTCTGTTCCGGGTCTGGAGCAGTTGCTGGGTCAGGTGATCTACAGCCTGCAGCAACAGTCCGGCGGTGGCCCCGATTCCGAGTAGGTCGGCGATGTCCGCACAATCAGGTCCTGCGGGTCTGGCCCGCCTCGCTGGGGGCTGCGCGCTTAAGGCCGTGGCCTGCATTCTGGCGACGGCGATGGCCACACAGCCCGCCATGGCGGAGCAGCCGACGGTCGACGTGCCCATCGCCATCCTGCGCGGGCTCGACAAGATCACGGCCCGGGTTCAGCCCATCATTGTTGAGGTCGGCCAGCTGGCAGAATTCGGCTCGCTCACGCTGCAGGTGCAGGCCTGCCGCACCACGCGGCCCGATCAGGCGCCGGAGAATGCCGTCTTCCTGCAGATCGAAGACGAACCGCCCGGCGAAGACCGCCGCGAGATCTTCTCCGGCTGGATGTTCTCGTCCTCGCCGTCCGTCTCCGCCCTTGACCACGCCGTCTTCGATGTCTGGCTGGAACGCTGCGCCACGGAGATTCCGCAGCCGCCGGAAGATATGGGGGGGGAAGAGTCCTATCCGCCGCTGCCGGAATCGCAGATCATCCCACCGCAGCTGCCGGAACGGCGACGGTCGCTCTAACTCTTCGTCAGAAACACGTCCAAAGCATCCTGCAGGCGCTCGGGACGCCACTGGCCGGCTTGGTCCAGCGCGTCGTTCAGCAGCGCCTTGTAGTCAGACTGCGGGATCTCGCAGCCGCCGAACCTGGCCAGGTGCTCTGTGGTGAACTGGGTGTCGAGCAGCCTGAAGCCACCATCCCTGAGCAGCGCCACGAGATGGACCAGCGCCACCTTGCTGGCGTCCGGGACACGGCTGAACATGCTCTCGCCAAAGAAGGCCGCGCCTAAGGTGACGCCATAGAGGCCGCCGGCGAGCGCGCCATCCCGCCAGCATTCCACACTATGGGCATAGCCCATGGAGTACAGATTGGAATAGAGCTTGCGGATCCCGTCGTTGATCCAGGTCTGCGGCCGTTCCGGCCTCGATTCGGCGCACCCGTCGATGACCCCGGCGAAATCGCTGTCGCAGCGGACCTCGAACGGCCGCTGCCTCAACTGGCGGCGCAGGCGATGGGGTATGTGGAACGCATCGAGCGGCAGGATCCCGCGCATCGGGGGGTCGAGCCAGAACAGCTCGTCCGAATCGCCCCGCTCGGCCATAGGGAAATAGCCGTGCGCGTAAGCCTTAAGCAGCAGGATGGGCGTGATTTCCACCGATGCGCGTGCCCGCCTGTCAGTCCTGTCGTTCCAGCCAGCTCTCCAGCCAGTGGATCGTATAGTCGCCGGCCGCGAATTCCGGCTCCCGTATCACGTCGACATGCAGCGGCAGCGTCGTGGACACACCCTCGATCACCAGTTCCTCCAACGCCCGGCGCAGCCGCAACAGACAGTCGGTGCGCGACGTGCCGTGGGTGATCACCTTGGCGATCAGGCTGTCGTAGAAGGGCGGGATCCGGCAGCCGTCGTAAAGTGCGCTGTCGACGCGGACACCCAGCCCGCCCGGTGCATGGTAGCTGTCGATGCGGCCGGGCGACGGCGTGAAGGTCCGCGGATCCTCGGCATTGATCCGGCACTCGATCGCGTGGCCATAGAATCCGATATCGTCCTGGCCATAGCCGAGCGGCTCGCCTGTGGCCACGCGCACCTGTTCGCGAACCAGATCGATCCCCGTCAGCATCTCCGTCACCGGATGTTCCACCTGCAGACGGGTGTTCATCTCGATGAAATAGAAGGCGCCGTCCTGATAGAGAAACTCCAGCGTGCCGACGCCGCGATAGCCGAGGCGACGCACCGAGTCGACGGCCAAGGTACCCAGATCCCGGCGCTGCGCCTCGGTCAGCGCCGGTGAAGGCGCCTCTTCGATGACCTTCTGATGCCGGCGCTGCAGCGAACAGTCGCGCTCGCCGAAATGCACCACAGTGCCGTGCGTGTCGGCGAGAATCTGAACCTCAATGTGCCGCGGCGCTTCCAGGTACTTCTCCAGATAGACGGTGTTGTCGCCGAATGCCGCGCTGGCTTCCGAACGTGCCAGCGAGAAGGCGCTGGCCAGATGATCGGCGTCGTCCGCCACCTTCATGCCCTTGCCGCCGCCGCCGGCCGCCGCCTTCACCAGCACCGGATAACCGATGGAAGCGGCCAGATCGGCCGCCTGTTCCACCGTGTCCACCGTTCCGTCCGAGCCGGGCACGCAGGGTAGCCCGACCGCAAGCATGGCCGTGCGCGCCGCCACCTTGTCGCCCATGATGCGGATATGCTCGGGACTGGGGCCGATGAAGGCGAAGCCGTGCTCCTCCACCATCTCAGCGAAACGTGCGTTCTCGGCCAAAAAGCCGATGCCGGGATGGATAGCGTCGACGCCCGTGATCGCCGCGGCGGACAGGATCGCTGGGATATTCAGATAGCTGTCGCGCGGCGGCGGCGGGCCGATGCACACGCTCTCGTCAGCCAGCCGCACAGCCATGGCGTCGCTGTCGGCGGTGGAATGGGCCACCACCGTTGAAATCCCCATCTCGCGACACGCCCTGTGGATGCGCAACGCGATCTCGCCGCGATTGGCGATCAGTACCTTGCGGAAGCCTGCCATTGTCGCGGGCCGGTCGGCCCCTCCATTCAGTCGAGAATCATGAGGATTTCGCCGAATTCGACCGGCTGCGCATCCTCCACCAGCACCTGCTGCACGACGCCCGCGCGCGGCGCACGGATGGGGTTCATCACCTTCATCGCCTCGATGATCATGACGGTCTGCCCCTCCTCCACCCTGTCACCGGGCTTCACGAACGGCGTCGCGCCCGGTTCCGGCGCAAGATAGGCTGATCCGACCATGGGCGACGTGATCGCCCCGACCGGCGGTCCGGCCATCACCTGTTGGCCGCTGTCTGCTGACACCGGCGGTGGGGCGTGATGGGCCACCGGCGCCGGCGCAACACCTGTAAGACCACGGGCCAGTCGCAGCTTGCGCTCGCCCTCCGCCACCTCGATCTCGCTCAGTCCGGCTTCATCCATCAGCGCCGCCAGCTGACGGATGAGGTCGCCATCAATGTGAAACGCCGACATTTTCCTCTCCACCGATCAGGTATTGATCAGCTTCGCCATGGCCTCAAGGGCCAGAAGATACCCGTGGCCGCCCAAACCGCAGATCACGCCGCTGGCGACCAAGCTGACATAGGAATGGTGACGATAGGCCTCTCGGCCAAAGACATTGGAAAGATGAACTTCGACGATGGGCAGGTTGCAAGTCCTGAGCGAATCCATCAGCGCAATCGACGTGTGGCTCAACCCCCCCGCATTAATGACGATCCCATCATGCTGTGCCGCCGTCTCGTGCACCCAGTCTATCAGCTCGCCTTCATAGTTCGACTGTCGGAAGTCGATCGCCAGCCCGATCGCCTCTGCGCGCTCAGCGCACGCCGCCTCGATATCGCCCAACGTATCGGAGCCATACACCGATGGCTCCCGCATCCCCAGCATATTCAGATTCGGACCGTTCAGGATCAGGATGACGGGACGGTCGTCCGCGTTGAGCGTATTCGCCATGGCCGCCTGACTGTTCGGGCCCTTCCCTAGGGCCCACTGGGGGCGGGTTAGCATAGCCGGAACGCCCTCGGCAATGGCCGCCTCCCGATTGAAACGCTCTACAGCAGTGTCGCGTTCCCCTCCAATCTCTCTTCACCGATGAAGATGCTGAAGCAGTTTGCCGGGCTTTCGGTCGGCGGGTGGCTGCGCGGGTGCGGCTTCTCGCGGCAGGCTAGCCGGCATCGGTCACGGCTGCGTCGCCATGCTTGCCGCATCGTCGGATGGGTCAAAAACCCAGATCTGTGCCCCACCGACAACTTCGCTGCCCAATGACGCGATCAGGCTGCCCTCATGCTCGACAAGGGTATAGGCGTAGCCATGGAACGGGTAAGCCCAGATCCCGCCGGGCGGCTCGTGTTGTCCCCATGAATCGTGCCGGCCATAGCCCATGACGGGCGCCCAGGCCCCGCCGTCGAATTCCCAGAGTGAAGCGCCGATCCAAGGATTTTGGATGCCGGCATAGAGGCGACCTTTCCAGGAAATCGCGCTGTTTGTGTTCCGGTTGTACCGCCATTGCGGCGGCAGGGCGTTGCCGACAGGCGCCCACCGCTCGCCGTCGAATGCCCAGACCGGATGAAACGGTTCGTTGCCCCAGAATCCAAGCGTCGCGATCAGAAAGCCCTCGTGCTCGAGCAAATCGGTGATCAGGTAGTGCCGCCGATGCGTGCTTTCGATGACCCAGCTACCGTTAAGACCGTTGCCCGCTATCTGCTCCCATCGCTCGCCATCGAATCGCCAGATGTCGAGGCGGGGATCATGAGATGTCATGCCAAGGTAGAGTTCGCCCCGATAGACGAACATCTCGTATGGCTGAAAGTAGGTGGTGCCGTCTTCGGCCATCGGCGGCCAACTGCCGTACTCTCCGTACCCGGCAACCCGCTCCCACCGCCCATCGAAACGATAGACGGCTGGGGGTGTCAAAAAATCCAGGCTATGGACGCCAACATATATCGCGCCGCCGAATTCGCGGATCGAATAAGCGACATCGTGATCGCCTTCGTTCCAGCCGTGGCCACTGCCGCCGAAGAGCTCCCAGTCATGGCCGTCGAAGCGCCAAACTTCGGCTTCGCCTGTGAGGGTGCCGCCGATCGCGGCATAGAGCATCCCGCCGATGACCTCAAACTTCTGGATGCGGCTCTGCGTACCGGCAGGCCACGACCCAAAGACACCGTCACCGCCGACATGTTCCCAGGTGCGCCCGTCATAGCGGAACACCAGGGCAATGTCGTCGCGGTTGTAGCTCCAGCCGGCCCGGATGCCTGCGTAGATGTGCCCTTGAAACGACGCCAATGCCTTGATGTCAAACGACCGGACATCAGGCCAATCGTTGTCGAGATGCGGGCCGGCGATCTGTACCCAGCGCGAACGCGCACCGAAGGCGCTTGGCGGAGGATCGGTTGAAATGCCGGCCGGTTCCCTCTCCAGGAGCCAGGGAGCCGAAAGGTCCTGCATCAGTCGATATGTGGCCGTGAACGCGGTCCGCTGAATGCTGGCCTCGCCAACGGTCGGCGGCACCCCAAACGGCGCCCTCACATCTGAAGGTGAGCCGGGTGTCCGAAGAGCGCTGTAACCGGTCGCCCCAATGAGCGACCCCACCAAAAGGGTTGCGGCCACAACGGCAACTTTCTTTATGCGAACAAAATATTCGCCAGAAGCAAGTCGCTTTATGAGAACAAAATATCTAGCGGCATCGAACATATTCAGCCCAATCCAAAGGAAAAGGTGACAAACCGTAGCCTTATACCCTGTAGTCTCGGCGCTGCAAGGACCAACAACAATTGTCAGCATTTTAGATAATTGGATTCTGCCGACTTTATCCCAAGCCATTTCTGCATAGATATTGGGCACTATATGGCGGGCAGGAGCCATCAACCATCGGATGGCCGCCGTCGAGCGGCACCAGAACCCGGTGCAAGACCCGGCCGTGTCTCAGGCGCACGAAAGCCGCATCGCCGTTCTGGAAGCAGAGTGGCGCTCGTCCGACGCGCGGTTCGACCGCCTCGAAGCGCGGCCTGACGGCATTCTGGAGCCCTGGACCGGCAAGCCCGGCGGCCTCCGAACAGCCACACTCCGCCACCCCAGACTGCCTTGGGGCGGCACCACTACGGAGAGAGAATGAGCGCGCTTGAACGGTTCTCGGACTGATCGACGCAGTCGCGCTTAGCCTTTAGGTGCTTCCGGCCGCATGAGATGGTCGCCACGGATCGTAAGCCGATCGTCTATTGCAACGGGAGGGTCGTCCGCGTTGAGGGCATTCGCCATGGCCTTACTGTTCGGCCTTTCTCTTGACCCCCGAAGGGAGGCGGTCAGCATGGCAGGAACGCTCTCGACAATGGCCGCTTCCAGATTGAACCGGTCTACAGCAGTGTCGCGTTCCCCTCCAATCCCTCCTCGCCGATGAAGATGTTGAAGCAGTTTACCCGGCTCTCGCCCAGCCGCTGGCTGGGGCATCTTGGCCGTGCAACGATCCGGTCGGCCGCCGGCGGGTCGGGGAAGACCACGCCCGTCTGGTCGTGCCGACGCAGGAAATCGACGAATCGCAGCCCGTCATAGCGGGCACTGGGATACTCATAGCCCGTCAGGAAGAACTGTCCGTTCCGGCAGCCCGCCACCAGCCAGTAGTACTGCTGTGAATTGAGCCGGAGGCCCGCCGGGCCTCCGGCGAGCGCACCGCTCTCTTCGATCAGGCGGGCAAGCTCCGCGGTCTCCTCGGCCGTAAGCTCCGTCAGCGCACGCACCGGCGCAACCGGATTGCCAGGCAGGATGGTGCCTTGCACCAGCGTCACGCCCCGATCCACGACCTGGCGCAGCAGAGCAGACCCGTCGCGCGCCGGTATGACGTCATAACCGCGTGCCTGCTCGGCGACCGCAATGTTGGAGAAGCCGTCCTGCTGCGGCGCAAAGCCGGCATTGTAGACCAGACGGTACCGGTCGGGATCGCCGGTGCCCTCAACGCACTGTTCGCGGATATCATCCGCCGCCAGGTAGCTGAACCAGGACAGGCGCTGGTCAACAAGAGTGAGGCCCGGTCCCTGATAGGCGCAAGCGGCCACACAGACCACCAACAACAGCAACCCGAAATCGCGCATGCACACTCCCGCTGCCGTTAACCGGTTGTTCACTTGGCCGGCGTCTTTCTCATACAGGATCAGAGAGCCTTTCCAAGGCCCTCAGGAGAAAGCGGAAAACTTCGTCGCAGTCGGCAGCAAATCCTGGACAGCTCGCGAGCCTTTCCGTACGCTCCATATGTCCGTTGGCGATAAGGTGGGAGTGTGTCGCAATCATGGCGCAAGCTCTGGCGCCCGAGATGGTGACGACGCCCAGGATGCGTCCCCAGGGCATCCTCATTCTGCTCGTTCTCTTCGCCTGCCTGGTGGCTCCGGCGTCGGCGTCGGCGAACCCGCGCTATGCCGGGCTGGTGGTCGATGCCGTAACGGGCGAGGTGTTCTATTCGGAGAATGCCGACCGGCAGCTCTATCCGGCATCGCTGACCAAGATGATGACCCTCTACCTGACCTTTCAGGCACTGCAGGAGGGGCGACTGACTCTGAACCAGCAATTGGTGGTATCGGCCACGGCTAATTCGCAGCCGCCGTCGCGTATCGACGTGCCGACCGGCGGTACGATCCGGGTTGAAGACGCCATCTATGCGCTGGTCACCAAGTCGGCCAACAACATCGCCGTCGTTCTGGCAGAGGCACTGTCCGGCAGTGAGGCCGCGTTTGCGAGCGCGATGACGGATCAGGCCCACCGTCTCGGCATGACCAGCACGACATTCCGAAATGCGTCAGGCCTGCCTAACAGTGGCCAGCGGTCCACCGCGCGGGATATGGCGCGCTTGGCACAGGCTCTCTTGCGCGACTACCCGCAGTACTACCACTACTTCCAGACCCAGACGTGGTCGTATCGGGGCACCACCTACCGCAACCACAACCGTCTGCTGGGCGTCTATCCCGGCATGGATGGGCTGAAGACCGGCTATATCCGCGCCTCGGGCTTCAACCTGGCAGCCTCTGCGGTGCGCGGCCGGCTTCGCGTGATCGCCATCGTATTCGGCGGCCGCACTGCCAGCTCGCGCAATGAGCATATGGTCGACCTTCTCGACCGGGCGTTCGACTCGGATCGGGGCGAATACCTGATCGCCCATGGCAGCATGCCGTTCGACCCGCCGATCCCGTCTCGCAGGCCACAAGAGCCCATGCAAATCGCGGCACTGACGTCTGCAGGCACGGTCCCGACTGCTCCGGTTCTTCCGGTGGTGGAGCGAGTTGGCCAGCCCGTGCCCAGCGGCCTGGCTGCCGTTCCGCAGCCGCCGGGCGTGCCGGCCGTTCGCCAGCCGCAGGTGGCGGCGGCCCAGCCGACAGGCTTGGCGCCCCTGATCGCTGCGTCCCTTGCCGAGCCTCTGCCGGAGCCAGCGCCGGCCGCGCCTTCCCGCGTCGTTGCGACGCTGGGTCCGGCCAGCGGTCCGCCGTTGACCTTGGTCCAGCAGGGCACTCAGGCGGCATTGCCCAGCGTCGATCCGCAGGCCGAGGGCCTTTGGTCCATCCAGGTCGGCGCATACAGCTCGCCCAGCGACGGCCAGCAGGCCTTGCGGGATGCGGCGCATCGGCTGCCCGATCTGCTGCGCCACGCCACAGTATCGATCACTCCCGTCGACACCGACCAGGGGGAACTGTTCCGCGCCCGTCTGAGCGGGCTCGATCAGCAGACCGCCACGGCAGCCTGCCAGCAGCTCGGCTCCGGCGGCACGCCCTGTCTCGCGATCGCCCCCGGAGCCGCCTTTTAGCCGGCGACCGATCCGGCCAGCAGCGCGCCGCGCGAGGCCATGAAGTAAAGCCCCAGATGATGGGTCAGAGCCTGCGGATGGGCTGCGGTCTCCGGCAAGCCAAGGCTCTCAGCGACGGTGCGCGGAAGATCATAGGTGGCGCACGCCGGCTCATAGACCACGATGTCCCGCAAGGTCGGCATCAGGCCGTGGTTGCGGGCTGACAGCATGGTCAGAACGAAATCCATCACACAGATATCGGTGCAGATGCCGACGGTCAGCAGGGCCGACAGGCCATTGCCGTTGACCCAGTCGACGACATGATTGCGACCGCCATCGATCGCGCCGACGAAACCGTTGATGCAATCCTTGCGCACCAGCGTTGCAGCGCCGCTGCCATTCAGCCACTGAAGCTCCGGCACAAGATCTTCCTCGCCCGTGCCACGCTCGCAATGCGGCGGATAGGGGGGCTCTGGCTTACCGGGCTCGTGCGTATCCAGAAATGCCAGGATCGGCCAGCCGGCCGTCTCGAACCGACACGCCAGCGTGTCGGTTTCGCCGACCATCCGGCTGACCTGTGCATTCGGCTGCGGTGGTGCCAGATTGCCGGCACCGACCGTCGCAAACCCGTTCACTTCGTCGACGACGACAAGGCCCGTCGGCTGCGCGGCCGGATCGAACCGGTCAAGGGCTATCGGCAGTTCGCGGCGGACATGGTCCAAGACCGGCGCATCGCCTGAGCGTACTTCATCGGGCATCTTCGCCTGTTTCCCTGTCCCTCGCCCGGCGGCCCTAGTGCCCCGGCGCGGCAAAATCCGGGGCGGCGACGCCACTGGCTGTGAGTTGCTCAAGGATGGCCGCCTTCAGCCGCTCCAGCCCGTCGGTAGAAGTGCTCTCTGCGCGGGCCACCAGCACGTCTTGCGTGTTCGATGCGCGCAGCAGCCACCAGCCGTCGCGGGTGTTGACGCGGACACCGTCCAGCGCCGTAACCTCCGCGCCGGCCGCCGCAAGACGGTCGCGCACCTCATCCACGACCTGAAACTTCCGCGCCTCGTCCACCTGAAAGCGCACCTCGGGTGTGTTGAAGACCTTCGGCAAGCGATCGCGCAGTGCCGACAGTGGCTGTCCGGACCGGCTGACAAGTCCGACCAGGCGCACGCCGCAATAGAGGGCATCGTCGAAGCCATAGTACCGGTCGCCGAAGAAGATGTGCCCCGACATCTCCCCGGCGAGGGGCGCCCCGGTTTCCGCCATCTTCGCCTTCAACAGCGAATGCCCCGTCTTCCACATCAGCGGCGTTCCGCCAAGGCGCGCGATCTCGTCGAACAGCGTCTGGCTGGCCTTGACGTCGGCGATCACCATGGCGCCGGGCCGCTCCGCCAGCACCTCGCCGGCATAGATCGCCAGCAGTTGGTCCCCCCAGACGATCGCGCCATGTTCGTCGACCGCGCCGATGCGATCGCCATCGCCATCGAAGGCGATGCCGAGATCGCACCCTTCGCGCCGGACTACCTCCTGCAACGTCGTCAGGTTCTCCGGCACGGTGGGATCGGGGTGATGGTTCGGGAAGCTGCCGTCGATGTCGTCGAACAGCAGGATGTGCCGGCCCGGCAGCCGGTCCGTGAGCTGCCTCAGGGCGTCGCCGGTGGCCCCGTTGCCGGCATCCCAGGCCACGGTCAGGGGCCGGTCGAGATCCGCATCGACCAGCAGACGGCTGACATAGGCGTCCATGATCGGCCGCATTGCCGATCCACCGCCGTCGGCTGCAGCACATCCCGCCGCGGCGATCCGCGCCAGTTCCTGAATGGCGTCGCCATAAATCGGGCCGTCGGCCCATGCCATCTTGATGCCGTTGTACTCTGGGGGGTTGTGAGAGCCGGTGATCATCAGCCCGGCGTCGGCGCCCAGATGCTTGATCGCGAAGTAAAGCATCGGCGTGGGGCCAAGGCCTACCCGTTCCACCACCACCCCCGACGACACAAGCCCGTCCTGCAAGGCGTCGGCAAGGGCCGGCGAGCTGTGGCGGCCGTCATAGCCAAGCGCGACGCGTCCGCCGCCGCGACGGTGCAGCAGTTCGGCAAAGGCGAATCCGACCGCGCGGGCATCCGCTTCGGTCAGGGTTCGTCCGACAATGCCGCGAATGTCGTATTCCCGCAGGATCGTCGGATCGAATTCGTGACGTTGGGTCATTGCGAAGCCGTCTGCTGCAGCGGGTTCCGGTCGTCGGCGATCCCGATAGCCCCCTCGGGCACGACCGGCGGACGTCCGACGCTATGATACCAGAAACCGGCGGTTGCCATCTCCGGCGGCTTGTAGATGTTGCGCAGGTCGACCATGAGTGGCGTCCGCATGCGTTGGCGCACCTGCTCCAGATTCAGAGCCCGGAACTCGTTCCATTCGGTCAGGATGGCGACGCAATCGGCATCGTCCAGCGTTGCGTACGCGTCTTCGCAATACTCGACGCCCGGAAGCAGCTTTTCCGCCTCTTCCCGTCCGACAGGATCATAGGCCCGCACGGTCGCACCGGCCGCCTGCAGCGCTGGCACGATCACGAGGCTTGGCGCATCGCGCATATCGTCGGTGTTCGGCTTGAAGGTCAGTCCCAGCACCGCGATCACCTTGCCCTGCACCGCACCACCGCACGCTCGCGCAATACGGTCGGCCATCTGGCGCTTGCGGTTGTCGTTGATGGCGATGACAGTCTCGACGATCCGCTGCGGCGCATCACAGGCCTTCGCCGTCGTCGCAAAGGCCAGCGTGTCCTTGGGAAAGCAGGATCCGCCGTAGCCCGGCCCGGGGTGCAGGAACTTGCGCCCGATCCTGCCGTCAAGGCCGATGCCCCGAGCCACGTCATGGACGTTGGCGCCGACCTTTTCGCACAGGTCTGCGACCTCGTTGATGAACGTGATCTTGGTGGCCAGGAAGCTGTTGGCCGCATACTTCGTGATCTCGGCCGTCTCGAGATTGGTCGTCAAGATCGGCGTGTCGATTAGGTTGAGCGGGCGGTAGAGCGCGCGCATCAGGGCGCTCGCCCGCTCCGAATCGGTGCCGATGACCACGCGATCGGGCCGCATGAAATCGTCGATCGCCGATCCTTCGCGCAGAAACTCAGGGTTCGAGACGATATCGAAGTCGGCATCGGGCCGAACCTCGCGAATGACCCGAGCCACCTCGCGACCGGTCCCGACGGGCACGGTCGATTTGGTCACGACAACGGTATAGCCGCGCATCGCCTGGGCGATCTCCCGCGCGGCGGCAAACACATAGGTCAGATCGGCATGGCCGTCGCCGCGCCGGCTCGGTGTGCCGACGGCGATGAACACGGCATCGGCCTCCGCCACAGCCTTGGAGAGTTCTCCGGTGAACTCCAGCCGGCCCGCGTCGGCATTCTTGGCGACAAGTGTATCGAGGCCCGGTTCGAAGATAGGGATCCTGCCGTGGCGCAGCCCCTCGATCTTCGATGCATCCTTGTCAACGCAGGTGACATGCCAGCCGAACTCCGAAAAGCATGCACCAGAGACGAGGCCGACATAGCCGGTCCCGATCATTGCGATACGCACGGGTCACACTCCTTCACGCCGCCCGGGCCGCGCGTTATCGGCCCTTCACGATGCTGCGCCGTCTTAAGCGCGCCTCTCCAATATGGTGCCGACCTGCTGGCGCAGCCTTTCGGACAATTCGTCGTTGGCAAGGCCGAAGGCCAAGTTGGCAGCGATAAACCCGAGGCGGCTGCCGCAATCGTACCGCTCGCCTTCGAACCGGAGCCCATGCACCGCCTGCCGCCCGATCAGCTGCGCGATTGCATCGGTCAGCTGGATCTCCCCACCCGCACCCTGCCGGACATCGTCCAGCATGTCGAACACCTCAGGCTGCAGGATATATCGGCCAACTATCGAAAGATTTGAAGGGGCTTCAGCCGGCTTGGGCTTTTCGGCCAGCGCGCGGACCGACGCCACGCTGCCATCATCGGATTCGACGTCCAGGATGCCGTAGCGGTCGGTCAGTTCACGCTCCACCTCGCGAACGGCCAGCAGGTTGCCACCGACGCGATCGTAGACGTCGACCATCTGGGCCAAGAGAGCCTGGCGGCAGAGAAAGATCTCATCCGGCAGCAGCACCGCGAACGGCACGCGCCCGACCACGCGGCGCGCGCACCAGATCGCATGGCCGAGGCCCAGCGGCTCGGCCTGACGGACGAAGACCAGATGGCCGGGCGGCAGTTCCGCCGAGCGGGCGCGTTCCAGTTCCGCCGTCTTGCCGCGCGCGGTCAGGAGGCCGTAGAGCTCCGGGTGGTAGTCGAAATGATCTTCCAGCGCCACCTTGCCGCGGCTGATGACGAAGACGAAGGTCTCGACCCCGGCCGCCGCGGCCTCTTCCACCGCGTACTGCAACACCGGTTTGTCGACAACGCACAGCATTTCTTTGGGGATCGCCTTGGTAGCCGGCAGGGAACGGGTTCCCAGGCCGGCAACCGGAAACACCGCGGTCTTGATCGGTTGCGTCATCGCGATCCCTTGCTGAGCTGATGAAGGTGACCGGTGGGGAGGGCCAGATGGCGCTGGCTAAGTCCGGGGCGTCGCGCCCTTCTCCCCTACCGCCTGCCGAGCAGCAGGTCTTTGGCCTGATTGAGCTTCGCCGCTATGTAATCGGATCCGCCCTGGTCGGGATGGAACTTCTTCATGAGTCGATGATGGGCCGCCTTAATTTCCTCGCTGCTTGCACCCGGCGCAAGCCCCAGAAGCGCCAGCGCCTCTTCAACCGTCATCGCGCCGCCGCCTGCCCGTTGCCGTTCCCCGTCGCGCGCCGCGGCGTCTTCATCGTCCATCCGCCATTCGGGCCCGAACCGCCGATCGAGAAACGCCTCCACCACGGGGATCGACTGCGGGTCATTCTGCCCGCATTCCCTCAACAGGTCCTTGACGTCCTCAAGCGATAACTCGCCGAGAGAGCGCCCGGCAAACCGTCCGCCGACGACGGTTCCCGACATCTCGCCCGTGTCGTGATCGAGCTCCACCTCCAAGGTGGCCGTTTGCAGCCGCGACCGCTGTCCGGCAGAGGGGCCGCGAGCCGCCTGCATCCGCCTGCGCAGGTCCCGCCAGCCGAGGATCATCGGCAGGAAGAACAGAAGCACCCCCAGCATGGGGCCGAGGTTGCGCGTCACCGCAAGGAACAGAACAACGGCTGCGACCAGTCCGATCCCGCCGTACCGCAACACCCGCACCAAGTGCCGCGGATCGGCGTTGACGAACCATCTGGCCAGCAGCGCGAAACCGGCCAGAAGACAGATCCCGAGGAAGAGATAGGCGATCATTGCTCGGCTAAGGCTTGCCGACCTGATGTGTCAGCTGGCGGACGTCGCCGCCGCGCCGCTTGCCATAGTCCTGCAGCGCGCGATAGCCGCCGGCCGCATACACAGCCACGGCCCCCAGCAGATCGCGAAGCTGACGGGCACTGCCGGCGTCGAACGGACAGTATGCCCCTTTGGTCAACTGCGCGATCTGGCGAAAGGCCCGCGCCGCAACCGGATCGCCGCCTTCGTGGAACAGGAATACGGGGACGCCAAGCAGGCCCAATTCGCCCGCGCGATGGCAGACGTCATCGATGTCTTCCTCGAAGCAGTCGCCGACGAAAACCAGCGCATCGACCTTGGCTTCCTTAGTTCGGGCGATGGCGTGGCCGAGAACACGGCCGATCTGAGTCTGCCCGCCCAGACACCGCACTTGGGTCATCTTCCGCAAGAGAGCGCTGCTGTCCGACACCCAGGGGCTGGACTTGCACTCGCGAAACCCTCGATAGAAGACAAGCTGCACGTCCAGGCCGCCGATGGTCTTCGTCGCCTCGAACATCTCGGCCTGCAGGTGGCAAGCGCGATCCCATGTCGGCTCACGACTGGCCGTCGCATCCATTGCGAAGATCAGCCGCCCTCGGCGTCCTGCCTGCTTCTGCGGGGCCGGCACCGCTGTCAACCGCCGCAGGAAGGCATCCACATCCGACTGGCTGGCCTTGCCCTCAGCCGGCAGATTGTCCTTACTCTCAGCCACTTGAGCCCCCGACAACCCTCCAAGACAGTCGGCGAAACAGCACGCCAATCATTATAGCCTCTCCGCAGGCGCAACAGACTCTATATGGATCGGCCGGCGGCGCTCGGAAGCGATTCCGTCCGGCAGGCCCGTCGCAAATCGGGACCGCTTACGAATGCCCGACACAGCGACGCCAACCCTTGCAGTGAAGTAATCTGCGGGCCGGCGCTGACCACCGGCGCGGCAATCAGCCGGCAGCCGCCGCTGCCGGCGCGGCAAGCCCAATGGCGTCGATCAGCGCGCGCACCTCCTGCCGGGCTGCAACGTGGCTCATGGTGAACCCGCCTTCAAGTTCCGCCTCCCGCAGATCCAGAAGCGTCAATCCCTTCAGGAAAAGCTCGCGGAAGATGACCCGTTCGCCGAAACCCGGCGCGACGCGGAACCCGATGCGCGGCGCCAAGCGCTCCAAGATGTCCCCCATCTCACGTTTGTTGCGCGCGTCGACATGCGACAGCCGGTTGCGCATGACCACCCAGTCGATCGAACGGCGTTGCCGCACCATCTTCCGCTTACGCTGTTCGAACACCATGTCGGCGTACTGGCTCGGCGCCCTGATCTCCAGCGTGTCGGGGTCGAGATCGGCAAACAGGTCGAGATCGACAAAGCTGTCGTTCAGCGGCGTCACCAGCGTGTCGGCAAAGGAATGGCCGAGACGCGACAGCCTGCTGTCCGTGCCGGGCGTGTCAATGACAAGATACTGGCATTGACCGAGACCCGCGGACATCGCTTCGGTGAAGGCCCGCGCTTCGTCGTCGGCGGTCCCGGGTGTCACCGACCGGTGTTCCGGGGTCGGCAGGTCGAGCCCATGCCGATCGGCATAGCGTCGACGATTGTTCACATAGCGGGTAAGGGTCCCCTGGCGTCCGTCGAGATCGAGACTTCCGACGCTGAAACCCTGACGCAACAGCGCCACGATCAAATGCAGGGCCGTAGTCGACTTGCCGGTCCCGCCTTTGGCGTTGCCAATGACCACGACATGGCATGACGGCTCCGATGAAAGGGTCGCTCGCAGAATTTCGGACTCGGGCATAGGCGCAGATCTCAACAATGCTTCGCCAGCAAAGGTCTTTGGCAGCAAGCTATAGGTCCGCTTGGACCCCGACCGCAATGGATGTTCATCCGGCGCGAACCAGCGAGATACAACCGTTTGCTGTTGAACTACAGTTGATTTGTCTCAAAAAACTTTCGATAGCATTCGCCATGCGCGTCCGCCATGTTAAAAGGCGACAACCGGGCATCCGAGCCCGGGGAACTCGACACGATTTACGGGCAACACTGGGAGGTACCCAAAGCATGACCGCCACACTGCTGCGCACGACAACCGCCATAGCCGCGGGACTGGCACTTCTCTCCGGCGCCGCCATGGCCCAGGACGACCGGTCGGATTGGCCCGAGTCGATCACGGTCGGCACGGCCAGCCAGGGCGGCACTTATTTCATCTACGGCAATGGCTGGGCCAACCTGATCGGTGAAGAGCTCGGCATCAACGCCGGCGGCGAAGTGACGGGTGGCCCGGTGCAGAACGCCACGCTCGTCCAATCGGGCGATGCCGAATTCGGCATGGTCACCATGGGACCGGCTTATGAGGCCTGGACGGGTGCGAGCCCGCTGATGCCGGGGCTGGCGCATGACAAGCTTCGCGCGATCTTCCCGATGTATCAGACGGGCTTCCAGGTGATCACGCTGGAGAGCAGCGGCATCGACACGGTCGACGGGCTCGACGGTTTGACCGTCGGCGTGGGCCCCGCGGGCGGAACGCCGGGCACCTACTGGCCGCGCATCTTCGACACACTGGGGATCTCGATCGATGTGCAGAACGGCGGCGCCGCGGATCTCGCCGGCCAGCTGCAGGACGGCCTGATCGACGGCTTCGCCTTCGCAGCCGGCATCCCGATCAGTGCCTTCAGCCAGGTCGAAGCCCAGGTCGACGTCAACATCTTCGGTCCGACTGACGAGCAGATCGCGACGCTGCTGGAAACCTACCCGTCGCTTGCGGACTTCGTCATTCCGGGCGGCACCTATCCGAGCGAGCCTGAAGACATCCACACGGTCGCCATGTGGAACTTCGCCGTTGCCAGCGCGGATATGCCGGAAAGCCTGGTTTACGAGATCGTCAGCATCATCATGGGCAACAACGAGCGCATGATGCAGATCCACGGCGCAGCCCGCGAGACGTTGCCGGAGAACTATGTGCACAACACCTTCCTGCCGTGGCATCCGGGTGCGGTTCGCTGGTTCGAAGAGAACGGCTTCGATATTCCGGACGATCTGGAAGGCTGATCCGTCGCATCCCGGCGTCGATCGGGATTGATCCAAGACAATTCCGTGACCCCCGCTCCGTAAACCCGGAGCGGGGGTTCTTTCTTTTTCCCCGGAAGCCGTCTTAAATGTCCAACAATGAAAGCCTGGCAGCCCGCGACCTACGGTTGCGGGAGCGTCAATATTAGGGTAGGTAAACGCACATGACGGCTGCACCTGAGACCGGCAAAGAGCCGCGCGTCATTGCACAGGGAGTTGACGACGAACCTTCAGCCAGTAACGAGCGCCATCTGCTTGGTTGGCAAGGGATCGCTTTCTTCTGCTTGTGTGCCGCCTTCACGGCATTCCACCTCCTCAGCCTCACCGTCTTCCCGCTGGAAACGTGGATCTATCGCATCATCCACGTGACGGGGACGTTGTGTCTCGGCTTCGGGCTGATGTCGGCGTGGAAGGTCGACAAGGCGACCGATGCTAAGAAGTTGGATGCCATTCAGGCGGTACCCATGGCGATCGGCATGGGGTGCGCATTGTGGGCGTTGTTTTGCGTCCTTGCCGCCTACTTCCTACGCGAAACGGCCAGTCAGCAGCCGTTCCTGCCGCCAGGCTGGGTGTTCGGTTACTTCGGCATTCCGCTGGCCATCTCCGTCGTCGTCGGCATTGTCTCATCCTGGACGTTCCGCAGTGGCGGAGTGAGGGTGCATTGGCCCGACGCCATCCTGATCGTCGCCAGCATAGCGTCCGCCGGGTACGTCCTATTCCATCTCGAAGCCTGGCGATTGCGGGCCGGCGTGATGGCGCTGCCCACGGATATGTGGGCCTCATTGTGCGCTCTGGTCCTGATCATGGAACTGACGCGCCGTGTCGCCGGGCTGGCGCTGGTGATCATCGCTGGGATCTTCGTTCTCTACTCCTTCGTCGGGCCGTGGCTCCCCGGCTTCCTCCACCATCGCGGCTACGACTTCGACCGGTTCTTCACCTACATCTACACGGACAACGGCATTCTCAGTGCACCGGTTGCCGTTTCCAGTACCTACATCATTCTGTTCATCACCTTCGCCGCCTTCCTGCAGGCGTCCAAGGTCGGCGACTACTTCGTCAACTTCGCCTTTGCCTGCGCTGGACGGGCCAGGGGCGGGCCGGCGAAGGTGGCCGTCTTCGCCTCCGGCCTGATGGGGATGATCAACGGCACCTCCGCCGGCAACGTCGTCGCCACCGGCAGTCTGACGATCCCGCTGATGAAGAAGGTCGGTTACCGCCCGCAGGTGGCCGGCGCCGTCGAGGCTACTGCGTCGACGGGCGGCCAGATCATGCCGCCGATCATGGGTGCCGGCGCCTTCATCATGGCCGAGATCACGGGCATCCCGTACACGGAGTTGATCGTCGCCGCCATCATCCCGGCCGTGCTCTACTTCCTGTGCGTCTATCTGAACGTCCATCTGGAAGCCGTGAAGCTGGGCATGCGCGGCATGCGCAGCGACGAACTGCCGGAATTCCGGGTGATGGCACGGCAGGCCTATCTGTTCTTGCCGGTGATCATCCTGATCGGGGCGCTGTTCGCGGGGTACACGGTCATCCGAGCCGGCGTCTACGCCATGGCGGCGGCCATGGTGGTGAGTTGGCTGACCCCGTACCGGATGGGCCCACGGGCGCTGGTCCGCGCGCTGGAGCTAGCGGCCCGGATGTCGATCCAGATCGTCGCGGTCTGCGCCTGCGCCGGCATCATCGTTGGCGTGATCGCACTGACCGGCGTCGGGGCCCGCTTCTCTTCGCTGCTGCTGGGCGTGGCGGAAACCAGCCAGCTTCTGGCACTGATCTTCGCCATGGCGATCTCGATCCTTTTAGGCATGGGCATGCCGACGACGGCGGCCTACGCCGTGGCCGCCTCCGTCGTGGCACCGGGCCTGCAGGATCTGGGCATTCCCGCGCTGACGGCGCATTTCTTCGTCTTCTACTTCGCCGTCATCTCCGCGATCACGCCACCGGTGGCGCTGGCGGCCTATGCCGGTGCTGCTATCGCAGGATCGGAGCCGATGCGCACATCGGTGACGGCCTTCAAGATCGGCTTGGCCGCCTTCATCGTGCCGTTCATGTTCTACTACAGTCCCGCCATGCTGCTGGAACCGGCGGCGGACGCTGAGATCCTGGGCATCGTCCTGCCCGGATGGGCACGTATCGCCCAGGTCGCCGTTACGGCGCTCATCGGCATCATGCTGCTGTCGTCGGCCGTGCAGAGTTACTTCTATGGGCCGCTGAATGTGATCTTCCGGATTATCATGCTGGCCGGTGCCATCTGCATGATCCACGGCAGCTACATCACCGATCTTGTCGGCATCGGCATCGGCGTTGCGCTGTACTTCTACCAGCGGACCTTCGTGACCAAGAAGGAGCCGGCAGCCGCGCAATAGCCATCCGGGGCAAGGCGTGCTGATCAAGGGGGCCGACTATGCGGAAACGGCGGCACGTTTCCGCTGGGCGGTCCCCGCCCGCTACAATATCGGTGTCGATGCGGTAGACCGGCACGCCGACGGATCGGGCCGAACGGCACTGATCGCCGTCGGGCCGGGCGGAGCTGTTGAACAGTTCAGCTTCGACCGTATCAAGTCGCTCACCAACCGCCTTGCCAATGCCCTTGTTGCCCATGGGGGCCGGGCCACAGGCCCTGACGGGCCCGGCGACCGTGTCGGCATTCTGCTGTCCCAGGGCTGGGAAACCGCCGTCGCCCATATCGCCGCCTACAAGGCAGGCCTGATCGCGCTGCCGCTGTTCACCTTGTTCGGGGAAGAGGCACTGGCCTATCGGCTGTCCGACAGCGGTGCGCGCTTCCTGATCACCGACCGCGACAACTGGCCGAAGATCGCGGCGATCCGCGACCGGATACCGGATCTGTCGGTTACTCTGGTGATCGGCGCCGGGGACGGACTTGGCCCCGGTGTGCTCGATTTCCAGACGGCACTCGACCGCGCCAGTGATACCTTCGCACCAGTCGATACGGCTGCCGATGATCCGGCACTGATCATCTATACCTCAGGCACCACAGGCCAGCCGAAGGGTGCCCTGCATGCCCATCGCGTGCTGCTGGGCCACCTGCCCGGTGTGGAGATGCCGCACGATTTCTTCCCTCAAGCCCACGACCGGTTCTGGACGCCGGCTGACTGGGCCTGGATCGGCGGGCTCTTGGACGTGCTGCTGCCGGCCTGGCATCACGGCGTGCCCGTGGTCGCCCACCGCATGGCGAAGTTCGACCCGGACCAAGCCTTCGACCTGATCGTGCGGCACGGCGTGCGCAACGCCTTCTTGCCCCCGACGGCGCTGAAGCTGATGCGCCAAGCCGGCACACGACGTACGCGCGGCATCCGCACCATCGGTTCCGGAGGCGAGACCCTGGGGGCGGAACTGCTGGACTGGGGGCTGGAGACCTTCGGCGTCAGCGTCAACGAATTCTACGGTCAGACAGAATGCAATCTGATCGTTGCCAACAATGCCAACCTGATGCCGCTGCTGCCCGGCAGCATGGGCCGCGCCGTGCCGGGTCACACCGTTGCCGTCATCGACCCTGAAGGGCGCACGGTCGCCGACGGCGAACCCGGTCAGATCGCCGTCGCCCGGGGCGACCCCGTCATGTTCCTGGGCTATTGGAACAAGCCCGAGGCAACGGCCGGCAAGTTCATCGGCGATTGGCTGGTCACGGGCGACATGGGCGTTCGGGACGACGAAGGCTACTTCCGTTTCGTCGGGCGTGACGACGACGTCATCACTTCGGCTGGTTACCGCATCGGCCCCGGCGAGATCGAAGACTGCCTCTTGAAGCACCCGGCCGTGGCCATGGCCGCCGTGATCGGCGTGCCCGATCCGGTGCGGACCGAAGCGATCAAGGCCTTCATCGTGCCCAATCCGGGTCACGAGACGGACGAGGCGCTGAAAGCGGATATCCAGGCCCATGTCCGGTCGCGGCTCGCCGCCCACGAGTACCCGCGCATGATCGAATTCGTCGACTCGCTGCCGATGACAGCCACCGGCAAGATCGTGCGTCGGGAACTGCGCGCGCGGTCTGTGGAAAAGTAGGTCGGGTCACGCGAATGCGCGACCCGACATTCCCACAAACCAGCGTCGGGTTTCGCTCCCGCTCAACCCCACCTACACAGCCACAGCCTTAGAATCGGCCCAGCCGGTCCGAAAGGAACGTGAAGAACCCGCCGGCATCCACCTGGTTGATCACGGTGCAGTTGGCCGGCTCTCCGGTCACACCCCACCAGTCGGTGACGGTCATCCCCATGGTCAGCGGCGAGGTCGTCTCGATCCGTACATTGCAGGTCTTGCCCGCGAACAATTCGGGCTGCAGCAGGTAGGCGATCACCGTCGGATCGTGCAGCGGCCCGCCCGTACTCCCGTATTTCGCCACGTCGTAGCGCTGGTAGAACATCAGCAGGGACGCGACCGTATTGCCGACGCGATTGCCAAGGCCACGCAGGGATTCGATCCAGTCCGCCGGCATCAGGGCCTTATGGGTGCAATCGAGCGGCAGCATGGTCAGCGGCAGACCGGACCGGAAGACCACATCGGCCGCGTGCGGATCGACGTAGATGTTGAACTCCGCCGCCGGTGTTGTGTTGCCGCCTTCGAACGCGGCCCCGCCCATCAACACGATCTCGCGAATGCCGGCGACCGTTCGTGGCTCGCGAATCAGAGTGAGCGCGATGTTCGTCAGCGGTCCCAATGGACACACCGTGATAGGGTCATCCCGAGCGTCCAGCAGCGTTTCGATCAGCCAATCTACCGCGTGGCGATCGGATAACGGCACCTGCGGCTCCGGCAAGTCGGCGCCATCCAGACCCGTATGACCGTGCACCTCTTCCGCCGTCACTAGCGGCCGCAAGAGCGGCCGGTCGCAGCCGGCGAAGACCGGCACGTCCTCCCGCCCGGCCAGGGCCAGAACCCGCCGAGCGTTCAAAGTGGTCAGCGCCAGGGGGACATTGCCGGCAACAGTGGTGACGCCACACACGTCCAACTCGGGCGACGCAAGGGCCGCCAGAATCGCCACGGCATCGTCGTGACCCGGGTCGGTATCGATGATGATGGAACGGGAAGCCATGGCACCAGCGGCCTCAAAAGAGGCCTTCGCCGCTACTCAGCGGCCATCAGGTCGTCGTCGTCTTCGAACAGCGGACAGCTGTCGTTGACGGGCGCCGCAGCGCCCAGCATCTGTTGCATCGTCGGCATGCAGCGTCCGCATTGAGGCTCGCAGCCGTGGAAAGTGTAGACGTCGAACACCGTCCGCGCGCCGGCAGCTATCGCGCGCTCGACGTCCTTGTCCTTCAGCACATTGCAGATGCAGACATACATTTTCGCACCCCACAGCTTGGGTACTTGGTACTCTATTTGAGAATCATTGTCAATTGGATCGCAAGGACAGGATATCGCAGGTCTTTCCGCGACCCGCTTGCAACGGTGGCTGCCCGTAGGCGACTCTGCCGGTCCGCGCTTGCGATACCGGCCGGGAGGCACGTGAACACCAATGCACCATCTCAAGCACGCGATAGCCGCGGCCCTGTTAGTTGGCGTCGCCTCCGGTGCAGACGCTGCGACGGTTACGCTGTCGTGCAGCGCCCTCGGGGCGGAAGCCAATCTGTGCCGCGAAGCCGCCGAACGCTGGTCGGCCGAGACCGGGCACGAGGTCGAGATCGTCCACCCCCCCCAATCGGCCAGCGAACAGTTGGCGCTCTATCAACAGCTTCTGGCCGCGCAGTCGCCGGATATCGACGTCTTCCAGATCGACGTGATCTGGCCGGGGATCCTGGGCCAGCATCTGCTCGATCTTTCGGCCTATGTGGATGACGCGGGCCTTGCAGATCACGCGCCGGCCATGGCCGCCAGCGTGCGACGCGGGGACGAGGTGCTGGCCCTGCCCTGGTTCGTCGATGCCGGAATGCTCTATTACCGCGCGGACCTGCTGGAGGCCTATGGCCGGGAGGTCCCGACGACCTGGCAGGAGCTGACGGAGACGGCCGCCGTCGTTCAGGACGGTGAGCGCGCCGCCGGCAACGACCGGTTCTGGGGCTATGTCTGGCAGGGCCGCGCCTATGAGGGCCTCACCTGCAACGCGCTGGAATGGATCGCCAGCTTCGGCGGCGGCACGCTGGTGGAAGCCGATGGCAGCATCTCGCTGTCCAACGATGCGGCCGCTGCGGCGCTCGATCTCGCCGCGGGCTGGGTGGGCACCATCTCACCGCCCGGCATCCTGAACTACACCGAGGAAGATGCGCGGGCCGTGTTCCAGTCGGGTGATGCGCTGTTCATGCGTAACTGGCCCTATGCCTATGCCCTCGCCGGGGCCGAAGACAGCCCGATCCGCGGCGTCTTCGGTGTGACGGTGCTGCCGAACGGCGGGCCGGACGAAACCTCGGCCGCCGCGTTGGGCGGTGCGCTGATCGCGGTGTCCCGCTATTCCAGCCAGCCGGACGTGGCGGCCGATCTGGCGCTGTTCCTGACAAGCCGCGAGGAACAGCGGCGGCGCGCGGTGGACGGCAGCTATGCGCCGACCTATCCCGATCTCTACGAAGACGAAGGCCTGGTGGCCGCCTATCCGTTTCTCGGCCTGTTCGGCGAGACCCTGGCCAGCGCCGTGGCCCGCCCCGCCAGCGTTACCGGCGGCTATTACAACGAGGTCTCGAGCATCGTCTATGGCGCCGTGCATGCCACGCTGAGCGGCGACGCCAGCGGCGCCGACAGCCTCGCCGCCGCCCGGCGGGAGCTGATCCGCCTCAGCCGCGGGGGCCGGTGGTAGCTTCACAGACGATGACCCGCCGCACGTCGCCGCTTGCCCGCAGGCGGGCGCGTGCGGCTTGGCTGTTCCTGGCGCCGGTTCTGGCCGTTCTGGCGGTCGTCGCCGCCTGGCCGCTGGCCTCCACCGTCGGCCTCAGCCTCACGGACGCGCGGCTGGACAGTGCAGACGCACCACGGTTCGTCGGGCTTGCCAACTACGCCCGCTATGGCCCGGACCCGGCCAGTTGGGACGCAGAGCTCGGTGGCTATTTCCTGTATGACGAATCCACCGACGCGATGCTGCTCTACCGAGAAGACCAGGACGCGTTCTTCGATTGGGAGACTGGCGAGCCCATTGTCGGTGAGGTCGATCGCACGGCGGTCTTTCAATGGCACGGCATCCTGACCGACCCCGTCTGGTGGCGCTCGGTTTGGAACACGACGCTGTTCACGCTGGTGTCCGTCAGTCTTGAGGTCGTGCTGGGCCTGATCATTGCACTCACCCTGCATGCCCATATGCCGGGCCGCGGCTTGGTGCGCGCTGCGATCTTGATCCCGTGGGCCATCCCAACGGTGGTGTCGGCGCAGATGTGGGGATGGATGCTGCACGACCAGATCGGCGTGGTGAATGAACTGCTGCTCGGCCTCGGGCTGATCGGCGAGCGCCTGGCCTGGACCGCCAACGATGACACGGCGATCTGGGCTGTGATCGCGGTCGATGTGTGGAAGACCACGCCCTTCATGGCCCTGCTGCTGCTGGCGGCCTTGCAGATGCTGCCCGACGAGATCTTCGAGGCGGGGCGGATCGACGGCGTGCACCCGCTGAAGATGTTCTGGCATGTCACGCTGCCCTTGATCCGCCCAGCCCTGATGGTCGCCGTGATCTTCCGGTTGTTGGACGCGTTGCGGGTGTTCGACCTGTTCTACCTCTTGACCAGCAACAGCGATGCCACGCTGGCCATGTCTGTTTATGCCCGGCGCGAGATGATCGAGTTCCAGGACCTCGGCCGCGGATCGGCGGCGGCAACGCTGGTCTTCCTGGTCATTGCCGGATTCATTGCCGCCTATATGGCGCTCGGCCGCATGGATACGGAGCCTGAGCGGTGAGGCCTGCCCTCTCCTATCCCACCCGACGCAGGCTGGGCCGTGTGGCCTTCTATCTGCTGCTGGCGGCAATCCTGATCTACACGGTTTTCCCGTTCTACTGGGCCGTGGTGACGTCGCTTAAGACCGGGTCCGCGCTGTTTGCACCGGATCTCTGGCCGGGCGAGCCCAGTCTGGCCAACTACGTGGCCGTGTTCCGGGAACAGCCCTTCGCCCGCAACATCGCCAATTCGGCGATCGTCTCGCTGACCGTCACGCTGCTGTCGTTGTTCCTGGGTGTGACGGCTGCATTTGCGCTCGGCCGCATGCGGTTTCGCGGCCGGCGCCCGACCATGATGGTGGTGCTCGGCGTGTCCATGTTTCCGCAGATCGCCTTGCTCTCGGGCTTGTACGAGCTGATCCGCTGGCTTGGTCTCTACAACTCGCTGTGGGCGCTGATCCTCTCCTACATGATCTTCACCCTGCCCTTCACCGTCTGGATCCTGACGGCCTTCATGCGCGAACTGCCGCGTGAGCTTGAGGAAGCGGCGATCGTCGACGGGGCCAGCCCCTGGCAGACATTGACCCGGGTGATGCTGCCGCTGATGGCGCCCGCCATGGCGGCAGCGGGTCTGTTGGCCTTCATTGCCGCCTGGAACGAGTTCCTCTTCGCGCTGACCTTCACGCTCACCAACGATCAGCGCACGGTGCCGGTGGCGATCGCCCTGATCAGCGGCTCAACCGCGTTCGAGCTTCCCTGGGGCAACATCATGGCTGCATCGGTGGTGGTGACGCTGCCGCTGATCGTGCTGGTCCTGATCTTCCAGCGGCGCATCGTCGCCGGCCTGACGGCCGGCGCGGTGAAGGGCTAGGCCAATGGCCACGCTGGCACTGCGCAGCGTGCGCAAGGCTTTCGGCCAGGAGGAGGTCGTCAAGGGCATCGACCTGGAGGCCGCCGACGGCGAGTTCTTGGTGTTCGTCGGCCCGTCGGGCTGCGGCAAGTCCACGTTGTTGCGGTTGATCGCCGGGCTGGAAGACCCGACGGACGGAGACGTGGAGATCGGCGGAGCGCGCGTCAACGACCTGGCGCCGTCGGAACGCGGGATTGCGATGGTATTCCAGTCCTACGCGCTCTACCCGCACATGACCGTGTTCGACAACATGGCGTTCGGGCTGAAGCTGTCCGGCACCGACCGGTCGTCCCTGACCGCACGTGTCCAAGATGCCGCCCGCATATTGCGCATCGACCATCTGTTGGGCCGGCGCCCGCGCGAGCTTTCGGGCGGGCAGCGCCAGCGGGTGGCCATCGGCCGTGCCATCGTGCGCGAGCCGGCGGTGTTCCTGTTCGACGAACCGCTGTCGAACCTGGATGCGGCGCTACGCGTCGACATGCGGCTGGAGCTGGCGCGCCTGCATGAGCGCCTTGGGGCGACGATGGTCTACGTCACCCACGACCAGGTCGAAGCCATGACGCTGGCCGACCGGATCGCGGTCATCAATGCCGGCCGTCTGGAACAGGCCGGTCGGCCGCTGGACCTCTACCGCAGCCCCGCCAACCGGTTCGTCGCCGGCTTCATCGGATCGCCGCGCATGAACTTCGTCGGCGCGTCCATAAGCTCGGTAAACGACGGGCATGCGGCCGCGGCAATGGCCGCGGGATCCACCGTCAACTTGCCGATCGCTCAAGCGGTCACGCTCGGATCTCCAGCCACCCTCGGCATCCGCCCGGAGCACTTGACGCTGGGCGACGAAGGCGACCTCTTGTTCGCCGGCCAGGTCCGGATGGTGGAACGACTGGGGGCCGCGAGCTTGGTTCATCTCACGCTGTCGAGCGGTGAGGATCTGGTCGTTCAGCAGGCCGGCGACACCCGTGTAAGAGCCGGCGACCAAGCCACTGCGGCATGCCGGATCGGCGACTGTCATCTGTTCAACGCCGATGGTCAGCGCATCTCAGATCGGGATCCGGCTTGATGGCCTGAACCGATATCAGCCGGCGGCACGGCTCCGGCGCAGCCGAGCGAATTCGTGGATCTGCCAGGCGAGCAGGCCCGGCAGCCCCAGGATCAGGTCCCGAGCCCGCTTCACCAGGGAAAGCGCCAGCGCGGCATCGGGTGGTACGCCCGCCATGGCCCCCAAGGCCAGATACCCGCCTTCCTGGATGCCCAGTGCGCCGGGAACCATGAAGCCGATCGTCCGCAGCACCTGCACGAAGCTCTCCACCACGATGGCTTCGCCAAGCGTGATCGGATACCCCAGCAGGCGGAGGATCAGCCAGGTCTCAACGGCGAACAGCGTCCAGGCGGCCAGGCGCCACAGACAGCAGAACAGGAAGGGTGCAGGCCGCGCATAGATATCGCTGACCGCCTGGTCCAGAGCGGCGGCACCGCCCGTCAATGCCGTCAGCTTGCGGCCGCTGGCCCCCCGTTCGATGAACCGGGCAAGCCGCATGAAGCCGCCAGACTTCTGGGCCCAGAAAAACACGCCCAACAAACCGGCGAGACCGCAGAGCCCCACCGCAATGGGCAGCACATCCGACCCGCCTCCGTTCAGCACCAGCAAGAACGCGCCGAACACGGCGAACACGCCCTGGGTGGCGAGTCCTGCGGTCATATCGGCGACCACACCTGCCCCGGCCACGGCGCCGGGCACGCCGCTTTGGGCCAAGAGACGCGCCCGCAGGATCTCACCGCCCACCTGGGCGACGGGCAGCATCTGGTTGACCGCGTTGCCCATCCACCGCATCGCCAGGATCAGAAGAGCGGCCGGCCGGCAATCCCGCGGGATCAGCGATGCCCAGCCGGCGGCGTTGGCTGCCAGGATGACGACATTGTAGGCCACCACCAGAGCGAGCCCCCATCCCGCCGCGGCGAAGGCGGCGAGAACCTCGTCGACCCCTTCATAAGCGATCAGAGAGACGAACAGGGCGGCGCCGGCGAACAGCGCCAGCCAAAGGCCGATCTTCAATTTCATGGAGTGCACTGTATCGCCGGGCTGGTGTCTCGAAAACGGCGTCTCAGCCGCCGGTGCGATACGCCCCTTCGTTGGCCTCAGAGGTGTCGGCGGACGCGGCTGGTGTGGCCGAATCGGATCGCAACGTCAAGGATTCCGCCAAAGCTGCTTGCCAAACCGGCAGCAGGTCTTCCGCGACCACGTCTTGCCAATCGGGAACCTGGGTTTCCACCACATGGCGGGCCCGCCGCCCGATCGCCGACAGCCTCTCAGGATCGGACAGCAGTGTGCCGATGGTTGCCGCCCAGTCGGCCGGATCGTCGCCGTGGACGATGATCCCGTCCTGGCCCGGATGGATGATGTTCTGCATCGTCCCCTCGGCATCTGCGATGACGACGGGCAATCCGGCCGCCTTGGCTTCCAGGACGACGTTGCCGAGGGTCTCAGACCGCGATGGAAAGACGAACAGGTCGCTGCTGGCCAGCGCCCAGGCCACCGTTTCCTGTGGAACGGCGCCCGGCATCGTGACGTCGTCACCCAGCATCCGCCGGATCTCCGCAGCTGCGGAGCCCGCACCTAGGACCAGGACGTGCAGTGCCGTGCCTTGATCCAGCAGGCGCCGCGCCGCCCTGACCAGAGTCATCACGCCCTTCGTCTCGTCGACCCTGCCGACAAACGACAAAACCGGCCGGTTTGCAGGCACGCCCATCTCGCGCTCCAGACGCGCCCGATTTTGATGGCGCGGGTGGAACAGTGTGCGGTCTATGCCGCGGCGCAGCCGGGTCACGCGATCTGGCCCGATCAGCGCTTCCGACCGCGGGCAATCGGCCGGGTTGGTGGCCAGGATGCGCGCACTGTTGCGCAGGATGCGCCGTTCCTTGCGCAGAACATCACGTGTGCTGATCCTGGCCAGCCCTATCCGGTCGATCAAGAAGCGGCTCAGCCAATTGCGGCCCAGCAGGCTTTCCAGCGATCGCTGCGTATAAACAGGCGTGAAGGCCGCCAAGTCGGTGTGGATGGAGCTGACCAACGGGCGCCCCGTCTTGCGCGCGACGCGCCAAGCCGTACGGCTAAAGGCGAAGGCATGCGTGGCATGCAAGACGTCGTGGGTCATCAGCCGCCGGGCGAGCCGGCGATGGTAGCCCGCAATATCGGTCGTGCCCGCACCGGTGCGCACGAACGGCAGCCAGTCGGTCCCGAAGGCCGGCGGCAACAGGACATACCGCACATTCGGTGCGATGCTGACCTCCTGCTCGGTATGGCCGATGAAGTAGACCGTGAGATCGAGCTGCGGCGCCATGCCGGCGGCGGCTTCGGCGAACCGTTCCCAGCATTTCACGTGGCCGCCGGAATAGGGCGACCATTCGAGGTCGACCGTCACGCCGACGGACAGCGGGTCGACGGCTGTCGAGACAAAGACCTGGTCACGGTCGGCGCGGGTGCGTTGAACGGCTGGCAGGTTCATCGTCGATCCGAGGCTCTGCGGCGCTCCGCCTAATGATGCCGTTGGGCACTGGTCGGTTTCAGTGTGGCGGTCTCTGCGATGCGATGACCG
>JANQIX010000028.1 GCA_028281925.1 Alphaproteobacteria bacterium
CCGCGCCGATCAACGGGGCGACGATGAACAGCCAGAGCTGTTGCAGTGCCGCACTTCCGACGAACACCGCGGGCCCGAGACTGCGCGCGGGATTGACCGACACGCCGGTGATCTGGATGCCGACGATATGGATCACCGCCAGCGTCAAGCCGATGGCGAGCCCCGCCATGGCCCCCGGCGCGCTCTTCTGCGTCGCGCCCAGGATGACGACCAGGAACAGGAAGGTTGCCACGACCTCGAACAGGAAGGCCGCGCCCAACGCGTATTCGCCCAGATAGCCGGGGCCCCACCCGTTCGCGCCGAGGCCGTTGGCCTCGATCGAATACTCGGCACGGCCCGTGGCGATCAGGTACAGCACGCCCGCACCGGCCAGGCCCCCGAGGATCTGCGCGACCCAGTACCGCACCATCTCCGCCGCGGTCATGCGTCCGGCAACGAAGGCACCAAACGAGACTGCGGGATTGACGTGGCAGCCGGAGACCGGGCCGATCCCATAAGCCATGGCGACGATCGCCAGGCCGAACGCCAGCGACACACCCAACTGCCCGACCGGGGAAAGCCCCACGGTCCCCGCGCCCGCCAGAACCGCCGCGCCGCATCCGAAGAACACAAGCGCGAACGTGCCGACACCTTCGGCGATAAGCTTCTTCATGCGTGGTCTCCCGAGCCCTCGAACACCACGGTTCCGAGGCTCTGCCTGCGGCACATCTGGTCATATCGACGATGCCCGGAGCCTGCGTTTCCGCCGTAATCCGGCAAACGCATCGAGCCGGGATGCTCTCACGCCGGGCCCGCCCATCCGGCGACCTTCGGCGAGGCCGATCTTCGCTCCGTCGCCACCGCGATGCAACCTTAGAGATACGGGCGCGTGTCGCACTCGCCGGAACTACCCGCAGGGGCTGAGAATGATGCCGAGTCCGCGCAGAACATGAAATGCCCCCAGGGCCAGGATGACCGCCCCGAGCCCGCATCGCAGAGGCGTCGAAATCAGCCCGGTCGCCCAGCTTCCCCGACGCGTGACGATGGTCGCCCCGGCCGTGAGCACCGCGATCACCCCGCCCAGCAGCGCGATGAAGTCCGTGTACGTGCAGCTCTGCCCCCGCCCCCCGGGGTCCGTGACCGTCGCAACGCCTGAGACGCTGAACACGAACGGCACGAGACCGGCAACGATCCCGATCACCAAGCCGAAAGGTACCGCGCGCGATGACATCACTGGGATCCTTGTTCGGATTGCCGACATTGGCTTCGCTGTTCGCCGACCCCGCTGCGTCCGGAACGTCGGGACAACGCGGGCGCTCTGGTAGAGCGGAGCCCACGCGGATGGTGCAGCACCCCGTAGACGCGGTTTCCTTGCGGGCCAGGAATGCAGTCTCGGCCACGCAATCGACGCCACACCATTGACGTGAAACGCACTCTTTTCCTTTTTCTAATTTTATGTGCGAGAATGTCCAACCCAGAGCGCTGCTTTGCACCCGCCGGGACTTAACAGGCTGTTGAAGAAGTCTGGCGTTCGGCTTTGAGGACGGCCTCGTCGCCGAGGTGGTAGGCGAATTCGATCTCAAGCGATCCGTCGTCGAGCAGTTCGGCCGAGCCCGACCCGCGCACTTCGTCCATCTCTTCGAAGCCTTCCCAGGTGAAGAAGACGATGGTTCGGCCATACTCAAGATCGAGGCCGGCTTGCATGGCGCCGAAGGTGATCTCGCCGCGGCCGTCGGCGCGGATGACCATCATCGCAGGCCCGTCCAGATCGAGGTGGTCGCGGTCCCAAAGATCGGCCTCGACGATCCGCCAGCGGCCAAGGAGCTGGCACTCCGCGGGTGCGGTCACGACGGCGCCGCCAGCAGCTTCGGCAGCCGCACGAGATTGTACGCCGCGGCCGTAAAGGCGAAGGCCCAGTCGACCTTGTCCAGTCCGCGCAACTTGGTCTTGCGCATCCCGGCCACCGTCTTGATCCAGCCGAACGCCTCTTCGATCCGCTTGCGGATGCGCTGGCTCAGGGCGTAGCCGGGATGGCGGGTGGTGCGGCCGTCGATCGCCGAGCGCCGGCGGCTGGTGTTCTGCGCCACATGCGGCCGCACGTTGAGCGTCCGCAGCTCCTCCACGAAATCTGCCGTATCGTAGCCGCGGTCCGCGCCCAGCGTGATGGCGCGGGAGCGTTCTGCCAGCGGCGCGATCATGTCGAGCGCCGCCAGCCGTTCGGCATGGCCGGAGACGCGGGTCAGCCGGGTGTCGAGCCCCGAGCGGTTCTCCATCAGGCCATGGCCGAGGAAGCACAGCTTGGCCTCCATGCCCGGTCCCTTGCGGTAGAGCCTGGCGTCGGGATCGGTGGTGCTCTCATGGGTCTCGTTGGAGCGCTTCTCGCCCCGGAAGTCGGCCGCGGCATTGCGGCCGCCGCCGTCGCCATTGTCGCTGTCGTCCTTCGACCCCTTCGGCTTGAAGCTCTTCATCGACGCCCACGCCTTGATCAGCGTGCCGTCGACACTGAAATGGTCGCTCGACAGCAGCCGTTTGACGCGCGGTTGCGCCAGCACGGCCGCCAGGAACTTCGCGGCGATCTCCCCGTCCAGCAGCCGGTCGCGGTTCGTCGAGAAGCTCGAATGGTCCCACACCGGCTCGTCGATGCCGATGCCTACGAACCAGCGGAACAAGAGGTCGAACTCCAGCCGCTCCATCAACTGGCGCTCCGAGCGGATCGAGTAGAAGGCCTGCAACAGCATCGCCCGCAGCAGCATCTCCGGCGCGATCGACGGCCGACCCGTCTTCGAATAGAGCCCGTCGAACTCGCTCGACAGCGCCGACAGCGCCGCGTTCGCCATCTCTCGGATCGGCCGCAGCGGATGGTCCTGACGCACCCGATGCTCAAGATCGATATAGGAGAACAACTCCCCAGACCGCCTGTCCGTGCCGCGCATCTTCCCCTCGGCCATATCTCATGGCCGAGAGTGAATCACGCCAGCGCCAGTACCGCCATCGGGTTCTTCAACAGCCTGTTAGGCCGGCCGCATTCGGCATCGTGTAATCGACCGGCTGTCGACCAAGCCAGATCGGCAAGCACGGCACGCGGTATCGGAGTGAACACAAGATGGATCTGACCTTTTCGGCGAAAGTCCGGCAAGTCTGCGGCGGCCACCACAGAACGCCCCAGTACCGAGCGTGGGCGAAGGCGGTCGTCAAACGAGCAAGCAGATACGGGGACATAGATCTCATCTCTGCACGGCTGAAGCGAGTTAAGTATTGCGTCCCGAAGATTCGTCCCCAAAATCCGAGCGAACGAGCGCGATCAGGACCATGTGCGCGAGCCGTAGCCTACCGAATATGCGCGACAGCCGCAGTCCGGTTTGCTCAGGCTCTAATCTCTATCCTGCAGGCAACACAAAGCCTGAGAGTATTGATAGACAAAACATCAACAAAGAAATTACCTCATCGTTGTCAGATGGCCTCAATAACATGCACTCCTATTCGAGGCGCCAATCAACACCGACCACATAGTCACCAACCGGCACTATATAAATGTGCTTATCCTCGATTTCGCCAGTTTGCGCAACTAGCGCTGGATACTCAACCCACCCTGGTCCCTCTGCTATAGCAACCCGCTCTAGAAATGATCCTTCGAGATGACCTGGGATCAAGGGTCTCCTATTCCCTATCCACGAGATGTTTCCGGCAGGAGCAACAGTGCTGAGGTTCCCTATTACCTCAAACGCGTACACGCCCTGATCCCGCGATACCCCTTCACTGAAGGCCGCAAATGCCGGCAAATCGTTCTCTCTGATGTATTGCGCAGCAATCTCCGCTCTCACCTCTGTTACTGCTATAGACATCAGATGTCGATCTTGGCGCTCCACAACCGAAAGAAGGCGATCCAGTTCATTTACCCAAGGATCATTCAATGCAAAAAGGGGCCTTATAAGATCCAGATTTGTCGAAATTCTCTCTATATATACCGCCGCGCGTTCCCAGCCATCCCTGTTCACAACCTCTCTCATTTCCTGAAGATCGGACATAATGAGATATTGCCGAACTGATCTTCGAAGAGGATTCAGCCTTAATGCAGACGATAAGTGAGTCAACCCGTCCCCTCCGACAGCAATCTCAGAAAGCCCAAGGAAAGTGTAGGAATCAATTGCCAGAGTTGTATCAAGCATCTCAGAGTCAAGCGCGGATGAGAAATGCTTCTTTGCATGCGAGAAATGCCCTCTAAGAAACGAAACGACCCCAGAGACGAAGCTTATTGATGCTTCAGTCTGCGAAGATAATATCAAGCGGACCCACCCGGTAGCGTTCTCACTCCTAACTAATGCTGCGTCTGCCGAATAAGCCAAATACACGAACGCCGAGGCAAGCTGCCCAATCTGCCGCGACAATTCAGCTGATTCAAAGATTGGCAGCCCCCGCCACAGAGAAACCTCTTGCCCCATTGCTTCGCGCAGATCGACAATAGGGAGAACAAAGAAATCAGAAAAAAGAGGAACAATAAATTCAAAATTCTCGCCCTCATAATCAACTTCAACTTTCCAATAATACTGATCTGCATACCTCGATCGACCTTGTTCAGTAATCGTAAGGGCACTTTGTACTACATAATGGCTCCTGAATTCATTTATGTGCCCCCACAACACAGCATCATACGGCCACCTATCCACGTCATCAAAATCCGTTTCAACGATACTGGTGCTATTGGAAATCCGTAGGCCTGAAATCGCCTCGTCACCGCCAAAATCATGCCGCCGGCGAATGCCAAGCTCGTAGATTGCAGCAAGACCCTCACCAAAACCCGAACTAGAAGCGAAGGGAGGCACCGCAAGATCCAGAACGTCGGCTTCCTCTGCCGACCCTCTAGCAACTAAAGAAATAGCAACAAATGTCAGAAGGATGCCAACGGCCCCCTTCCCGCAGATGGACGAGGGCAATTTCGAAAGACTGTCGACTAGCCTTGCTGCTTCTAGGGCCATGGCGAAATTTCTCCCCTTATCGCGTCCATCATGCCAGTGACCTGCAGAATATCGCCACCCAGCGAATGATCATCATAGTCCTCGAGACCATCTATTATTTCATTCAACAGCTCCAATATGGCATGACTATGTCCCCTATCGCATTCTCCTGAGATACTGTGGAGAAGTGCCGTGAAGACGATAATTGCCGAATGTGTATCGCTGATTGAGTTCCAATCCGCTTCAACGAACTCTAGCGGCGCATTCAGCGGTGCCATCACTTGCAAGTTTTCCTCGATTGGGCGCATGAAATCGGGGCCATGCCCATCAACAAAAGAGCTACCATGGTAAAATCTGGTATGACCTGTGTCCGAGTTCGCAGGGATATAGCCTGTCATAGCGATCAACGTCTCAGGATGATGATGCTCAAGGAAACTAAAGATTTCTGATACCTGATCTGGAAGCTGGTTTGAAGGAAGGAGTCGTCGGTCTTCGAGTCTGAGGGATGAATATGCGTCACTTGATTCCGTCCTTTCAGCAAGTTGTCGCCGAAGTAAATCTGTTCGAATGCTGACTAAATCAACGAAGTCGTTAACTGCCGCCTCTTCTCCGCGATACTGAAAGACTGAGATATTATGACGAGCCATTTCTTGGCATGACTTGACGTCTTTTGCAGAAAAAACCAAAATTACGGCAACAAATGCGATGGAGAAATGCCTCGGATAGCGTCGAACAGATCGAGTCATGCGTGCTGCAAACATGTGCAGTCTACCTCGAAATTGTTGTCGATGCCCGCGAATTGAAGGTTACACTCACCGGCCCCGGTGTAGGGGTGGAATGTTCCAATTACCCCTCCATCAGCCACAGGAACGACGGCCAACACCATGGAACTTCGTGAACCAATAATGACTGGATGTTGTTGACATCTATTGCAAGTGTCCGTCTGCTCTTCATATTGTAAAAACCGTAGTTCAGCTTGGAGCAAAGTTCCTTGTGCTGGTTGGTGTACAATTGTACCGGTCAAAATCGCTCCATCAACTGCACCGGCATTCATGACCACTAGGTCAATCTTTTCGGCAGAACAATGTCCAATGTGAGCCGTCAGGGTGGGTGACATCTGAAAGAGAACAAACTTGATGAGCGCCCATAACGCAATCCCGATCGGGATAGCAGCCGCAATCGACGACAATAATGGTGAGCAGCGTTGAACATGCCTAAGTGATCCTTGAAACGAACCGCATTTTACACACTTCTCGGCCGTATGTGGGATTTGCTTTCCGCAAACCTTGCACGATTTGGACTTCTTGTTTCCAGACTCGAACAGTAGGGTCATGCTGAGTGCATACGGTTAGGCCGGATTTCAAGGAGAGTAGAATGATTATTGGCTCTACCGAAGTTTGTCAAGAGGGTTTCCAGGTCAATCACGGTAAGGTATCGGCTTAACGCGTTCGTGGTAAGAACTGTTAGCCCTCAGGTGAAAGGTAAGGAACATGGACTTTGTGGAGCCGCCGAGACCATAGAAGTTATCATTGTAAAGAAGAATGTTCGCTGAATTCTGGACAGGTTTAGCGCGTTTGACGATCCAAGAGGACATCGGTAAATTAGGCTACTGCTAGAAGTGTTTCTTACGTGTGGCGCAATCGCCGGCTGCTATAATAATGACGAAGTTCGCGATTGTGATGGAATGCATCTGGAAAATCTGAGGCAGTACTCAAAGTATTACATGGGTGGGCCCAAGGGAGCCTGATTAGATGCGCACCTGAAACGTCCTGCTGCGATCGATTTGAGAGTCTGACCCAAAACTCATTGTGTGATTTCAAGCTGTTGCGAGCTGCCTTGCTACGCAGCGGATGTGGACGACGAGGAGTAAGGCCTGGGCGCTGGCAATGGACGTCTCCCAATCCTTGGCGAGCCTGTCTGCGGCAGCTCCCGAGCCAAGCGAAGGTGAAGGGGGAAGAGGGGGCAGATTCCCTTCAAAGAAGAGGCGCAAGTATGGCCGCTATGCTTCCACCTCTTAAGCATTATATCGAATAAGTGCTTAGCAGAAGACTCATAAAACGAAAACCACATCCGCAACACTCCTACAACCACCGCTTCCTTCGCTTGAAGCTCTTGATGTTCTTGAAGCTCTTGCGCTGGTCGCCGCCGCCGCCGAGGTAGAATTCCTTGACGTCTTCGTTGTTGCGCAGCTCTTCGCCGGTGCCGTCCAGCACCACCTTGCCGCTTTCCATGATGTAGCCGTAGCTGGCCACCTCCAGCGCCATGCGGGCGTTCTGCTCAACGAGAAGGATCGTGATGCCCAGGTCTTCGTTCAGCTTGCGGATGATGCCGAAGACCTCGCGCACCAGCAGCGGCGACAGGCCCATGGACGGCTCGTCCATCAGCACCAGTTTCGGTTTGGCCATCAAGGCGCGGCCGATGGCCAGCATCTGCTGTTCGCCGCCGGAGAGATAGCCGGCCAGGCCCGTACGCTCCTTCAGGCGCGGGAAATAGCTGTAGACCATCTCGATATCGCGGGCGACTTCGGAGTTGTTGGGGCGGGTATGGGCGCCCAGGCGAAGGTTTTCGTGCGCCGTCATATCCTGGATGATGCGGCGTCCTTCCATCACCTGAAAGATGCCGCGCCGCACGATGGCGCCGGGGTCCATATGGTTCAGGGTCTGGCCGTCATAGACCACGGTGCCGCGGGTGATCTCGCCGTCTTCCGTCTTGAGCAGGCCCGAGATGGCCTTCAGCGTGGTTGACTTGCCGGCGCCGTTGGCGCCCAAGAGCGCGACGATCTTACCCTTCGGCACCTCCAGGCTCAGGCCGCGCAGCACCAGGATGACGTCGTTATAGACGACCTCGATATTGTTGACGGCCAATAGCGGCGGCTCTTCAGCGGCCTCGGGCGTCTCTTTCAGGGCGGCGTCAGCCATCGGCAGCCTCACGGATTCTCTAGCGGAAGCAGAAGGGGCGGACGATCGTTTGGATGAGCGCGGATCGATGGGGCAGGAGATGCCCGCCTGCGCGGGCATGACGGTTCTACGTTTTTCTTTCTGCTTTCCATCAACAGTTCCGTCGTCCTCGCGAAGGCGAGGACCTTTCTGCCACAGAGAACCGACCTATAGGCTAGCGGCTAAAGGGGGCGGGTCGTGCTGCCCGCCCCCATCGCCTTGCCCCTAGTAGCCGAGCCACTCCGGCCGGCGCTCCAGCGTGATCTCGGTCAGATACTCCATGGAGATCGTGCCGCCGTCGACCAGCTCCTGCACGTCCGCGCCCTCGGTCGAGCCGCTGACATGGCCGCGATAGATGCGCGCGGTCATCAGGCCGCGATGGTCGTCGGGCGTCCAGCCGGATGGCAGGCACACGCCTTCCAGCCCTTCCGGCACCCAGGCGCCGTCATGCGCGGCACTCATCTCGTACATGCCCTGGCGGATATTGGGGCCGGTGACGCCGCCATTCTCCTGCGCCCACTCCATCGCTTCCTTCATGTAGAAGACGGAGCAGATGCCGGCGAGATAGTGGACCAGCCGGTATTCGTCCGGACGCGACGAGCCTTCGGAGATGCCGCGCACGATCTCCATGCCCGGCGCATCGTCGCCCGTGATGGCGCCGGTGCGCACGACGAACACCGTGCCGTCCGCTGCTTCGCCGGCCGCACGCATGACGTTCTCGTCGAAGCCCCAGACGTTCGTCATGAACTGCGTCTCGACGCCGACGGTGCCGCAGGCGGTCAACAGCGAGATGCCCGATCCGCCCGTGTTGGCCATGAACGCATAATCGGCTTCCACCTCTTGCAGGGTCAGGCATTGCGGCGTGAAGTCGCCCGGCGCCAGCGTGTAGTTGATGGGCGCCAGCACCTCGAAGCCCAGCTCTTCGGCATATTCCGCGCACGCATCCTTCGGCGCGTTCGGATAGGGGTGGTTGTCGCCCATATGGACGAATTTCGGCGTGCCTTCCTCGCCACGCTCGGCCCAGTCGTCCGCCGCCCACTGCACCAGCGCGCGGCAGCCGTCGGAATAGGACGGGCCGTAGAAGAAGTTGTAGGGTGCGGCCTTGGTGCTGCGCGGGGCCGTGCCGTTCGGGTCGGTCAGCGTGCCGGAGTATGAGGCCGACCAATACGGGATCTCGTCGCGCGCCACGAACTCCACCAGTGCTTCGGTGTCCGCCGTGCCCCAGCCCTGCACGGCCACGATCTCATCCTGCGAGACCCAGCGGCGATAGGCCGAGACCGCGCGCGGTGCCTGATAGGCATAGTCGTAGGTCTCGAAATCCAGCATGTCGCCGTTGATGCCGCCATTGGCGTTGATCCAGGCAAGCGCGTCGCCGATCGCCCCGCCGAAGGAGACGCCGACACCCGATGTGGCGCCGGTGTAGTCGACGATATGGCCCATGGGAATGTCGTCGGCCTGGGCCGCGGCCGGCAGGGCCAGGGCCGCTGCGGCGATGGTGGCTAGATACGTCCGGTGCATCGTTTCCTCCTCTTGCACGGCTCTCCGCTGTTCGGCGGTCATCCTTGTCTTGCGCCGGATGCACGCCATTTACGCCCGCGCTCGCTAGTACGAGAACGGGTAGAGTTTCCAATAGGCCTTGATCTGGCGCCATCGGTGGGCCAGGCCGTCGGGTTCGAAAATCAGGAACAGGATGATGGCAGCGCCGATCGCCATCTCCCGCAGGTTGTTGATGCTGGACTGCAGGTTCAGCGCGCGGTCCAGCCAGCCGCCTTCGACCATGCGTGCCAGCGCGTCCATCGCCTCGGGCAGGAACACCATGAAGGCCGTGCCCATCAGCGAGCCCATGACGGAACCCAGGCCGCCGATGATGATCATGCCCAGGAACTGGATGGAAAACAGGATGTTGAAGGCCTCGATGGAAACGAAGCCGAGATAGTGGGCATAGAGCGCACCGCCCACACCGGCATAGAAGGACGAGACACCGAAGGACATGACCCGATACTTGGTCAGGTTCACACCCATGATCTCGGCGGACAGGTAGTGGTCGCGGACGGCGATGAAGGCGCGCCCGTCGCGCGTGCGCATCATGTTCGCCGCCGCCAGATACATGATCACCACGAAGCCCAGCACGATGTAGAAGAACTGCCAGTCTTCGTAGAGGTCGTAGCCGGCGATCGAGATCGGATTGGTCATGGCGCCGGCGACACCGCCGGTGAACCAGCTCGCCCGGGCGAAGAAGTCTTCCAGGATGAACTGTGCGGCCAGGGTCGCAATCGCGAGGTAGAGCCCCTTGATGCGCGCCGCCGGCACGCCGAACAACAGGCCGACGGCGGCCGTCATCAGTCCGGCCAATGGGATGCAGAGAAGGACTGGTATCCCCGTCTGCTCGTTGATGAAGGGCGAGGCAAAGGCGCCAAAACCGAAGAACACCGCATGGCCGATGGAGATCTGCCCGGTGAACCCCACCAGGATGTTCAGCCCCAACGCCGCGATGCCGAGATAGCCGATCTGGATGAACAGGTTCATCCAATAGGCGTCCAGCACCCAGGGCGAGAGGATCAGCAGGCCCACGCCCGCGATCACGGAATTGCGGCTGAACGCGTCGGCGAAGATCGTGGTGTCGGCACGATAGCTGGTGCGGAAGTCCCCGCAGGGGCGCATCATGGCTCCGGCCATCGGCTAGGCTCTCCGTCGCTCTTGGGGTCGGCCGGCGTCAGACACGCTCGATATCGCGGGTGCCGAACAGGCCGTACGGCTTGATCATGAGGATGATGATGAGGGCGTAGAACGGCGCGATGCGCTGCATGTTGCCCCATTGCAAGGACACGTCCGCATAGGCCGCCAGGTTTTCCAGCAGGCCGATGATCAGCCCGCCCAGCACGGCACCGATGATGCTGTCGAGCCCGCCCAGGATCACGGCGGGAAACACCTTGATGCCGAAGAAGGAGAGCGCGGACGACACGCCGTTGACCACGCCGACCACGACGCCGGCCACCGCCGACACCATGGCGGAGATCGCCCAGGCCGTGGCGAACACCTGGCGCACGGAGATGCCGAGCGACTGGGCCGCCTGCTGGTCGAACGCCGTCGCCCGCATGGCCAGGCCCATCTTCGAGACTTTGAAGAAGTAGGCGAACGCCCCCATGATCGCGACCGAGACGATCATGCTCATGACATAGACGGTCTGAACATGCAGCCCGAACACCTCCACCGACGGGTTCTCGAAGATCGTCGGGAAGGGCTGGGCGAACACGCCGAACATCCAGTTCAACAGCGCCTGGAAGAAGATCGACAGCCCGATCGTCACCATAATGACGGAGATGATGGGTTCGCCGATCAGCGGGCGCAGCACCACCACCTGGATCGCCACGCCCAGGATGAACATGAACACCAGCGTGATCAGGAAGCCGAAGAAGAACGGCACCTGCAGATCGGTCAGGATCCACCAGCACACCCAGGCACCGATCAGCAGGAACTCGCCCTGGGCGAAGTTGACCACCTGGCTCGCCTTGTAGATCAGCACGAACGACATGGCGACGACGCCGTAGAGCGTGCCGACGATCACGCCGTTGACCAGCAACTGATGCAGGAACTGATCGTTCAGCAGCGCCTCGAAGAAGCCCATCAGTGCAGCACTCCGTCCTGAGAATGGCGCGCGGTCATTCGGCTGCGGCCCGCTGGTCGCCGGTGGGAACCAGGTCGACGACTCTCAGCGTGGTCTGGATCCGCTGTTTGGTGCCGTCCTGGAAGGCAATGGTCGTGTCCACGGGGATTGCCGGCTGTCCGGCATAGATGGCGTCGATGATGTCGCCGTACTTCTCGTTGATCACGCCGCGGCGCACCTTGCGCGTACGGGTCAGTTCGCCGTCATCGGCATCCAGCTCCTTGTACAGCAATAGAAATTTGTGGATTCGCTGAGCTTCTGGCAGCGTGGCATTCACCGTCTCCACCTCGCGCTGAAGCATGGCGTACACCTCCGGCCGACTGGACAGATCGGTGTACGTCGTGAACGCGATGCGGTTCTTTTCCGCCCATTTCGAGACGATCGGATAGCGGATGCAGATGATCGCCGCGAGGTACGGCCGCTGGTGGCCGAGGATCACGGCCTCGGCCACGAAGGCCGAGAACTTCAGCTTGTTCTCGATGAATTGCGGGCTGAAGCGGTTGCCGCCGCTGGTGGTCGCAAGATCGCGGATGCGGTCGATCACCACCAGATGGCCGCTGTCATTGTAGTACCCGGCATCGCCGGTGTGCAGCCAGCCATCCTTCATGTCGGCGGCCGAGGCTTCCGGGTTCTTGTAGTACCCCAGATACATGTTCGGATGGCGCGTGACGATCTCGCCCACGCCGGTCGCATCCGGCTCGCCGATGCGCACCTCCACATCCTTGTCGAAGGGCACGCCCACGGTGTCGAAATCGATATCGCCATCGGTGTGGATGGTGTAGGCGCCCAACAGCTCCGTCTGGCCGTAGAGCTGGCGCAGCGGCACGCCCATGGCCAGGAAGAAGCGGAAGGTGTCCGGCCCCAGCGCAGCACCGCCCGTGGCGGCAGATTTCAGGAACCGGAAGCCCAGCCGGTCCGTCAGCCAGCGGTAGAGCACGTAATGCGCGACCCAGGACCGCTTGCCCTGGTCCAGCGCCTTCATGCCCAGCTTCATGCCGAAATCGAACAGCCAGTTCTTCAGGCGTGAGGAGTCCATCATGCGCGAGCGCACATCGGCGGCGACACCCTCCCACACGCGCGGCGCCAGCAGCACGAAGGTGGGCCCGATTTCGCGCAGGTCCGACATCATGGTCGCCGGCTCCTCAACGAAATTCACCTTCATGCGCGAGATCAGCGCTTTGCCCATCACGTAGATCTGCTCCATGATCCACGGCAGGGGCAGAACCGAGACGTATTCGTCGCGGGCGCTCTTGGGGTCGACGGCGAGATAGCTGGCGCAGTGGCGCAACAGCGCCCCGCCCTGCAGCATGGCGAGCTTCGGGTTCGCCGTCGTGCCGGATGTGGTGCAGAGGATGGCCACCTCGTCACCATTCGTTTCCGCCACCAGGCTGTCGTAGAGGTTCGGCTGGTCCGCCGCGAGCGCATTGCCCCGTTCCACCAGCGCACGCGCGTCCAACAGGCGCGGGTCGTCGTATTTGCGCATGCCGCGTGGGTCGGAATAGACGATGTGCTGCACCGAGGGCACGCGATCGCCGAGATTGACGAACTTGTCGACCTGCTCTTCATCCTCCGCCAGGATCAGGCGCACCTCGGCATAGTTGATGAGGTACGCGACCTCGTCATCCAGGGCATCGCGGTAGAGGCCGATGCTCATGGCGCCGATGGCATGGGCCGCCACCTCGCCGATGATCCAGTCGGGCCGGTTGTCGCCGATCAGCGCGACGACGTCGCCCTTGCCGATCCCGAGCGCGCGCATGCCGAGCGAGAAGCTCTTCACCCGGGCGTGGTAATAGGCCCAGCTGTATTCATTCCAGATGCCCAGGTCCTTCTCGCGGAACGCGATCTCACCGCCGTAATGCTCAGCATTGAACGCCAGCACCTTGGGCAGCGTATCGCACCGCGCCAGGTCGACCACGGGCCCGGTGGCGGGCGGAGCCATCAGGCCGCTTCCTCCTCGCCCGAGGCGAGGTCGTCGTCATCCTCCTCGCCCAGATAGGCGCGGCGCACGCGCGGATGGGCCATCACCTCTTCCGGCTGGCCTTCGGCGATCTTCTTGCCGAAATCCAGCACCATCACCCGGTGCGAGATGTCCATGACCACGCCCATGTCGTGCTCGATCATGATCACGGTCATGCCCCACTCCTCATTCAGGTCGATGACGAAGCGGGCCATGTCCTCCTTCTCTTCCAGGTTCATGCCGGCCATGGGCTCGTCCAGCAGCATCAGGTCGGGCTTCAGCGCCACGGCGCGCGCCAGCTCAACCCGCTTGCGCAGGCCATAGGGCAGGGTGCCCGCCACGGCCCGGCGCACATGCTGGATCTCCAGGAAGTCGATGATCTCTTCGATCTCGCGGCGGTGCTCCAGCTCCTCCTTCTGGGCACCGCCCAGCCAGTAGAGCGGGCCGGTGACGAAGTTGTTCTTCAGGATGTTGTGGCGGCCGACCATGATGTTGTCGAGCACGCTCATATGGCCGAACAGAGCCAGGTTCTGGAAGGTGCGGCCCAGGCCCAGTTCGGCGCGCGCACTGGGGCGCAGGCGGGTGATGTCGCGGCCCTTGAAGCGGATGCGCCCCTCGGTCGGGCTGTACCGGCCGGAGATGCAGTTGACCATGGAGGTCTTGCCGGCCCCGTTCGGCCCGATGATGGAGAAGAGCTCGCCCCGCTTCACCTGGAAGCTGACTTGGGAGAGTGCGCGCACACCGCCGAAGGCCAGGCTGACATCGCGCGCTTCCAACAGCGCATCGCCGTCGGCACGGTCGGCCGAGGCCCCGTCCACATCCACCATCGTTTCCCCCCGGTTCGCCGGCTTCAGGCCGGCCACCGACAACTTTCTGTTTTGGTTCGTGATCGCACTATAACGCATTCCGGCGTATGCGCCACGCCAACCGAATGGTCGTGCGACACAAAATCTGCCAGACTTGCCAACGACATCAAACCCTAAGCCTTCGAACGGGTCAAGCCGGGCGCGGCCCGGCCGCACTGCACGCCATGCGGGAGCACGCTCGGCCCATGCCCGACACCGCCGACCCATCTGCGGCCGATGCTTCCGGGGTGACGCGCGAGCCCCTGACCCTGCAGATCGGCCCCCACCGCCTGGGCGCGGAATGGGTGCGGCCGGCCGGCGCGAGGGCGGCCAAGGCCCCGATCGTCTTCCTGCACGAAGGCCTGGGCAGCATCGCCCAGTGGACGGGCCGCGCGCCCAACGGCGAACTGATCGATTTCCCGGCCCGCCTGGCCCAGGCCACCGGCCGCAACGCCTTCCTCTACGACCGCCTGGGCTTCGGCCGCTCAGACCCGTTACCCGCCGACCGCCAGCCGGACTATCTCTACCGCGAGGCCTGGGACACCCTGCCCGAGGTGCTGGACGCCGCCGGCATCGCCCGCGCCATCCTGTTCGGCCACAGCGACGGCGCCAGCATCGCGCTGTTGTTCGCCGCCAAGTTCCCGGACCGCGCCGTCGCCGTGATCAGCGAAGCCGCCCACGTCTTCATCGAAGAGGTGACGCTGGAGGGCATCCGCAGCGCCCGCGCCGCCTATCATGCGCCGGGGAGCAAGCTGAAGTCGGCCATGGTGCGGTACCACGGCGACAAGGCCGACACGACATTCCGCAACTGGTCCGACGTTTGGCTGAGCCCGGCTTTCGCCGGCTTCGACATGACGGCGGAGCTGCCGAATATCCGCTGTCCTGTGCTGGCGATCCAGGGCGACGGCGACGAGTACGGCACCAAGGCTCAGCTAAAGGCAATCGCGCAGCATATAAAGCGCGTAAGAGGTGGGGTCGAGACGTGGCCAGTCCTCAACTGTGGACACATTCCACATCTCCAGGCCCGTGAACGTGCGGCAAAAAAGATCGCATCTTTTCTTGAGCTTCCCGTTTAAATCATTGATTATTAGAGATTTCCTAAATTCTATTGTAAATCGAGATTCATCTCCTCCCAACATTCTATTAAAAAAATCTCTATATATCACTATTTGACCTTGAAATCATTCTAAATATCCGGCATTATTTTTTTATCCTTGAGCCTAGAAACTACAGCTTGGATACTCCAGTACTCTCGCCGCGTCTCCTGTTCCACTGCAAGCAGACGCTCCATTGGAGTTTTCTTTCGGAAATCCTCCACAAGCGAAAACACCTGGTCGCGAAGACCAATTATAGTCGAAGTTAAGCAAAGTCCCATTTTTTCAGATGGTGTTGCTGCGCTGCTTGCGGTCGCATCAGGCCCCAGATAAAGAAGCCCTAGTGATGTGTATTCACTATAAGTTTGATCCATCCATTCTAGGTGATTGTGCCCTTGACCAATCTCCTTCTTTGAGTAATTTGAATCTGCGCCTTTATCTGTTTTGAGTTCAAATCCTATCATATACATTTGTGCCTCATCCCGCCATAGTACATCAGGCCCCTTACCTTCGTCGTTGTCAGGACGAGTCGACGTGAAACCAAGGAGTTCGCCTAGAACGCGAACTCCCGCTTCAGCCTGGTTAGTAGTACCAATATCGATCAGAGCCGTTTCTTTCTTGCGCTTGGCAACTTCGGACTCAAACTTCGCACCAGCTGGATAATTGACTAAATCCCAGACTGCTTTTCCAAATTGGCTTAGAGCAACAGCGTCCTCATCCTTGTTCAGGTGAACCGATCCGCGAGGCAGGGTCATCGCGCGGCCAAGCCTCTTCATCGCGATTCCGTATTCGCGGAGTGCAGCTTCACGATCTCCTTCGCGCTCGTAAGCCGCACCAAGCCACAACGCATGCCAGCCACCAAGCGGAGTGTCGTGCGTCGCTGTCTGATCAACAGTTGCTTCAAACGTCCGACGCGCCAGCGTTGGATCCCTACTCCACATTGCAGCAGCATATCTTGCTTCCGATAGAGCAGCTTCTACCAGAAATGGTTCGGCGCTCTCTGCGCGAGCTAGCTGATCCTTATCTAGTTCACCTAACCTTACCTCGCGTTGGTAGTAATCGAGCCAACCTTGGTCGCGACCCAGCACCGAATCGATTAAATCGACGACATCTTTCTGCGTTTTGACTTGACCAGATTCATGAATTTGACGGCTAACATGCACCTGTTTCTGCAAAAGCGGAGGCAGTAAGGCTAAGTTACGGTCATTGTCCATCCATTTACTGATATCATCACCTTCAAGGAGAAACGCGCCATAGTCATTCCTACCTCGGTTAATACGACCAAAGAGCTGCGCCAGTCGGTTTGCAATACGGACCGCATGGACGTTCTTCATGCGAAGGAACTCCCATTGGTACCGTTCCAACAACGAAGTTCCAGACGGAAGGCCATCTATGCACATGATCCGGCAGGTCTCATGAGGCAGATCGATGCCGTCAACGCGGGAGACCAGAGTGAATGCGCCAGTCCCCTTTTTTCGGAACGCTTCCAATTCCCTTGAGAAATTCTCGGGCTTCGGCGGTTCAGCTAGAGTAGTCCAGTGTTTAGCGCGGCCATAATCTGGTACGGCAATGACGCCCTTGCGTCGAGCAACAAGTTTGGCCATGAAGTCTGGGCCGAAACCGTTCCTGATTTCTCGCCCATCTAGAATGAGGCGCTCTCCATTTCCAGCATCGTTTGATGGTCGCACAACTGCTTTCGGCTTGCGACCAAAAGCGCGAATAAATTCCGTTTGGCTCTCTAAAGTAGCGGACAAGTAAATTCGGCGCAGGTTTTGCTCAAATATATCGAGAGCCAGAGAAGGGAGAAACGGTGGCGCAAGCTCAAATACACCACGCGTAAATATCGCCGCACAGGCGTCGAAATTATCTTTCAGCCAGGCAAAAGAGTATTTCAATACTTCGCTATTACGCGCATCATGCTTGTTGAAAATGCTCAAGAGCTGCATGCTACGTTCATAGAGACCTGCAGGCGCAACAAAGGAAGTCGACTGTTGATCGAGATTGACACTGTCAGAGAAACGTGAATGAACTCCGAGTTCACGGAAATGTGGATCAAAAAGATCTACAATATCTTTAAATAGATTTGGAAGCTCTCGACGATCAATGCGAAGTGTAAATGCATCGCGAAGTAGCTTTTCCGCCACATGGGCGTCGTCGAAAATCACCGCGCCGGGGAAGTGGTATCGTTGGATCGAACTAAGTCCGCCAAATAGGGCCGCATAAGTAGTGATACAAAATGATTTTCCAGTTTCAAACAGATGATTTGAATATGATCCCTTGACTCTTGTAGTATGAGCCAGTCCAATACGGTCAGCTTCTCTGGATGTTTGAATAACGAGGTCAATTGTTGAGCACACATATACAACGTTTTCAATACCTTCATTTATAAGGCTTTGGGCAACCAAGAGGCCAACTATTGTCTTGCCCGCCCCTGTATTTAATAAAATCAAGACATCACTCTTATCTCGATCTTCATGCCAGCCAGTCAGTGCTTGATCCTGGCCTCGCCAAAGATCATTTGGTGTATCCTCCAAGCTGGGTAGCGCCTCGAAGATCTTGATCGGATCTATGGGCGCATTCGTGCTATTCGTACTGCCGAGTCTCGAGAAGTCCATGACTGTACCCATGTTTAATTCTGGTATGAAGCAATCTCACTCTCATGTGGTCTAGGCCATACTCTGGATTGTGAAATATCTTACGATTCCATAGTCCAAGTTTCCGGTCGTTGACACATTAAACGCGATTGGCATGCCTAGGGAAAGAGGGGATTAGACCGGTAAACTCTACGTAAGATGCGTCAGAACCCGTACGTTCTTGTCACCGGCAACAACGACCGTTTCCGGCCAATCTGACAAGCGCCGGTCCTATTCCGCGACTTATGCATCACGCCCTAATGGGGAATGTCGAATTAAATCGGCAAAAAGGAAAACATTAAGCAGAATAACCCCAAACAGAGTCCGACAATCATTGCATTATATAGAAAAACTGCATTAAGATATTTGGCAACACTAGATGTTGCCATGTTTAGTCTCTCAGCGATCAAATTTGTTGCTTTGACCTGATAGAGCAATCCACAGATGACAGACGCGGCCAAAAACGCCCATGACGAGTACAACGCAATCCCCAACGGGACGTCATCTTTGTATGCAGCTTTGAGAACTGTAATGGGAATTACCAAAGCAGATGTTGAGAGGGTGACACAGGATTTTGCTGTGCTGGTGAACTCTCGCATCGCTTGAATGTAGTTGTCCGACATTGCAATCCTCAGTCTGAGGCCCCTAGGAGCCAGCAGATCTCACCAATGGTGGCAGTTGTACTCGCATTTTGCGATTGGTGGCAACGCCTCCAGCGGGGATTCCCCAGGTGCCCCCGCTGTTGACTGAATGGATGGCCGTGGTTCGCTCTGAACACAACCGGCGATCCCATACCGTCTCGGAGAACACGCGATTGCGCGCGGTTCGAGCGTGTATCCGCCCAAACTCCAGCCAGACACAGCGATCGCGCGGTTTGCGGGCGCACTGGCCCTGCAAGGGGGGGCAGGTCTTGCATTGCCAGATTTTGCCGCTGTCATCCCGCCATGGCTCGTCCCTTGCGCATCGAGTACCCCGGCGCCCTCCATCACGTGACCAGTCGCGGCAATGCGCGGCAGGACATCTTCCTCGACGCCACCGACCGGCGGCGGTTTCTGGACACCCTCGGTGATGTCGTCGGCCGCTTCGGCTGGCTCTGTCATGCCTATTGCCTGATGGGCAACCACTATCACCTGCTGGTGGAGACGCCCGAGCCCAACCTGTCGCGCGGCATGCGCCAGCTGAACGGCGTCTACACCCAGCGCTTCAACCGTCGCCACCGCAGCGTCGGGCATGTCTTCCAGGGACGCTACAAGGCCATCCTCGTTGAGCGGCAGGGCTATCTGCTGGAGCTCAGCCGCTACGTCGTGCTGAACCCCGTGCGCGCCGGGGTCGTCCGCAGACCCGGCGATTATGCCTGGAGCAGCTATCGGGCAACGGCGGGGCGCGCGGATCCGCCGGCGTTCCTCACCCGCGACTGGCTACTGGGCCAATTCGGCCAGAGCCTGCGGGACGCACAGGCCGGATACCGCCGTTTCGTAAGCGACGGCCGGGCCGCGCCGTCGCCCTGGGAGGCGCTGAAGGGCCAGGCGGTGCTCGGCAGCCAGGCGTTTGTCGACGGTCTGGCGCCATTGCTGGCGGGCGCGGAGAGGCTGGGCGAGGTGCCGCAACGCCAGCGCCGCCCGGGCCGGCTGCCCTTGGCCGACATCTTCGCCCCGGCGGCCGGGCTCGCGAAGGCCGAGCGCAACCGGCTGATCGCGGCGGCGCATCTGGACGCGGGGTACACGCTGACCGAGATCGGCCGCCATCTCGGCCTGCATTATTCGACCATCAGCAAGATCGTCGCGGCGATGCAAGCCGACGAGAATTCACAATCCAAGACCTGACCCTGGCCCTTGCGACATAGGTGTCGGACAACCTTGAGGAGATTTGACACGGGATTTGGCGAAAGATCAGGAGCGATCCCCCCGGCGGTGCCGGACGCATCGGTCAGGTATTGCGGCGCAGGCTCTCGACAAAGACCCGAGTGCCGGCGCGCCAAGCCTTTTTCGACAGCCTGCTGGAGTACGGCCCGATCAGGCGCAGTCGCGCCTTGCCGGACCTTGTGCTCTCAGAGCCCGATTTCGAGCGCATTCTTGCGGCCCGATGGATCGCGAAGCGATGCCATCGGGCCGGAAAAAGCGCTATGCCAACCGAACCGCCAGTCCGGCAACATCGAAACCGGCGGAGTAGGCGCCGACCGGCGGATACCAACCGGGTCCCCGCGGACCATCCCAGGCAATTCGTTTGTTGGCCCGTTGCCATTTGTTGAACTTCGCGGCCGCGCGTGCCGGATAGTGCTGCAAGCGGCACATCACGTTCAGCCACGGATCGGCGACCCACAAATCGGCGGCCGACGGAAGGAGCACCAGTTCCTGGATTGTGGAGTTGTGCAACTGTGCGCACTGGGCGCGTGGCCCGACAATGCAGAACACGTGGTCTGCCGGCGCACGCAACGAGACAAGCGCAACGGGTGCGTTTTGTGGCTCGCCCAATCGGCCCCATGCAGCGGCTGCCGCCATAATGGCGAGTTCGCCACAGTTCGCGGCGGCCGGGCGCATGCGCAGCATTGCCTTCCCAAGCCGCAGGAACCCTATGTTCCTTGGCATCAGGGTCCGATCGATTTCCAGCTCGATACGTGCCCCATTCAACCGCAGCCCATAGGCGGTATCGAGCTGACTGTCCTCATCGTCGAAATCCATTTCGACGTCATGCAAGAGCTCACCCTCGGCGAACAATGAAGCAGGCTTAAGATGAGCTTTATTGGCGGACTTGTACCCCGCCACGTAGATTTCCCTGGCCTGACGAAACCCTTCGCTCGCTGCCACCATGTAGGTCATTGCCGTATCTCCTTTGGGAACCAGCACTCAAGTCGTGACCCCCGACGCCAAGAACATGGTGGGAGGTCCCGGAGTTTCCCCGGCGACCATCGCTGGGTTGCGGGTTAGTCGTTGGCCGGGTCGGGTCGGTTCAAGTTTTCTCTTCAGGCCGCGCGCCCTGCAGCACGGCCCAACCGGGCGCCGTCGAGCCTGGCCGGACGCCGCGCTCTATTACTGCAGTTGCGTATTCTGGCGTTGTCGATAGTGGTTGGCGGCGGCTTCGGCTGTCTGTCGTCGCCGCCGGAGCGACCAGGCCATGATGAATGCTGACCTGGTGGGCAGCCTGGACAGAAGGCGGGCGCGGAGATCGGGGTGGCGTCTTGAATTGTGAGTTTCCCGCGGCTCGCGCGAATGGGGTCAGGTCTTGTACTAATGTAACCATATCGACCATTAGCAGGCCGAGGCAAGGCAACCTGAAATGCTCCGCCCCATCGCCTCGGACCCGCCGCTTAGTGCTGGTCAGATTCGGGGCGTGCGGTAGGGCCCGCCTTCGCCAGAAACGGCTCGCCCCGGACGCCCCCCGAATTCCTGGTTCCGTTCCTGCCGCCAGCCCCTATCATGGCCGCTGTCGCGGTCCTATCCGGCCCATTCCGGGCGTTACTTCCACCTGAGGGCAGAACATGCGCAGCGTAGCAGGTCGACCCGAGCGGCATTCCGCCCCGGGCAAAGGGGTGATGTCGGCATGAGGGGCCTCGGTATTCGGGCCATCTTGCTGGCCGGGGCCATGCTCGCGTCTGCCGCTACGGCGGAGGCGGACCCGTCGGCAGTCGGGATCGGCATTGCCAGTGCGGTGATCCTCGGGGCCGGGGTGGCCGGAGAGGCGTGGAGTGACGGGGATATCGGCCTGAATGTGCAGCCGGAGCTGTCGGCCTTCGTGGTGGGCGCCGGGCTCTATGACGTCATCACCGACAACGAAGGGCCCGACCGCACCGCCATCGGCCGCGTGGAGTTCCGCTTCGGCAGCAATGACTGGTACCTGCGCCCGATGCTGGGCGTTGAGGCGACGTACGACAGCAGCCTCTACGCCTATGGCGGCTTCCTGATCGACGTCTATCTGTGGGACAACTTCGTGCTGAGCCCCAACGCCGCCATCGGCTATTACGAGCAGGGCGACGCCCGCGACCTGGGCTCGGCGCTGCAGTTCCGCACCGGCGTCGAGGCCGCCTATCGCTTCGACAACGGCATGCGCCTGGGCGTGGCCTTCCACCACCTGTCCAACGCCGACATCGCCGACGAGAACCCCGGCATCGAGACGCTGACGGTGAACTTCACCTTCCCGATCGATGTGACCCAGTAAGCCGCCTGGTGGCGAGGGCCGGTCCTCGGCGCGGCCGCGAAAGGAACGCGGTAAGACGAACCAAGTGGCTCGTTGGACGGGGGGCACAAGGCATGCACCAATCTGGATGAACGACAGGGTCAGGTCTTTCTTAAATGTATTTCGCGGCAGACTCCAGTGAAATGGAATACGATGATGAAAGACGCGACCCCATCCCTACGCGACCTCGTTTCCACGCATTCCAAGACCTGACACCGTCCGCCATTCGCCCTCGCCGATCTGCGCCGCTCCATCCCGAGCGAGACCGTCCGGGTTCCGGTGGCGGCCTGTCGGCCGCTACGGTGCCGGTCCGTCGTGCAGGACGTCGTGCCTCTGGCCGACACGGGACTTGTCGAAGGCGCCAGGCAAAACGGTTGATGATCGTCGGGCCTTCAGAACGGGGACTTGGGCTGCCACTGGCCCTTCTTCTCCTTCACCTTGCTGGGCTTCCAGCCCGTGTCCTTGATGACGGCCTGGCCGGTCCAGTTTACCTTCTGGTTGGCGATTATCCTGGAGCCTTTGGGCTTAGCGCTGACACTGTTGGCGCCGGTCTCCACTTCACGGCAGCACAGCCAGTAGATTCTGGAGCCGATCGTTCCCTTGCCGCTCATGCCGCCGATAATGTCCGACAGCCGCTTCGCTGGGGCGGCCGGGATTTTGACGAGCAGCCCCTTATCTGGCTTCATGCCCACCTGATACACGCCGGCCGGATATGAGAGATTCGGGCCACTCACGCATTTGTAGTTCGGAATCTTGTCGTAGGCCTTCTTCACGTCGGTGGCGAAGTACCGTACCGCTTCGTCCTTCGGGTGCGGATCGGCCAACACGTTGAACAGGTCGTCGGCCGGAGTACCAACAAACAGCTCGCCGTCTGCGACGAAGAAGTAGATCGTCACCCCTTTGGGAACGATGTAGGTGCCCGCCGACGAGCTGCCCTTTTCTCGGCCGCCATGCCCGTACACAGCCACATCCACCATGACAACCTCCTGCCTTCGGTTTCCTGTTGCAGAATTGTGGACTGCCCTCCCTCCGGCGCTGTCCCGATCATCCACAGTGATCGGCGAATGCAGAACGTCTCCCGCCCTTCGCTACCGGAGCACGGCAAACCCGACCGCAGTCGCTTTGAAGCTCCTCGGGCTGATGCTGGCCTTGCTTTGGCGGCAATCCCGGCCATTTTCGATCATTACCCGATCGCTGTAAGAAAACAACCGGCAAAGCATCGACGACAGGATAGCGGCACCCGGATACTGGTGGATATTGGGGTCAGGTCTTTCTTTGCCGTATCTCAAGATGGAGTCCAAACAGATGGGAGTACGATTGTGAAAGACGCTACCCCATATCCCTCTGTCCGACGATCCTGACCGGTGTCCGAGAGCCCCCAAGAGAGTGGGCCCGTCCCGGTCGGTGCGGCCACCGTTACGCCACGGGTCGATCGAGCCCCTTTTGATGCCGGCCCCGGGTCGGCGGGCGCGAACTTGCGTTTCGCACCCGCCTTGCCGCGGTCTAGAGCGAGTGCATCAGCCCGTTGCCCGTGCCGGTGCGGCTCACGACGACGAACACCGCCTCTTGCGGGGACCATGCCAGGTCGACCCACTGGACGTCGGCTGCCGAAGCGCGGCTGATCCAGTTGATGCCGTCGGGGCTGGACATGACCCGGTTGCCCGTCCCGGTTTCGGCCACCGCCACGAACTGCCGCAACTCCGGCGACCACTTGACGCCGTGCCACTCGTTGGCCGCCGCCGCTTGGCGCAGGGTCCAGTTGACGGCGTCCGGACTGGTCATCACCCGCTGAGTCCCGTTGGTGGACACACACACGAGCAGCGCGAGCGACGGCGACCAAGCCATCCTGTTCCAGGTCTGGTTGGCCGGCGTGGTCCGCGCCGTCCAGGTGATGCCATCCGGGCTGGTCATGATGTGGTCGAGCGTTCCGGTGGATGCCACGGCCACGAACAGACCCAGATCTTCTACCCAGACGACCTCCAGCCACGGATTCGCTGCCGCCGCGCTGCGAGCGGTCCAGGTGATGCCGTCCGGACTGGTCATCACGCGGTTGGTGCCGTCGAACGCCACGCAAGCAAAGAGCTGCAGCGACGGCGACCAGGCGACGGAGGTCCACGCGCTGTCCTCCGGCGTAGTACGCGACGTCCAGGTGATGCCGTCCGGGCTGGTCATCACACGGTTGCCGGTCCCGCTGGTCGCCGTGGCCACCAGCAGGCTGAGCTGCGGCGACCACGCCAGGCCGCGCCATTCCCGATCAGCCGCGGGTGTCCGCGTGGTCCAGTCCGTGCCGTTCGGGCTGGTGATGATGCCGTTGCCCGTGCCGTTCGTGGCGCAGGCCACGAAGAGCCTGAGGCCCGGCGCCCAGATCACGTTCTCATAGGCAAGGTCGTTGGGCGGAGCAACGGTGGTCCAAGAGCGCACGAAGGCCGCCCCGATCGCGGCCGTCGCGCCGGAGATCTGCCCCCCGACGGTGATGTCGCCCGTCACCGTCAGGTTGCCGCCGACCGTGGCGTCGCCGCCGGCCGAAAGGCCGCCCGATGCGGCCACGGTCTGTCCCGTGACCGTGCCGCCTGCGGAGATATTGCCCGTGGCGGACACGTTGCCGCCAATGGGGTCGATCACCACCGATTGGTCGCCCTGATCCGTCTGCGCGGTCACCGGGGCTGCGAATTGCACCGGTCCCTCGAAAGTCGTGGTCATCTCGTTTCGTTCCCTCAATTGGTGTGTTGCTGGAACAGTGTTCGGTTCGACACTTGCCCCGGCATGCGATGGGGCTGCGAACGCCCGTTTTCCCTAGCCGGGGGCCATCGCCTGCGTGCGTGAAAGACAACGGATCCGCCCTGTCGTCCGCTGGCGCGGCCTTCCCTTGGCCGCAATCGCCGCCTCTCGGGGGTCGCCTGACCCCGAGTCCGGTCACTGCTTCCGGTCTCGGCGGTCCCTGACTGCCAGCGCTCGAACCGAGGCGGACCCTCAGAGGCCGACGTGAGACCTAGCGGTTCAATTCAAGCTCTCTTGGTGCCTGGTGACGGGGCAGAACGGATGCCGGTGCCATGGTTGGTTAGACCAGCACATCTCTTTGGCATCAGAGCGGGTATCGCTGAGTTTCCCGTTCACGCGTAAAGAACATAACAAGAACACGACAGTCGTGCAACCTCGAAGGCCCGTGACCATTGGAGAGTTCGAGGGATCGTCGTGGGTCTATTCCCAAGCGTGACGCCCGCCCGATTGCGGTGCCGAGGCTCGCTGCCCCTGCGCAGTCGAAGTCGCGGGCTCGGGCCGCTCAGGCGCCGCCTGCGGCGTGCGGGTCTGCAAGCACGGCGAGGTATTCGGGCGGAACAGTGTCTGTCAGCCAGACGTCGTTCTCGCTGACGTAGAATGCCTGCCCTTGCCGGTGCATCGCCGCGGCGTCGACGATGAGGACCACCGGCTTGCCACGCCGCGCGCCGACAGCCAGCGCAACATCGATGGTGGTGTGGAGATGAACATGGTGCCGCGACATCTTCAGAAGGCCGTCGCGCTCTATGCTCGCCAGGAACTGCCGAACCGTCCCGTGGTAGAGGCGGTCGGGCGGCACGGCCGGTGCCAGCCCCAGATCGACCCTCACCGAATGGCCCTGGTTGGCGCGGATCAACGACCCTTCGGTGTTGAAGGCGAAGCGCTGCTTGTCGCTCGCCGCGACGATGCCCTCAAGCTCGGCGCGTGAGAGAGGCTCCCCGAAGCGGGCGAGCGCCTCGAGCAACGCCGGCACGCTCGTCCATCCGCCCTCGTCCAACGTGATGCCGATCAGGTCGGGCTGATGCCGCAACACCTGACTCAGTCGCTTGCTCTTCCGAGTATCCTGGCGGGTCATGCGCTTGCCCTGTTCCCTGTCCATCACCGCTGGGCAATACCGGCCGCCACAGATCACAACCGCCGTCATTCCACGACTACCGGTCCCAGCTCCGTCAACATCTAAAGGCCGTAAGCGCCGGGTTCAGGTCTTTCCTTAAACCATCGCGACCCTTCGATGGTGAAACGGAATGCAATGATGAGTGATGCGGCCGTACCTTAGAAGACGAGGATCCATTCGTTAATCGATCTCTGCGATTTCAACGGTAAGCTTTCGCCCAGTTGCCAATGGAGGTGGCGGAGACCACGATCGTCCATTGGCGATGCGCTCAGACGGGTAAGTCCGATGTCGATATCCAATCTTGGAGATCAGGGGCGGCGCGCAACCCGGGAGCGGGCGTCCGCCGGCGGGGGCACGTCGGTCCTCCAGTTTGTCTACACGTCTCACAGCACAGGCAGGCAGACCGCGGAGAGCATCGACCGGCTGCTGAAGCATTGCGCGGCCAACAACCCAAAATACGGCATCACGGGGTTTCTGCTTTTCGACGGCGAATACTATCTCCAGCTGATCGAAGGCAACCCAGTCCGCGTCGACGCGCTTTATGAACGCATCCGGAACGACAAACGGCACGAGGCACCGCAAGCGTTGATTCGGCAAACCGTTCGAGATCGGGCGTTCTCCAACTGGTCGATGGCCTATCTGGCCGTGGAGAACAACGGCGTCGCGCACTTCGTCGGCACCATGAGCGCCGCCGCGGCCCTGCGCCTGTCGGACGAGCTGAGCTACGGGGACTCGGTGCTGAGACAGACAATCGCAGACTATCTGCGAGACATCGCCACCCACGTGTCACAACAAGGCGGATAGCTGTCCAGTCCGGGAGCGCGGCCGCGGGCTGCACGGGCAGACATGATGCCCCCCAACTGCCTGGAATGCACGACTCTCGCTTCACATCTGGTGATACTGGGCAACCGCCCCGCCGCAGCAGCTACCGGAGCTGCCAGAACAACAGGTAGTGTGCGCCGTTGTCCCGGTGCTCCGTGGCGAAATGGTACCAGATGCTGCCGGTGTTGTAGGTCTGCAGGCCATCCGGGCTGCCGTAGCCGACCAGGTCCAGGGGCTGGATGAAGGTGCCGAGCGCCATCGTGTCGTCCGACAGCTCGTCCTGCACGATGCCGGCCACCTCTTGCCCCGCCACGGCGACACCGGCCCCGGCGGCGGCACCTGCGCCGCCACTGCCCACCGCGATCAGCGCGCCGCTGATCGCCGTCGACGCGCCGATCAACACACGCATCAGGCCCGGCAACAGCGGATCGTATTTATAGAGCATCACATAGAGATCGACCGACTGCGCGGGCCCGCGCCAGACCATCACATTGCCCTCGCGCACAGCGCCCTGCCGCAGGCCTTCGTAGAAGTCCTCATCGTCGGGCAGCATGTGGACCTCACGGGCAAACCCGTCTTCCTCCACCACGAAGGCGGAGCCCAGGACGGCGTCGGAATCCTCAACGAAGAACCGGTTGGCGCGCGACAGCACCTGCAGCCCGACGAAATGGATCGAGAACGTCGTCCGGGCCGGTGCAGCCGGGCAGCCGGCGCTGCCGGCGTTCGGGAAATAGACGCTGGCCTCCCACGGGCCATAGGCCTCTGCCGCGATACCGTTGGCGGCGCCGCTTTCGTAGCGGTCACAGCCCGCCGCGGTCACCGCCGCCACGGTGCCGCCGCCGCGGTCGATCACGCCGGCATGCCGTGCCGCGGCGCAGAGCGCGCTGTCGTGGGTATAGGGACCGGTGCCCCACACGGTGCCCCCGGCATCGGCCGGGCAGGTGCAGTCGACACGGGTGCCGATCGGCCGGCCCATCAGATTGGCTGGGCACGCGGGCAGGGCCTGGGCCACCTCGAAGCTCTGGTCGCAGCGGGCCGGCGTCACGTCGGGGAAGTGGAAGCTGCCGCCCCAGGCGCCATAGCTTTCGGTCGCCACACCGTTGCGCTGGGTACCGCTGTAGGAACCACAGCCGTCGTACCCACGCACGCGGATCGTGCCACCGATCCCGGCATGCTGGGCGGCGGCACAGACCGAACTGTCGTTCGTGTAGGTTGCCGTGCCCCATACCCGGCCTTCGGGCGCGAACAGCACACCGCCCGCGGCGAAGGTCGGGCAGGCGCAGACGATCTCGTTGCCGGGCCCGTAAGCCTGAAAGTCGGCCGGGCAGTCCGCGATCTGTGCCATCTGGACAGGTGTGCCGGCTGTCGTCGCGAACGCTGGGGGCACGGCGACGGCGAACGCCGCTACAGCGGCGACGGCGCGCCGCAGGAACGTGAAGGTCTGACGCATTGGCAAATCCCGACGAAGACCGGACGGCCCAAGATGGTGCAGACATCTCACGGCTGCAACAAATCGCGCAACTGATGCAAACCGCCGCAGAAGGCCTCACGAGGCCGCCGCCCGGCAGTGGCGACGAATTCGCCTACCTTAGCCCGCGGTCAAGAGAGTTGCTGCCGGCGCCTTGGATCTTCGACGGCAGCTAGCCATCGCAGGGATTGCCGTACCAACCGGCCGCCGTAAGCACCTGGACGACAACCTGGATGAACCTCCAGTGCCTGTCGTCCGGATAGCTTTCCATATGATCCATGACCGCGTCCGTAACTTGCGTGACCGTGATGTCGTCCGGAAGGCACAGCTGGCCCATATCCGTTCTGCCTTGCGAGAGCTCGTAATCCAGCGCCAGGTACAGCATGTCCAATACGCCCATGACGTAATGCTCACATGGCGCCGATCCGGCATCGCCGCGGCACAGCTCATAGAAATGGTTGCCGGAATTCAGGTGCCAGTCTTGCCCCTTGGCCGGCTTGATTGCGGATACCGCCGCATGGGCAGCCAAAAGAACGACGAGAAACGTCCCGACGCCTTTCATCCTGAGTTGCCCCCCTTGAATGCCCCCGGCCGCAGATGGTCGCCGAGACCGCCCTCAGGGGCAACGGTCTCTTCATGTTGCGGCCGGTCGCGGGTGACGTCGCCGCCGCTATCCAACGGCGGTTGCGATGACCGTGCCCATGGGTGTGGGCTGGGGATCGTTTCTGTGGTCGACCGCATGGACCGCCCAGTCGGCGAGCGTCACGCGGTCCTTCTGGAACAGCATCATGTGGGTCGAGCCGCCGAATTCGAAGCGACCGATCTCAGTGTCGCGGGTGATGGGAACGGGGCCCACCCCTTCGTCAACGATGAACGTACTGGGGGAAATGATGCAGCTCGACACCTCCACCATGCCGATGCAGATGAGCGCGACATACCCGGCCTGCTCATGTTCGAAGATGAAGATGGCACGGGTGGCGACCTGGCCGAGATAGGGCTGCGATTCCGTGCCTTCCCAGGTGCCAGGCACCTCCCCCTGTCCGGGGCGCTGGGCGAAATAGGTGCCGGGCTCGACCCAGGACCGCACCAGCTTGCCGGTCAGCGGTGAGCGCCAGCGGTGGTAATGGGTGGCCGACAGGAAGCCCTGATAGACCTGCCCGCCTTCGAACAGCCGGGCCCATTGTCGCTGTCCGGCGAACAGGTCCAACAGCGAGTAGTTTACATCCTTGATCCAGAACGCGGTCTCGAACTTTGCCGCCGGTTCATAGGCCCACGGCGTCGTCTCGCAACCGATGTTCACTTGCGTCTGCGGATCTCCGTGGAAGGGCCGGGCGCCGGGTACGAACTGCCTGAGGAAGAACGAGTTCCACGAGTCGAACCCGTATCCCGGTTTCTCGGGATCATGCTGCATCTGGTGCCAGACGCCGGCGGCATGGGCGGCCTTCGAAATCCACGATCCGGGCTTCTCGGGATCGTGGATATCCAGCTTGTCGAGCGACGGGCTGGTCTTCAGGAAGGTGTTCCAGGCATCCAGGACCGTCTTGAACCGGGCGTTGAACGTCATGTCGTGAAACAGGGCCAGCCCTGACGGCGTCGCCATCGAGACGGCCAACAGGCCATTCATCGGCGTGCCCACCATGGCGGTCTCATTGAAGGACGGCGACGTGGTGATGATCTCGTTCAGGATCTCGAAGAGAGCATCGAAGCCTTCGATCCAGAGCACATCGCCGTCATGCTCGATTTCCTTCTTCGTTTTCTCGTCCAGGCTGGCGACAAACGCGTTCGCCTCTTCGATCATCGAATTGACCCACATGCGATAGATGCTGTTAGCGATGATCCAGGACTTGAGATCCTTCAGGACAGGTTGAAGCGGGGCGAGCGTGCCCGCCTTTCTCTTCGCGGCGATTTCCTTGCGCAGCGGTACAAGGAACCGGGCGGTCGCCCAGACGCGGTTCGGAACCCAGAACCCCATCTGCACGGGCCCAGCGGCCTCCAGCGTCAGCAGGCCCTGAGCGTCGATTGTCTCCGAGGGGTGGCGATGGTTCGTCATGGCGGGATTCTCCTAAAATTGTACATACTTGAAATGACTGATCTAAAAGAACACATCGCCTGAACCTGCCGTGCAACAGAGATCGCAACGCAAGCCGTGTTAAGCTTCGTCCGGGCCGTAAGCTGGAACAATGCGACCGGAAAGGATCAACTCATGGCGGCACGCAGCGTGACGGGTCTCTTGGCAGGCGTGATGGCTTGTGGGCTGGGCTGGCCCGCAGGCGGATGGGCGGAGGACCTGACGGTCCACGAAAACCAGGGCCGCGTCTGCTTCGAGACGACGGCGGACGGCGCGGTCTCGGCGTCGTACATGATCTTCGGCTGCTTCAGCTCGTCCTGCACCACCGTGCCCGAAACAAGACTGATCGCGACGGTGACCGAAAACCCGGCCACGATCCGCCTCGATGCCCGGATCGTCACCGGGTCCACCGGCGACCTGATCTGCACCACGGATTGCGGCGGCGTGCCCGCGGTTCCCTTCGTGCTGGGCGTGTTGCCGGTCCTCGACTACCAGGTGACCATCGGCGACGGAGAGGTCGGGATGTTCCGGCCCGCGCCGGGTGGGGAGTCGGCCTGCCTCCCGTGACCAGATGCATCAGAGTTGCGGGAGGGAATTGGGAGGCCAAGACTTGGCCAACATTCGCGCCCAAAACGGCGTCGGACCAGGGCAAGCGAACGCAGACAAGCCAGACCATGACGGGTAGTCCGCCGACTGGGCACATCCCTGATTACCGGCGCCGGCGTGGCGGTACCGGCCGAGCAGGACAGGCTGATGCTGCCGCACGACCGGTTCCCGCACCGCACCCTCTCACTCAACGCCGTTCCGAATAGGTGGGATGGCCAGTTGCTGCAGACGATGGACGCCTTCATGACCCGAGCGATATGCGCTGCCCTCATCGGCCTGTTCCTGCCGGCCGCCGCCTTCGCGGCATGCCCCGACCCGGAAGCGGCGGGCCCGTTCACCACGTTCGATGGCCCGTCCGCGACGACGGTCTATCCGGGCCCGGACGGCGTCAGCGTGATCCGTGCCCAGCGGGTCGGTGGGGCGATCGAAACCTATAAGAGCTATCGCGGCTTGTTCATGCTGGCGGGACCGGATGGCCTGGGCGGTCGGTACGAATTCGAATACGAGGCACCGCTAGACCCGGTCTTCCAGTTCACCCCGGGCGACAACCATGAAATCCCGGTCGTGTCGACACACAACGGCGAAACCACACGCCATATCGAAATCTACGGGATCGTCGGCACCGAGACGATCGCCGTCGGCGACTGCACTTACGAAACCGTGGTGATCGACTATGCGCAGCGGTTCGATGACCAGACGATGCCCTCGACCATTCTCTACTATTCGCCCGGTCTCGGCGTCGTCCTGCAGCGCGAGATCGACCATGACTTCACACCCGAGACGCCCCGGATCACAAGCACGGCCGACCGCATTACAGCCGATCCCCAGGCGCTCGTACCACGTTGAGGATGTACCGGAGACCGGTTGAGGCTCAGAGTGGGCCCGGCGTGCGACACCACGAACGGCTCCCTTACGAACAGTCGGTCGTGGATGGCGGCCAGACGTTGCGGGCAGCGGGATGGGCCGCCACAATGTCGTGGCGCACCCCGCCTTGGTCCTAAGATCACGCCCCTCTGACGCTATTGCCGGGCCGGATCTTCCTGGGGCCCGAACATGGCATGCCGGGCGATGTTGCGACGGTCGAGACCCATGCGGGCCAAGTCGGCGTCGCTCATCAACACCAGGCTTTGCCATCGCCGATAGGCCCGAAAGCCATCGGCCATGCCCCCCAGGAAGGTGAGCAGTTCGCCGCCCAGCTTGCGCACGCGCGACGTCACGCGGTGGGTACCTAGACCGTCATGAAAGTCGATGTTGCGGTCCGCCGCCGGCCGGACGCCGGGCGTGTGGACCAGATTTGTCTCCGTCATCTGCCGCTCCTCTCAGATATCGAGCGCGGCGTTCCTCTCCCCTCGGCCGAAGCCATGGATTGTGTGCGTCCCCGAATGATGGGACGGGCAAGAACTGTATTGGTGATACCTGCCATATGGGCGACACCGGCATTCGGGAGAAGATGGCGCGACACGGCGCACGCCGATTGCCGGCGAGGTGTTGCTGCACTGCAACATATCGTCCGATTGGCGAGGACCGCGACGGAGGTGGCCTCTCGTCCCGCCGGTTACGTGTGGGCCTTCGGCACCACAGCCGCCCGAAAGTCCTTCGCTGCCTAGCCGCGACCCTCAAAGCCCATGCGCCTGCGCCTTTCCCTCCGTTCGAGGATCGAGTTGCCCCGCGAGGGCTCGTCCGACGCACATCCGGCCAGAACGACCACCGGGAGGACGGCCATCAGGGCCAGCAGCCTGCGCCGCGTTGGTCCCGCCGTGTCGAGTTCCTCGGTGTCAGCCATCTCGTCACCTGCTCCCATTCCGATCGGCGGCGGGATCCACCGTTGAGGAGTGAACGGCGGAGCCCGGCCGGCTCAAGCTCAGCAGCCGCGTGCGCACGCACATAGCGCGCAAGGCATTGGGGAAAAGTGGGTACGCGGCGTCTTGACCCGGGTCGGCGCCGACGCAAGATGTCGCGGCGCCCGCGGCGGCGGCATTCCCCGTTCCTCGAGAACGGTGAGAGGTGTTGGCAGGACTTGCCTGGACGATGCGGTTAGATGACCAGCGCTTCGCCAGGCTATCTTCCGGCGCCCTTCGGCGAGCTACCGGTCACCCCAATCCTGCGCGGCGGGTTCGGGCTGCGGGGGCAGAAACGCCGGCTTAACCGGGCGCAGGCCGTCGACATCGACGGGATCCGCCGCCTTGATAGGGGGTGGGGCCAGTTCGTCGGCGATGTCCTGCGCAATGGCAGCAGTCCTGACCGGGCTCAAGCCATCGACGTCGGCCGGGTCGTTTGCAGCGATAGCAGGCTCGCCCTTCGGTGGTTCGGCGGAGGATGCCGGCGCACCGACACCGGCCGCTACGGCCCAGTTCATGGTCTGCGCCCCCGCCACCAGCGGCATGACCTCGTCATCCGCCACGGGCATACCGGCCAGCGCAAGCACTTCGGTGATCGACGGCAAGTGCGCTTCATAACCGGCATCGGCCGACAAGCCAGCCCCGTTGTCCTCAGCCGGTGCGGCACCGTCTTCTTGCCTGTCGAAGCGCCGGCCGAGCCAGGGCGCCAGGGCGCGAAGGCGCTCGGCCTCCAGATCGCGCAGCTCCGGCGCACCGACACGCACCAGATCCATCAGGCGTCGGCAATCCTGCCGCAGCTCGGCCTGGATGTCGGCGGCAAGGGCGATCAGTTGATCGAACCTTCGGGCGTTCTCGATCCGACGCTGCGCCAGGTGGACGATCAGAAGGCGCGCCGCCGCGCGCGGGTCGATGCCATCGGCCATGTCTGCCCGTTCCCGCAAATGCCAACCGCTGATTGTTAAGTTACAACTCTACCGTCGACGGTACTTGAAGGCCAGGGATCAATCGAATAGCCGCATTGCCTCAGCAAGTGGCGCAACGGGTTTGCAGCCAGCCGAATGGTCCGTTGGACAACAGTTGGCGCGGGCGGTTATTCCCGGCTGTCACGCTTTCGATGGTCGGTTGTTTCAGCGCCCGGGGGCTCCGCGCGGCATCGCGAGCGAAAGCCTAAGCCGGAGCTCACGCCTCACTCTGTATCGCCGAATGTCTCCGCGGTGAAACGCCAGGCCTTCAGGCTGGTCGTCGGATGGTCGGGCCTAAGCCCGGCCTTGGCCTTCAGGTGGGCGAGGAACTTCGGCGGCTCGGGCAGGCTCTCCCAGACCTTGGGCAGGAACAGGGCGCGGCGGTCGCCGTCCTTGATGATCAGACCGTCGGTGTTGGGGCGCAGTTGGAACAGCAACTCGGTGTCGGATTTGAACGCTATCGGGCGGGCATGGCTGAGGATGGAGATGGAAGCACGGAGGCCCGACAACTCCTCCTTCGTCAGCGGCTTGAAGCGGCGGTCGTTGGCCGCGGCCTTGCGCGCGTTCACGGCGACGTCCACGATCAGCGGCTGGGCCGGCAGGATGCTGCCCACACAGCCGCGCAGCTTGCCGCCCAGTTCAAGCGTCACGAAGGTGTTGCGCACGGCCCGCAGCGGCAACGGATAGTCCGGCAGTTTGAGCGTTGGCCCCGTTTCGCCGGCCACGACCAGCGCCAGGGTCTCGTGCACCAGGTCCATCAATGTGCCGCGATGGGCATCGGGCAGACGGGCATCGTCGGCGTATTCAAAGGCGTAGGCCCCGTAACCCACCACCCGGTCGCGACTGCCCACGGGCGCGTCGCCGGAATTCCGCAGGTCCAGCGTGGTCGCGCGCAGGTCCAGCGCCCGGGCACGCAGCAGCAGACCGGCGATGGCACGGTGCCCGCAGGCATAGTGGCCCTTCAGCGACGCCGGGTCTGCCGTTTCGATGGCGCGGCTGGCCGCCCCGTCCAGCTTGCGGGCCGTCTGGTCGTCCTGATAGTGGCTCAGGTCCGAGCTGATGACGATCAGCGTCTCCGGCCCGCCCCAGAGCGCCTTCAACACTCCGTCCACTTGCGGGCCCGAGGCGTCGCTGACCAGAAGCGGCACCAGGCTGAAGTCGTGGAACAGGCGCTGCAGGAACGGCAGTTCCACCTCCAGCGCATGTTCCCCATCAAAGGCGGCGTCCAGCGTCTGCACGCCGGGCTGGGCCAGCGCCTTGGCGACCCCCTCACGATCCACCGCCACATTGCCCAGCGGGGTGGCAAACGCATCGGCGTGCGGCACGGCCAAGCCGGGGAAGCCCAGCCGGTGCGCCGGAGCCAGCAGCACCACGCGCCGCACCTCATCGGCCAGCGCGCGCACGGCCGCGAACGCCGTGCCGGCAATCGGGCCGGAGAACACATAGCCCGCATGCGGTGCTATGATGGCCTTGGGCCGTATCCCGGCGGTATCCGGCGCCTTGGCCAGGAAGTCGTCGACCGCAAGGCGCAGCGTCTCGGCATCGGCGGGATAGAAACGGCCGGCCACGGAGGGCTGACGGATCAACGGCAGGGTATCGGTCATCGCCATGGTGGGTCCCTCGCCGAAATCGCGTATTTTGCTTAAAATGATAGTATACTGCATCAGAACGGATTGAGATGGAAATTGCGTTAAGACGGACCGGCGAAATTGGGGGGCGGCGATGGCCACGGTGAGGCTGGTGCGCGAGCGGCCGGCGAGACCGGCCGTCAACGATACGGTGCCGACGAAGTACTGGCACACGCTGCCGGACGGTCGCGTCCAATGCGATGTCTGCCCCCGCGAATGCCGGCTGAACGAGGGCCAGAGGGGTCTCTGCTTCGTGCGGGCGCGCGAAGGCGACGCCGTCGTCCTGAAGACCTATGGCCGGTCCAGCGGCTTCTGCGTCGACCCGATCGAGAAGAAGCCGCTGAACCAGTTCCTGCCCGGCACGCCGGTGCTGTCGTTCGGCACGGCGGGCTGCAACCTGGCCTGCAGCTTCTGCCAGAACTGGGACATCAGCAAGTCGCGTGAGGTCGACACGCTGGCCGATGCGGCCGCCCCCGAAGTGGTGGCGCGCGCGGCGGCAAAGCTCGGCTGCCGCAGCGTAGCCTTCACCTACAACGATCCGGTGATCTTCCTGGAATATGCCATCGACGTGGCCGAGGCCTGCCATGCCGCGGGTGTGAAGACCGTGGCCGTGACGGCCGGCTATGTGCTGCCGGAGCCGGGCGCAGAGTTCTTCCGCCACATGGATGCCGCCAATGTCGACCTGAAGGCTTTCACCGAAGACTTCTACTGGCGCGAGACCAAGGGGCACCTGCAGCCGGTGCTGGAGGCGCTGAAGTACCTGAAGCACGAAACCGATGTGTGGTTCGAGATCACCAACCTGGTCATCCCCGGCTGCAACGACAGCGATGGCGAGTTCGAGGAAATGACACAGTGGATCGCCGCGGAGCTTGGGCCGGACGTGCCGGTGCACTTCACCGCCTTCCACCCCGACTACCGCATGCGCGACCGGCCACGCACGCCCGTGCAGTCGCTGTTGCGGGCGCGCAAGATCGCGCTGAAGAACGGCCTGCACTATGTCTATGTGGGCAACGTCATGGATACCGGTGGGGCCGCCACCTACTGCAAATCATGCGGCACCGTGCTGATCGGCCGCCAGCATTACGAGCTTCTGGCCTGGACTCTGTCGCCCGAAGGCACATGCAGCAAATGCGGCACGCCGGTCGACGGCGTCTATGAGGCCAAGCCCGGCACCTGGGGCCGCCGCCGCCGTCCCGTGCGCCTGGCCGACTACCGCACGACGCCAGCCTGACGGGCACCTTGACGCCGCGCTAAGCGCGCCGCATCAGGGGGCATGCTCGGCGAACGCATTCTTATCCTGGCACCGCATCCGGGCGATGAGGTGATCGGCTGTGCCGCGGCGATCGGCCGGGCGCGCGAGAAGGCGGCCGCGGTCCATGTCCTGTTCCTGACCAGCGGTGTGCCCTCGGTCGAGACACTGTGGCCGTGGGACCGCGACGCCCACCCGAAGACGATCGAACAACGTGCGCAAGAGGCGGCGGACGCTGCCGAGGCACTCGGGATCAAGATCGCGGCCATTGGCGAGGTCCCGGCGCGGGCGCTGAAGTCGGACTTTAGGGCGGCCCGCAAGACCATCCGCGAGGCGCTCGACGATCTCAAGATCGACATGGTCTGGACGCCGGCCTACGAGGGCGGGCACCAGGACCATGATGTGGCCAACTATCTCGGCAGTACGCTGAACGTCGACGTCGAGGTCTGGGAGTTCGCGGAATACAACAGCGCGAATGGCTGGTGGCAGAGTCACCGATTTCCCAGCCCCAATGGCGGCGAACGCGAGATCGCACTCACCGAGGAAGAGAAGGCGGCCAAACGTGGCGCGCTTGACCGCTACGTCTCGATGCACAGGCGCCTCGGCCATGTGACGCTGGAGCGCGAATGCTTCCGCCCCATTGCCGCCTACGACTATAGCCGCCCACCCTATCCCGGCTTGTTGTTCTACCAGCGCTTCCAGTGGCTGCCGTTCCGCCACCCGCGCGTCGACCCCACGAAGCCGGGTGAAGTGTGCCAGGCGATCATCGGGTTCGCCGGCGATGGGGAGACTAATGACGGGTAGGGCTGACCGAGGCGGAACAGTGTCTCCCCACCCGCCGCGTCGTCCCCGCGAAGGCGGGGACCTTTCCGGTGCACGGCACTGAGCGGTGAGTTGGTGCCTATGCGCTCAGCACCCCTTCGTCTCTTGAAGGCGTGCCAGATTGCGGTTGCGGTCCTGCAGGGCCCGGAACTGAATCTGCTCGGCATTGGACAGATCAAGCGCCATCCAGGCCGGCCAAAGGATCAGAGTGCCGACAACGCCGACGGCCACATTGCCGGCAACGGTATCCTCTTCGGCACCGACCAGGCGCCCGGCCTGAGCCCGGTTCCGTGTGATCTGCTCGGCAAGCTGGTCACAGGTCATGTCCCCGTCGCCGGGTTGTGAAATCTGGACCGGTGTTGCTTGACGGGCTGGACAGGCAGCCAGGAACAGAACGAAGAAAAGAGCAATGCAGCGCATTCATTGCTCCAGTTGAAGGCACAACCACATCTGCATATAACGATACCGGTTCGATAATCAACACGTGTATTGAGGACCTGTCATGATCGGCCGTCTTCTGCTTGTCGGGGCTGCTGCGATCGCGCTGTCGGCTTGCGCCGCCCCCGCCAGAGTCCAACACATGGCCGCGTCCGCCGCTTTCGGGAGCGCCGAACCGAATGCCGACCTGGTCGAAGCGGTCTGTGTCGCCGGGGTGACCGGCGGTGAGGAAACCAACCCGCTCTGGACGTCAGAGGTCGACAACGCGGGGTTCCGGGCCGCGCTGCAGCAATCGCTGCGCAACAACCGCCTCGCCGCCGGCAACGATGGCGCATGCCGCTATGATCTCGAAGCCAATCTGCTGGGCCTTGCCCAGCCGGCCGTCGGCTTCGACATGGAGGTCACGTCCCACGTGAACTACACCGTAACGGACCGCACGAGCGGAGATCCGTATTTCCTGACCACGGTGACCGCGGCCCATACAGCGCCGTTCAGCGACTCCTTTCTCGCGGTCGAACGCCTGCGTATCGCCAACGAGGGATCGATCCGAAGAAATATCGGGAACTTCATCACCCAGCTTCTGGACTACACGCCCGACCCGCCACCGGTTGACGAGACGGACGAGGCGGTTCCGAGTACGTAGGGTCCTGGGCACGGACGCCTGATCCACGCGGGCTCGGCACGGTTTCGCCCTCGAGTCCAGCCGAACCGACCCTCTCACTCCTGGACCAGCAGCATCGCGTGACCGGTGGGCCCGCGGACCAGAACGCCGCTTGTGTAGCCCAGCGCGCCGGCGTCCACGCTGACGGCGCCGGGCGAGACCCAGTCATAACCGCCGTCGATCACCGCGGCGGCCGCAGCTTCGGCGTCGTCGGTGGCAAGCTGCACATGCCAGTGCCACAGGTCGTTGGCTTGGCTGTCCACCGGCATCGGTCGGCCGGTGGACGGCGCCAGGTATTCCAGGAACTCGATGCCCGGGCCGCTCTCTGCCACCAGCGCGGTAATGCGCAAGCGAGCGCCGAAGACGTTGTTCAGGCGTTCCTGCTCGATCCCATAATTCTCAGCCCCGCCGGCGACCGTCAGGCCCAACGTGTCACGGTAGAAAGCGAGCGCTTCGTCCGTGTCGTGCACGACGATCGCCGTGTGGTCGATGCCGAGGAACAGGTCGTTGGTGGGTTCCTGCCAGCGGGGATTCCCCTTGTCCGGCGGGAAATGGATGATCTCAAGGTGGTTGCCGTCGGGGTCACGGAAATAGAAGGCGCTGATGCCGCCGGCATTGGGGTTCCAGTCGGGCAGCGTCTGCGGCCCGGTCGAGGCGTGCTGCACGCCGTGTGCGCGCAGACGCTCATAGGCCGTATCCATGTCGCTGACGACAATGGCGATGTGCTGGAACCATTCGTCGTTGCTGCGCATGTCCGGCGGAAACGGACGGCCCGTCGGGGCCAGGAACGAGATCAGGTCGATCCGCTCCTGGCCCAGGGTCATGCCGACAATGCGGATGCGCGCGCCGAACACTCCCATCAACCGCTCGATGCCGTCGCCGGTCACCTCCACGTCCGCGATCGGCTCGAAAGCCAGGACATCGCGATAGTAGGCAACCGCCCGATCCATGTCGGTCACGGTGATGCCGACCGACTGGACGGCCGTGGCCACCTGGGCGCGGGCCGGCAGGCCCGCAAAGGTCATGGCAACCAGGACGACGGCAAGAGCGGATGTGAGACGGCGCATGGCGTGAACTCCCTTTCTCAGGCCCGATGTCAGTTGCGCGCGGAGCCGCGCTCGAACATGAACGCGATCCCGATGCCCAGCATCACGTGGCCCAAGCCGGACGCCCAGGTGATGTTGCCCCAGTTCAGCATGAACGGGTTGCCGGCCAGCGGCGCCATGATGCCCAGCGCGAAGACCCAGAGCGCGGCCCCCCAGATCGCACCCTTCGCAATCCAGGGCAGCGGCAGGATCTGGCGCACGATCAGCACATAACCCAGCGGATAGGCGATGACGCCGGTCGCATAGTGGATCAGCTCCGCCAGCCAGCGATAACCGCCAGGTCCGCCCGGCAGACCAAGCAATGCCATGACCAACGGCGCCGGCTCCGGCCGCGTGCTGAACAAAAGACGCGACAGCACGTCGTTGGTGATGTCCCAGGCAAAGATGCCGACAATACCTGCCAGCAGAATCCGCCCGAAGTTTCCGGTCACATCATTGACCGCCTTTTCCACAAGAGAGCTCATTGTTCCGATCCTTTCCAGACGAGAGGCCTTTCAGCATTTCCCCGCGAGGTCCTTGCGGCACCCCGCGAACTCGCCCTTTGGATGGCGCGTGCCCGGCGGACGTTGCGGCCCGTCGTCATGACAACTTTGTGAGAATCGCGTGTGAGATCGCGATTTGACGGGCTGTCGCGGATGTGATCCGAGCGTTAGCTCTCAGGCCGTTCCTGCTTCTCGACCAGCCTGTTGCGGATGCGGACGTATTCGCCCAGCGACCACGCCTGGAAGGGGCAACCCCGCGGGAAATGGGGCGTATCCCCGTCCGCGATTTCCGAGATATGGCCAAGGCCGGCGGTGCCCAGATGGTTCGTCAACGGGTCCAGGAAGCGGGTTCTCGCCTCTTCCCGGGTTTCCGATGTGTCGCCGTGGACCCGAAGCCAGGCATCGACGAAGGGCCCCATCAGCCACGGCCACGCAGTACCCTGGTGATAGGCGCCGTCGCGCTGCCACACACCGCCGGTATAGCGCCCGCAATAGGCGGGATCGTCCGGGCTGAGCGTGCGCAAGCCCATCGGCGTCACCAGCTCCCGTTCGACCGTCTCGACAGTCTGGCGCGCCGGCGCCCCCTCGATGATCGGAAACGGCAGGCCGCCGACGGCCAGGATCTGGTTTGGGCGGATTGCCGGGTCGGTCCGCCCGCTCACATGATCGGCGTCGATCACGTCGAACAGGCACCCGGCTTCAGCGTTCCAGAAGCGGCGGCGGAAGCTCAACAGCGCGCGGTCATGCTGTGCCGCCCAGGCGCGCCCGCCGATATGCAGGGCGTTGATCCACAGCGCCTGGATCTCCACCGGTTTGCCGATGCGCGGCGTTACCACCCAGTCGCCGACCTTGGCGTCCATCCAGGTCAGCTGCACGCCCGTCTGGCCACAGGCCAGCAATCCGTCGGCATCCATGCGGATGCCGTAGCGGGTGCCTTTGGCGTAGCCTTCCAGGATCGCCTGGACGGCGGCCCGCAGCGGATCATGCACTTCGTTCGGCGGGCTCGCCGCCTGCAGGAACTCGTGCACGGCGACGATGTACCAGAGCGAGGCGTCGACGCTGTTGTATTCCGGCGTCTGCCCGGCATCGGGGAAACGGTTGGGCAGCATGCCTTCGCTGACATGCCCGGCCCACGCTGTCAGGATCTCACCCGCTGCCTCCAGCCGGCCGGTTGCGAGGCACAGGCCGCGGATGGCGATGAAGGTGTCGCGTCCCCAGTCCGTGAACCAAGGGAACCCCGCCAGAATGGTCCGGCCCTGGCCGCGCCGGACGATATAGGTGTCGACCGACCGTTCCAACGGCTCGAGATACATGCCGCGCCGCCGCCGCTCGGCATCGCGCAATGTCTGGGCATGGGTCGGCGCGTCCACCGCCAGATTGGCCACGGCGCGCAGGATCATCGTCCCCTCGCCGTCGCCCAGATCGAAGGTGAAGGCTCCGGGCGAGGCCAGGTCTTCCGTGTCGTCCAGGTCGCGCTCATGTTCCTGACGGTAGAAGAAGTTGCGGTACCATTCCGGTGAGTGCCAGTAGGTGCCGTTGGTCAGCACCGCGATCGGCGGGACGTCCGGGTACGGGCGCCACAGCACGTTGCCGCCGATGGGATAGGGCGTGAAGTCGAACGCCGCATTCTCATGATGGGTGGAATGGTAGTCGCGGCCCGACAGCATCGGCCTGACCGACAGTTTCGCCTGCCCCGAGCCGGCCGTGCGCCGCCATGCAAGCACCGTCTCCCCGCCGGCGCGGTAGACCATCAGCTGCTGCACGATCTCCGTGCCGCCGGGGTAGCGGTAGGTCCAGGTCGGCCACGGATCGATGCGGAAGGTATGCAGGAACGCTGTCCCGTGGGGGTGAACGATGTCCGGCAGGTACCGCTGCGCGCTCAACGGATAGCTGCCGCCCTCCAGCTCCACCCAGGCCTCAATGCCGTTGATCAGCACAAAGCGGCCGGCCGGCGGTTCGGTGGCAACGGTCAAAAGGCTGTGATAGCGGCGCGTGCGGAAACCGCCCACGGTGCCGCTTGCGAAGCCGCCCATCGCGTCCGCTTCCAGCCATTCCGCCTCAAGATCCTGCAGGACCGTGGACCGATCCGACACCGGCGCCTCCCAGCTTTCGTCGTCGTTGTTGCGATTCACGCCGGTCGCACCATACTGCCGTCGGTGCTCAGCCCGGAAGGGCAATTGCCGGTGGACCGGGGCCCCCATTACCGCGAAGCCGACAACTGGGCTCAGGCTAGGAAAGGATGGCCGCGTGACCGTTGCGGAAGCGATCATCGAAGCTGTGCGCCTCTATGCCATGGCCGGCGGTGTCGTGGCGGTGCTGTTCCTGACGATCGGTATTGGCCGGGTCGATCCGTCGGCCCGTGGGTCCTATCTCTTCCGCATTCTGGCGATCCCCGGCACCGTGGGCCTTTGGCCGCTGGTGCTGGTGCGCTGGTGGCGGCTTGAAACGCGTGGGGCGGCATGATGCGGCGACCGCATCGGACCACGCATTTTCGCATCTGGATCGTCTTAGCGGTTCTGCTGCCTTTGGGCTTCCTGCTCGGCCTCGTCGTGCATCAGGATCGCCCCGTGGAGCCGACTCGTTTCGATGAACCGCGTGTCGCAGGGGACTAGGCATCCATGTCCGTCAGCTATCGCCCGGTTATGTGGAACCGCAACAAGCTGATCTACGATGCCGTCCTGGTCCTTGGCGTTGCCGTGTATCTGCTGGCCTTCTTCCAGCTGGCACCGCTCTGGATCGACCATACCTCGTCCACCACGCCGAACATCGTGCGCATGCGGGCCTTCGGCAGCTGCGCCATTCTGATGCTGACCCTGATCCTGTGCATCGGCCCATTGGCGCGGCTCGACCGGCGGTTTCTGCCGCTCTTGTACAACCGCCGCCATTTCGGCGTGCTGTGCTTCATCGTGGCGCTGACGCATGCACGCGAGGTCGCGGCCTTCTATCACGGCTTCAGCCCGACCGATCCGTGGGTCTCCATTCTCGGCACGAATACCGCCTATGGCAGCTTTCTCGGGTTTCCGTTCGAGATTCTCGGGCTCACCGCGTTGGTGATCCTCTTCGTCATGGCCGTGACCAGCCACGACTTCTGGCTCAGCTTCCTGACGCCGCGGGTCTGGAAGGCCCTGCATATGGGCGTGTATCTAGCCTATGGGGCGGCCGTCATGCATGTCGTCCTAGGCGCGATGCAGGGCGATCGCGGGATCGCATTCGCCGTCGTCGTAGCGCTGTGCTTCGGCCTGGTGATCGGCCTGCATGTGGCCGCCGGGCGGCGGGAGTGGGCGAAAGACCGCGCCGGGGCAGCCGCGCCCACCGATGATGCACCTTGGGTCCAGGCCGGCCGCGTGGCCGATGTTCCGGTCGACCGCGGGATCGTCGTGCCGCTTGCCGGTGGCGAGCGCGTGGCGATCTTCCGCTACGGCGACAAGCTGTCGGCGCTGTCCAATCTCTGTGCCCATCAGAACGGCCCGCTTGGCGAAGGCCGCATCGTCGACGGCTGCGTAACTTGCCCGTGGCACGGCTTCCAGTACCGCCCCGAAGACGGATGCTCGCCGCCACCCTTCACGGAGAAGGTGCCGACCTACCGGCTGAAGCTGGATGGCGACCGCATTCTGCTCGACCCCAGGGCCCTGCCTGCCGGAACGCCGGTGGATCCCGTGCATGTGCCGGAGAGCGTGTGATGGCAGATAAGTCGACGGGCACCGAAGGGCGTGGCTCGCGCAACGCGTTCTTCGTGGGTTACCTGAAGATGCCGCGGGCGCTTGGCCTGTTTCTGAGCTATGCGGTGCCGATGATCGCCGCTGCCGCTCTGGGCGCGGGGCTGGTGATGGCGACCACCCAGCCGGACCCGGGCGCCGGACGCTATCAGGGCCCGGCGACGACGCTGACCGGTATCATCGAGATGGAGCCGCATCCGGTACTCTACACGGTCCCGGATGACGATCATCCGCAAGGACGGGCCCTGGCGCTGACCCGGTTCGGCAAGAATGGGGTGGTTCCTCAGGCTGCGCCGCTGGCCGGGCAGTTCGTCGACGTGACCGGCGTCTATCTGATCCGCGACGAGTTCGCGATGTTCGAACTGCGGCGCACCGGGATCGTGGCGGCTGAGGCCCCGCCGGACGCGTTCGCATTACCGGAGCCCGAGGATCTCGGCGAATTCACGCTGAGTGGCGAGATCGTCGACAGCAAGTGCTGCCTCGGCAGCATGCGCCCCGGCGTGGGCAAGCCGCACATGGCCTGTGCCCAGCTCTGCCTGATCGGCGGCGTGCCGGCGATGTTCCAGATCATGGACGAAGCGGGCGAGGAAACGTTGCTGCTGCTGGCCGATGCGGAGGGCCGGGACGTGTCGAGCCAGATCCTCGACTACGTCTCGCTGGGCGTCGAGATGACGGGCCAGGTGGAGCGGCGCGGGCCGATGCTGGTCTTCCGCATCGACCCTGAGACGATCCGCGTGCTGTGAGCCGGAGCACCCCGCGATGATCCGTACCGTTACGGGCTTCCTGTTTGCCGCAGCGCTCCTGCCGGCGCTCTATTACGGCTGGCCCTATGTTCAGGGCCTGCTGCGGCAGCGCTGGGCCCGCGATGCCTATCTCAGCGATGTACGCATCATCCTGGGCGTGGTTCTGGTCTTCGCGTTCCTCTGGCTGGCGGAGAAGCTGTGGACCTGGCTCGATGCGCGCCTGTTTTCCGAGGCGAAGCATGAGCCGCCGGAAGGCGGCTCATGAGGCATCGCAATCAGCCGGAAGGGTCGTCCGGCTAGAGCTCCCAGCTATAGGGCATCGGCACCCAGCGATAGGCGCCGCCGTCGCTGGCCACATGGCCCAGGCCGGGGAACGGCAGGTGATAGCCGATCATCGGGATGCGATCGGTGGACAGCTGATCCATCAATCCGCGGCGCGTTTCGATCGCCTTCTCTTTGTCCATGTCGAACCCGAAATGCCATTCCGGATGCGCGAAGGTGACAACGCCATGGACAATGGCGTCGCCGATCACCACCACCTGTTCCTCGCCCGACGAAATGCGCAGCGACTGGTGGCCGAAGGTGTGGCCGGAGGTGTCCATCGAGGTGACACCCGGCACGATCTCCGTCCCCGGCGCGATGCGCTCGGTCAGCTCACCGATCGCGTCGAAGGTGCGGGCGGCCCCTTCGATGACCGGGCGCATGCCTTCGGGGGCCTGGGCCAGCGTGGCCGGGTCGTTCCAGAAGTTCCATTCGGTCTCGGTAATCGCGTACTGCGCATTGGGGAAGCGTCGGTCGCCGGTGTCACCGTCGACGATGCCGCCGATATGGTCAGGATGGCCATGGGTGATCACGATCGTGTCGATCTCACCGGGCTCAATGCCCGCGGCCTGCAGGTTCTGCACCAGCCGCCCACCGGTGTCGCGGGCACCGCCGATGCCGGTGTCGAACAGCACCAGATGGTCGCCGGTGTTGACCACCGTCAGGTTCATCTGGGCGATGACGTGGTCCGTCGGCAGGAAGTTGCCCGACAGAACATCAGCCAGTTCCTCTTCCGGCGCGTTCGGGCTGAACAGCGACAGCGGTTCGAGCCGAAGCCAGCCGTCGCTGACCACGGTGACCTCGAAATCGTCCACGGGGAAGCGATAGTATCCCGCCACCTGAGTGCCGACGGGGGCCGGCGCCTCCGCCAGGGCGACTCTGGGGCCGGCGAGCCCGACGGCACCCGCGGCGCCGACAAGCTTGAAAACATGACGTCTCGAAACAATCGTGTTGTTCGTCATCACCACTCTCCCTGGTGCACCGTCTGTCGCGGCAGCTTTTTGAGGTAAGATGAACGTAGCGGCAGCCAAGCGAACAACAGCCTCACGGATGCGTGAGGGGCGAAATCTCCCCCTGCCGTCGGCGATAGCGATAGCTTGGCGCCCAGCAACAGCGACGTGGAAAGGGCCTACCTCCCATGCAGGACCCAGGATCGACCCGCCCCGGTGCCGCGCCGGCCGCTACGGATGAAGAGAGCGGCTCAGACGGTGGGACATCTGAAGGGGATCTGCGAGCATTGCAGGTCATGCTCGACCGCGGATTGATGAGCCAGGCGGAATTCGATCGACGCCGCGCCGAAATCATGGCCGCCGCATCGGCGCCGCGCGTCTGAGATCCGGCATTGCCGTCATGCAGACGCCTGACGAACTGCTTGGTGCAACGCCCTTTGGATAGGTCCGAGTCACGATGGTTTGCGCCCATAACGCGATCGCCTAGAGTAACGGGGGGATCGCCCGCAAACTCAGGGACGGCCAATGGTGGCGGCCGTGTGAGTGTGGCTCTGCCATGACCATCGACGAGACGCTCTCCCGCGCCGTCCGGACGGTGCTGAAGGAAAGCGCGTTCTTCTCCAGTCTAGACGAGGCCGAGCTGATACGGCTCGCCGACCGGTCGCGGCTTGCCCGGTTTGCGCAGGGTGAGGTGCTGCTGGCGCAGAACGAGACCGGCGATATCGCCTATGTGATCCTGGAAGGCGAGGTGGACATCTACGTCGATATCGACGTGGCCAGGGTGTACCTGGCGCAGCGCGGCACCAATCAGCTGGTGGGCGAACTTGGCGCCCTTTGCAGCATTCCCCGTACGGCGACCGTGGAGGCGCGCACGCCCGTGATCGCTGCGAAACTGGCGCGGGACAACCTGCGCGAGGCCGTGATCAGTAACCAGGAGCTGTGTTTTCAGATCATGGCCGAGCTGGCCCGTCGCATGGACGACATGAGCCAGCCGCTGGCCTATCTCAGCTATGCCGCCAGTGCACTGGAGCGCAACGAGTACGATCCCGCGATCCTGCATGCCCTGGATTCCGATCCCGGCAAGCTCGGCACGTTCACCAAGACCTTCCGCAATCTGGCGGACGAGATCGTGGCCAAACGGCAACAGCGGGAGGAGCTGGCGGTCGCCGCGGAGATCCAGCGATCCATGCTGCCGCGCCAGCTGCCGCAAGACCGGCTGCCTCCGGCCTATGATCTCTCTGCGATGATGCGGCCTGCCCGCGACGTCGGCGGTGACTTCTACGACTATTTCGCGCTCGATGACCGCCGGTTGGGGCTGGTTGTTGCCGATGTCTCTGGCAAGGGCATTCCCGCAGCCCTGTTCATGGCGATCTCACGCAGCATCATCCGGACCGTCGCGACGGAACGCCCGGATGCAGCCGCGACCCTGCAGCATGCCAATCAGGTGCTGTCGGAGGAAAATGACGCGATGATGTTCGTGACCGCCATCTACGCGATCATCGACCTGGAGACGGGAGAGCTGGAGTTCTGCAATGCCGGGCACGAGCCGCTGTACCGGCTCGGCGCAGACGGCGCGCTGGAACAGCTGTTCGGCGGCGGCGGCCTGCCGCTCGGCATCGAGGGTTCCGCCCTCTACCAGAGCGATCGTCTGACCCTGAAGCCGGGCGATGCGCTCTTCTTTTCCACCGACGGCGTACGCGAGGCCTTCGACCGGTCACGCGAGGCGTACGGCAACGAACGTCTGGAAGCCGCACTGAGGCAGGCAGCCGGCCAACCCTCGCGTGACATGGTAGAGGCCGTTGTCGGCGATGTGGATCATTTCACCGAAGGGGCGGAACAGTCGGACGACATCACGTGCCTTGCGGTGTCGTGGACGCCCGGCCTGCCCTAGAGGGCGCGCTCGCGACGAGGCAGGCAGTCAGCCGATTGCCCGTCGTTGCGCCTCGACCAGTTCCCCCGTCGCCTTCCGGGCAAGGGCCAGCAGCTGCATCAGCTCAGTCTCGCTGAACGTGGCGCCCTCGGCAGTGGCCTGCACCTCCACCAGCGCGCCGGCACCGGTCATGACGAAATTGGCGTCGGCGTCGGCCGTGCTGTCTTCGGCATAGTCCAGATCGGTCACCGCCATCCCTCGATACAGGCCGCAGGAAACGGCAGCGACATGGTCTGTCAGCGGCCATTCCGTGATCGCCTTGATCGCCTGCAGATGGCGGCAGGCCTGGGCCAGCGCCACGTATCCGCCGGTGATCGCGGCCGTACGCGTTCCGCCGTCGGCCTGCAGGACGTCGCAGTCGAGCTTGATCTGCACCTCGCCCAGCGCCTCTAGCCTCGTGACGGCTCTGAGCGCGCGGCCGATCAGACGCTGGATCTCCAGCGTACGGCCGCCCTGGCGGCCGCGGGCGGCTTCCCGGTCGGTGCGCTCATCGGTCGACCGGGGCAGCATGCCGTATTCGGCGGTGACCCAGCCGCGCCCGGATCCCTTCATCCAAGACGGCACGCGGCTTTCCACCGTTGCCGTGCACAGCACGTGCGTATCGCCGAATCGAGCGAGGCACGCGCCCTCGGCATACTTGTTCACGCCGGTCTCCAGAGAGACGACGCGCATTGCGTCGGCGGGGCGACCCGAAGGCCGTCTGACCGCTGTCATGGCTGATTTTCCCGGTTGGCCCGAACGGCTTTCCCCGCTCGATGCCGGGGAAGTGCGCGGCACCCTACGCCCCTGCGGATGGTCGCGTCCAGCCAGGCTGCGCATCCTGCCCAGCCGGGAACTCTCGAAATGCGGCGCTCGGGGCCGCCGTTGACACGATCGGCACGGCATCCCAAATTGCGCAACGCGCCTGAGACGGCAGGATTTTCGAGACGATGCAGGATCATGCGGATCCGCGTGAGCTGATCGGCGAGTTGAGCGACAGGTCCCGGGAGATTTTCCGGCACATCGTCGATGCCTATGTGGCCACCGGCGAGCCGATCGGCTCGCGGTCCCTTTCGCGGCGGCTGGGCATGTCGCTGTGGCCGGCGACGATCCGCAACGTGATGGCCGATCTGGAAGAGATCGGGCTGTTGTTTGCCCCCCATACCTCGGCAGGCCGGCTGCCGACGGAAATCGGGCTCAGGCTGTTCGTGCACGCCCTTCTCGAGTTCGGCGACATCTCCGAGGACGAACGGACGAATATCGAGACGCAATGCGCCTCGGCCGGCCGCGGTGTCTCGGACGTGCTGGGTGAGGCGACGACGGTGCTGTCCGGACTGTCGCAGTGTGCGGGCCTAGTGATTGCGCCCAAGACCGATCGTCCGCTCAAGCATATCGAATTCGTCAATCTGGCACCGGGCCGTGTCCTGGTGGTTCTGGTGACCGCGGACGGTGTGGTGGAAAACCGGGTGATCGAAGTCCCCATGGGACTGCCCGCGTCCACGCTGATCCATGCCGGCAACTACCTCAACGCGCGCGTGGTCGGCCGCACCGCGGCCGAGGCACGCAGCGAGATCCTGGCAGAGATCGAAGCCCAGCGTGCCGAACTGGACGAGCTGGCCGCCGGCGTCGTCGCCGCGGGCATCGCGGAACGGGCCGGCGGGGCCCCGGCGACGCTGATCGTCAAGGGCCAGTCGCAGCTGTTGAGCGACATCCAGGCGATTGACGATCTCCAGCGCATCCGCACACTGTTCGACACGCTGGAAACCAAAGAGGCAATGCTGCGCATGCTGGAAGCGGCCCACCAGGCCGAAGGCGTGCAGATCTATATCGGCGCGGAGAACAACTTATTCTCGCATGCGGGTTGCTCGACGATCATTGCCCCTTATAAGGACGGCAACGAGCAGATCGTCGGCGCCATCGGCGTCATCGGTCCGACCCGCCTGAACTATGCCCGGATCATTCCGATGGTCGACTACACGGCAAAGGTCGTCGGCCGGCTGCTCTGGGACGGAAAAGACGAGCACAAGGCAGCATGAACGACAGCGATAAGCAGGAAGAGCAGGCGGCGGCAGAGAGCGCCGGCGGCGCGGCCAGCCCGGCGCCTCCGCAGGAAGAGGTGCCGGCTGAGCCGGACACCGGCGAAGCGGCCGCGCCCGATGATCCCGTGACGGTCCTGCAGGCGGAGCTTGAGGTTGTCAGGGCCGAAGCGGACAAGATGCGCGACCAGGCCCTGCGCGCCCTGGCAGAGGCCGACAACACCCGCAAGCGGGCGGAGCGCGAGAAGCAGGACACGGCGAAATACGCCATCTCCGCCTTCGCGCGGGATCTTCTGGACGTGGCGGAGAACCTGCACAGGGCGCTGGCCGCAGCACCCGCCGACCAGCTTGAGGGCAACGAACTGGCCCAACAGCTCGCCGTCGGCGTGCAGATGACGGAAAAACAGCTGGCCGACGCGTTCGCCAAGCACGGCCTGACGCGGATCGACCCGAAGGGCCAGCAGTTCGATCCCAACTTCCATCAGGCCATGTTCGAGATCCCGGACGCCACCGTGGAGCCGGGGACGGTCGTGCAGGTGATCCAGGCGGGATACGTCCTGAACGAGCGCCTGCTGAAGCCGGCCATGGTCGGCATCGCCAAGGGCGATCGGCCGAAGGTGGTGGATACGCAGGCCTAGGGCCTAAGCGCCGTAGCCTCGGGATCGTGTGCCTTGAACGCCGCCTTGGCGGCGCGGCGGCTGGAAACGGCATAGCAATAGACGCAACCGTGCGGGCAGGTGTCGTAGGCGCCGATATCCCGGCTTTCCGCACAAAAGCACCCTGGTCGGTTGCCTTTGGTCCGGCCGGAAATCGGCCGGCCGGCGATGTCGGACAGGCGGTCCAGGTCGATGCACCGGGCCGCCACCGCCCCCGGCACCAGCAGATCGGGCTGCGTGCACAGCGTGAAGGCCATGCCGGCTTCCGACGCCAGGCCCGCCAGGTCGGTCAGGATCGCGCGCTTCTCGTCCGTCTCAGGGTCGCGCCAGGCGAAGCCGTGGCGGCGTGCGGCATCGCCTAGGTTCCGGTGCGTCTTGCGGTAGATCTGGGCGAAAGAGGTCACGACCTCATCGGTCGCGCTGCGCATCTCGCCGGCAAGCCTCGCGAATGTGCGACGATGCCAGTCCGGCGGCGTCAGGTCGCTGATCAGCACCGGGTCGTACCGCCAGACCACGGCCCGGGGGCCGTACCGGCGGGCCAAATCATGCGCCATTGCAACCGCATCGTCAGCATCGGTAACGGACATTTCCAGCGCGCGGGGATAGCCGGTGATCGTGAGATGAATACAGAATGGAAAGCCCTTGCCGCCCACATCTTCCAGCGCCGGCAGGAACGGCGCCGCGTTCCGCGTCCAGAACAGGAATGCGTCAACGGCGTCCGGGGTCAGCACCACCCGATGGGTCTGGCCGCCATATGGATTGACCACATCGGCGAATCCCTCGGCCAGCCGCTGGCGAAACCAGCGGCCATAGAATGCCGGGATGTCGGTGCGGTAGCTGGCTGAGACGATCATGCAGGCTGCAAACCCTGTCGCGATCCCGCATTATCGCCCGCATGCGTGATCCAGACCATCCGTCGGGCAACGGCTACGGGCCGGCGCCCGGTGGGGTAGGCCGCCCGCATGCGGGCCAGCCTGCCTTCAATGTTCCCCCCGCGACCTTGAGCCTTGCCGCCGTCATCCTGGCGGCGTTCGCGGCCCTGAAGTTCGTTCCCGACGACTGGGCGGCGCAAGCCGTGCTGACGCTCGCCGTCCACGTCCCTTTGGTTCAGTACGCCCTGGCCGAGCCCTCGTTCGGCCCGATCGCACAGTCTCTGGGCTCGCTCTTCACCCATGTGCTGATTCATCTGGACTGGCCGCATGTGCTGATCAATCTCGGCTTCCTGCTGGCCTTCGGCAGTGCGTGCGAGCGATCATTGGGCAGCCGGTCGATGCTGACCATCTTCGCGCTCTCTGCCGCCGGTGGTGCGATCGTGCAGATCGCCGCCGAATGGGGCGGCAGTGACTTCCTGTTCGGGGCGTCGGGCGGTGTTTCCGGCGCCATGGGGGCGGTGATTCGGCTGATGCTGGCAGACAAGACCAATCCACGCCGCCAGCGCTTTGCGCTTCGCCTCTTGTCCATTCTGGTCGTGCTGAACGTGGTGTTCGGGCTGATCGGCGGCGGGCTTTTCGGCGTCGATGCGGACATCGCGTGGCAGGCCCATCTGGGCGGGCTGGTCGTCGGCCTCTTGCTGGTGCGGCCGCCGCGCGTCGATATCCAGGCATAAGATGGGCTGTCCGGAGACCGCTCCGGCGGCGCGTTTCCCGATCGTCAGCACTCTGCCCCACCATTGGCCGGCAACCGCGCCGGGAGGGGTTTCCGCCCGTTGCAGGGAATTGTCCCAGGACCTATATGTCCCGAGAGACTGCCTGCCACCGCCGCGGGCGGCGGGACATTCCCAATAGACCAGGGGAATCGAAGCGGCGCCTCGAAACATCAGGGCTGCTGGGTATTCCGCCTTAATGGAGTGAAGGACGACCATGAGCAAGGTAATCGGTATCGATCTCGGCACGACGAATTCCTGCGTCGCCGTAATGGACGGGAAGCAGGCGAAGGTGGTCGAGAATGCCGAAGGGACGCGCACCACGCCGTCGATCGTCGCGTTTTCCGACAGTGGCGAGCGTCTGGTCGGCCAGGCCGCCAAGCGCCAGGCCGTCACCAACCCGGAAAACACGCTTTTCGCCATCAAGCGCCTGATCGGCCGGCGGTTCGACGATCCGCTGACGAAGAAGGATATGGGCCTGGTGCCCTATCAGATCGTCAAGGGCGACAACGGCGATGCCTGGATCGAGAGCCAGGGCAAGCGCTATGCGCCCAGCCAGCTGAGCGCATTCGTCCTGCAGAAGATGAAAGAGACGGCCGAAGCCTATCTTGGCGAGACCGTCACCCGGGCGGTGATCCCCGTTCCCGCCTACTTCAACGACAGCCAGCGCCAAGCCACCAAGGATGCCGGCAAGATCGCCGGGCTGGATGTCCTGCGCATCATCAACGAGCCGACCGCAGCCTCGCTCGCCTACGGGCTTGAGAAGAAGGGTGCAGGCACCATTGCCGTCTACGACCTCGGCGGCGGCACCTTCGACATCTCGATCCTGGAGATCGGCGACGGCGTGTTCGAGGTGAAGTCGACCAACGGCGACACCTTCCTGGGCGGTGAAGACTTCGACGCCCGCATCATCGACTACCTGGCCGATGAGTTCAAAAAAGAGCAGGGCATCGACCTGCGCCAGGACAAGCTGGCCCTGCAGCGGCTGAAGGAAGCTGCGGAGAAGGCGAAGATCGAGCTTAGCTCGTCCGTCCAGACCGAGGTGAACCTGCCCTTCATTACGGCCGACCAGACCGGGCCGAAGCACCTCAACATCAAGCTGACCCGCGCCAAGCTTGAAGCGCTGGTGGATCACCTGATCGACCGCGCCATCGAGCCGTGCAAGGCGGCGCTGAAGGATGCCGGGCTGAAGGCATCCGAGATCGACGAGGTCATCCTGGTCGGCGGCATGACCCGCATGCCCCGCGTGATCGAGCGCGTGAAGCAGTTCTTCGGGCGCGAGCCGAACCGAGGCGTGAACCCGGACGAGGTGGTCGCGATCGGTGCGGCCATCCAGGCGGGCGTGCTGCAGGGTGAGGTCAAGGACGTCCTGCTTCTGGACGTCACGCCGCTGTCGCTGGGCATCGAGACCCTGGGCGGCGTGTTCACCCGCCTGATCGACCGCAACACCACGATCCCGACGAAGAAGGGCCAGGTGTTCTCCACGGCGGAGGACAACCAGACGGCCGTGACCATCCGCGTGTTCCAGGGCGAGCGCGAGATGGCGGCCGACAACAAGCTTCTGGGCCAGTTCGACTTGGTGGGCATTCCGCCGGCACCGCGGGGCATGCCGCAGGTGGAGGTCACTTTCGACATCGATGCCAACGGCATCGTCAACGTGTCCGCCAAGGACAAGGCGACGTCGAAGGAACAGCAGATCCGCATCCAGGCCTCGGGCGGCTTGAGCGATACCGACATCGACAAGATGGTGCGGGACGCCGAAGCCCACGCGGCGGAGGATAAGGAACGGCGCGAGGGTGTGGAGGCCCGCAACCAGGCCGACGCGCTGGTCCACCAGATCGAAAAGCAGATGCAGGAGTTCGGCGACAAGCTGCCCGCGACGGACAAGCAGGCGGTGGAAGAGGCGATCTCGGATCTGAAGGGCGTGCTGGACGGCGGCGATACGGCCGCGATCAAGGCCAGGACCGAAACCCTGCAGCAGGCGGCAATGAAGATCGGCGAGGCGATGTACCGGGCCAGCCAGGAAGAGTCGACGGACACAACCGATGACGCGTCGGGTTCCGACAGCCAAGGCGGCGCGCAGGGCGGCGATGGCGTGGTCGATGCCGATTTCGAGGAAGTCGACGACGACAAGAAGAGCAAGTCGGCCTGAGACCGGAGCCGCAGCATCTAGAGGCTGATCTGAAACGACCGCCCGGGCCGGCATCGTCCGGGCGGTATGCCGTTTAAGCGGCGCGGATGAGAACAGGGGCCGGCCTCGCGGGGAACCGTCTGCGGCAACCGGCCCGAAAGGGCATAAACCGTTATGGCGAAGCAGGACTATTACGAACTGCTCGGCGTCAAGAAGGGCGCCCCGCCCGAAGATCTGAAGCGCGCCTACCGCAAGCTGGCCATGCAGTACCATCCGGACCGCAATCCGGGGGACGGCGAGGCGGAGCACAAGTTCAAGGAAATCAACGAGGCTTATGACGTCCTGAAGGACGATCAGAAGCGCGCCGCCTATGACCGCTTCGGCCATGCCGCCTTCGACGGGTCGGCTGGCGGCCAGGGCGGCTTCGGGCGCGGCGGCGGCGGCTTCGAATTCGGCTTCGGCAGCGGCTTTGCCGACATCTTCGACGAGATGTTCGGCGAGTTCATGGGCGGCCGCCGCGGCCGCTCAGCGGGCGCACGCGGCGCCGATATGCGCTACAACCTGGAAATCACGCTGGAGGAGTCCTTCAAGGGCAAGCAGGCGACCATCCGCGTGCCGGGTTCAGTCGACTGCGAAGCCTGCAACGGCACCGGCAGCGAAGGCGGCGTTCCGCCCGTGACCTGCCCGACCTGCGGCGGCAGCGGCCGGGTGCGGGCGCAGCAGGGCTTCTTCACCATCGAGCGCACATGCCCGGCCTGCGGTGGCGCCGGCCGCGTGATCAAGGACCCCTGCCGCTCCTGCTCGGGCACCGGCCGGGTGCGCAAGGAGCGTACGCTGGAGGTCAGCATCCCGGCCGGCGTCGAAGACGGCACGCGCATCCGCTTGGCTAACGAGGGCGAGTCGGGCCTGCGCGGCGCGCCGCCCGGCGATCTCTACATTTTCCTGGCGATCAAGGCGCACCCGTTCTTTCAACGCGACGGCGCGGACCTCTATTACCGCGTACCGATTCCGATGACGGTGGCGGCACTCGGAGGGCCCTTGGAGGTCCCGACCATTGACGGCAGCCGCTCACGCGTCAGCATCAGCCCGGGCACCCAGAGCGGCAGTCAGTTCCGCCTGCGCGGCAAGGGCATGAGCATCCTGCGCTCAAGCCAGCGCGGCGACATGTACGTGCAGGTGCAGGTGGAAACGCCGGTGAACCTGACCCGCCGCCAGCGTGAGCTCTTGGAAGAGTTCAACAAGGAAGGCAGCGAAGAGCACACCAACCCCCAAAGCCAGGGCTTCTTCGCCAAGGTGCGGGAGTTTTTTGAGGATTTGAAGGAATAGCGGCGACGGCGCGTCGCCCGCCGCCTTCGCCTCAGGCCCGAGGCGTCACCTTCGACAGCCCCGTCGGGCTCAGTTCGTCCGGGGTCTCGTGGTCGTGCAGGTCCATCCACCAGGGAATCAGGAACTCCGCCTCGGCAGCATCGCTGCTGGTGTCCTTCGACCAGCCGGTGAAGTGGTAGACGTCCTTGACGCCTTTGCGGATCCGGGCGCTGGCGATTAGGATGGCTGGGCTACCGCCGCTCGTACTCTCGATCGTGCCATCCTTTTTCGCTGTCAAGATCAAGCCATTGGAGACCGGGATGTGGAAGTGCTTGTCGTCTTTCTTCAGGTAGTCTTCCACATGGGCTTTCATCTGCTCGTAGACGATGTGATTGGTGATCAGCAAAGTGTTCTTCTGGAATTTGCTCGCTTTGCCCCCGTAGGTCAGCTTTCGGACTGAACCTGAGATACCCGAGCCGCCGCGCTGCATGGCGATCTCCTTGGCGAACGCCTGCATCTCCAAATAGCTGATACTCTCACTCAGAACGAAGAGGTGCTTGTTGGCGAACCGGTTGGGCTCCATGTTGCCCGTTGCGTTCTCGACGACGCCGATGAATTGCACGGTCATGACGGATATCTCCCGTAGCGGCCTGCGCTGCCATCCCGTCACCCGTTGGTTAGCCCAGCTGGAAGACAGCCCAGGACAAATTTACTAATTATTGTATGCCAACCCCACGACACAACCGAAGCGCACAACGATCATAGAGCTATGTCTGCTTCGGCCTTGCATGCCTTAGGGAAGGGTTCGGCGTCCCTGCCATCATCACAGTCATCGTTCGATCTTGTCCGTCTTGGCCTCATCAGCTAGCAGTCTTCACATGACGGATGGGCGAGACTTGGTGATCCGCGACGCGCGACCGACCGATCTGGCAGCGCTGTTGGCGATGAACAATGCGCTGGCGCCGCATGTGGGCCTGGTGGATGCGCCACGCATGGCCGACTTGGTCGATTGGGCGGAAGTGGCGGTCGTGGCAGAAATGGGTGGTGCGCTGGCGGGCGGCATGGTGGCCATCGGGCCGGGCACGGCCTATGACAGCCCAAACTATCGGTGGTTCTGCGACCGTTACCCGGACTTTCTCTATGTCGACCGCGTGTTCGTGGCGCCTGCCCATCATGGACGCGGTGTCGGGCGCCGACTCTACGGTCCAGTCATGGCGCGGGCCGCGGCGCGTGGGGCGCCGGTAACCTGCGAGGTGAACGAGCGGCCGCCCAACCCCGACTCCGTAGCCTTCCACCAATGCCTGGGCTTCGCCGCGGTCGGCAACCAGGACTATGAGGGCGGCGCCAAGCGCGTCGTGATGATGGCGACGGCCATGGGCACTGGCCAGACTGCCGCCGGGCGCTGACGAGGGTGGGCCTCCGATGTCCAAGCTGATCCAATGTCCCGCCTGCGGTCAGGTGATCTATGCCGACGCCGCTAACTGCCCCCATTGCGGACATGGCAGTGGCGGCCCCGATCCGGCAAAGCATCGAGCGCGGGCACCGGCACAGCGGCCTGAGCCGACGGCGGACACCCCGTCCCCTCCACCGCCGCCACGGCCTGCCCGGGCCGCCCCTGCTGCCACGCCGGCGGCCGTGCCGGCGGAGATTCGCGGCTGGAATTGGGGAGCCTTCTTCTTGCACCTGATCTGGGGGCTGGCGCACCGTGTGTGGATCGCCCTGCTGATCTTCGTACCGATCGTCAACATCGCGGTGCCGTTCATCCTGGGCGCTATGGGCAATACGCTGGCTTGGCGGGCGCGCCGGTGGGAGAGCGTCGAGCACTTCAAACGGGTGCAGCGGCGCTGGGCCACGGCCGGTGTTGCCGTGTTCGTCGTTGCGGCCCTTTTGGTGCCGGCCGGCCTCTTTGTCGGTCTGATGGCGCTGTTCAAGGACAGCGACGCCTACCGCAAGGCCATCGAGGTGGTCGCCGCCAGTCCCGATGCGCGCGAATATCTGGGCACGCCGATCGAGACGGGCTTCTGGGTGACCGGATCGGTGGAGGCCGACGGCGATGGCGGCCATGCCGA
>JANQIX010000047.1 GCA_028281925.1 Alphaproteobacteria bacterium
CCTGTCAAACCCTTTATGACGGATTCTTTTCGCCCAAGCATTTCAATTTAAGAGTGTGTTAACGCTTGAGCTTGAGACTCAACACTATCCATCAACTCCTTTCATTGCTGGGCAATCTTCGTTGACACCATGACGTGCCTTCACCCATCCTTAGCCTTGATTCGCATGTTTTCCAGTTGGCCGACCGCCAGCGTGACGGGCGGCTCCGACAGCCGGGGGAGGCTGTGTTCGTGACGATAAAAGGAGCCCGTGTCGCCCTTGCCGTGGCCGGGTCGCTCGGCATCCCGGCGCTGGTGTCTTTGGTCGCGTTAGACGAAACGGCAATGCCCATGGCGGAGGGGACAGAGGCCGAACTTCCGGAAGCTGCATCGGTTGTTGCCACCCCGGTTCTCACAGAGGCGGCGTTTCCCGGGCTTGCCCTTGCCGAGGGGCCGGTGAGGCCTGCAGCCGAGGGTCAGTCGCCCGAAGGCCCGATCGCAAGCCTGAGCGATCCGAACACCGGCACGCTGTCGATCTTGCAGCCGGCCGCGAGCCATCCGGGATGGTACGATGCCGAAGGCGAGATGGCGGCCGACGAAGGCCTGCGGATGCTGCAGGTTCTGACCACATCGGTTGCCGACAGCCTTCTCGAGGCGCCGTATCGCATCGGATCGGAACGCCGGGTGGTGGAGGTGCGGTCCGGCGATACGCTGTTGGCCTTGCTGACCCGCGAGAACATCTCGCGGGCCGATGCCCATGCCGTTGTCGATGCCCTGGAAGAGGTCTACGACCCCCGCGGCCTGCAGATCGGCCAGCAGATCACGCTGTCTTTCGAGCACCAGGGGCGGGACAGCCGGTTCCTGGGCCTTGAGCTGATGCCCGATGTGGAAACCTTCGCTTCGGTGCAACGGGCGGAAGACGGTACCTACAGCGCCGGCGAAACGGCCAACGCACTCGTAACCCAAAGTGTGGCTGCAGGCGGCACGATCACGTCCAGCCTGGCCGGCGACACCAACGCAGCCGGTGTGCCCTACCAGGTGCTGCATGGGATCATCCGCGCCTATTCCTATGATGTGGACTTCCAGCGCGACCTGCAGCCGGGCGACAGTTTCGAGATCCTGTTCGAGCAGGACTATCACGCCGACGGGGAGTTCGCCCGCCACGGGGTGGCCGTGTTCGCCAACCTCGTCTTGTCGGGCGAGGCACGCCCGATCTACCGCTTCGAAAGCAGCGATGGCACGGTCGACTACTACGACGCAGAGGGCCAGAGCGTGCGCAAGGCGCTGCTCAGGACACCGGTGGACAGCCTGCGCATGAGTTCGGGTTTCGGCATGCGCCGCCACCCGATCCTCGGCTATACCCGCATGCACCGCGGCGTGGACTTCGCCGGCCCCACCGGCACGCCCATCTTTGCCGCCGGCGACGGTGTCATCGACTTCCTCGGCACCAACCGGGGATACGGCAAGTACATCCGCATCCGCCACAACAACGGCCTGCAGACCGCCTATGCCCATATGAGTCGGTACGGCCGCGGACTGACGGCAGGAAGCCGCGTCCAGCAGGGTCAGGTGATCGGATACATCGGCAGCACCGGCATGTCGACCGGCCCACATCTGCATTACGAGGTCATCGTCAACGGTCAGCAGGTCAATCCGCTGTCGATCGACATGCCCACCGGCCGCACGCTGGAGGGTGAGGAACTGGCCCGGTTCCGCCAGCAGGTCGCCGCGTATGAGGCGGAGTTCCACCAGCAGATGCTGCTGCGGCAGGTCGCGGAGATGCCCGGCGAATAGGGGTTTGCATCGCCCGGCGCTGCTGGGCGGGGATCACCCTTGATATTCCCCGTCGGTACGACGGCTCCGCGACGGGGCTGGGCGTGGACGACCATCGCACTGATTGCGGCCTGCGGCCTGGCCTTCCTGTGGCAGGAATACCTGCCGCGGGAGCAGGCGTTCCGGCTGGTGGCCGAACATGCCCTGATCCCCCGCCGCTATGCCGACCCGCGCTGGGCCGTCATCCATGGGCTCGATCCGCGCGACCATCTGCCTCTGCTGACCATGGCATTTCTGCATGGCGACTGGGTGCATCTGCTGCTCAACATGTGGACGCTCTGGCTGTTCGGCCGCGCGGTCGAGGCCCGCCTTGGCTGGCCGCGCTTCATCTTGATCTATGTTCTCTGCGCGCTGCTGGCCGCCTGGGCGCATATGTCAGTCTATCCCGCGAGCCTTTCGCCGGTGCTGGGGGCCTCGGGCGCGATTGCCGGCATACTGGGGGCCCACGCGGCGCTGTTCCCCAGATCGCGGGTCGTCGTGCTGATCCTGATCATCATCGTGCCGCTGTTCTTCCGGATCCCGGCGATCTGGTATGGCGGGCTCTGGTTCGCCTTACAGATCCTGCAGGGCGCGAACAGCCTGATGCAGCCGGCCCTGGGAGGGGGTGTCGCCTGGTGGGCCCATATCGGCGGGTTCATCGCCGGGCTGACGATCGCCCATTTCCTGGCGCCGCCGCAGCCCGTGCCTCCGCCGCCCGCGAGGCCCCCGACGGCCGCTTGATGGCACACGCCAATGGCGGCTCGGTCCGGCAACGGATTTGGGATCGCGAAGCGTCAGCCTAGCGTGAAAGAGAGAACCACGCCGGTTGCGTCCCGCGGGTCGACAGTGATGCCGTCGGCCGCATGCTCAAAGCGGACCCCGGCCTGGGAGAGACAATCGGCTGTGCGCTGCAGGTCGCCCACCTCGATCGCCATGCCGAGAAGGCCCGTCATGCCTTCGAGAGCCGCACCAAAATGGCAGACGGCCCCCGGCAGACGCACCGTCACACCGCCGTCGCCAAGGAAGACGGACGTGGCGCCCGCCAGGGTGCGATAGATCGGGGCCAGCGCGATCGGGTCTTGCACGGCCGCCGTCACGGCGCGGATCCGCCGCGCGCCGTTGGCGTGGTCCAGCCATTCCGGACGCCGCATCAGTTCCGGGGTCACATGGCGGATGAAGAAGGCATCAACGCCGAGGCCACCCGCCCGCTGGGGGTGTACAAGCCGGAACGCCGGTTCCACGGTTCCGTCCGGCGTCTCCAACGGACGCGAAAGGTTGCGCACGTCGCCGCTGCCGATGCCCGCCCGATCCAGCGCGGCCTGGGCCACACCCTCTTCGGCCATGCCGAACGCCAGGCCCAAGAGCCCCTCACGCTCAGCCAAGAAGGTGTCGAGCCCCCGGACGTCCTGCGTTGCGTCGACGATCCCAAGCAGTTCGACATAGTCGTCGGCAAGCATGATGCAGTAGTTGCCGGTACCCCATCCGACATGCCGGCCCCTGGGTGTCAGCGTGAACCCGAGGCGGCGCCAGACGCCGCGCGCCGCCTCCAGATCGCGAACGCCGACCAGCGTGTGATCAAGGCCGGTGATTGCAGGCGCCATCAGAACATGGCCCCACGGTCATCGAGGAAGGCCTGCTCCTCAGGCGTGCAGTCGCGCCCCAGGGCTTCGTTGCGATGGGGGAACCGGCCGAACCGCTCGATCACCTCGAGGTGCTTGTAGGCGTATCCGATGACGTTGGCATCCGTCGTGCGCTCTTCGAACAGGCGGACGCACAGCCGCTGGTGCTCGAGATCCTCGCTGTGCTCGAACGGCAGGTAGAAGAACATCCGTGCACCCTCCGGCACAGCCATGTCGAAACCGCTCTCGATCGCCACGGCAGCCACATCGCGTGCCTGACCATCCGTCGCAAAGGCGCGCGGCGATGCGCGGAACAGGTTGCGCGGCACCTGGTCCAACAGGATGCACAAGGCAAGAGCCCCTTCGGCCGTCGACCGCCAGTGGTCCAGGCCACCGGAGGACGCCGCCTGATGGGCCGACGCGAGCCGGTCTCGCACGCGGGCGTCGACGGCGTCGTCCGTGACGAACCAACGATCCGGTCCGATCTCCTCCAGCCAGAACGAGAGGATGTCGCCGATGGTCACGTTAGGCACAATCGAAGGGGCGCTGTCGTTCATGATGCGGGACGCTATGGGGCTTCACAGTCCGAAGGCCGGCGGTGCGACGTTACTTCCGTGGTCAGGAACGCCTTGCCGCCATGAAGGTTACGTTAACGACGCCTTCGCCCCAATCCCTTCTTCCATGGTGTCCCGGCAGTCAAGCGCGGAGACGATGAATGCGTTGAGCGGTACGCCGACACGACGCACGGTCAGCACGAGCCCCGACTGCCGAACATCGCCATTCGGGCCCATCATCGGATCTCGGCGTTTCTCGTTTAGGGCCATGGCGCGCCGTCAAGCCGGGCTGGATGTCATCTGTCCGCGGCTTCGCCGGCAGATCGATCGACGCCGGGTCCTTATTCCGCGAGACAGACTTTTTCGCGTTAGCCGTTGGCACCCCGGTTCTTTGGCACGGCAATGGGGACGGGCCGCATCGCCTCAAACGAAGAAGGCCCGCCGGAGAGACCGGCGGGCCTTCGGATCCGTTCCGCAAGGGAGCGGCGAAATGGCGCGATCGGCTATGCGGCCGCCGCCAGGTTCTCCGTCACTTCGGTAAAGGTCTCGACGATGATCCGCTTCAACTCGTCCATGTCGTATTCGTCGGCGACGGTGATCAGGTTGCGGTCAGTCACCAGCGGGTCGGTGCTCAACACAGCGCCTGCCGCGGCGGCCTCATCCTTCGATTCGCTGGCCGCAGCCACGGAGCGCCCCTGCAACCGCTCGGCGGACGCCAGAAGAGCGATTGCCTTACCGCAGACGGCCATGGGCTTGCCGGCGTCGGCGAACCCGCGCAGAAAACGCTGCGTATGTGCCACGCTCTGCAGCTTGTCGACGCTGCGGAAGCCGCCCGGCACGACCACGGCATCGAAATCGGCCGCAAGGGCCGCCGACAGCGGAATGTCGACCGGGAAATAGTGTCCCCACGCTTTGCCGAGCCAGCCGTTGACCAACCCCTGCTCATGTGAAACGACCTTCATCGTCGCACCGGCAGCCAAGAGCCCGCGCTGAGGTTCCGTCATTTCGGTCTCTTCGAAGCCGCTGGCAACGAGGATGGCGATCGTCTTTCCTGCAAGCTGTTGATCGATCACGGCTTTCTCTCCTTCCTTGGGCGGGCCCGATCAGCACAAACTCCCGACTACCGGCCTCGTCGGCGGTCTCCGGCGGATCGGCATGCGCGCGGCCGCGCCATTGCTCTCGAGGATTCGCCTGGGTTTGTCCGTCGGTATGCCCAGCGGTTGTCTTGTCGCAACCCGCCGGCAGCGGCCCACATCGTGTCATCGCGCGTGGAGGCTTGATGTAGAGGTGGAGGAGCGAGGCCCGGAAATCAAGGCCAATTCGCCGTCTCTGCTATCGCAATGCAGCATGGCTGCAGTTCGGCAAATGCAAGGCCGCTACAGAGGGCGAGAAAGGGCTGCTTAAATCGCATAAAAGCCCTGCATTCCAACGGGTTTCTCGGCATCGCCTGCTGGACCGTCGCCGACGGGAAGGATGCCGCCTGTGCGGCCTGATTGCGGCACTGCGAAATCGCCTTCACGACAGCATAGACGATGCCCGGTGCACATCCGCTTTGGCGCAAGCCCCTGCTGCAATCGAACGCAGCGCAGCCGCGGCAAGATGGGATGAACCGCATTTCCCCGCGATACTGATCCGTGGTGTAATGCACCAAGTGCTTGCTGAGACCCATCCAGACATGCCGATTTCGCCACCTCAGCGATTGCGCCCGTCGGGCCGCATGCGGACTGCCGTTCTGGCGGGGCTGCTGCTCGCCGTCGGCTTGGCGTCACTGGCCGCCATATCGGCAGCCTGGCCCCAGGTGATGACGTTCTACCGGATGGGGACGGGCACGACCGGCGGCACCTATTTCCCCATAGGCGGGATCATCGCAAGCGCGATTTCAGGGCCGCCGGGGTCGCCGCCTTGCGAGCTTGGCGGGAGTTGCGGAGTGCCGGGGCTGATCGCGGTGGCTCAGGCGAGCAGCGGCTCGGTGGAGAACGTGAACAACCTGGCCGCCGGCGGTATCGAGCTTGCCCTCTCACAGTCGGACGTTGGCTTCTACGCGTTCACCGGAACCGGCGTCTTTGCCGACAGCGGCCCCATCCTGTCGTTGCGCGGCATTGCCAGCCTTTACATCGAGCAGGTGCATGTGGTCGTGCAGGGCGACAGCGACATCGAGACGATCGACCAGCTTGAGGGGCGCCGCGTTTCCATCGGCGAGGAAGGGTCGGGCATCCTGGTGGCATCCCGCCTGATTCTCGACGCCTACGGCCTTTCTGAAGACGCCTTGGAGCCGAGCTATCTCGATCCGGAAGCGTCAGCTGACGCCATCGCCGCCGGCGAGTTGGATGCCATGATCGCTGTCGCCGGCGCACCGATGCTGGCCATCGCCGATCTCGCCCGCCGAACACCCATCCGGCTGATACCGATCGACGACGAGGGGGCGACCCTGCTTTTGCAAGAACAGCCCTTCTTCGCCGAAGCGACCCTGGAAGAGGGAACCTATGAGGGGGTGGATCCGGTCAACACCATCGGCGTCAGCGCGGTACTGCTGGGCGTGCAGAGCCTGGATCCCGAAATCGTCTATGGCATCACCAAGGCCTTGTGGCATCCGTCCACCCAGACGCTGCTCACCGGTGCGCACCCTCGTGGTCGCGAGATCCGCATCGAGAACGCGTTGAACGGACTCGCCGTACCGCTGCATGCCGGTGCCATCCGGTACTACAGCGAGATCAACCTGTTCGGGCCGACTGAGCCGCAATAGGCCTCGTCTCAGGGCCGCTCCAGAGTCCAAGGTTCCGCCAGCGCCGCGGTGCGCCACGCCTTCATTGCCGGCAGATCGTCGATCGCGCGGCAATAGGCGGCTGACACGGGGTCAAGGCTGACGCCGTAGGTCAGCAACCGTGTCACGACGGGCGCGTACATGGCATCGGCGATCGTGAAGTGCCCGAACAGGAAAGGCCCGGCGCTGCCGAACCGCTGCCGGCAGTCGCCCCAGAGTTCGGTCACGCGCCGAACATCGGCCATGGCCTCCGGCGTATGTCCCTCCCCGGGCCGATCGCGCTTCAGGTCCATGGGCATGTCACGGCGCAGGGGGGCAAACCCGGCATGCATCTCGGATGAAACCGCGCGCATCAGGGCCCGTGCCGCGCCGTCTTCGGGCAGCAGGCCGGCGCGCGGAAACCGTTCGGCCAGCGTTTCCAGGATGGCCAGGCTTTCCCAGACAACGGTGCCGTCGATCTGCAGGGCCGGAACCTTGCCGCTGGGCGATTCGGCGAGGATACGGGCCCTGGTGTCAGGCTCGTCGAGCGGGATCACCAGTTCCTCAAACGGCTCTCCGGTCATGCTCACGCCCAGCCAGGCCCTGAGCGACCACGACGAATAGGCCTTGTTGCCGATGATGATCTTCAGCGATGCCATGGCTGGTTGGTCCCGTTTGATGTCCGTCCCGTGTTCGCTCTTTGCTTAAGGCCGGTCAAGGTGACGCGCTGCCGGCGAAGATCTCGCGATAGGTCTGCGTTGCCAGGATAGCGTCGGCCGCCACTGCATGGCCCAAGCCGTTCCAATGGGAGTCTGTCGGGAACTCGAAGCGCTGACCGCGTTCAGCATAGTCGGCGATGAAGGCGTCTTGCAGATCGATGGCGACATGCCCCCGGGCCGCTGCTGCACTCAGTATGTATCGGCGCATGACCGCCCAGACACTGTCTTCCGCCGCGACGAGATCCTGCGGCTGGTAGAGCTGTGGACGGATGCCGTCCGCCATGATGATGATGCGGTCGGCGGTCACGCCGGTAACCTCCGGGAGCCGCGCCAGAAAACGATCCACAGCCCACTGGAAGTCGTCGAGCTGCTGCTCCGTAGCCTCAGCGGCGATATTCCCCACCCAACGCTGGTCATCATCCCCCAACGCCTGCACGTCGACATCGAAAGCCGTGTGGGCTTTGACATTGGTTACCAGGTACATGGCCAGCGCCGAGCGGCGCAGCAGCCTCCTTGCCGTGCTGGGCGCATAGTCGACCCGGCGCAGCTCCGCCGTATCGTCGGACAGGCGTTCGAAATGGTGAAACCCGGGGCTTCGCCCGTGATGCCACAGGGATTCGCTGAAGTCGTTGGCGATGATGGTAAAGACGAAGGCATCGGGGCTGTAGACGTCCGCCGCATGGGCCGCCCATACTAGATACTGCGACAGACCGGCGCCGGATGCAGCGAAACTGTAGACCCGTCCGCCGTCCCCAGCCTCTGCCGCAAGCCGCCCCTGAACCGTCTCGGCGAACGGGACGATGCCCGCTTCGATGTAACTGTCGCCGATGACCGCGATCAGCGGCGTCGTCGCGGCCGGATCGTAATCATGGTCGTTCACGAAACCCGCATTGTTCACGCGCACGGTGTTGACGATCGCGAAGTCCCAGCCCTCTGACCAGGTGGACGTGCGAACTGCGGCGAACCGGAAGATCGGCGTCTCGGCGTTCACCGGCTGTGCCCGCAGCCCCTGGTTCACCGGCAGGATGCGGCACACAACCTCTGCCATGATGAGAAAGACGGTCACCGCGATGGCCATCGTGAGGACGGCGTAGACACACCGGCGCCAGATCGACAGCCGCGCCAAGGCCTTGTTGTCGTCGGCTCGTCTACCTTTTCGGCCGGAGTCTGCCATGCGATGCCCCGCCTGCGACGGCGCACCGGCGTCGTTGCGTGCCGCGGCATTTGTCAGCGATGCCGTTCGATGATAAGGCAGAAAGCCGCCTTCCTTCGAGCGCCTGCTCCATAACCGCTTTGCCCGACCGCCGCAATGACCGATCACCAAGGCACACCGCCTGCACTCGTCGAACCCTCCGCTGTCGACGATCGCGTAATCCCACTGCACTGCGTTGGCGTCGGCGACTACGAACGATGGCTCTCAGCCCGCAGCGATGCCGCCCGTGGCTGGCTGGCGACCTCCGGGTTTCGGCCCGACGACGGTGCAGTGACGCTGCTGCCGGGCAGCGAACCGGAGACTGCGGAAGCGGCTCTCATCGTCGCGGAAGCGGCAGGAAGGGCGGGTGAACCTTGGCCCTTCGCGGGGCTGCCGTTCGGGCTGCCGCAGCAGACTTTCCGGTTGGCCGAGACGGACGATGGGGCAACCCGCGATCCAGCGCTCGCGCAGCAGCTGGCGCTCGGCTGGGCGCTCGGGGCGTATCGGTTCGGCCGGTTCAAGTCGAAGGCGGATCGATCGCCAGCCCGGCTGATCTGGCCCGATGGCGTCGATCGCCTTGAGATCATGCGCCTTGCGCGGGCCACCCACTGGGTACGCGACCTGGTGAATACCCCGGCCGGCGAGTTGGGGCCGGAGATGCTTGCCGCCGAAGCGACGGCCATGGCGGAGGAGTTCGCAGCCGCGATCGAAGTCATTGAGGGCGATGACCTGATCGAGCGCAACTATCCCATGATCCACGCCGTCGGCCGCGCCAGCACGCGCGCTCCGCGCCTGATCGATCTGACTTGGGGTGATCCCGAGGCACCCCGTGTGCTGGTTGTCGGCAAGGGGGTCTGTTTCGACTCCGGGGGATACGACCTGAAGCCTGCAGGCGGCATGCTGATCATGAAGAAAGACATGGGCGGGGCCGCCCATGCGCTGGCTCTGGCACAGCTGATCATGGCCTCTGGCCTGCCGGTCCGGCTGCGACTGTTGGTGCCGGCGGTGGAGAACCTGGTCGCTGGCAATGCGTTCAAGCCCTTGGATGTGCTTAAGAGCCGCAAGGGCCTGACGGTGGAGATCGGCAACACTGATGCGGAAGGCCGGCTGATCCTGGCCGATGCCCTGACGGCCGGCATGGAAGACGACCCCGCGATCGCTGTCGACTTCGCGACGCTGACCGGTGCCGGACGCGTCGCGCTGGGACAGGAGTTGCCGGCCCTGTTCTGCAACGACGATGCAACGGCCGATCTCGTGCTGGCCGAAGGCGAGCGCATCGGGGATCCGCTGTGGCGGCTGCCGTTGTGGCAGCCCTATAACCGGTTGCTGCGGAGTTCCGTCGCCGATGTCAGCAACGTCGGCGAGGGGCAGTTCGGCGGCGCCATCACGGCCGCCCTGTTCCTGGAGCGGTTCGTGTCGCCTGGCATACCTTGGATCCATATCGATCAGAACGCGTGGAATGGAAGCGACCGGCCCGGACGGCCGAAAGGGGGCGAAGCCATGGGCCTGAGAGCAGTTCACGCCATGCTCGCCAAGCGCTTCGGCGCCTGACGCGGCGTCGATTGCCAATCATCGCTGCCGAGCTGTTGATAAGCCACTGCCGCCGCGGCACACTCTGGCGCCAAACGAAACGGATGGACCCGTGACCGGCAAGCCGGGAGCAACGCCAGCGATGGACAGCCGTTCGGCGCTTGCCCTCTGGCGATTGGCGCTGACAGAGACTGTGCGCCAGGACACGCCGGATCTGTCGGCCCGGCAGATGGCGTTGCTGCTCACCGTCTATATGACGGATCCGCCGCATACTGTCCGCGGACTGGCGGCACAGCTCAACATCTCCAAACCGGCGATCACGCGGGCGCTCGACCGGCTGAGCCAGCTTGGCTATATCCGGCGCAAAATCGATCAGGCCGACCGCAGGAACGTCTTGGTGCAGCGAACGGTCAAAGGCTCCGTCTACTTGTCGGAATTCGCCGAGATCGTGCGCGGCGCGGTCGACAAGGTGAAGGACGAGACATGACGGCAGCGGCGCCCGAGTCGTCCATAGATCTCAACATCACACCGTACCGACCCGATCTCGCGGCGGCGCATTTGCGCGGCAGGCTGGCCGCAGAGCGCTACGCCGAAGGCACGGCAATGTGCGTGACCGTACCTCAGACGCCGATGCGCGGCCGTGCGGACCGCGACGCCCCCTGGACGTCGGAGCTGCTGATGGGCGAGGCGTTCGTCGCCTACGAACGCAAGAACGGATGGGCCTGGGGTCAGTCGGCCGAAGACGAATATGTGGGCTATGTCGAGGACAGCGGCCTTGATGCCACGGCGGCGGCGCCGACCCATCGGATCGGGGCCGTCTCGGCGCTGGTGTATCCTGCGGCGGACCTGAAACGTGAGCCGATTGCGACCCTGAGCTACGGCGCCCGAGTCGCCATGCTTGAGGAAACGGACAAGTACGCACGCCTCGCCGGCGGCGGCTGGGTCGCGCGGGTGGCGTTGAGCCCGCTGGATGTCCTTGTTCCCGACTATGTCGCAACGGCTGAGCGGTTTCTGGGCACACCGTACCTTTGGGGCGGGCGGACGAGCGCGGGCCTCGACTGTTCCGGCCTGGTGCAGATTGCCCTCATGGCCGCCGGCCACGCCGCGCCGCGCGACAGCTACCTGCAGGAACAGGCTATCGGCGTGCCTGTGGCGTCTGACGAATGGGGCAGGCTGCGGCGGGGAGATCTCGTCTTTTTCCCCGGTCATGTCGGCATCATGACGGACGGCACGGCACTGTTGCACGCCAACGCCACGGCCATGGCGGTTTCCCGCGATCCGTTGGCAGAGGTGGCTCGGCGGGTGGCAGGGCCCGACGGCGCCGGCATCGGCATCACCTCCGTCCGGCGCATCATCGGCGACAATCCCGTCACTCAGTAGCCGCGTCCGCGATCGACGGTCTGGCGTGGCAGGCGCCCCTGTTCGAGCTCGCGGATCGCGGCGGCAATACTGACAGTCGCCGATCGTGGATGCGTCACAGCGGCCACATGCGGTGTCACGGTGACCTGAGGATGGTCCCAGAACGGATGGTCCGTCGGCAGCGGCTCTGTCTCGAATACGTCCAGCGCCGCCCCGGAGATCTGGCCCGTCGAAAGCGCATGCAAGAGGTCCTGATCGACTAGGTGCCGCCCGCGCCCGGCATTGATCACGTGAGCGCCGCCCGGCAGTCGTGCGAACAGGTCCGCATTCAGGATGCCCTCGGTCTCGTCCGTCAGCGGCAGCAGGCAGACCAGGCATTGGGCGGACGCAAGGAAGGCATCCATCCCCTCCGCTCCGGCGTAGCAGCCGACACCGTCGATAACGCGCGGCGATCGGCTCCAGCCCGTCACGTGGAACCCAAGCGCCACCAGCGCGCGCGCCGCGGCAAGACCGAGCTCGCCCAGGCCCATGATGCCGACCGTGCGCTCGCTGGCTATTCGTTCCGGCATCTTCTGCCACCGCCGATCTTGCTGATGGGCACGATAGGCCGACGCATGGCGATGCCATGCGAGGACCTGCCAGACCACGTATTCCGTCATGCAGGCGGTCAGTGCCGGGTCGACCAGCCTGATTACAGGCACCGCAGCGGGAAGTGTCGGATCGGAGAGCAGCGAATCGACGCCGGCGCCGAGTGAGAGCACGGCCCCTAGATGGGGCAGACTGGCCAGCAAGCCATGGGGGGGCTTCCAGGTAATCGCATAGCGGATGTCGCCGGGATCACCCATGTCCGGCCATACGCGCACCGGTATCTCGGGCAGTTCCTGGGCAAGTGCCGCGATCCAGTCGGCCGGGTCCATTGTCGGGGCGACGAACAGCAAGGTCATGAAGCAGGTCTCGAATTGGACGCGGCCGCAGTTACAGGGCAGCACGAGGGAGGTGCTAATCCGTTCTTAATCGGTCTCGGTGTCGAGTCCGAATGCAAGTGTCACCATCGGACAGATCATGGACTTCCAGTCGGCGGAGTTGGCGGAACTTTACGACTACTGGTCGCTGATCCGGGGCGGGCGGACGATGCCGGCCCGCAGTGACGTCGATCCGTCGCAGATCCGTCATCTGCTGCCCCTCCTGTTCATGGTGGATGTGGCCGATGACATTCCGGACTGCCGCTTCCGCCTGTTCGGGACCGCATTGACGATCGCCTATGGCGCCGATCTCACGGGCCGTACATTGGGGGAGATCTTCCTGGGGCGCGAGCGGGACGCCATCTTCGAGAAGTATCGGGAAGCCATTGACGCCGGCGCACCCGTCGTAAGCCAGCACAAGTTCCGGAGTTCCAAGGGTGCACCCGTTCATTTCGAGCGCCTGCTGCTGCCATTGAGCGACGACCCGCCGAAGGTCACCATGCTGCTGGGCGGAACACGGCTGTTCACGCCCAACTTCGGCACTTGGGGGCCCTGACAGCCGGCATCCCTCACGTTGCGACGACGCCGCTGTCCACCGTCTCCAGTTCGAACGCCGCCTTCATCAGCGCGCGTGTGTAGGCTTCGCGGGGTGCATCGAAGATCGCGTCCGCCGGCCCATGTTCGACCACGCGTCCCCCCTTCATCACCACAACCTCGTCAGACAAGGCGCGGACCACCTTCAGGTCATGGCTAATGAACAGATAGCCCAACCTGTGACGGGACTGCAGCTCGCGCAGCAGATCGACGATCTGCGCCTGGACGGACATATCCAGGGCTGATGTCGGTTCGTCCAGCACGACGAAGCGGGGCTTCAGCACCATGGCACGCGCAATCGCGATCCGCTGACGCTGACCGCCGGAAAACTCGTGCGGATAGCGAAAGCGGGTCTCAGGGTCCAGGCCCACTTCCTTCAGCGCGCCGACCACCATGGCATCGCGTTCGCGCCCGCTGTCGCCGATGCGGTGCACCTTCAGCCCCTCCGCCACGATTTCCGAGACCGACATGCGCGGGCTGAGGGACCCGTACGGATCCTGGAAGACGATCTGCATCTCGCGGCGCAGGGGGCGCACATCCGTGAACTGCAGCCCCTGCAGTTCCTGCCCCCTGAACTGAATCGATCCGCGCGATGAGATCAGCCGCAGGAGTGCCAAGCCCAGCGTGGTCTTGCCCGACCCGCTTTCGCCGACAACGCCGATGGTATGGCCTTCGCGCAGCATCACGTCGATGCCGTCCACCGCCTTCACATGGTCGACGGTCTTGCGCAGCAGGCCCTTGCGGATCGGGAACCACACCTTGACCTTGGCCGCATCCACCAGGATCGGCGCGTTCGGTTCGGCCTTGACCGGCTGGCCCTTCGGCTCTGCCGCCAAGAGCTTGCGGGTATAGGAATGGCGGGGGTGGGCGAACAGCTGCTGCACATCGCCCCGTTCCACGATCTCGCCATCGGTCATCACGCAGACCCGGTCGGCCATCTTGCGGACGATGCCGAGATCATGGGTGATCAGCAGCAACGCCATGCCGAAGCGCTGCTGCAAGGCCTTCAACAGCGCCAGAATCTGCGCCTGTATGGTGACGTCCAGCGCCGTCGTCGGCTCGTCGGCGATCAGCAGGTCTGGCTCGTTGGCCAGCGCCATGGCGATCATGACCCGCTGGCGCTGACCGCCGGACAGTTCGTGCGGATAGGCATTGAGGCGCTTTTCCGCATCGTCCAGCCCGACCAGACGCAGCAGTTCCAGCGTGCGCGCCCGTGCCTGCGCCTTGCCCAGCCCCTTGTGGATGAACAGAACCTCGTTCACCTGCTTTTCCACCGTGTGCAGTGGATTCAGCGAGGTCATCGGCTCCTGAAACACCATGGAGATCCGGTTGCCTCGGACCTCCTGCAGCCCGCGTTCGGTAGCACCAACCAGTTCCGATCCCGCGAAGCGGATGCTGCCGGTTGGATGACGCGCCATCGGATAGGGCAGAAGCTGCAGAATCGAGAGCGCGGTGACCGACTTTCCCGAGCCGCTCTCGCCCACAAGCGCCAGCGTCTCCCCCTTGGCGATCTCGAATGAAACGCCGCGCACCGCGTGCATCGCACCGCCATCGGGCAGCACGAAATCGACGGCCAGGTTGTCCACCTGCAGCAACGGCGATCCCCGATCCATGCGCTCGCTCATTCCGCTGCCCGCCGCTTGGTCACCGCCGCTGGCTTGCTGACAGGCGATCCTGCCGATGCCACGGGGTTCAGCGCCTTGCGCGGGTCGAAGGCATCACGCACGGCCTCACCGATGAAGACCAGCAGGCTCAGCATGATGGCCAGCGAGAAGAAGGCGGTGAACCCCAGCCAAGGTGCCTGCAGGTTCGACTTCGCCTGCTGCACCAGTTCGCCCAGCGACGGCGATCCCGGCGGCAGGCCGAAGCCCAGGAAGTCCAGGCTGGTCAGCGTGGTAATCGCGCCGGTCAGGATGAAGGGCAGGAAGGTGATCGTCGCCACCATGGCGTTGGGCAGAAGGTGGCTGAACATGATCACCCGGTTCGACTGGCCAAGAGCCCGTGCGGCGCGGACATAATCGAAGTTCCGGGCGCGCAGGAACTCCGCCCGCACCACGCCGACCAGGCTCATCCAGCTGAAAAGCAAGAGCAGGATCAGCAGGCTCCAGAAGCCCGGTGTGACAATCGACGCCATGATGATCAGCAGATAGAGGACCGGCATGCCCGACCAGATCTCGATGAAGCGCTGGAAGATCAGGTCGGTCCAACCGCCGAAATACCCCTGCACGGCGCCCGCAGCCACGCCGATCATCGAGCTGAGCAAGGTCAGCGCCAGGCCGAACAGAACGGAGAGCCGGAAGCCGTAGATCAGCCGGGCCAGCACATCGCGGCCCTGGTCATCGGTGCCCAGCCAGTTTTCCCCAGACGGCGGCGCCGGTGCCGGCTGCGCCAGGTTGTAGTTGATCGTGTCATACGAAAACGGGATCAGCGGCCACAAGATCCAGCCGCCACCCTCTTCAACGATCAGTTCCTGAACGAAGGGGTCGCGATACTCCGCCTCGGTCTCGAAATCGCCGCCGAATTCCGTCTCGGGATAGAAGAAGAAGACGGGGAAGTAGGTGCCGCCGTCGTAGCGCACCATCAGCGGCTTGTCGTTGGCGAAGAACTCGGCGAACAGGGCCAAAAGGAACAGGACGACGAAGATCCACAGCGACCACCAACCACGACGGTTGGCCCGGAAATTGATCAGCCGCCGACGCGTCAGCGGGGTGATGGGAAAGAGGCCGAACAGGCGGTCCTTGTGCATCGGCGTCAGACCCTCCGCGTCTCGAAATCGATGCGGGGGTCGATGATGGTATAGACGATATCCTCCACCAGCTTGATCAGCAGGCCCAGCAGCGTGAAGACATAGAGCGTGCCGAACATCACCGGGTAGTCGCGGTTGATGGCAGCCTCGAAGCCCAGAAGCCCGAGCCCGTCCAGCGAGAAGATCACCTCGATCAGCACAGAGCCGGTGAACAGGATGCTGATGAAGGCTCCGGGGAAGCCGGCCACGACGATCAGCATGGCGTTGCGGAAGACGTGGCCGTAGAGAACGCGCCGCGAGGCCAGCCCCTTCGCCCGGGCGGTCAGCACGTACATCTTGTTGATCTCGTCCAGGAACGAGTTCTTGGTCAGCATCGTCAAGGTGGCGAAGCCGCTGACGACCAGTGCCGTGACCGGCAGCGCGATATGCCAGAAATAGTCGACGATCTGCTGCCACCAGGGCAGCGTCGACCAGTCGTCAGAGACCAGGCCGCGCAACGGGAACCAGTCGAGATACCGGCCGCCGGCGAAGACGACGATCAGCAGCACGGCGAAGAGGAAGTTGGGGATGGCATAGCCCACCACAACGACGCCGCTGGTCCAGACATCGAAGCGCGAACCATCCTTGACCGCCTTGCGGATGCCAAGCGGGATAGAGATCAGATAGACCAGCAGCGTCGTCCACAGACCCAGCGAAATCGAGACCGGCAGCTTGTCCAGCACCAGCTCCATCACCGGCGTGTCGCGGAAATAGCTCTCCCCGAAATCGAAGGTCAGGAAGTTCCCTATCATCAGGAAGAAGCGCTCGTGGGCCGGCTTGTCGAAGCCGAACATCCGTTCGATCTCGGCAACGAATTCCGGGTCCAGCCCCTGGGCACCACGATATCGGCTGGTGACGTCGCTGCCGGTGCCCGTCGCATCCACCTGCGGGCCGCTGAAATCGCCGCTGCCGCCGGAGATGCGCGCCGTGGCATCGCCGCCCAGCCCCTGCAGCTCGGCAAGAAGCTGTTCCACGGGCCCGCCGGGCGCGAACTGGATGATGACGAAGTTCAGCACCATGATCCCGAACAGCGTCGGGATCATCAGCAGCAGTCTACGCGCGATGTAGGCCAGCATCTCTTACGTCGGCCGCCTGACCTGCGCCGGCATCCGGGCTTCGGTCACCTTTGAGTCTGCTGTGCACCGCTGCCGGTCTCGAACCACCACGTGTCGGGAAATCCTGTGCTGTAGTGTGGCAGCCGGTCAGGCCGCTCGAAAACATTCCAATAAGCGACCCAGGCTTCGGCCTGATGGAATTGCGGGATCATGTAATAGTTCCAGAGCAGCACGCGGTCCAATGCGCGATTGGCCGCCTTCAGCGTTTCGATGTCGCGGGCGGTGACCACCTCTTCGATCAGCGCGTCGATAACCGGATTGCGGATGCCCGCCCAGTTGGCGGAACCGATGGTATCGGCGGCGGCAGACCCCCAATAGCTGCGCTGTTCCGGCCCCGGCGGCGGGAAGAAGTTCGACCGGACGCTGATGATGTCATAATCGAACTCGTTCACGACCCGCTCGTACTGGGCGGCATCGACGGCACGGATGCTGACCTGGATGCCGGCCCGTTCGAGATTTCGGGCAAAGGCCTGGACGATCCGCTCGGTCGCATCGGCGGCAATCAGGGTGAACTCTATCGCAAACGGCTCTCCGGTTTGCGTATGGGTCAGCACACCGTCGCTGATCTCCCACCCTGCCTCTGTGAGCAGCCGGGTTGCTTCGTCAAGCTGCGGGCGAATGTTGCCGGAGCCGTCCGTAACCGGAGGTTCCCAGACTTGACTGAACAGCTCCGGCGGCAGCTGATCGCGGAACGGCTCAAGAAACGCCAGCTCCTGCCCCTCCGGTGGGCCGAAATCGCCGACCCCGAAGTCTGAGTTGGGGAAGTAGCTGCGTGTGCGCGTGTAGTTGCCGTAAAATAGGTTCTTGCGCGTCCACTCGAAGTCGAACAGCTGCGTCAGCGCCTGGCGAACCCGAATGTCCTCGAACTGCGGGCGCCTCGTATTGAGGACGTAGCCCTGGATGCCCTGGGGCGTGTTGTCAGGCAGCGCTTCCTGGATGACGTCGCCGTCATCCACCGCCGGGAAGTCGTATCCGGTGGCCCAACGCTGCGATCTGTACTCCAACCGGAAATCGATCTCACCGCTCGAGAAGGCGGCGAACAGCGCGTCGTCGTTCCGGTAATAGTCGTAGGTGATGCGGTCGAAATTGTACTGCCCAACATTCACGGGCAAATCAGCCGCCCAATAGTCTTCCACCCGCTCGTAGGTGATGGAGCTTCCGGGATCGACGGAGACGATGCGATAGGGTCCATCCGCCAGGGGAGGCTCCAGGAAGCTCTGCTTCACATCACGGCCTTCTTCCTGCCAATAGTGCACCGGCAGCGGCTGCATGCTGGCTGCCAGGGCCACCGACTTCCAGGCTTCCGTTGTTCGGAAATCGAAACGGATCTCACGCTCGCTGACCACCGTGGCGCTGGTGATGTCTTCGAAGAACGCCCTGAGGAAGGGACGCCCGTTGTCCATGATGGTGTCGAAGGCGAACTTGAAGTCTTCCGCCGTGATCGGATGGCCGTCGTGGAACCGCGCCCGTGCGTCGATCGTGAACACCGCATAGCTCAGGTCGTCCGGTACCGCCACATGCTCGGCGATCAGCGGATAGTGGCTCGCCAACTCGTCAGACGACCCCGTCATCAGCGTATCGCTGGTCAGCCCGATGCCCAACGGCCATTGTCCCCCCAGCACGATGGTGTTGAGGGTCTCGAACGTACCGAAGCCGCCCAACGTGATCTCGCCGCCGTTCGGCGCGTCGGGATTGACATAGTCGAAATGGGGAAAATCGTCGGGGTAGAGCGGTTCGCCGAACTCCGCGAAAGACCGGTAGACGGTCAGTTCCTCTTCCGCCTCGGCGACGCCGCCAATGGCCAACGACAGAAGCAGACTGGCCGCCAAGCCTGCTGAGACGCGCAGCATCAAACGTATCCTCGCGCGGTTGGGATGGACGCGGACGGTTCGCGGGTGATTCCCCGCAGGCGGTTAAGGGTGATGTCGGATCGTGTTCGGATCAAGGCGATTCCGCGGTGGACCTCGACTGTATCGCCAGGGATTCGGCGAGGTTACCGAGCAGGCTCAGCGGTTCTCGCGCAACGCGGCGGTATTACCGTCGTCGAACCACCATGTGGTCAGCACACCCAGCCCGAACCGCGGCCGCGTTTCCGGGCGGGCGAAGATGTCCCAATAGGCGATGCGGGTCGAATCGTCATAGTAGAACGGGATCGAAAGGTAGCTCCATTGCAGGTACCGATCGAAGGCGCGGGAGGCCTGCACCATGGCCTCCCAGCTATCGGCGTTGATCACGTGCTCGGCCAGTGCGTCCAGCACGGGGTCCTTGATGCCGCTCAAGTTGAAATTGCCCGGGATGTCGGCGACCGCAGATCCATAGCCTTCCCGGAGCGCCACGCCGGGCGGATAGAACGGTGTGTTGAAGCCGAACATCAGGTCATAGTCGTACTGGTAGATGCGGTTCTGCCAGGCCGCACCGTCGACGAAGCGCGGCACGGCGCGGATGCCGCCGCGTTCCAGATTGCGCACCAACCCCAACACCGTGGGTTCGATGGTGGGCGATCCGTAGACCAGTTCGAACTCCATCGGCTCGCCGGTCTCGCCGTTCACCAGCACGCCTTCGCGCACCTCCCAGCCGGCTTCGCGCAAAAGGCGCGTAGCCGTGCGCAGATTGGACCGGATGTTGCCGCTGCCGTCCGTCGTGGGCAGCGAGAACTCCTCCGTAAAGATGCGCTCGCGGATGTGGTCCGGCATCTGATCCTGCAGGCTCTCCAGAATGGCAAGCTCGTCGCCTTCCGGCAGGCCGGTGGCCTCCAGTTCGGTATTGGGGAAATGGCTGACGGCCCGCTGGAAGAAGCCATGATGGATCTGCCGCTGCGCCGTCTCGAAATCGTAGAATTGCACGAGAGCCTCACGCACGCGCGGATCTTCTAGGAATCCGCGCCGCAGGTTGAAGATGAAGCCGGAGGAGCCTTCCGGATCTGTCGAGGGGATGATTTCCATCACCATGGTGCCGTCCTCGACCGGGTCCAGATTCTCAAATCCGGTGCTCCATTCCTGCGGATCGGTCACCGACAGGAAGTCGAACTCGCCCCCCTTGAAGGCTTCGTAGCGGACCGTGTTGTCGCGGTAGTACTGATAGGTGACCCGCTCGAAATTGTAGATGCCGCGGTAGATCGGCAGATCGTCACCCCAGAAATCGTCGACCCGCACATAGGTGATGGACCGGCCGGGATCGACATCCTCGATCCGGTACGGCCCGCTGCCCAGCGGCGGCTCCAGCGTCGGGTCGTCGAAGGTGCGTTCTTCCCAATAGTGCTTCGGCAGGATCGGGAAACTGCCGATAGCCAGCGGCAGAGAGCGGTTGGACGTGTTGGTGAAGGTGAAGCGGACGGTGTACTCGTCCAAAGCCTCGATCGATCCGATCTCGTTATAGAAGCGGGTCTGATAGAAGGGCCGCCCCTGGTCCCGGAACGTCTCGTGCGTCCACACCACATCTTCGGCGGTGATGGGATGACCATCGTGGAAATAGGCATCCTGACGCAGGTTGTAGATGATCCACGACCGATCTTCCGCCAGTTCGATGGACTCGGCCATCTCAGCATACTGCACGGCCACCTCGTCGGCGCTGGCAGACGTCAGCGACGCGTAGATCAGGGACAGGCCCTGCACCGGATCGCCCTGCATGATGTTGTCGTTGAGGCTGTCGAAGCTGCCGAAGGCGCCGACGACCAGAGTCCCGCCCCGGGGCGCGTCCGGATTGACGTAGTTCCAGTGCGGGAAATCGGCCGGATAGAGCGGCGGGTCGCCGTACTGAGTAATGGCATGCACAGGCTCGCCGCGTTCGACGTCGCCGTCTTGCGCCAGCGCCGGCGCCGCCAGAAGAACGCCGAGGCAGAGCGCGATCCCGTGCCGTCCATACGTCATCGTCAAATCCTTCCTGTTCACTGCGCCTGTTCCAGCTGTGCATCAAGGTCCGGGTCGATCCACCATGTCGGCTGGAAGGCGATCTCGTTGGCGTAGCCGTAGTCATAGGGCGGGTGCGTCTCGGGGAAGCCGAAACGGTTCCAATAGGCAATCCACGCCACAGTGTTGTGCCAATGCGGCACGACGTAGTGGCCCCAAAGCAGCACACGATCGAGCGCGCGGGTCGCAGCGCGCTTGGTCTCCAGATCTTCCGCCTGGAGGATCACGTCCAGCAGGGAATCGACGACCGGATCCTCAATGCCGATGATGTTGGCGGAGCCGTTGTTGCTGGCGGCGGCCGAGTGAAACCGATTTGCAAGCTGGTTCCCCGGTGGCGGATAGAACGTGTATCCGAAGCTGATCATCTCGAAGTCGCGATCCTGATAACGCAGCTGGAACTGCGCGCCGTCCACGGCGCGACGCGTAACGGTGATCCCCGCCTGGCGCAGTGTGTCGACATAGGCGGCCGCATGCGGCTCCAAGCCGCCAGTGCGCATCAGAAGTTCAAACGCGAAGGGCTCGCCCGTCTCCGCATTGGTCAGCGTGCCGTCGCGCAGCGTCCAGCCGGCTTCCTCAAACAGGGCCAGCGCGGCGCGCAGGTTCTCTCGCGAAAGGCGCCTGCCGTCATTCGTCGGCAGGGAATACGGCTCGCTGAAGACCTCCGGTGGCAGCGCGTCGCGGAAGGGCTCCAGCAGCTCGAGTTCCAGCCCCTCCGGCAAACCGGTCGCGGCGTATTCGGAGCCGGGGAAGTAGCTCTCCATCCGCTCATAGAGGCCGTACATCACCGTTTCGTTGATGAACTCGAAATTGAACAACAGCATCAGCGCTTCGCGCACGCGCCGGTCGGCGAAGATCGGCTGCCGTATGTTCATGAAGAACCCTTGGATGCCGCGAAAATCCTGGACCTCGACCTCCATGCGCTGCAAGCGGCCGTCTTCCACGGCGGGCACGTCATAGCCCGTCGCCCATTGGCGCGAGTGGAAGCTGCGTTGGAAGTCGTAATCGCCGGCCCGAAAGGCCTCGAACAGAATGTCGCGATCGCGGAAATAGTCGTATTCGATGCGGTCGAAGTTGAACGTCCCACGCCGGACCGGCAGGTCGGCCGCCCAATAGTCCGGCACGCGCTCATAGACCAGCCTGCGGCCGGCATCCACCTCCACCAGCCGGTAGGCACCGCTGCCCAGCGGCGGCTCCAACGTGCCGCCGGCGATGTTGCGGCCCTCCGCCTCCCACCAGTGCTGCGGCATCACCGTCATTTCGGCCACGCGCACTAGCGGCGTCATCGTGTTCGTCGTCCGGAACGTAAACTGGACCTGACGATCGTCGAGCACAGTCACCTCTTCAACATCCTCATAGACCGCGCGCAGGAACGGCCGCGCGTGATCACGGATGCTGTTGAACGTCCAGGCCACGTCGCTTGCCGTAATCGGCGTGCCGTCGTGCCATCGGGCTTCCGGACGCAGCGTGAACGTCATCAACGAGAGGTCTTCCGGATACGACACGCTTTCCGCGATCAGTCCGTAGAACACGGACAACTCATCCTGCGGCTCGAACATCAGCGTGTCGTAAAGCAGGCGGTCGATATTGCGCGGATAGACCCCCTGCAGCGGGATGAAGTTCAGCGAGTCGAAGGGATTGATCGTGCCGATCCTGAGCGTACCACCCTGCGGCGCATCGGGATTGACATAGTCGAAATGCGTGAAGTCTTCCGGATAGCGCGGTTCGCCGAATTCGGCGACGGCGTATCGCGCCTGAGGCAGGTCGAGGGCGACCGGGGCCCTGTCGACGAAGACAATGGCGACAAAGGCAGCAAGGCCCGCCACGACACTGCGCATCAGACGTCTCCCTCTCAACCCGCGCTGTTCATACGCGAAGCACGATACGCCCGCATGCTGGAAAGGGTGATGTCGGAACGTGTTTGGATCAAGGCGACTCCGGCCCCGCTCCCGCAACCGTTATCCGTTGAGCAGGGCCAGCGCTGCGGCGTGGCATACAGGGTCCCCGGCGGCCAGGATGCGGCCGTCCGACGTGGTGGTCAGAGGTAGACCCCGCCAGTCGGTGATGCGCCCGCCGGCGCCATCGACAACGGGAACAAGGGCTGCATAGTCGTGCAGCTTCATGGTGCCGTCGACCACCACATCGATGAACCCGGAGGCCGCCAGTCCGTAGACATATCCGTCGCCGCCCCAGGTGGGCACCTGAACGCTGCGGCACAGCCGTGCGAACGCCGCGGCATCGTCGCCGGTAAACATGTCCGGCGCGGTCGCTGCCAACAGCGCGTCTTCCAGGCGCCCGCAGCGCCGCGCCGAAACTGGATTGCCGTTGTGCAAGGTCGGTCGGCCCGCGATACCGATCCACCGGTCGCCGACGATCGGCTGGTCGATCACGCCCATCACCGGCACGCCGTCTTCCAAGAGCGCGATCAGCGTGACGAAGGTGGGGCGACCGCTGATGAACGCCTTCGTACCGTCGATCGGATCGATCACCCAGACCAAGCGTCGGTCGGCGCCGTCTGCACCGAATTCCTCTCCCAGCACGCCGTCGTCCGGGCATTCGCGCTTCAGGATGTCGCGGATGGCCTTCTCGGCTTCACGGTCGGCGATCGTTACCGGGCTGGCATCGGCCTTGCGGTCGACGTCGAACGGCGTGCGGAAATGGCGGCGCGCAATGGCGCCGCTGGCCGCAACAAGCTCGTCCAGCAGGGCGGCTCGACGGTCCGTCGACCAGTCGGTCATGATGGCGCTAGGGGCTCGTGCCGCCAGCCGTCACGGCCTCGATTTCCTCAGCGGTCGGCAGTGGAATGGGGTCGTCGCTGAGCGTACGGAGCCATGCGATGACATTGGCACGATCCTCAAGATTGCGGATGCCGGCATAGGCCATCGTCGTGCCCGGCACGTATTCGCGCGGGTTCAGCAGATAGGCGTTCAGCGCTTCGTAGGTCCAGATCTCGCCAGCGTCGTGGAGCGCCTGCATGCTTCTTGAGTACCGGAACCCCTCAATGTGGCCGATAGCCGCGCCGACGACACCCCAGTTGTTCGGTCCGACGCGGTTGGGGCCGCCCTGATCGAAGGTGTGGCATGCGACACAGGCGCGCGAGAAGGCTTCGCCGGCCGCAACATCCGCGTCCGCCAGAAGGGGCAGGACCGACGGTATCGACGGTCCCTCGTCCTCCGGCTCGGGGGCGGCTTCTGCCGTTGTGTCTTCTGCCGGGGCTTCTTCGGCAGAGGCGTCTTCAGCAGGCGCATCTTCCGCCGACGTGTCTTCAGCCGGGGCGTCTTCGGATGAGGCATCGTCCGCCGGAGCGCCTTCGGCCGGCGCCTCTTCCGCGGAACCGTCTTCTGCCGGAGCGTCTTCGGAAGGAGCGTCGCCTTCCGCTTCCGGCGCCTCTTCAGCGTCGTCACTCGCCGTCGCGGCCGCAATCTCTTCGTCCGTCGGCAGCGGCGCCGGATCGTCGCTCAGCGTCCGCAGCCAGGCGATCATGTTGGCGCGGTCTTCCACGCTGCGCAGGCCGGCATAGGCCATAGAGGTGCCGGGCATGTACTCACGCGGATTCAGCAGAAACTCGTTCAACGCATCATAGGTCCAGGTGTCGCCCGCATCGTGACGCTCCTGCATCGCACTGGAATAGCCGAACCCCTCCACATGGCCCATCGCCGCATTGACTATGTCCCAGTTGTTGGGACCGACACGGTTGTCACCGCCAGCCTCGAAGGTGTGGCAGGTGGTGCAGGCGCGCGCCAACCCTTCGCCCGCGGCCGGGTCCGCGCTGGCCAGCAGCGGCAGCACCGAGGGGATCTCTTCCTCCTCTTCAACCACAGCCGCCACGTCGGCGCCTTCCAGTTCGACGAGGTAGGCGTTCTGCTCCAGCTCTTGCGGGACGACCAAGGCCTCGGCCAGCATTGCACAGGCCATGCCGATGATCCCGGCGAGCAGGATCGATGCGAAAATCTTGTTGAGTTCCATCCCGGATGGCGTCCTTAGCGGTTTCCGCCACGCCCGAACGTCCGGTAAACGGTCCCTCGGCGTCGATGCCCCCGGGGCGAGACGGCTGGTATCTGCTTAACCGCGCCGTTTGTGGGGCATTTGTTGCGCGAAGGCAAGCCCCGCTGCCGTCGCACGGGTATCGTGTCTGCCGATAAACGGCCATGCCGACCGGCGGTCAAGCCGACGGCAGGAAGAAAGGCTCTCGCGTGAAGGTTGTCGGTTCTCCCATCGTTGTCATCCCGGCGAGGCTTGCTGCCACCCGGTTTCCGAACAAGCCGCTGGCACCGCTCGCCGGAGCACCCATGATCGTCCAGGTGTGGCGCCGCGCCATGGCCGCCGAGATCGGCCCTGTGCTGGTGGCCTGCGCCGAGGCGGAGATTGCCGATGCTGTGACGGCCCATGGCGGCGAGGCCGTGCTGACCGATCCGGATCACCCATCCGGCTCCGACCGCATCCGCGAGGCCGTGGACCGCTACGACCCAGATCAGCGCTTCGATATCGTCGTTAACCTGCAAGGGGACCTGCCGACCATCGATGCCGCCACAGTGCATGCCGTTCTGGCACCATTGGCGGACCGAGACGTCGACATCGCAACGGCTGCGGTGGAGATCGTGCATGCGGAGGAGCTGCACGACCCGAACGTGGTCAAGGCCGTGGCGGAAATACGGAACGACGCTTTGATCGGCCGCGCCCTCTACTTCACGCGCAGCCTCGCCCCCTCCGGCCCGGGGCCGGTCTATCATCATATCGGCATCTACGCCTATCGCCGCGCCGCGCTGGCGCGCTTCGTCGCACTGCCACCGGCTGCGCTGGAACGACGCGAGCGGCTGGAACAATTGCGGGCACTGGCTGCCGGTATGCGGATCGACGTGGCGCTCGTTGACACGGTTCCGCTGGGTGTCGATACCCCGGCCGATCTCGAGCGGGCGCGCCGTCTTCTGACCGAATCCTCCGGCGATTGACGGCGACCCTTGAATTCGCGACATGGACGCTGCCACTATCCGAACCATGTCACGGGATCCCATCGCTTTCCAGGGCTGGCCCGGCGCGCATTCTGACATTGCGTGCCGCGTAGTCTTTCCCGACGCGCCGACCCTGCCCTGCCAATCGTTTGAAGAAACGATCGCGGCCGTCCATGAAGAACGCGCCGCAGCCGCGCTGATTCCCGTCGAGAATTCCGTAGCTGGCCGAGTGGCCGACGTACACCATCTGCTGCCGAAGTCCGGCCTACATATCAACGGCGAGCACTTCCATCAGATCCACCATCAGCTACTGGCCGTACCAGGAGCGACCATCGACGATCTCAGGCGCGTGCACAGCCATGTCCATGCGCTGGCCCAGTGCCGCACCATCATTCGCGACTTGGGGCTTGAGCCGGTGGTGCATGCTGACACCGCAGGCGCGGCCGAGATGGTCGCCGAACGCGGCGACCGATCGGATGCCGCCATCGCATCGAAGCTGGCGGCGGAATTATACGGGCTGGAGGTGCTACGCTCTGACGTCGAAGACGCGTCGCACAACACTACCCGGTTCCTGATCATGGAAGCCGAGGCGCGGCAACCGACACCCGGTGCGGGCAAAGTGATCACCAGTTTCTTCTTCGAAGTGCCGAGAGAGCCGGCGGCGCTTTACAAGGCGCTGGGCGGGTTTGCCACTAACGGCGTCAACATCACGAAGCTGGAAAGCTACATGGTCGGCGGCCGCTTCAGCCTGGCAAAGTTCCATGCGGATGTGGAGGGACACCCGGACGAGCAAAGCCTGCGCCATGGGTTTGCGGAGCTGAACTTCTTTGCGCTCCCCGGCTCGGTCAAGATCATCGGCGTCTACCCGGCCGACCGCTTTCGCGACGATCCCAGCCAGAAGATGGCCGACAGCTGAGGCCGTCTCGTGGTCGTTACGCCTCCGGCCGGTCGCTGCGACCGTGCAGGCACATCATGGTGGCAGTCAGTTTGGCCACCCGCTTCTCATCGACACCGGTCAGCGCGAACACATCGGCCGTCACCACGGTGATCACCTGGCCCGGACGGTCGACGGCGGCACGAGCGACGATCCGGTCCCCGCGGCCGGGCGACATCAGGTTGATCTTGAATTCGATGGTCAGGACCGAGGCATCCACCGGCATCAGCGAATAGGCGGCATACCCCGCCGCCGTGTCGGCGATGCTGGAGACGACGCCGGCATGGAAGAAGCCATGTTGCTGGGTCAGGTCAGTACGGTACGGCACTTCGATATCGCACATCCCCGGTTCCAGCCGCACCATCCGGGCGCCCAGATGGCCCATGAACCCCTGACGATCGAAGCTCTCGCGAACGCGGCGGGCGAAGTCGGGATCGGCTGGCGTGAAGCCGGTCATGCGCGACGCCCCTGCGGCCAAAACGCGTCAGGCGCCATCGCGGACATAACGGATCAGATCCTGGGCCTCGCGGCTGTCCCATTCCGTATCGCCTGCCAGGCTGCCGACCCAACGGCCCTCTCCGTCGACGAGCACAGTCGTCGGCAGGCCCATGGCCTCGAAGGCTCGCGGTGCGGCGCCCATCGGATCGAAATAGGCGTCGAGATGCTCGATGCCATGCTGGTCGAAGAAAGGCTCCACCTGGTCCGCCCCGCCGCGATCCAGCGACAGCGTGACAACCTTGAAATCGTCCCCGCCGAGCGCGGCCTGCAAACGGTCCAGCGACGGCATCTCGCGGACACACGGAGCGCACCAAGTGGCCCAGAAATTGACCAGAACGACTTGGCCGGCAAAGTCGCCCAAGCTGAGACTATTGCCCGCGGCGTCCGAAAAGGTAATCTCCGGAGCGGGGCGGGGCGTCTCGAACAGGTCGAACGCCGCCATCGGCCCTTCCAGGGACGGTCCGTGGACCGTCGGCCCACGGGTCACGTAGTAGGTAACACCCGCCGCCACCAGGGCCGCGACCGCCATTGCAGCCAATCGTGAACCTAAGCGCTTCACCCGGCCCTCCTCACCCAAAGAGACCAACCTTCCGCCAAGGCCAGATCAGTCCGTGACATCCGACCCATCCGCACCATCGAACCCCCTCTGGGGCGGCCGGTTTGCCGGCGGCCCCGCCGCCGTCATGCAAGAAATCAACGCATCCATCGGCTTTGACAAGAGGATGGCTGCCCAGGACCTCGCAGCATCGAAGGCCCATGCCAATATGCTGGCAGCGCAGGGGATCATCAGCAGCGCCGACGCGGTGGCCATTATCGAGGGCCTGGACCGTATCGCCTCAGAGATCGAGACCGGGGCCTTCCGCTTCAAGACGGCGCTGGAAGACATCCACATGAATGTGGAGCAGCGCCTGGCCGACCTGATCGGCGAGGCGGCGGGGCGCCTGCATACCGGACGCAGTCGTAACGACCAAGTGGCGACCGATTTCCGCCTCTGGGTCCGCGATGCATTGGACCGAACCGACCGGGCGCTCGCCGCCCTGCAAGAAGCTCTGATCGATCAGGCGGAGCGGAACGCCGACACGCTGATGCCGGGTTTCACCCATCTCCAGTCGGCTCAGCCGGTCACCTTCGGGCATCATCTGCTGGCCTATGTGGAGATGGTCGGCCGCGACCGGGGCCGTGTGACCGATTGCCGCCGGCGCCTGAACGAATGTCCGCTGGGGGCCGGCGCCCTGGCCGGCACGTCGTTTCCGATCGACCGGGCGATGACGGCGGAGGCGCTTGGCTTCGACCGGCCGTCCGCCAACTCCCTCGACAGCGTGTCGGACCGGGATTTCGCGCTGGAGTACCTGGCGCTGGCGTCCATCCTGGCGATGCATCTGTCGCGCCTGGCGGAGGAGTTCGTGCTGTGGACGTCGGAGGGCTTCGGCTTCGTGACCCTGACCGACGCCTTCACCACCGGCTCTTCGATCATGCCGCAGAAGCGCAACCCCGATGCCGCAGAGCTGGTGCGGGCGAAGACCGGCCGCGTGTTCGGCCACCTCTTGGGCCTGTTGACGGTGATGAAGGGGTTGCCGCTTGCTTATGCGAAAGACATGCAGGAAGACAAGGAACCCGTGTTCGAAACGGATGAGACGCTGATGCTTTGCCTTGCGGCCACAACGGGCATGGTCCGCGACTTGACGGCCGTGCCGGAGCGGATGAGGGCCGCGCTCGCCGGCGGCTTTCCTACGGCGACGGACCTGGCCGACTGGCTTGTCCGCGCTCTCGGAATGCCCTTCCGCCAGGCCCATCACGTGACCGGGCGCCTGGTGGCCTTGGCTGAGGCGCAGGGTTGCCCCCTGGACGCGCTGGATCTGGCCGCAATGCAGACGATCGAACCGAAGATAACAGATGATGTGTTCACCGTGTTGACGCCTGAAGCCTCAGCGGCCAGCCGCACCTCGTTCGGCGCGACGGCGCCTCAGCGCGTCCGGGAAGCCGCCGCCGCGGCGCGGGAGCGTTTCTTGTGATGCGGCGGAAAGTGCCCTTTGCGGTCTTCACCGCCCTCTGCCTGGCCCTCTCGGCGGGGATCACGGGCTGCGGCAAGAAGCCTGCCTTTGTCGATCCGCCCGAAGAGGTGGAGACGGACGAATTCCCCCGCACCTATCCCACATCATGACCGGATCCGATCTTATGGCCGGCGTCGAGGGGTTCGAGCGCCGGCAGGGCACACTCTGGGCCGAATCCGTATCGTTGACCGAGATCGCGGCGGAGATCGGTACGCCCTTCTATTGCTATTCCGCCGGGGGCATCCGGCGTGCGTACCGGGCGCTGGCCGGACCGATGGATGCAGTGGGCGTGCGCATCGCCTATGCCCTGAAGGCCAACGGGAACCTATCGGTCGTCCGCCTGCTGGCGCGCGAAGGGGCCGGCGCCGACGTGGTGTCGGCGGGCGAGTTGGCAAAGGCCCTTGCCGCCGGTGTTCCGCCCGACCGCATTGTCTTCTCCGGCGTTGGCAAGACGGATGAGGAGATCACGGCCGCGCTCGCCGCGGGCATCCACCAGATCAACGTCGAGTCCGTGCCCGAACTGCACAGGATCAGCGAGCTGGCCACCGCGCGCGGCGTCGCCGTTCCCGTGGCCGTGCGGGTCAATCCGGATGTGGACGCGCGAACCCATGCTAAGATCACGACCGGGCTGCGCGAGAACAAGTTCGGCATCGATCTGGAACAGATCGGTGAAGCCTATCGGCTGGCGGCCGACCTGCCCGGTGTGGAGGCTGTGGGGCTGGCGGTCCATATCGGCAGCCAGCTCACCGAGATTGCGCCCTATCGGGCGGCGTATGCCCGCATGGCCGATCTGGTGCGCGATCTGCGCAGCGAGGGACTTCCCGTCCGGCGTCTGGACCTCGGCGGCGGCTTCGGCGTGCGCTACCGCGACGAAAGGCCGCCGTTGCCTTCGGACTACGCCACGGCGATCGCTGACACTGTGGGTGATCTCGACTGCGCCATCATGGTCGAACCAGGCCGTTCACTGGTCGCTGCCGCGGGGATGCTGGTCACGCGGGTCGTCTATGTGAAGCGCGGCGTGTCGCGACGGTTCGTCATCGTCGACGCCGCCATGAACGACCTGATGCGCCCTGCCCTCTACGATGCCTGGCATGGCATCGTCCCGGTGATCGCGACGGGAAATGGCGAGGGGACGGAGGAGCCGGCGGACGTTGTCGGTCCGGTCTGCGAGAGCGGTGACACTTTTGCCGTGGAACGCCCCCTGCCCGCGCTGGCATCCGGCGCGTTGCTGGCGTTTACCCATGCGGGGGCCTATGGGGCGGTCATGGCATCCACCTATAACGGACGGGCGCTGCCGGCAGAAGTGATTGTCGACGGTGCCGCATTTGCTCTGGTCAGAAAACGGCCAACATTCGAAGAAATGGTGGCCGGCGAAGCCGTGGCGCCATGGCTGGAGGCTTAGCCCCGGGACAAGGGTAAGGCAGGAGGAACGGACCCGATGCATCGCCTGCGCATGGACATTGCACAGCCGCGCGGCGAGCCCAAGCGGCTCTTGCGACTGGCACGCCTTTCGGTCGCATGGGAGGTTCTCTGGCCGAGGCTTTGGCCCCTGGTGGCGGTGCTGGGCCTGTTCGCGGCGCTGACCCTGTTCGACATCCTGCCGGAACTGCCCGGATGGCTGCACCTGGCGACGTTGATCGTCCTGGGTACGGCCGCTGCGGTATCGCTTGTCTTGGCTCTGACCGGGTTCCACACACCGTCTATCGGCACCGCGCGCCGGCGACTCGAGCAGGACAGCGGTCTCGAGCACCGTCCGCTGACGGCCTTGATCGACAGACAGATGACCAGCATGCGGGACCCGGAGGCGCGCGCACTCTGGAAGCTGCATGTCGATCGCCAGCGGGCCAGAGCGTCGCAGCTGACAGTGCGGCTGCCGCGTCCGACCCTGGCGGAGCGGGATGGCTTCGGCCTGCGCGGCCTTCTGGCGCTGGTCGTATTCGTCGCCGCTGCCGCGAGTTGGGGCGACTGGTGGCCGCGACTTGAACGGGTGCTGTCGCCCCAGATCGCGGTGGCGAGCGGCGGTTCGGATCCGGTCCTGGATCTCTTCATATCGCCGCCGCGCCATACGGGCGTTGCCCCCTTCTATCTGCAGCCCCCGCCCGTGACCGAGACGGGAGAGCAGTTGCCGGGGCCTTCCATCGCGGCCCCCGTAGACAGTGTTCTCGCCGCCAGGGTATCGGGAACGGCGGACGTACCCACTCTGATCCTGGGGCTGGAGGCCCTGACCTTCGGCATCGTCGGCGGCGACGCCACAGAGATCGAGGCGGTGCTGACGGCAGGCGACAAGATCGCCGTGGAGGTCGACGGGACCGTCCTTGCCGAATGGCCCTTGGAGCTGATCCCCGATCTTGTTCCGGAGATCGCGTTTGCGGAAACACCGACCGGCACGGAACGAGGGGCGCTGCGGCTGCACTACACGGCAGAGGACGACTACGGCGTCGCGGCGGTCACCGCTACCGTTGCGCTCTCGCCGGACGCCCCAGAGGCCCTGCCGCGGGCCCCCATGCAGCTGGAATTGACCGTGCCGGGCCGTCAGCCCTCGGAGGCCGAGGGCGTCAGCTTCCATGACCTCACGCCGCATCCCTGGGCGGGCCAGTCCGTGTCGATCCATTTGACGGCAACGGATGCCGTCGGTCAGTCCGGGGCATCGGAAGCGGTCGACATCGTCCTGCCCGAACGGACTTTCGAACATCCGATCGCCCGCGCCATCATCGATCAGCGGCGGACACTGCTGCTCTATCCGGAACAGGCGGCCGAGGTCTCGGAGTCCCTTGAGACGCTGTCGCTTAGACCGGACCGCTACTATGACGACGCCGTGGTCTTCCTGGCGCTGCGCACTGCTTCGCGCCGTCTGACCTTGGCGGATAACCTCGGCGAAGCCATCGCATCCATCGAAGGGCTACTTTGGGATACGGCGCTCAGGCTGGAGGACGGTGACCTTTCGCTGGCCGAGCGCGACCTTCGTGCGGCCCAGCAGGCGCTGATGGACGCCTTGTCAAGCGACGCCTCGGACGAGGAGATCGCGCGCCTGATGGAGGAACTGCGCCAGGCGATGGACCGCTATCTGCAGGCCCTGGAAGAGAACCTGATGGAGCAGCTGGCGCGGGGCGAGGATCTGCAGCCCATGATGATCCCGCCGAACGCCAACACGATCAATCGCCAGCAACTGGACGAGATGCTGCGACAGATGCAGGAGCTCTCGGAAAGCGGTGCGCGGGATGCCGCACGCGACATGCTGGCTCAGCTGCAGAATATGCTGGAGAACCTGGAAACGGGTATGGCGCTGCAGCAGCAACAGCAGCAGAACCAGATGATGTCCCTGCTTGAAGACATGCAGGCCCTGATGGAGGCGCAGCAGGAGCTTCTGGACCAGACATTCCAGCAATCGCAGTCATCGCCCGAGAATGGCCAGGGCCAGCCCGGCCAGCAGGGCCAACAGCCCGGCGCCGGCGAATCCGAGGCCGTTCAGGAAGCGCTGAGGCGTGCTCTGGGCCAGATGATGCGGGAGATGGGAGAGCTTGCCGGCGATATCCCCGCTCCGCTTGGGCGCGCCGAACAGGCCATGCGGTCTTCCTCCGAAGCGCTCGGCCGCGGACGGCCGGACCAGGCGATCGATCCTCAGACCCAGGCGCTGGATGCCCTTCAGCAGGGTCTGCAGAGCTTCGTCGACCAGATGCTGGAGCAGATGGCCCAACAGCAGGGAACGCAGGTCGGCCCGGCAGCCCAACCCCTGCCGTCCAACACGGATCCGCTCGGGCGGCCCTTGCGCAACTCAGGCAGCGTCAGCACTGAGGATGTGGCGATACCGCAGGAATCCGATATTCAGCGGTCGCGTGAGATTCTCCGCGAACTGCGCCGCCGTCTCGGCGAGCGCCAGCGGCCGGAGCCGGAGCGCAACTATATCGAGCGGCTATTGCGCCGTTTCTGATGCCGCGTCGGACTCGCTATCGAAATCGAGTCCGAGGGATCGGGGGGCACTTTCGGCATCGGGGGGCTGTTCCGGCTGGGCCGCATGCGGCGGTTCCGCGCGCTCCAGCAATTGCGGCTCTTCCGACGGCTCGGGTACGGAAGGCGGGGCATCTTCCACAACGGCGTCCCACGTCGTGGGCCGCACCTCAAGGGTGATGGCCTGTTCACTGGGATCAACCCGGCGCGTCTCGAAGCCCACCGTCCTGCCAGGCTCGATGGTGGAGGCTGCCACGTCGAAGACCCACCGCTCCAGCGGCTGGCCGCTCTCGTCCGTCAGAAACGCTTCAAGCGGCGGCGCCTCGATCGGCTGCGTCCCCTGATTGGAAATCTCGCCACGGATCAGGAGAACGAGTTCGCCGTTCTCTTCGGCGTACTCCGAATGGATAATCTCCAGTCCCAGATCCGCCTGAAACGCTTCCGCCGCAGCCTGCGACAGGTCTATGCCCACCATCTTGTAAAACTGCACCGCCGGCGGCCAGAACCGGACGATGTCTTCGCGCGCAACATAGGCGCCGGCACCGAGCCCCGCCACCACCGCCAGCAGCATCAGCCACCCGAAGGCCAGCGCCTTGCCGCTGCGGCGCGGCTCGCGCATGGCCGGCAAGTTGATGTTGGGCGGCGACCGCGGCTCGTCGTCGAACACCGACGGCCTCTCCGGTCTTGGTGGAAGCGGCGGCTCGGGTGCGATGACATGGGGTGCGGACCGCGTTGTCGGCGGCTCCTCGAACCAGACATGGCCGCAACTGCTGCATCGCACACGCCGGCCGGTCGGGCCGATGGAGGTATTGGCGACCAAGTAGCGGGCGGAACACGACGGGCATTTAAGGATCATCGCGCCACCCGCATGTCCCAACGCGCCGCTCTTCCCACGCAGCGGCAAAATACAGTCGGCGACCCTGGCCGCCAGCGTCGCCCTGAACCTCGTCTGACCACGTCAAGACACCCTTGTCATAGGGCTGGACACCCATCACCACCAACAGAGCCTGATCGGCCCCGCCGGCAGCGACCGTCCGCACCGCTATGGCGCCGATCGGAGCTTCCGCACTACAATTGCCACTACATGTGTAAAACTTGGTTAATTTTTCGACAACCGGCATCCGGCGGGGAACCGGACGCCGGAAAGCAGCGGTGTCGGCCGGATCGAACGCCACCAGAATGGCGCGCGGTGCCCGGTCCAGGCGTGCCCGGTGGCGAATCGTCACCGCGCCATCCCGCCGATGCCAGGAGGCGACGGGCCAGGTGATCCAATTCGACGGTGTGGGATACCGCTACGGGCGCGGGCCGGAGATTCTGCGCGGTGTCTCGCTTTCTGTGCCGCGCGGCAGCTTCCATTTCGTTGTCGGGCCCAGTGGCGCCGGCAAATCTTCGCTTCTCAAGCTGATGTACCTGGCACATCGGCCGACCAGCGGGACCGTGACGCTGTTCGGCCGCGACGTGAGCCGCGTCAGCCGCGCGGAAATGGCGCGCATGCGTCGGCGGATCGGCGTCGTGTTCCAGGATTTCCGCCTGATCGAGCATCTCTCGGCCGTCGACAATGTGGCGCTGCCGCTGCGGATTGCCGGCGCAAAGGAGGGTCAGATTCGCGACCATGTCCGCGAGTTGTTGCGGTGGGTCGGGCTTGGCGATCAACTCGACGCGCTGCCGTCGACCCTGTCCGGCGGTGAGCAGCAGCGTGTGTCCATTGCTCGAGCCGTGATCAATCGGCCGGACCTGCTGGTGGCGGACGAACCGACGGGCAATGTGGACGATGAGATCGGCTGGCGACTGATGCGGCTGTTTGAAGAGCTGAACCGGCTGGGAACAACAGTGATCGTCGCCACGCACAACGAGACCATGATCCGCCGGCTGGATTACCCGGTCCTGCGGCTTGAAGCAGGCTCGGTGACCGCTGCGGGCCATCAGGCGCGGCGACCGGCATGATGGCCCGCATCGCCGGATGGCTGCCCGTGTTGCCGCGTCGGCGCGCACCCGCTCCGATCGCCGCGAAAGGGCGCAGGTCCGTGCCCATGGTGATCGCGCCGATGGTGTATCTGGCGACCCTGGCGACGGCGCTGGCGCTCGCCCTCGCTGGCCTTGCCGACCGGTGGGAGACCGGGCTTGCCGGCACGGCCACCGTACAGGTACCGCCGCCGGAAGACGGCTCGGCCATCACCCGGGAGATTCGACTGGCAGCCGTCCTGGCGGTGCTGGAGACATCACCAGTGGTGTCGGAGATCCGCCGGCTCGAGGATGCGGAGATGGCCGACCTCGTCGCCCCTTGGCTCGACCGGGCACTTCTCTATGAAGATTTGCCTTTGCCTGACCTGATCGATGTACGGGTCCTGCCGGGCCCCGCCAATCTCGATGCGCTCTCCGATGCCGTCGGACAGGCGGCCGAAGGGGCCACGGTCGACGATCACGCGAATTGGCTGGGCGACGTCATGGCGCTGACGCAGACCGTCGAATTCGTTGCCTGGGTCGCGGTGCTGTTGACCGGGGCTGCCGCCGTCGCCACGGTCGTGGTCGTCACACGGGCGGAACTGGCCATTCACCGGGGCGTCACGGACGTTC
>JANQIX010000067.1 GCA_028281925.1 Alphaproteobacteria bacterium
CGAGGCGGTGACGTACAACGTCAACGGCAGCGTGATCGAGGGCGTGGCGAACGGCCGCGTGGTGTTCACGATCGAAGAGACGTCGACGGGTGTGTTCACCGTGACGCTGGTGGATCAGATCGACCACCTGCCGAACACGCCGGCGGACGACGACAGCCAGACGCTTTCGCTGGATCTGTCCGATGCGCTGCGGGTGACGGATGCGGACGGCGACACGGTGGCGCTGGACGACGCGCTGACGCTGACTGTCGAGGACGACATCCCGGTCAACCTGAGCGTCACGCCGTTTGAGGTGACCGTGCATGAAGACGCCCTGCCGGATGGCAATGCCGAGACCGGCCAGACGACGACGGTGACCATCACCTCTGCCGATCTCGCAAGCCAGGTGTCGGTGGGTGCGGACCAGACGGGGACGTTCTCGCTGAACCCGGATGTCAGCGGCGATGTCCTGACAACGACCGGCCTCGCGGTTACGTCGTTGGGCGAGACGGTGACCTACAACGTCGATGGCGGCGTGGTTCAGGGCGTGGCCGGCGGCCGCGTGGTGTTCACCCTGGCCGAAACGTCGCCCGGCGAGTTCACGTTGACGCTGCTGGACCAGATCGACCACCTGCCTAACGTTCCGGCGAACGACGACAGTCAGACTCTGTCGCTCGATCTATCCGGCGCACTGCGGGTGACCGACGCTGACGGCGACACCGTGGTGCTGGACGATGCCCTGACGGTAGTGGTGGAAGACGATACGCCCGAGGCACGCTCCGACCGGGATCGGATCGCCGCTGCGGGGCTTGCCGTTTCCGGCAATGTCATCGACGGCACGGTGACCGACGGTACCGGCGGCCCGGACGACGTCGGTGCCGACGGACCCACGGCGACGGTGGTCAGCGTGTCTTCCGACGCGCCGGTTGCGCCGATCGTGCCGGATGCCGACGGCGAGACGATCGACGGCGTCTACGGCACGCTGACGATCCAAGCGGACGGCAGCTACAGCTATGAGTTGACGGCGACCTCGGTGCCGCTGGGGGCCGAGGATGTCTTCGGATACACCATCCAGGACGCCGACGGCGACCAGTCGAGCACCACGCTGACCATCGAGCTGCCCGAGATCAACGGCCTGGTCGTGGGCGAGAATGTCAGCGACATCACGGGCGAGACGACCGACCATCGGGTCAACACGATTACGCCGGGTGGTGAGGGTGAGATCGTCGGCGGGGCCGGCGACGACACCCTGATCGGCGATGTCGGCGGCGGCAGCCTGGACGGTCAGATCGCCAACGTGATCCTGGTGCTCGACGTCTCGGGCAGCATGGAAACGGAGATCGACTACGATCTCAACGGCGACGGACAGATCACCGGCGAGGAGGACTCGGTCCGGCGGATCGTAGCGCTCGACACCGCAGTGGAACGGGTGCTGGACGCCTACGCCAACACGCCCGGGGCAACCGTGGTCGTCCGCATGGTCACGTTCTCAAATTCCGTTCAGAACGAGGCCACGTTCACGATCGTTGAGAACGGTGTCATCAACGCTTCCGAGCTTGCGGCGGCCAAGGCCTTTGTGCTGACCGCAAGCCTCGGCGACAACCCGACCAACTCCGAGATCGAAGATGCCAACGACGAAGGCGTTGATGTTGCTGGTGGCTCGACCAACTACGAAGCCGGCTTCATTGCTGCACAGCGCTGGCTGGGTTCGAACGAGGAGTTCGACGGAAGCGCGGTTCCGGTCGCCGACCAGGCTCGCACGGATGCCGACACGAACCAGACGATCTTCATTTCCGATGGCCAGCCCAACCGGTCGGTGCGCCTTGATGCGAACGGAAACATCCTGGAGGCGGAGAACAACGGGATCTCCGACGGCCAAGGCGACCTGAACCAGGTTCTGGGCATCGGTGAGACCGGAAATTCGGAGCCGGACGTCTCCGGCAACGAGTTCCAGGCACTGATCGATCTCGGCTCGTCGGTCGACTCGATCGGCCTGGCGGTCAACAGCAGCCAGGATGACCTGCTCGACCAGATCGACGATGACGGCGATGCCGATAATGTCAGCACCGGCGACGATCTGGAGGCTGTTCTGCTCGACATCGCGCAGCAGAACAATCTGAGCGCGCTCGGCGATGACACCATCATCGGCAACGGCGGCAACGACATCATCTACGGTGACACGGTGTTCACCGATAACCTTGCCGCCGCAGAGGGCCTGTCGACGGTTGCCGGGTCGGGATGGTCGGTGTTCGAGCAGCTTGAGGCCGGCGGCGGCAGTGGGGCGGTTGACCCGACGCCGGGCGACGGCTGGACGCGGGCGGACACGCTGGCTTACATCCAGGCCAACGCCTTGGAGCTGTCACAAGAGTCGCTGGACAGCCAGGGTCAGGCGCGCCCAGGCGGCAACGACACGATCAACGGCGGTGCGGGGGCCGACCAGATCTTCGGCCAGGAAGGCAACGACGTCATCTTCGGGGGCGACGGCGCCGACACCCTGTCCGGCGGGTCGGGCAGCGATACCTTCACGCTGTTGGTCTCCGAAAGCGGTGTCGACACCATCCTGGACTTCGACGTGGCGAACGACGCCAACGCCGATGACGATGTGCTGGATCTGTCGGATCTCCTCGCCGGCGTCGGCAGCATCGACCAGAGCAACATCGACGAGTTCGTCCAGATCGACAGCTCCGGCGATGTCTTCGTCGACGCCGATGGTGCCGGCGGTGCGGCGGCGGAGCAGGTGGCGACGCTGTCCGGCGTGTCCTCCGGCGACGAGGTGAAGGTCTACGTCGATCCCGAAGTCACGGTCACGGTCGGCTGATACTGGCAACGGGCGGTTCCGGTTCTGCCGGGACCGCCCTTTCGCCGCCGCCGTCGGCTGCAATTCTCCGAGACTTCGGTATTCCGTATTCGGCCTTGCGCTGAAGGAACGGACTGGGGAATGCTGGCTGCCTGATAGCCGAAAGCGGGCCGGGCAGCCTCGCAAGGGTCGGACGCCGAGGGTATCCGGCATGCCGTTGCCGCAATTCCGCGGCGATGCTGTCAGCCTGATCGTATTCGGCAGCCGACGGTATGACCCATGATCCGGCTTGATTCACTGCTGCGATGTCTTGTTGTGGTGCTGGCGACGATGCCGGGTGTAGCGAACGCTCAGGCTCGCGAAGTGCCCGATACCGTCGACCAGATCACATTGAGTTTCGCGCCGCTGGTCCAGCGGGCGGCGCCCGCAGTCGTCAACATCTATGCTCAACGAACTGTCCAGCAGCGCATATCGCCCCTGTTCGACGATCCATTCTTCCAGCGTTTCTTCGGCCCCAATATGCGGCTGCCGAACCGCGAGCGGGTGGAGAACTCGCTGGGATCGGGCGTGATCGTCAGTGCGGAAGGCCTGGTCGTCACCAACCATCATGTGATCGAGAATGCCGACCAGATCCGCGTGGTTCTGGCGGATCGCAGCGAATTCGTGGCTGACATCGCGCTTTCGGATGAACGCACCGACCTGGCCGTCCTGCGGTTGCGCGAACTTGGGGGGCGCGAGCTGCCGCTGTTGTCACTGGCCGATAGCGACGGGCTCTTGGTCGGGGACCTTGTCCTCGCCATCGGCAATCCGTTCGGCGTCGGCCAGACCGTGACCAGCGGCATCGTCTCCGCCTTGGCCCGCACGGCCGTCGGCATCACCGACTACAACTTCTTCATCCAGACCGATGCGGCGATCAATCCCGGAAACTCAGGCGGGGCACTGATCGACATGCAGGGCAACCTGGTCGGCATCAACACGGCCATCTTCAGCCGCAGCGGCGGGTCGCAGGGTATCGGCTTCGCCGTACCGGCGAACATGGTGCGCGCGGTGATTGCCGCTGCGGAGCGGGGGACGGCGGTGTCCCGGCCCTGGCTCGGCGCCGAAGGGCAGGTCATCACGGCGGAGATCGCGCAATCCATGGATCTCGAGGTCCCCAGCGGCGTGCTGATCAACGGTCTGCACCCGCTGGGGCCGGCGACGGAAGCCGGGCTGCAGGTCGGCGATGTGATCCTGGCGGTGAATGGGCGGGAGGTCCAGGATCCCGAAGCCCTGAGATTCCGTATCGCGACGCAGCCGCTGGGAGAGCAGGTGACCCTTTCGGTTCTGCGTGACGGGCTGGCGCAGGAACTGCAGGTTGACGTGGAGTTGCCGCCTGAGGTCCCGCCACGAAACGCCACACCCATCGGCGGCCGAAACCCGTTGTCGGGCGCCGTTGTGGGCAACCTTTCGCCTGCCGTGCGCGACGAACTGGGGTTGCAGACGGTTGCCGCAAGTGGGGTGGTCATCTTGGACATGCAGCCGGGTACGGTGGCCGATCGCGTCGGCCTGGAGATCGGCGACGTGATCCTGCGGCTCAACGGCGCGGTGATCGATCGGGTGGAGACGCTGGTCGACGTACTGCGCCGGGGTACGGGCGGGCGATGGCCGATTGCCATCAGGCGGGGCGACCGGGTTCTCGAGGACATCCTGTGACACGTGCCGCTCGACCTCAGTCGCCAAGCCTGTTCGAGGCGCAGGCTCCCCGACCCCTGGCCGACCGCCTGCGCCCGCGCAAGCTGGGCGAGGTTGTCGGCCAAGCCCATCTGCTGGACGCGGACGGCCCGGTCGGGCGGATGCTGTCGGCCGGGCGGCTTGCATCCATGGTGCTCTGGGGGCCGCCCGGCAGCGGCAAGACGACGATTGCGCATCTGTTGGCCGAACACAGCAGACTTGCCTTCGAGCCGCTGTCGGCCGTGTTCTCCGGCGTGGCAGACTTGCGAAAGGTCTTCGAGTCCGCCCGCAGCAGACGCGCCCAGGGTACCGGGACCCTGTTGTTCGTCGATGAGATTCACCGCTTCAACCGCGCGCAGCAGGACGCCTTTCTGCCTGTGGTGGAGGACGGGACCGTAACTCTAGTCGGCGCGACGACAGAGAATCCGTCTTTTGAGCTGAATGGCGCGCTGATGTCGCGGTGCCAGGTGTTCGTCCTGCGGCGCCTGGACGACACTGCGCTGGAGACGCTGCTGGCCCGCGCAGAAGCGGCTGAAGGCCGGGGGCTGCCGCTGACACCCGATGGCCGCACCTCGCTGAAGGCGATGGCCGACGGTGATGGGCGATTCCTGCTGAACCTTGCTGAGGAGTTGCTGGCCCTCAAGACGCAGGAACCCCTTGGCCCCGGCGATCTGGCTGCGACCGTTCAGCGGCGTGCGCCCCTCTACGACAAAGCGCAGGAAAGCCACTACAACCTTATCAGCGCACTGCACAAGAGCTTGCGCGGGTCGGATCCGGATGCCGGGCTCTATTGGTTGGCGCGCATGTTGGCCGGTGGTGAAGACCCACGATACATTGCCCGCAGGCTCGCCCGATTTGCCGTAGAGGATATCGGGCTCGCCGACCCGCAGGCCTTGCCGATGGCGCTGGCGGCCTGGGAGGCCTACGAGCGCCTGGGCTCGCCCGAAGGCGAACTCGCCATCGCCCAGGCGGTTCTCTACCTAGGCAGCGCGCCCAAATCGAACGCCGCCTATCGCGCCCACGGCGCGGCGATGGCATTGGCCCGCGAAACCGGCAGCCTGATGCCGCCGAAGCACATCCTCAACGCCCCGACGCGGCTCATGAAAGATCTCGGCTACGGTGCGGGCTACGACTACGACCACGATCGGGCGGACGGCTTTTCCGGCCAATCCTATTTCCCCGAGGGTATGGACCGAAGGCGTCTCTATCAGCCCACGGATCGGGGGAACGAGGCCGAGATCCGCCGACGCCTGGAGGATTGGGACCGCCTGCGCGCAGTCCGGTCCGGCTTCGGCGAATGACCGGCGTCACCCAGCGCGTTGTGGCGGCCGACGAAGGCGATCTGAGGCTCGATCGCTGGTTCCGTCGGCATTACCCCACGCTGGGTCACGGGGCCGTCGAGCGGCTGTTGCGTACCGGTCAGGTTCGGGTCGACGGCAAACGCGCGAAGGCCGGGCAGCGCCTGGCGCCGGGGCAGGTGGTTCGCGTGCCCCCAATTGCGACGGAGCGGCCGGCGGATATCGAGGGGCTATCGAAACCTCGGAGCCCGGTCGGTGCGGCGGAGGCGGACGCGCTGCGGCGTTCCGTGCTCTATCAGGACGAAGCGGCGATCGTCGTCAACAAGCCGCCCGGTATGGCCGTGCAAGGCGGTACCGGCACCGCGCGGCATATTGACGGTCTCTTGGATGTGCTGCGGGCCGACGGCGGTGAGCGGCCGCGCCTGGTCCACCGGCTCGACAAGGACACCAGCGGTGCCCTTGTGCTGGCGCGGACAGCGCGGGCAGCCAGAGACCTTACGTCGGCCTTCCGCAGCAAGGCGGCCCGCAAGCTCTATTGGGCGATTGTCGTGGGTATCCCGTCTCCGTCCGCCGGACGCATCACCCTGAACCTGGCTAAGTCGGATGGCGCCCAGAGGGAGAAGATGCAGGCCGATCCCGATGGACGGACCGCCATTACGGACTATCGGATGCTGGATCATATGGGTCGCCGGGCCGCCTTGGTCGGCTTGAGCCCGAGGACCGGCAGAACCCACCAGCTGCGCGTTCACATGGCGGCCGTCGGCACGCCCATTCTGGGTGACGGAAAGTACGGTGGTGCCGAGGCCTTTCTTCCCGGCGTCGCCCTGGCACGCCAGCTGCACCTGCACGCACGGCGCATTGTCCTGCCGAATCCCATGGGCGGTATGATCGATGTCGTGGCGCCGCCGCCCGTCCATCTGCGAGAGACGTTGGCGACGCTCGGGCTGAACGTCGACGCCACGTCCGATGCCATCTTCGCGGACGGCTAGCCGGCCACTTGGTTGAGGAGCCGGGCAGCCGCCTCGGTCCGGTTGCGCACCTTCAGCTTACGGAAGATGCTGCTGACATAGACCTTGATGGTGATCTCCTGCAGGTCCAGCCGGCGGGCGATCTCTTTGTTGGACTGGCCTTGGACCAAGAGTCGCGCAACTTGGCGCTGACGGCTGGACAAGTCGGCGAAGTCGGCGCCTTCCTGGACGGCTTCATTCTCTCCCGGCGGCATCAATAACTCCGGTGGCGTGAAGCGCTGACCGTTGAGCACCAGGTAGATGACACCCAACAGTGACATTCCGGTGCTTGATTGCGGCATCAGCGCCGCCGCCCCGGCCCTGAGCAGCGCCCGCGCCGCTTCCGCACGGCATTGCCGGTACAGCACGACGACCGGAGGACGCCCGTCCGCGGACAGCGCCGTCGACATGGCCTTCACGTCATCGAACCCCTGCACGCCGAGTTCGACGATCACCAAGTCGAAGTCTTCACGGTTCGTCAGCGTCTCCACGGCGGTAGCGCTGTCGGTGGCAAACGTGACGCACGCATGGGGAAGGCCGCGATAGAGGTCCAGTTGCAGTCGGTCACGGTCGGAGCTTGAGACGATCAGCAGCAGTCGTGGCGCCAGCATTGAGGGTGGCAGCACCAGCGCCCTCGTCTGGCCCCATTGTGCTTGCCGATCGCCTTCGACCTTGAGCGGCACAACGTTATTCATTTCGATGGCTCTCGCCGTGTTGTTCATGTTCGTCTCACTCACCTATCCGCACTGGACGCCACGAGTGGGCGTGTTGAACTGGTCCGTTGCAATCGAGAGGCCAATCGGATGATTGGAAGCCCCGGACGCCGTCCACGGGAGGCAAGGGACGAACAGGCAAGATTAGAACGCTATCAAACTGCCCGCTTACGTCCAGAAAAATGGGGTCCTTGAAGCCATGAGAGCGGCAGTTCGTTTGTCATACGGGGCTTGGCGGCGGCCTCGCCGATGGCACCGGGGTAGGGGGCATTCGCCTGTCCGACAAGCGCTGGCAGACACTCACCGCGGATTCGCGGTGAGTGTCGGGCACCTGCTGCTAACCGTTGTTTGCGAAATGCATCTATAGATGGCCAAGGCTGTGCAAATTGGCGAAGTTGGGCCAATCGGCGACCACGTGTTTATGAGTTCTTGATCATGCTGGAAGTAAGTGTAAACGACCGTCAGCTGTCGGGAACCGAAAGCCCCATCACTGGTGATCGACGTGACCTGTGCGGCGTGTCCGTAAGCCTCTTGGGCAAGCGGTGACGCCGGGAACCTGTTGGCCATGCCGGGCAAGAACGGACCATCCTGGAAGACCCGCCTGAAAGCCTGGTGGCAGGGATATGACGCCCCGCCCTCAGAGCAGGCGGAATCGGGCCACCTGTCCATCAGGGACCGGCAGGCCGAGCAATTCGAGATCAATCCGGGCAAGTCGGAACATTGGACGCCGATCCGCGTCGAGATCGCCGAGTTCATCTGGGGACAAGGCTTCAGTACGCCGGGCGGCGACGAATACGTCTCGACACTCTTCAAGCCGTTCGGCCTGAACGAGGAGATGAGCGTGCTCGATCTCGGTGCCGGTCTCGGCGGGGCAGCGCGGGCAATGGCGCGGGAAACCGGTGCTTGGGTCACCGGCTATGAGACCGACGAGGTGCTGCAGCGTGCGGCGATGGCCAGATCGATCAAGGCGGGCATGGAGAAGCGCGCGCCGGTGATGCTCTTCGACTGGGACGATCTGAAGCTGGACAAGCGATTCGATGCGATCTTCAGCAAGGAAGCGTTCTATGCCGTAAGATGGAAAGAGGCGCTGTTCGAAACCTTGCGGCAGGCCATGAAGCCGAGGGGGCAAATGGTCTTCACGGACTACGCGCTCAAGCACTCGGCGAAGACGGCCGGCGCAGTGTCGGTCTGGCGGGATACGGAACCGGAGAAGCCGTATCCCCAGACCGTAGGTCAGACGGTGGAGCAGCTTCAGGCAAACGGTTTCGACGTGCGAACGGCCGAAGATGTGACCGAGACCTACTGCGCGCAGGTGCTCGGTGCCTGGGAGACGTTGACCACCACGCTGCCGCAGACGGCCAAGACGGACGCGTTGAAGCGTATGGTCATCGACGAAGGCGAAAAATGGATGCGCCGGCTGGCTGCGCTGAATTCCGGCGACCTGCGGGTCTACCGCTTCTACGCGATGCTCCCGAACTGACCGGCCGGCCGCGGAGCCCGGACGCCATGCTGGGCCGGCCGGTCGTCCGCGTCAGGTAGGCGACCCCATCTTGCGCTGAAGCCCCTCGTCTAGCTTGTCGAGGAACTGGTTGGTCGTCAGCCACGGCTGGTCCGGCCCGATCAGAATGGCCAGGTCCTTGGTCATGAAGCCCGCCTCGACCGTCTCGACGCAGACCTGTTCCAGCGTCTTGGCGAATGTTGCGACCTGGGGCGTATCGTCAAGCTTTGCGCGGAACTGCAGACCCTGCGTCCACGCGAAGATGGAGGCGATCGGGTTGGTGGAGGTTTCCTTGCCCTGCTGATGCAGCCGGTAGTGCCGCGTGACCGTGCCGTGCGCCGCCTCCGCCTCGGCGGTCTTCCCGTCGGGCGTCAGCAGCACCGACGTCATGAGGCCCAGAGAGCCGAAGCCCTGGGCGACCGTGTCGGACTGAACATCGCCGTCGTAGTTCTTGCAGGCCCAGACGAAATCACCCTGCCACTTGAGCGCCGACGCTACCATGTCGTCGATCAGGCGGTGTTCGTAGGTCAGGCCAGCAGGCTCGAAGCGGCTCCGGAACTCAGCGTCGTAGACTTCCTGGAACAGGTCCTTGAAGCGACCGTCATAGGCCTTCAGGATCGTGTTCTTGGTGGACATGTAGACAGGAAGGCTGCGCTGGAGCCCGTAATTGAAGCAGGCCCGCGCGAATCCGATGATGGACTCGTCCAGATTGTACATACCCAGCGCGACGCCGCCGCCGGGGAAGTCGTAAACGTCGTAGGTGATCGGCTCCCCGCCGTCGGACGGCGCGAAGGTCATGGTCAAGGTGCCCGGCCCAGGCACCTTGAAGTCGGTCGCGCGGTACTGGTCGCCGAAGGCGTGGCGCCCGATGATGATCGGCCGGCGCCAGCCCGGTACATAGCGCGGCACGTTGCGGCAGATGATCGGCTCGCGGAAGACGGTACCGCCGAGAATGTTGCGGATGGTGCCGTTGGGCGACCGCCACATCTTCTTCAGCTTGAATTCCTCGACACGCGCCTCATCGGGCGTGATGGTCGCGCATTTCACCCCGACGCCGTAGGTCTTGATGGCATTGGCCGCATCGACGGTGATCTGATCATCCGTGTCGTCGCGCGCCTCGATGCCAAGGTCGTAGTATTTCAGGTCGACGTCGAGATAGGGCAGGATCAGCTTTTCCTTGATGAACTGCCAGATGATCCGCGTCATCTCATCGCCGTCGAGCTCGACGACCGGATTGGCGACCTTGATCTTCTGCATGTGCGAACAGTCTCCAGGGGCTGCCGACGGCCTTCAAAGGGCTCCAGTGTCTGGGCTGGGGCGGCGCGCGGTAACGATAGCTGCCGCCTTATAGCATCGCCGTCGGTCGAGGCAAGCCAGCGGAGTTAGACTGCATTTTTCACATCGGCCGCGGCGCGAGAAATGAACGCTATAGCCACTTGGTCTCCACTGAGATGGCTGGCTCCGGCGCCGCGTGGAGGGCACCCATCACCTCATCGACCGACCCTACCACACGGATCAGCGCGCGATGTTCGGGGCGGCAGAACCCGGCTTCGATCATGTGCTCGAAAAGGTTCAGAAACGGCGCCCAGTAGTCCTGTGTGTTGACCATGACCAGCGGCTTGTCGTGCAGGCCGAGCTGACGCCAAGTCATGATCTCGACCAGTTCGTCCAGTGTCCCAAGCCCGCCGGGCAGGGCGACGAACGCGTCCGACTGCTCGAACATCATCCGCTTGCGCGTGTGCATGCTGTCGACGACGTGCAGTTCGGTGAGACCCGGATGATCGACCTCCAGCGCTTGGATGTGCTCCGGTATGATGCCGATCACCTTTCCGCCTGCCGCAAGCACGGTGTCTGCCAACAGCCCCATCAGGCCGACACGTCCGCCGCCATAGACAAGCTGGCAGCCTTGTGCCGCCAGAATCCTGCCGAACTGTTCCGTTATCTTCTTGTAGTGGTCGGCGATGCGGATCGATGAGCCGCAATAGACGCAGACGGTATGGATGCGCTGCATGATGGTGCCGATCGTATCGCCAAGGGAGCGGCACCCTATCGCCTCTCCAGTCCGTACGAAAGAGGGTGGTCGGCGATTGGGGGGCCGTTTCGTTGCATGTGCGAGACCATGACGGTACCGTGACCATCGGCGCGGGAAAGGGCGGTTCGTACAGTGCGTTGGGCTTATGTCTTCACGGGGTTTGCGGCAGTCGCCGTCGGGGTCGGTCTTTATGTGACGTCGGGTGACGCTCCGGAGGCCGTGGATCCACAGCGGACAGCCGCCGACGGGAATGATCTGCCGGTCGTAGAGGCACCAAGAGACGATGCGGAGCCCGAGGCGCCAGTTGCCGTGGCCGGCGAACCTCGCCCCTCGATTGTGACCGATCCGGTCTCAGCCTCGTCCGAAGATGAGATCGGGGAACCGGAGACCGACAGTCAGCAGGATGAGCAGCCGCCGATCGCAGCGGCCGATGTCCCCGTCGTTCCCACGCATGACGGCGAGGTGGCTGAGCGCCCGACAGGGGCGTCGGCGGAAGCGGCCGACCGGTCGGCAGCACCGCCTACGGACAGTACGACACACGTGCCGACGTCCTGGGATGAGGAGCCTGCCGGCTCTGCCGCCGAGCCCACGCCCATAGCCGGCACCTCCGACCCTGAGGTGTCGGACACATCGGTGACGTCGGTTGTCGACCCGGAAGTCGACGCCGCGAATGCCGGAAGCGAGCCTCCGGCCGTTGACGAAGAACGGCCGGCAGCCCGATTGGAGCCCGCGGCACCGGAAGAACCTGCGCCGTCTCCGGTGGCCGTTGTCCAACTGCCTGAGCGCACCAGCCCCGACCCCGATCCGTCACAGACAGAAACGGAGACGCTGGACCTGCCTGCGGGCGTATCTGCGACGGCCGCGCCGGAACCGGCAGACCTGCCAACTGAGACGGCACCGGAGCCGGCCGCCATTGACGTTCCTGACGGAACTGCTTCCGAGGCTGAGCCGACACCGGCAATCGTCGACGAGCCGTCTGCGCCTTCGGACGTGCCGGAAGCCCTGCTGTCGGAACTGGCCGATTCGCCACCGGACGCGGTGGCCGACGTCCCGGAACCGTCCAATGACGAGGCGGGCCGCGACGCCGAAACACCCGTTGCAGCCGTCGCCCCGTTGCCCGAGCCCGCAGATCCGCAGCCGTCGACGGTGTCCGATGCGGACGACGCGACATCGGCTGTCACCCCTGTGGCACCGGAGACGGAGGTCGCCGAGCCGGCTGAAGTCGCCAGTTCCGACGCGGACCCATCGATAGCAGGCGACGCCGAAAGCGCTGAGGCACCTTCCGATTCGGCTGTCGAAGCGTTCACGCAAGGGCCGCTGCCGGCGGCTGGCGATGACGAGCCATTGCCCTCGGCTGTTGAACCGCTGGAGGCGGCGGAGACGGATGAGGACACTCCGCTGGACGATGCGGCCGATGGTCCGGCACCGGCAGTTACGCGGGCACTGGAACCGTCGCCGCGCGAACCCGAGCGCCGCGGATTGGAGGGCCGACCGGAACTGGACGATGCTTCCGATCCGGCATCGCCGGTTGGTGACGTCGCTCTTGCGGACGAAGGCTCAGCATCTGTCGCAGTTGCGCCGCTGGCCCCAGCGCCGATAGCCCCAAGCTTCGATGCCGTGCGGGTCAGCGGTGGCGGCAATCTGGTTATTGCCGGAACGGCGCCACCGGATGCCAGAGTGTCGGTGGTGGACGGCGGCGTGCCGATTGGCGAGGCGGTTGCGGATGGCGCCGGCCAGTGGGTGTACATCGCCGACGGACCTCTCGATCCCGGATCCTACGAGATCGCGCTGGTCGCCGAACCGGATGAGCCGTCCGGCGAAGAGGCGGTCTCGGACCAGGTGCTGGTGATCGTCGTTCCGGAAAGCGCGCGTGATATCGCCGGCAATGCTCTCTCGGGGGAGCCCGACCGCGGAGGGCCATTGGCCGTTCTGGTGCCGCGCGGCGCCGTCGGACCTTCGGTCGTCCTTCAGGCGCCGCAAGCGCCCGTCGGACCTGTGGCGGCGCGGGACCCTGAACCGGAGGATCCGGTAACCCGCTCGCTGGAGGCGCCACCGTTGCCGTCGGCCGACGATGACGTCGCGGAGGCTTCGACGGCCGTTGCAGAACCTGATGCGGATGTAACGGCAGCTTCGCCGGAGACCGCCCCTGCGGAGGATGAGATGGAGGATGTCGCGGCATTGCCGGCCGCGCCGCCGCCACCGCCCTCACCGGAAGTCGTGGTGTCGGTCGTCGACTACGACGACCGCGGCCGGTTCTTCGTCTCTGGCACAGCCGATGCCGGTGCCGCGCTTCGCCTCTATCTCGACAACCGGATCCTTCTGGAAGACCGGGCGACGGAGGACGGTGCGTTCGTTCTGGCCCCGCGCGACACCGTTGCGCCCGGTCTCTACCGGCTTCGGGTGGATCATGTCGATGCCGGCGGGGCCGTGATCGCCCGGTCCGAAATCCCGTTCCAGCGCAATCCGCCGGTGGATCCGCCGCCAGGCCACCAGCGGATAACCGTGCAGCCCGGCAACAGCCTGTGGGTGCTGGCGCGCGGTGCCTATGGTGACGGCCTGCAGTACTCGGTCATCTTCCAGGCCAATCGCGATCAGATCCGCGATCCGGATCTGATCTATCCCGGCCAGGTTTTCGTGATCCCGGCGGTTCCCCAATCGGTCCCGTTGGGCGATCTCTAAGCCGCGTCGGCGGCTTCGGGGTTGCCGTCGTGCGTGGGCAGTCGCCCGATCAATGGACGTACTGGGTCAGCAGGCGGGCGACCGGGCGGACCTGCTTGATGAACACAAGCGTCTCATAAAGGACGGCCTCCGGCGTAGGTGGCTCCAACACGTCGATGTCCTGCGACATGAGAAGCACGCGCCTTGGAGCGATATGCAGCAGCACGCCCTGGTCTGCGATATCGAGCGAGAGCAGGCCGCGTAGCGTCTCAAGCGACTGCACGTCTTCCACCGTGTAGGGAACTTTGCCGAGGCGCGCGGTCAGATGCAGCCGGAACCCACCGTCAATCTGCAGCAATGTGGCACTGTACGGGACGCCTCCGAGGTCGAAGGTGTACCGTGTCGGCCGTTCCGGATCGCACACGCTGATGTTTTGGTCGGCGACCATCGAGAGGGCACCGAGGACACCAGTCGACCCCTTGGCTGCCATGAGTGCCAGAGTGCGCAAAGGAATGACTTGAACTTGACTGGCCTGTAGATGGGTACTCACCGTCACTCCACACATTCGAGGGCAATCGGCTGACGACTTTGGCAGGGGGCCGCTAACATTCGGTAAAGCAGACCGGCCTGGGTCCCGGAACGCCGACAGCGAGGTTCTTTCGTGCTCGATCACGTTATGCGGCCGCTGATCGACCGGCCGCTCGACCGCATCGGCAGCGCGTTGGCCAAGGCCGGACTGTCGGCGAACGGCGTCACACTGATCGGCTTCGCAATGGGCGTCGGCGCCATGGGTGCGCTGGCGTTACAGATCTACTGGGCGGCCCTGGTGCTGATCGGCCTCAATCGGCTGATGGATGGGCTGGACGGTGCGGTTGCACGGCAGAGCGGTGGCGGCAGCGACTTCGGCGGCTTTCTCGACATCGTCCTGGACTTCATCGTCTATGCCGGGGTGATCTTTGCCTTTGCCGTTGGTCGGCCCGAGCATGCGCTGGTCGCCGCTTTCCTGGTGTTCTCGTATATGGGCACCGGCGCTTCGTTCCTTGCCTACGCCATCATCGCCGCGAAGCGCGAAATGTCGACCGAGGCGCGCGGGCGCAAGGCGTTCTATTTCCTCGGCGGCCTTGCCGAGGGAACCGAGACGGCGTTGGTCATGGCGGCAATCTGCATTGTGCCGGACTGGTTTCCCTGGATCGCCATCGGCTACGGCGTGGTCTGCTGGCTGACCACGCTGGGCCGTATCGTGGCGGCGCGCGCCGCCTTTCGCTGAAGGGGGTTGTCAGCCGGCGGCGCCGACCGCCTGTGCATCGCCGCTGTCGCCGGCTTTCCGCGCTGCCCGTGCCGCCCGGCGGCGCTGGCGCCAGGCTTGCACGTTGGCGCGCAGCATCAGGGCGGACGGCGTCACCACAAGAGTGAGCACGGTCGCAAAGCTGAGGCCGAAGACGATGGCGGTCGCCAGGCTCTTCCACCACTGGGTCGATGGTGCACCGACCGCGACTTCCCGCGTGACGAAATCGATGTTCATCTGCAGCACCATGGGCATCAGCCCGAGGATCGTCGTGACCGTGGTGAGCAGAACGGGGCGGAGACGCTGTGCGCCGGTCCGCAGGATCGCGTCCAGCTGTGTCGCCTCGGTCTTCTTCAGCCGGTCGAAGGTGTCGATCAACACGATGTTGTTGTTCACCACGATGCCGGCCAGCGCGATCACGCCGATGCCGGTCATGACGATGCCGAAGGGCTGTTCGGTGATCAGCAGCCCGATGAAGACGCCGACTGTCGACATCACCACGGCTGTCAGGATCAGGAAGGCGCTGTAGAAGCTGTTGAACTGGGTGACCAGGATGATCGCCATGATGAACAGGGCGACCAGGAAGGCCTTGCCGAGGAAGTCTGAGGCTGCCTTCTGCTCTTCATCCTCGCCCTTGAAGATGTAATCGATCCCGTCATCCAGATTGCCGGCGTCCAACCAGGCGCGGATCTGCTGGACCATGTGGTCGGGCAGCACGCCGGGTTCCACGTCCGACTGCACGGTCATCACCCGGCGCCCGTCGGTCCGGTTCAGCGTGCCGACGGCGGGCTGCGGCGTGCGGTCGACAAAACTGGTGATCGGGATCGCACTGTCCCCGGCGACCACGCGGATGTTGTCCAGCTGGTCGAGACTGCGCCAATGCTCCGGATAGCGGATGACGATATCGATTTCGTCGTCGCTGTCGTCGGGACGGATATCGTCGATCTCCAGACCGTTGGTCACCAGCTTGATGGAGTTGCCGATGGCCGTGACGTCCAGGTCGAACTTGGCCGCCTGCGCGCGGTCCACCGACAGCCGCCACTCGATCCCGGGAATGGGCCGGCTGTCTTCGATGTCGACCAAGCCGTCGAGGCTCTCCATGAATGCGCGCAGCGAGGTCACCGCCGCCGGCAGCAGCGACGGGTCGCGCGCACTCAACTCCACCTGGACGGGCCGGCCGACGGGCGGGCCCCCTTCGGGCTTGCGCGTCTCCACCTGGATGCCGGCCAAATCCGACGTGGCGGTGCGGATGTCGGCGAGGATCTCATCGACCGGGCGTCTTTCATCCCAGTCTCTGAGCTCGATCAAGAGCTGACCGATCACGTCTTCGGCCACATCCTGGCCATCGCCACCGCCGCCGGTACGGGTGTAGATGCTCTCGAACTCGTCGGAGAAGTCCAGCACGCGCTGCTCGACTTCCCGCACCAGGGCATCGCGCTCCCAGACGGAGAGATTGCCGCGGGCATGCACCAGAACGATGGCCTGCTCCGGCTCCACCTCGGGGAAGAACTCGATACCCTTGCCGTGCGTTCCGAACATCCACCAGACCGTCACCAGGGCCACGGCGGCGCCGGAGAGCACCAGCGCGGGGCGCCGCAGCAGCACCGAGAGCATGCGCACATAGGCGCCGGTGAGGCCGCCCAATTGCTTCAGATCGCCGCCGTCCGATGCCGCCAGCGCTCCGAGCCGGGCGGAGCCCGCAGCGGCGGAGCGCCCGAACTGCGCCCCCAGCGTCGGTACGAAGATCAGCGCCATAGCCAGCGAAGCGCTGAGCGTCGCCAGCAGCGTGATCGGCAGGAACTTCATGAACTCGCCAACGACCCCCGGCCAGAACACCAGAGGCAGGAAGGCGGCCAGCGTCGTCGCCGTGGAGGCGGTGATGGGCCAGGCCATCCGGCTCGCAGCGAGGGCGTACGCCTCCTTTCGGTGCAGGCCTTCGGCCATCTTCCGGTCGGCGTACTCCGTGACCACGATCGCGCCGTCGACCAGCATGCCGACGGCGAGGATCAGCGAGAACAGCACGACCACATTGATGGTCAGGCCGAGCGACGAAATCACCAGAATGCTGGCCAGGAACGACCCCGGAATGGCGATGCCCACCAAGCCGGCAGATCTGAGCCCCAGCGCACCGACAATGACGATCATCACCAAGAGAACGGCGCTGATCACGTTGTTCTGAAGATCCGTCAGCATTGTACGGATCTCAGTGGACTGGTCCTGGCTGAACGTAACCGAGACGGCATCGGGCCAGTGGCTGCTCTCATCGGCCACCATCGCGCGGACGGCTTCGATGGTCTCGATGACATTCTCACCCGTACGCTTCGAGACCTCGAGCACGACCGCGGGCTGGCCATCCACACGCGCGAAGCCCTCGGGGTCGCGGAACGTACGGCGCACCGAAGCGACATCCCCGATGCGTACGACTGCGTCGCCGTCTGCCCTGATCGGCATATCGAGAATGTCGGTCACGGACTCGAACAGGCCAGGCACTTTGACGGAGAAACGGCCCAGGCCGGTGTCCAGATTGCCCGCCGCCACCAGCCGGTTCGACCGCGTCACCATGTCGATGACATCGGCCGCATTCAGCCCGTAGCTTTCGATCAGCATCGGGTCGACGATCACCTCGACGACCTCTTCGCGGTTGCCGCCGATATTGACCTCAAGCACCGAGGGAATGGTCTCCAGCCGGTCGCGCAACTGCCGGCCGAGACGGATCAGCGTGCGTTCCTGCACGTCGCCCGAGAGAGTCGCGACGATCACCGGGAACAGGCTGAAATTGACCTCGTGCACCGTCGGCTCGTCGACCTCGTCCGGCAGGTCCGGACGGACCAGGTCGACCGCCTCACGCACATCCGTCAGCGCACGGTCGACATCGAAGCCTGCATCAAACTCCATCACCACGTTCGCGCCACCCTCATAGGCGCTGGCCGTCATCTCCTTCACGCCCTCGATGCTGCGCAGCTCCTCCTCCATCGGGCGGACCAGCAGCCTCTCGGCATCTTCCGGAGAAATGCCGTCGAGGGTCATCGACACATAGATGATGGGGATGTTGATGTCGGGATTGCTCTCCTTGGGAATTGTGACATAGGCGTACGCGCCGGCGATCAGGATCAGCACCAGCGTCGCCAGCACGGTTCGGGAGCGGTCCAGCGCCGCATGGATCAGCGGTGTCATGAAACCGGCCGCTCCCCATTGTCGGCCGTCACCGTGACGGGCTCCACTTCCTGGCCCGGAACGACGAATTCCTGGCCGACGGTGATCAGGCGCACGCGCTCCGGCAGGCCGCCGATCCAGACCCCGTCCGCGCTGTGGCTCAGGACCTCCACCGGCAGGAACTGCACCCGATTGTCGTCGTCGATCGCCTTGATCCCGAGAACGCCGTCGTCCGCCAGGGTCAGCACGGCCGGGGTCATGTGGTGGGCCATCACCTCGCTCAGCGGCAGGCTGAGCTCGGCCGTCAGCCCTTCGATGATCGCGTAGTCGGGATTGTCGATCTCCACCTCCACGGTGAAGGTGCGTGTGGCCGACTGGGCCGTGGAGCTGACATAGGTGACCCGGCCTTCGCACGCTTCGCCGCCCAACAGCTGGACCGTACCTTCCGTCCCGAGTGTGACATCGCCAACATGCCGCTCGGAAATCTGGCCCGCGACGCGGATTGGGTCGAGATCGACCAGGGTTGCCACCGTGTCGCCGATATCGACGAAGTCTCCGATCTCCACGGATCTCTCATCAACGACGCCGGCGAAAGGGGCTCGAATGGTCAGGTGTTCGATATGGATTTCGGCCAGCGACAGCTCGGCGCGCGCTTGATTGAGCAGGGCCTCGGCCTCCGCCATCGCCGTGTCGGCGGCGAAGCCGCGCTGATTGAGCTGTGAGGCCGCGTTGAACTCGATCTCGCGCTGCCGCACAAGCGCGCTGGCGAAATCGACCCGCGCCTGTCGGTCGTTGGTAGCGATCCGGGCGACCACCTGGCCGGCCTCGACCCGCTCGCCTCGCTCTACCAGAATCTCGGCGATAAGGCCGCTGAGTTCAGCCTGAAGGACCACCGTCCGGTCGGCAATCGTGCGGCCCTGCACGGTCAGATCACTGACCAGCGGCTCGGCCGTTACCTCCATGACACGCACGGACGGCAGCGGTGCCGGTGCCTCCTCGGCGGTCTCTACGACACGATCTGTGCCGTCGCTGCCGTTGGAGAGCTGCCCCGACAAGATCCAGGCCGTGGCCGCCACGGCAATGGTCCCTGCGATCATCCATGACCGTCGCATCGACGAGTTTCCTCATGCGTTCGCCGCGGGCTCCCTTGCGCGTGCCCCGGCTATTCAGCCACCTGGCGCCGGATCAAGGCGCCAAGCAGTTCGTGCTGGTGGTTCTCCAGGAAGCCCAGAGAGGCTTCATGGAGTGCGATGTTGTACTTGTGGACGAAGACCTCACCCGGCCTGTCGCAACGTTCCGCCTGCTCCTTCAGGGCCGCGATTGTGCGTCGGTGTGACGCCACGCGCTGCGCCAGCAGGCCGTCCAGGGCGTTGACCGGGACGAGATCGGCAAAGCAGAGGGTAAACAGGAAATCGGATCGGATCCGATCGTCGCCTGGTTGCTCGTTGACGGCCTCAAACAGCGCCTGACGGCCAGCTGCCGTGATCCGGTAGACCTTCTTGTCCGGTCGCGAGTCCTGCTCATGCTCCACACAGGTGGCGAGGCCATCATCCGTCAGCTTCTTCAGCGCCGGGTAGATCGATCCGAAACCGGCCTGCTGAAACTGAGCGAAGGGCCCGCTCTCGAACTCCTTGCGGATCTGATAGCCGGAGCAGTCGCCGCGGCTGAGGACGCCGAGACAGAGGGTTTTCACGTCCATGAGCGCGGCCTCTTGCCAATTAGTCATTCTATTTCCAGTAGTTAGTTTGGGCCGGCCGACGGAAATGTCAACGCGATATATCGCATTGACATATTCCGAATTGTTGCATCTGGGGTGCTGCTGAAACATGGGAACCGTCTTCGGCACCAACCGCGCTCCAGAGTCATTCTAGGGCGGGCGTGACCGGCCGCTGTGAAGACGTTAACAATCGAAGACGGAACGCGAGTTTTGCTCACATATAGGCGGGCCAGGATCCCGCTTGGTTCAGGAAATGCCCTATGCATGAAGCTATCGAGCCGGCGTTGTGGACCAGCCTGGTGACGGTTGCCGGTGTGTGGCTGGTGACCGTCCTCAGCCCTGGGCCGAACTTCCTGGCGACGGTCCACATGACGCTGACGCGTTCGAGACGGGACGGATTGCGAGTCGTCGCCGGCATTGCCGTTGGCACCACGATCTGGGCCACGGCAACTCTCGCGGGTCTGGGGTTGTTGTTCCAGACGACCGCATGGCTCTACCAGCTGGTGAAGCTTGCAGGCGCGGCCTATCTGATTGTGCTGGGCCTGAGACTGATCCTCACGGCACGGCGAACCGGGCAGGCAGGCGGTGCGGCGCAAGGCAATGCCACCGGTGACGCCTTTCGCCGCGGACTGTTGACCGATCTGAGCAATCCGAAGGCCGCAGCGTTCTTCACGAGCCTGTTCGCTGTCTCGATCCCGCCGACCGCGCCTCTCTGGTACGACGCGCTCGTTGTAGCGGTCGTGGTAGCCATAGCGGGCGGCTGGTATGCAGCCGTCGCCCTGGCGATCGGGCTGGGTAGGGTGTCGGTCCTGTATCGGAAGGCGGAACGTGGCCTGGCCTATCTGACCGGCGCGGTGTTCATGGGCCTGGGCGTCCGTCTGGCGGCGGACCGGTAGCGCGCCGCTCCGCCGTGCCCCGTTCGTTCCAGATGAAACAAACAAAATCGGCCGGATGTTCGTTTGACGATCATCCGGCCGGAAGAGTGAAGACAGGGAGGGTTTGGAGACAGGTATTTTTGTACTGCAGCGCCGAACGGACAACCTTGATCTGAATCAAACACGCTTCGATTCAGGGTTCTTCCCGCAGATCGTCGATTGCTGCAGTGCCAAATGCCAAGGCGCTACCGTGCCGCCCGGCCGAAGGATCGCGATCCAGGGCCACGGCCTTGATCAGCGCATGGACGGCAAGGCCGGGACGCAAACCAAGCTGTTCGGCCGACAAGGATGTCACCCTTGCGCGCAGGGGCGGAGCCTCCGGCGCATCGAGCGGTTCGATCAGCACATTGACCTGGGACGACTGGTCCGCTGCGACCTCGCGAACCCGGCCGCTCAGGATGTTCAGCACGCTGGTGTCGCGCGGTACCGCCAGCGCGAGTGCGACATCGCGCGCCCGAATCTTCAACCGGACGCGGGTGCCGTTCGCCAGTGGCCTGCCCGGCAGGCGCAGAGTGCCCCCCGGCACTTTCAGATGCAGCAGGCCATGCGCGTCATCGTAACCGTCGATGCGCCCTTCCAGCAGTGTCCCGGCCTCAAAGGCGCCCAGCACTGGGTCGAGATCGACCCGGTTCATGAGATCGACCGCAGCGCCGGACGCGACCACATGTCCGTCGGCGAGCAGTACAAGGCTGTCGGCCAGCCGTACGATCTCCCCCATGGCGTGGCTGACATAGACGATGGGCACATGCTCCTCAGCGCGCAGCCGTTCCACATAAGGCAGGATCTCCGCCTTGCGCTCGGCGTCGAGTGACGCCAGCGGCTCGTCCATCAGCAAGAGACGCGGCGCCGACAACAGCGCACGGCCGATCGCCACACGCTGCCTTTCGCCGCCGGAAAGCTGGCGCGGCCGGCGCTGAAGCAGCGACTCGATGCCCAAGAGGCCAACCACATGGTCGAACCGTGTGCGCCGATCGGCGGGCGGCAGTCGGCCGGCCCCGTACAGCAGGTTGCTCCGTGCCGTGAGATGGGGAAACAGCCGCGCATCCTGAAAGACATAGCCGACCCGCCGCCTTTCGGGCGGCACATGGATGCCGGTCTCGGAGTCGAACAAGGTGACACCGTCCAACGCGATCCGCCCGCTCTTCGGGCGCAGCAGCCCCGCCAGCGCATTGATCAGCGTCGTCTTGCCGCTGCCGGACCGGCCGAACACCGCGGTTATCCCCGCCGCCGGGGTGGTGAACCGGGCATCGAAGGCGAAGGTGCCGACGTTGGCACGAATGTCGACGGCGAGCAGCGTCACGACCCGATCCGCCTGCGTACCCGCCGCGCCAGCAGTTCCGACGTTATCAGTGCGGCGATGGCCAGTACGACGGACAGGACGGCGAAGCGCAGGGCCAGCGCTTGGCCGTCGGGGGTCTGCACGGCGCTGTAGAGCGCCAGCGGCAGAGTGCGCGTCTCACCGGGAATGTTGGACACGAAGGTGATCGTGGCGCCGAACTCCCCCAGACTGCGGGCGAACCCAAGCACGGCTCCGGCCAGAATGCCCGGCAGGACCAGCGGCAGGGTGATGGTGGCCAGCACCCTGAGACGGCTTGCCCCAAGGGTGCGGGCGGCGGCCTCCAGGCCCGTATCGATGGCGTCCAGCGACAGCCTGATGGAGCGGACGATCAGGGGAAATCCCATCACGGCGGATGCCACGGCCGCCCCCTGCCAGGTGAAGGCCAGCGTGACGCCGAACGCGTCATACAACCACGCGCCGATGATGCCATTGCGCCCGAATAGGGCCAGCAGCCCATAGCCGATCGCCACCGGTGGCAGCACCAGCGGCATGTGGACGATGCCGTCCACGATTACGCGGCCGGGGAACTGCGTGCGCGCGAGCAACCAGGCAACCGCCATGGCCGGTGGCAGGCCGATGGCAACGCTCCACGTCGCGACGCGCAGGCTCAAGACCAGCGCTTCACTCTCCGCAGGCGACAGCGACCACATCGCGGCCAAGAACGCTGAAACCGGCCCGATCGAAAATGCAGGATGCCGTGGGGCCTTGGACGAAATCGAAAAAGGCGACGGCCACCGGGTCTTCGGGACCCGCCAAGAGAGCGGCCGGATAGACGATCGGCGAATGCGCATCCTCCGGCAACGCGGCAACCATCTCAACGCCATCGCTGGCCGCAGCATCGGTAGCGTACACGATACCGAACGGCGCCTCGCCGCGTTCCACCAGGAACAAGGCCCGGCGCACATCCGCCATCGGCGCCAAGCGGCTCTCGACGGCCGACCAGAGGCCCAGCTGCTCCAACGCCTGGCGGGTGTAGAGGCCGGCCGGGACATGGGCCGGGTCGCCAATGGCCAGGCGACCATCGCCAAGATGGTTGGGCAATGCGGACAGGTCTCCTAGAACCGCTGAGGCGTTGCCGTCAGCCGGGGCGACCAGGACCAGCCGATTGCCCAAGAGATCGATCCGCGTCTCGGGGCGGATCAGGCCCGCCTGTTCCACATGGTCCATCCATCGCACATTGGCCGACAGGAAGATCCGCGCCGGCGCACCCGACACGATCTGCTGGGCCAGTGCAGAGCTTGCCGCGAAGGATGGGACCACCCGTCTGCCCGTTTCAGCTTCGAACACCTCGATCGCCTGCTGCAACACGCCCGTCAGACTGGCGGCGGCGAAGACCAGTGTCGGCCCCTCACGCGCGGAGACCGCCTGTGGGCCGATCGTCAGCAGCACGCCGACGATCGCTATGGCAATGCAGCGCAAGCGCAGCATGATCAGGCGGCCGCACGTCCGTTCAGCCGATCAAACCCCGCCGCCAAGTCGGCGATCAGATCGGCCGGATCCTCAAGCCCGATATGCAGCCGCACCAACGGGCCGGCGCCGGTCCAAGGCGTGGCGCTGCGATAGCGCGCGGGATTGGCCGGCATGAGCAGACTCTCATATCCACCCCAGCTGGCGCCGATTGGGAATAGCGCGAGCCCGTCAACCATAGCCGACAACGCCTCTCGCTCTGCGGGCCGCAGGAGAACGGAAAACAGGCCGCTTGCGCCCGAGAAATCGCGCTGCCAGATCGCATGGCCCGGATGGTCCGGCAGGGCGGGGAACAGCACGCGGTCCACCTCCGGTCGGGCCTGCAACCATTGTGCCACCGTCATCGCGTTCTTCTGGTGCTGTGCCAGCCGCACCGCCAGCGTCCTGAGACCACGCGCGCCAAGATAGAGGTCGTCGGGGCCGGCGCAGTTGCCGAGATAGGTGGCCGTCGTCTTCAGACGCAGGAACGTCTCACGGTCGCGGGCGACGACCACGCCCAGATTGACGTCGGAATGGCCGCAGACATATTTCGTGGCGGCTTGGATCGACAGATCCACGCCGTGCTCGATTGGCCGGAAGAAGAGCGGTGTCGCCCAGGTATTGTCGATCATGGTGACGATGCCGCGCTCCCGCGCCAGGCGGGCGATCGCCGGCACGTCCTGCATCTCGAAGGTGAGTGAGCCCGGGGCTTCCAGATAGATGACCTTGGTTTCGGGCCGGATCAGGTCCGCGATGCTCTCGCCGATCGTCGGGTCGTAATAGGTTGTCTCCACGCCGAAAGGCTTCAGCATGGCGTCGCAGAAGCGCCGGGTGGGCCCATAGACCGTATCGACCATCAACAGATGGTCGCCCGCCTTCAGGAACGCCGAAAGCGCCGTGGTGACCGCAGCCAAGCCGGAACTCATGCTGACGGCGCGAAACCCGCCCTCGGCCTCCGCCATCGCAGTTTCGAAGGCATCGCTGGTGGGCGTGCCCGTGCGGCCGTAGGTGTAGCTCTCGAACCGCTGCGTTTCCCGCTGCTCCCAATCCGCCAGAGTCCGCGAAGCAATGGTCGACGCATGGTAGACGGGCGGATTGAGGATGCCGTGGTTGGACCACGGATCGCGGCCGGCATGGGTGAGGGTTGTGTGGGGGCGTTGGCGGGTGGCCATGGGTTCCCTGTTCATCGCTGCGGACGGGGACGGCAAGTATGGCTGGCGTCCGCCGGGAAGCCCAGATGGCATGTCGCAGCGGCGGCCGCAAGCAGGCAGCGCCTGAATTGTAGTCAACCTGCCCGTTGCGTGTGCTGCAGGTGCGAATACGCGTAACCGAACTGCCTAAGCTTTGGCGTCTATCATTTGTGGCGCAAACCTTGCTAGATTTCTTCAGGGGCGCAGGACTGACGCCCTGGAGGCCTTCACCGTCAACCAGGTGGGAACAAGAGAATGATGATCAAATCAATGCTTGTCGCCGCGACTGCTCTCGTGGCTTTCGGAGCGGCCGCTCCGGCATTTGCAGGGGAGTCATTGGACGCGATCCGCGAGCGGGGCTCCCTGATATGCGGCGTTAACACCGGCCTTTCGGGCTTCTCCGCGCCCGACAGCGAAGGCGTCTATGCCGGTTTGGATGTGGATGTTTGTCATGCGGTCGCGGCGGCCATCCTCGGCGATGCCAGCGCCGTTGAGTTCGTCGCTCTGACGGCCCAGCAGAGATTTACGGCCCTGCAGTCGGGCGAAGTCGATATTCTTTCGCGCAACACGACCTGGACGCTCACGCGCGATACGGCGCTGGGCCTCAACTTCGCCGGCGTCACCTTCTACGACGGTCAGGGCTTCATGGTTCCCAAGGAGCTTGGCGTCACCAGCGCGCTGGAGCTCAGCGGCGCCACGGTCTGCGTGCAGCCCGGAACTACCACCGAGCTGAACCTTGCAGATTACTTCCGGGCCAACGACATGGACTTCGATGCCGTCGTCATCGAGTCCTTTGAAGAGGTGAACGCCGCCTATTTCGCCGGCCGCTGCGACGTCTACACGACGGATGCCTCCGGCCTCGCGTCGATCCGGTCCACGGTGGCACCGAACCCCGACGACCACGTGATCCTGCCCGAGCTCATCTCGAAGGAGCCGCTGGGCCCGGTCGTGCGCCATGGCGACGACGAGTTCTTTGACATCGTCAAGTGGGTCGTGTTCGCGCTGATCGAGGCGGAAGAAAAGGGCATCACCCAGGCCAATGTCGAAGAGATGCTGGGCAGCGACGATCCGACCATCGCGCGCCTCTTGGGCTCGACCGAAGGCATGGGCGAGGCGCTGGGGCTGTCGGAAGACTGGGCCTACAACGCCATCAGCGCCGTGGGTAACTACGGCGAGATCTTCGAGCGGCATGTCGGCGTCGACACCTCCCTGGGGCTGGAGCGCGGCATCAATGACCTGTGGACCCGCGGCGGCCTGATGTACGCAATGCCGGCCCGCTGAGGTCGCAGGGGCCGTAAGAAGCGCGCCGTCGTCTTCCCGATCATCGGGCTGACGACGGCGCGCTTTCTTTTTTTCGGCCCCGCCCCCGCGCACGTCGCGCCGGGTTCAACGGAGTCTCCTAGCAGTGGCTGTCGACACGACCGTTAATTCTGCACCGCGGGCGTCGATCTGGAACGACCCACGCGGGCGCGCCATCATCTATCAGGTTCTGGTCGTTGGCGGCGTCGTGCTGATGTTCTGGTACCTGATCTCCAACACCATGGAGAACCTGCAGAACCAGCAGATTGCCAGCGGTTTCGGCTTTCTCGATCGCGAAGCCGGATTTGAGATCAGTGAGAGCCTGATCGACTTCTCTGCGGCCAGCAACTATGGCAGCGCCTTCCTGGTCGGCATCTTGAATACGTTCAAGGTCTCGGTGCTGGGCATCGCCATCGCCACGATCCTCGGGATCCTCATCGGTATCGCCAGGCTGTCCAGCAACTGGCTGGTGGCCAAACTGGCCATGAGCTATGTCGAATTGCTGCGCAACATCCCGCTCTTGCTGCAGCTGTTCTTCTGGTACGGCGTCATCACCGTCAGCCTCCCTGGGCCTCGGGAAGCGATCAATCCGCTGCCCGGCGTGTTCCTGAGCAACCGCGGCTTCAAAGTGCCGGTCCCGGAGGCGCATTTCGCCTTCACCATGGCCGGAGTGGCGTTGGTGATCGGCGTTATCGCCACCTATGTCGTCATGCGGTGGGCCAAGGCGCGACAGGCAAGGACCGGTCAGCCGTTTCCGATGTTGGCCGCAGGCGCCGGGCTGATCGTCGGTCTGCCCGTCCTGGCCTGGCTCTTGGGCGGTGCACCAACGACTCTGGACATGCCGGAACTCGGCCGGTTCCGCTTCACCGGCGGCATCACACTGACGCCGGAATTCGCCGCCCTTCTGTTCGGCCTTGCGACCTACACGGCCGCGTTCATTGCTGAGATCGTGCGCAGCGGCATCCTTGCCGTGAGCTATGGCCAGACCGAGGCCGCCTCTGCGTTGGGCTTGCGCAAGGGGCTGGTGCTGCGCCTCGTCGTCCTGCCGCAGGCGCTTCGCGTGATCATTCCGCCGACGACCAGCCAGTATCTGAATCTGACCAAGAACAGCTCTCTGGCCGTGGCCATCGGCTATCCGGACCTGGTCCATGTCGGCAACACGACGCTGAACCAGACCGGCCAGGCGATCGAGGCGATTTCCATCTTCATGGCGGTCTATCTGAGCCTGAGCCTCGCCATCTCCGCCTTCATGAATTGGTACAACCAGCGCATCGCGCTGGTGGAGCGATGACGTCATGACGCAAGTGACAGACACAACCCCGCAGGACGAGGGCGAACGGCCGCCGGCGCTCAGCGTCGGCCCGCTCGGCTGGATGCGCGCAAACCTGTTCAACACGTGGTTCAACTCCGCCCTGACGATCCTGATCCTCTGGATCCTGATCGAAACCATCCCGCCGTTGCTCGACTGGGTCATCTTCAGCGCGGTCTGGGGCGATGTCGGTCCTGAGCCGTGCCGCGCGGGCGAGGGGGTCGGCGCCTGCTGGTCCTTCATCCATGAAAAGGGCCGGCTGATCCTTTTCGGCCTCTACCCGTCGGCTGAGCAGTGGCGGCCGATGCTGGTCATGGTGCTGTTTATCGGTCTGGTTGCCGCATCGGCCAGGCGCGAGCTGTGGAGCCGCAACCTGGCCTATGCCTGGGGCATCGGTGCGGTGGTGATGTTCGTTCTGATGTATGGCGGCGTGTTCGGGATGGAGTACGTCTCCAACACCCAGTGGGGTGGGCTTCCGTTGACGCTGGGCTTGTCGACCATCGGCTTGGTCGTGGCCTTTCCGCTCGGCGTCATCCTGGCCCTCGGCCGGCGATCCAACATGCCAGCGGTCCGGTCGATCTGTGTCGTCTATATCGAACTGATCCGCGGCGTGCCGCTGATCACGGTGCTGTTCATGGCATCGGTTCTGTTCCCGCTGTTCCTGCCCACGGGCGTGACCATCGACAAGCTATTGCGCGCGCAGGTCGGCATGATCCTGTTCGCTGCAGCCTATTTGGCGGAGGTGGTGCGAGGTGGGCTGCAGGCGATCCCCAAAGGCCAGTATGAAGCCGCCGAGAGCCTGGGCCTGGGATACTGGCGCAAGATGAGGCTCATCATCCTGCCGCAGGCGCTGCGCATCTCGATCCCGCCGCTGGTCAACACCTTCATCGGCTTTTTCAAGGACACCACGCTGGTGATCATCATCGGCCTCTTCGACCTGCTGAATGCGGCGAAGGCGGCCCTGACCGATCGCGAGTGGGCGGGCTTCTACATGGAAGGCTATCTGTTCTGCGCGATCATCTATTTCGTCTTCTGCTATTCGATGTCGCGCTATTCGCAGAACCTGGAACGCAAGCTGCAGACCGGCCATGCCCGGCGCTGACGCCAAGGAACAAGGGAGGCGAGAAGGCCATGACTGCACATGAGATGGCAGCCGAGACCGGACAGCACGGCATCATCCAGATGCTCGGCGTCAACAAGTGGTTCGGCGAATTCCATGTCCTCAGGGACATCAATCTGAGTGTCGATCAGGGGGAAAAGATCGTCATCTGCGGGCCTTCGGGGTCGGGCAAATCGACCCTAATCCGCTGCATCAACGCGCTGGAGGAGTATCAGCGCGGTCAGATCATCGTCGACGGTGTGCCGCTGACCAACAACCTGAAGAACATCGATGCCGTGCGTAGCGAGGTCGGCATGGTGTTCCAGCAGTTCAACCTGTTTCCCCATCTGACGGTGCTGGAGAACCTGACCCTGGCGCCCATCTGGGTGCGCAAGGTGCCCAAGCGCGAGGCGGAGGAGACGGCCATGTACTTCCTCGGTCGCGTCAAGATCCCGGAGCAGGCGGCGAAGTACCCCGGCCAGCTTTCCGGCGGGCAGCAACAGCGTGTGGCGATCGCCCGGTCGCTGTGCATGCGCCCGAAGGTAATGCTGTTCGATGAACCCACTTCGGCCCTCGATCCGGAGATGATCAAAGAGGTGCTGGACGTGATGATCGAACTGGCGAACGAGGGCATTACCATGTTGTGCGTGACGCACGAGATGGGATTTGCCCGCACGGTCGCCAATCGTGTGATTTTCATGGACCGCGGCCAGATCATCGAGCAGAACGAGCCGGAGGAGTTCTTCAACAATCCCCAGTCGGAGCGGACCCAGCTCTTCCTGAGCCAGATCTTGTCCCATTGAACGGAGGCCGTATCCCTTGCGTCTGCAGCTTGCCAGCTGGCCGGAGGTCCAGGAGTACCTGACGGAATCCAAGGGCATCATGATGCCGATCGGGTCAACCGAGCAGCACGGCCCCACCGGCCTGGTCGGCACCGATGCTATAACGGCCGAAGAGATCGCTTGGCGGGCCGGCGAACTGGTGAATGCGCTTGTCGGACCGACGATCTCAGTCGGCATGGCCCACCATCATATGGAGTTTCCCGGCACCATGACGTTGCGGCCGACCACGCTCGTGGCGGTTATCCGCGACTATGTGGCCTCTCTGGCGAGCCACGGGTTCCGGCGGTTCCTGTTCGTCAACGGGCATGGCGGCAATCTCGCCACCGTCGGCGCTGCGTTCTACGAGATCTATCAGGAATTCCGGCAAGCACAGGGTGCCGAGGCACCGGATCTGCGATGCCGGGTGCTGAACTGGTGGGACGGATCGAAGGTGCGGGCCATGTCGGACGATCTCTTCGGCAGTCGGATGGGCAGCCACGCCACCCCGTCTGAAGTCTCGGTCGCCGCATACGCGTATCCGGGATATGTCAAGCATGCCGAACTCGATCCGCCGGTGGCCCCGAGCGGCCGATTCTACGATGCCAGGGACTACCGCCGCCGCTTTCCCGACGGCCGCATTGGATCGGACCCGTCGATGGCGACGCCGGCCCATGGCGAGCGGCTATTGGTCGTCGCGGCTGCCGATCTGGCGGAAGCCTATCGCCAGTTCATGAACGAGGACTGACAGTCACGCAGGCACAGCCTGCCGCCTGTGGATCGTTCCATGAGGTCCTGTTCCCGGACTCGCAATGGGATCGGCGCAAGGGGATCGGCGTCGGTATCGGCGGTTCCGGGTCAGCACCTCCATGCCCATATATCGGATCGAACCGTTCAATCCGTGGCGAGGGAAAGGGGAACAGCCATGAGGGCAGCTCTGATCTTCACGGGCAGCGGACCGATCGTCATCCTGACCTCATACAACTCGTTCGGCGACGTGAAGCTGTTGGCGAAGCTGTACGCCAAGGGCATCGACAAGTTCATCGCCTATGACCTGCCGTTGGACCTGGTCGAACAGCGATACGGGAACCACTACCAGGTGGTGACGCACGACCTGAGCGAGACCGATGACCTGCGGGTGCTGGATTTTAACGGCGAACGGGCATTCCGCCTGTTCCACCTGAACGAGCTGGGCGAGCCGTTCAAGTACGAGAGCCGCAACGTCGGTTAGTGCTGCACGGGCGCGCCGGTCCTTAACCCGTCTCGCCCGCGTTGTTCAAGGCGGCGGCAAGGGCGTCCGCCAAACGGCGTGTCTGGTCCTGCGTCAGGGCCAGCTGGGTGTAGGCGTTGCCGACCACGACGCCCAACACCTCTTTGCCCTCGTGCTGGCCGAGATGGGCAATGCCCGTGGCTCCATGCGGTCTCGGCACCTTCTTCTCTGCGACCACATCCCTGGGGTGAATGCCGCGGTTGGCGGCCGAGCGCACGGCCAGGTGCAGCACGACCTGCAGCAAGTCGCTGAGACCCTCACTCGGAACCCTCAGCACCTGGATGTCGTCCCCGTTTTTCCAGCCGAGCTCGGCGATTTCCCCGGTTTCGTCGAGATCGCCGCCGGGACCAGTGGCGGCGGGCACCTCACGCAGGCGGTCTGCCAGTGTCATGTCTTCAGGCTCCGGATAGAGGGGGCATAGAGAGGGCTGGCTTCGGGCCCATGCGGTCGGTCATGCCTCGGCGATCGGATGTTGAGGGGCGACGTGCCGGGGCAACAGGCCGGTCAGACGAGGGTCGTCCTTCTCGTAGTCGCGCCGCCGCACGGGGATAAAGCCGGCCCTCTGATAGACCTTGAGAGCCTTGGGGTGGTCAAGTGTGCAAGTGTTCACCGTCACTTTGGCCGCGCCATCGTTCCACGCCCGGAAGATGCCGAAATCCAGCAGATAAGGGCCGAGCCGCCGGCCGACGAAGTCCGGCATCAGACCGAAATAGTCGACATTCGTTTCGTGCCGGTCGATGCGGCGCAACTCGATGAACCCCGCCGGCACGCCCGCCATATGCATGACGAACAGGGAAACCGCGGGGCTGGCGAGGATGGCGGCCAGGTTGTCGTCCGAGACCGTTCGACGCTCCGTCCAGAGCCAGGGTTCCCCGACCGTGTTGAACAGATAGCGGTAGTAATGCGCGGGCGGCCTGTGGGCCTGGATGACAGCAGTATCGGCAGTCGGCGCCGGCGCCGGGGTGCGTCCGGGCCGCTTGGTCATCTCAAGATAAGTGACCGTGAAGCGGATCTTGCCCGCCCGCGATGGCGTACCGAGGACATCAGTCATGGGCCGGTCCCGTTTCGGCCGGCAGATCGGTCCGCAGGCCCCATTCCGCCCAGGATCCGTCATAGACCGCCATGTCCGGCCGGCCCAAGAGATGTGCGCCCAGCGCCAGCACGCAGGCCGTGACACCGCTGCCGCAGCTGGCGACCACCGGCCCCTCTTCCGGCAAACCGGAGGCGGCGAGCCGAGCCCGGAGGGCCTGTTCCGGCAGGAACACCTTGGTTTCGGGGTCGAGAAGATCGGTGTAGGGCAAGCTGCGCGCGCCGGGGATGTGTCCGCGACGGCGCCCGGGCCAAAGGTCGTCCGCACTGCCGTCAAAGCGTGGTGCGGCACGGGCATCCACAACGGTCTCGGCACGAGTTTCCAGATTGGCTGCAAGATCGTCGATCGTTCGCACCAGGTCCCGCCGGAAGGTCGCTGTGAACTGGGTTGGCGTTGGTGCCGACCCGCCGGATGCCAGCGGGCGGCTCTCCGCCTTCCATTGCGGCAGGCCGCCGTCCAGCACTGCCACACGGTCATGACCGAACAGCCGGAACAGCCACCACGCCCTGGCCGCGCTCATCAGGCCGACGCTGTCATAGCTCACCACCAGGTGGCCGTTTCCGATGCCGAGTTCCCCGATCTTCTCAGCAAACCGCTCCGCCGTGGGGATCATATGCGGCTGGTCGTGGTCCGGGTCGGCGATGTCGTCGATGTCGAAGAACACGGCGCCGGGGACATGCTCCGCGTTGAATTCCGTGCCGGCGTCGCGGCCCATGATGGGCAGGTGATAGCTGGCATCGACGACCTTCAGGTCGGGATGGTGAAGATGGGCGGCCAGCCACTGGCTGTCGACCAGAGGCCCAGCCTGGAGGGGGGCTTCGGCCATGGTTCGGCACGCTCCTCAGTCGTATGCGCTGGCGGCTTCAGGCCAGCGCTATATTGACGCGGCGGTTCTGCTTGCCCTTGTTCTCGATCTTGCCGACGGCGATGGCACCGATCTCGCTCGTATTGGCCACATGGGTGCCGCCGCAGGGCTGCAGGTCGACTGGGCCTTCATCGGGGCCGATCTGCAGCAGGCGCACCCGGCCAGCACCACTGGGCGGCTTCACCGACATGGTCCGCACCAGTTCCGGACGCTCTGCCATCTCCGCATCCGTGATCCACCTGGGCGCGACTGGATGGCCTTCCGCGATCAAGCGGTTCAGCGCATCGGCGATCGCCTGCTTGTCCAGCGCCCCCGTCGGCACATTAAAGTCCAGCCGGCTCTTATCCGCCCCCACCTGGCCGCCCGTGACGTCACCGGTGACGATGGAGCAGATCAGATGCATGGCGGTGTGCATGCGCATATGGCGGTACCGCCGGTCCCAATCGATCGCGGCCTCAACTTCGGTACCCGCTGTCGGAAGGGCAGACCCTTCGGCCGGGACATGCACGATGTCGCCGCCCTCTCCCTTCACGGTATCGATAATGCGGCATTCGCCGCCGTCCCAGCTTAGCACGCCAGCGTCGCCCGGCTGGCCGCCACCCATGACGTAGAACACCGTGCGGTCCAGCACGACCCCGTCGGGCGCCGCAGCAACGACCGTGGCGCGGCACGTCTTCAGATAGGCATCTTCGCGAAACAGCTCTTCCGTCATGACGCTGCCCCTGCCTCAAGCCAGTCCGGCGTGGGCAGACCCTTCGAGCGCAGGAATTCCGGATTGAACAGCTTCGACTGATAACGCGAACCGGAATCGCAGAGGATGGTCACGATCGTGTGCCCGGGCCCGAGTTGCCGCGCCAGCTTGACCGCGCCGACGACGTTGATGCCGCTCGAGCCACCCAGGACGAGGCCTTCGTGCTGCAGCAGGTCGAATACCATGGCGACCGCTTCGTCGTCCGTCACTTGCTGAGCCCAATCGGGCGGTGCGCCGTCCAGGTTCGCCGTCACACGACCGTTGCCGATGCCTTCCGTGATCGAACTGCCCTCGGCCTTCAGCTCGCCATGGGCATAGTGGTTATAGAGCGCGGAGCCCATCGGGTCGGACAGCACGATCTTTACATCCGGGTTGTGCGCCTTCAGTGCGCGTCCGACGCCGGCAAGCGTACCGCCGGTGCCGACCGCGCAGGTGAATGCGTCCACCTTGCCTTCAGTCTGCGCCCAGATCTCCGGACCCGTCGTGGCCTCATGGCCGTCGCGGTTCGCCGTGTTGTCGAACTGATTGGCCCAGATGGCGCCGTTGGGGTTGCTTTCCGCCAGTTCCGCGGCCAGCCGGCCCGACACCTTCACATAGTTGCCCGGGTCCTTGTACGGGACCGCCGGAACCAGGCGAAGATCGGCGCCCACCAAGCGCAGTGTGTCCTTCTTTTCCTGGCTCTGGGTCTCCGGCATCACGATCACGGTCTTGTACCCGAGCGCGTTGCCCACCTGCGCCAGGCCGATGCCGGTATTGCCGGCGGTTCCCTCAACGATCATGCCGCCGGGGCGCAGCAACCCCTTCGCCTCGGCATCGCGGACAATGGCCAGCGCGGCCCGATCCTTCACTGAGCCGCCGGGGTTCAGGAACTCGGCCTTGCCGAGGATGTCGCATCCCGTCTCATCTGAGACGCGGCGCAGACGGATCAGCGGCGTGTTTCCGATGGTGTCGACGAAGCCGTCGCGAATGTCTGGCATGGGTGCCGACCGGTACTCTTGCTGCAAGGTGTCAGGGCCGCCAACCTAGCCCGCATTTCCTGCACCGTCCATGGACTGGACGCGGCCTAGCCGCGCGTCTCGGCCAGCCACTGCCGGCTGAGGCCGTCTCGGTGCAGGGCCAGCCATTGCAGGGCGATCACGGAATGGGCGTTGGCGATCTGTCCGCCCTCTAGCAACGCCAGCGCTTCGTCCACGGAGAAGACGCGGGCGCGGATGTCCTCATGCTCGCTCTCCAGACCGTGGATGCCGCCTGCGGCGGTACTGTCGACCCGCACGCAGAACATGTGGATCAGTTCCGATGTCGTGCCCGGTGTCGGGAAGTAGCGCATCACCGGGACAATGGCCGTGACCTCGAGCCCGGCCTCTTCCATCGTCTCGCGACGGGCGACGGCTTCGGGGGGCTCGTCGTGGTCCAGCATGCCGCCGATGACCTCAAGCAGCCAGGGCTGATGCCCGGCGAGATGTGTGCCAAGGCGGAACTGTTCGACCAGGACAACTGCCTCAGCCACGGGGTCGTAGGGCAGGGCGGCAACGGCCCCCGGCGGCCTGAGGATCTCGCGCTCGAACGCCGGCGACCAGCCGCCATCGAACAGGCGGTGGCGCAAACGGATCTTCTCCAGCCGGAAGAAGCCGGCATGGCAGATCTCCGTGGAAAGGATCTCGACATCGTCGCCGTCCATATGCGGTTCGTCCTTGTTGGCATTGACTGGGTTGTCGGGCCTCGGCGCGTCCGGCGCGACGATACTGCGCGCCCCTATGGTTCACCAGGGCTGACGGGTCAGCTCCGGTTCCCGTTGCGAAATGAGGACATGGTCATCACGTTCTAGTGGGGCGGGTCGCGGCCCTTTTTCCTTTGACACGGAAGGACTGCGGCCCCTAGGGTTTTTGACAGCTGGCGTCACTCAACCGCCCGGGATTATGCGCCGATCTGGCCTGCTAGCACGAATTCTGTTCGACAACCCGCTGTCACAGGCGCGCGTTAGCCGGCTCGGCTTTCGCCAAAGACAACAATCCATCGGAACAGCTACAGGGAGTTTGCAATGAGCTTTAAAGACTTGGGCAAAGTCCACGTCATCATTCCCAAACTGGTGAGGGATCTGGAGAGCGGCAAGATGGGTCGCCGCGATTTTCTTCGGACATCGACCCTATTGGGGCTTTCGGCGACAGCGGCTTACGGTGTCGTTGCAAAGGTGACCGGCGAAGACCTGATGCCGCGCGCTGAGGCGCAAGAGCCCACGAGGGGCGGCGTCCTGCGGGTCTCCATGAACGTGAAGGAAATCACCGATCCTGCGATCTACGACTGGTCGGAAAAGGGCAATGTGGCCCGCCACATCGTGGAAAGCCTGACGCAGGTCGGCACCGACAACATCACGCGGCCATTCCTGGCGGAAAGCTGGCAAGCTTCAGACGATCTGAAGAGCTGGACCTTCAATCTGCGCCAGGACGTGAAGTGGAGCAATGGCGACGACTTCATCGCCGATGACGTGATCTTCAATTTCGAGCGCTGGCTCGACCCGAATGTTGGATCGTCGAACTATGGCCGGTTTGCGCTTCTGCGCGGGCCCAATGACGGCGATGCGATCATTGAGAATGCTGTCGTCAAGGTCGACGACCATACGGTGCAGTTCAATCTGCGCGAGCCGATGCTGGCCCTGCCGGAGAGCATGGGCGACTATCCGGCGCTGATCACCCATCGCCGCTTCGTGGAAGAGGGCGGCAATCTGGTCGAGAACCCCGTCGGCACCGGCCCCTTCAAGTTGGAGCGGTTCGGCGTCGGTCAGGAAGCCTTATTCTCGCGGCGCGAGGATCCCTATTGGGGTGGCGAGGTCTATCTCGACGGCATCCACTACATCGACCATGGCGATGATCCCGGTGCCTGGCTTGCAGCCCTGGCCTCGGGGCAGGTGGATGTGCTCTATCGCCTGTTCGTGGAGCAGGTGCCGGCCGTGCAGAACATGCCGAACTTGGTGTTGCTGGAAACGCCGACCGCACAGACCGGCGTCGCCCGCATGAAGGTGACGGAACCGCCCTTCGACAATCCGCTGGTTCGCCAGGCCGTTCAGAAGTGCATCGACCACGACGGTGTGCTGGAACTGGCCTACCAGAATGCGGGTGTTGCGGCCGAAGACCATCACGTGGCGCCGGTGCATCCGGAATATGCGGAACTGCCCAAGCAGCAGCAGGACTATGACGCTGCCCGCGAGCTGCTGGCGGAGGCCGGATACCCGGACGGCATTGAGATCACCATCGACTGTGTGGCGCAGCCGCCGTGGGAGCCCAACACCTGCCAGGTGCTGGCGGAAATGATGCGACCCGCCGGTATCAATCTCTCGGTCAACATCATGCCCGGTGGCACCTATTGGGACCGCTGGACGACGGCGCCTTTCGGATTCACCTCGTGGACGCACCGCCCGCTCGGCGTGCAGGTGCTGAATCTGGCCTACCGCACCGGGGTGCCGTGGAACGAGTCTTCCTACAGCAACGCTGAGTTCGACGCGCTGCTGGACCAGGCGAGCGGCATCTACGACGTCGACGCACGGCGCGAAGTCGTGAAGCAGCTTCAGGAGATCCTGCAGGGCGATGCCGTGATCATCCAGCCCTTCTGGCGCTCCGAGTTTACGGCGATGCAACCGAATGTCCGCGGCTTTGCACTGCATCCCGCGAACGAGGTGCATATCAACCAGACCTGGCTCGACATCAGTTGACCGATCGAGGTCTGCCGCCGCCGGCTGAATCAGGGCCGGCGGCGGTTAGGCCGCACATCGATCCGTCATTGGCGTTGGCGGCTGGGCCGCACAGAACGCCTTTAGATTAGGGAGCCCGGCCATGGTGATCTTTCTGGCCAAACGCTTCGCGTTCATGCTGCTGACGATGTTGGCGGTGTCCATCCTCGTCTTCCTCTTGCTGGAGGTGAACGGGGAGTCGGTGGCCGTAAAGGTCCTCGGCCCCTATTCATCGGACGAACAGCGGCGGCTGTGGTTGGAGGACAACGGCTATTTCGAGCCGGCCTATGTCCGCTATTTCACGTGGTTGGGCAGCATGCTGGCAGGCGATTTCGGAGAGTCGATCCGCTTCCGGGTGCCCGTTGCCGAGGTGCTGTGGCCGCGGCTGCTCAACACGGCGATCCTGGGTGGCATGGTCTTTCTGATCATGGTGCCGTTGTCGCTGACTCTGGGCGTCCTGGCGGGCATGCGTGAAGGCTCCGCGCTCGACCGCACGATCACAGTCGGAGCCGTGATCACGACGTCGATACCGGAATTCGCCAGCTCCGTGCTCTTGGGCTTCATCTTCGTCTTCTGGCTCGGAGCGCTGCCCGGCACCAGCGGCATGACCGAAGGCTTCGACCTGAGCCAGATGGTGCTGCCTGTGATGGTGCTGGTGCTGTACGGCTTCGGCTACATCACACGCATGATGCGCGCCTCCATGGCCGAGGTGATGCAGAGCGCCTATATCCGGACAGCCAATCTGAAGGGGCTGCCCTATCGCCGGGTGATCTTGAAGCACGCCCTGCGCAATGCGCTGATCGCACCGTTCACAGTCATCATCCTGCAGATCAACTGGCTTCTATCCGGCGTGATCGTGGTGGAGTTCTTCTTCGCCTATAACGGCTTCGGCCGGCTGCTCTTGGAAGCCTCGCTGAACCAGGACATCTACCTGATCCAGGCTTGCGCCATGGTGGCCGTGTTTGTGGCCGTCGGTACGCAGACCATTGCCGATATCGGCTACACCTATCTCAACCCACGGATCCGGTTCACGTGAGGCGGGCGAGCGGAGGAGACGTTCGATGACAGAGCAGACCGCTGGCTCGATCCCGCGCCGCCCGAACAAGCTGATCGGCATGCTGAAGGGTGTCGCCCTGATCCGCGAGAGCGTGGTCGGCATGGTCGGTATGGGGCTGATCCTGTTCTGGGTGATCGTGGCGATCCTGGCGCCGATCCTGGCGCCATACGATCCCCTGGTGCAGATGACGCCGTTTGCAACGCCGTTCACGAAGGCCCCGGAGGAATTCGGCGGCACCTTCTGGCTGGGGACGGATCACCTGGGCCGAGATATCCTCTCGCGGATCATCTTTGGCGCGCAACGTGTGCTGATCTATGCGCCGCTGGCCACGTTCTGTGCCTATGCCGTGGGCATCGCCATGGGCTTGGCTGCGGGCTACAAGCGCGGTTGGGTGGACGATGTGCTGAGCCGCATCGGCGACATCATCCTCTCATTCCCGATCCTGGTGCTCTACGTCGTCATCATCACGACCTTCGGCGCGTCGGGCATCAACATCATCCTGGCCGTCACCTTTGCCAGCGGTCCGGGCATCATGCGTATCGTCCGCGGCCTGGTGCTGGACCTGCGCAACCGCGACTATGTCGCGGCTGCCCAGACCCGTGGTGAGAGCGCCTGGTACATCATGTTCGCCGAGATCCTGCCGAACGCGCGCGGGCCCTTGATTGTCGATGCCTGCCTGCGCCTCGGCTACACCACGATCACCATCGGTGTGCTGGGCTTCCTCGGCCTCGGCCTGCCACCGCCCGACCCTGACTGGGGCGGCATGATCAATGAGACGCGGGCGATGGCGACCTTCGCGCCGCACATGACCATCTTCCCCTGCCTCGCCATCTCCTCGCTGGTGCTCGGCCTGAATCTGCTTGCCGACGGCCTGCGGGAAGTTTCGCTGAAGGACTGATCTGCCGGAAGGAATGACCCGCCATGGTCCGTGATGCCGCTTCGCTGGCAAATCAGCCGCCGGTGTTGGAGATCAACGATCTCAACATCTCCTATTTCACCCGCGCGGGCGAAATTCCGGCCGTCATCGACTTCTCGCTGACCGTACGTCAGGGCGAGGCGGTTGGGCTGGTGGGCGAGAGCGGCTGCGGCAAGTCGACGGTCGCCAACGCGATCATGCGCTATCTCGGCAATAATGGCCGGATCGTCGGCGGCACGGTCAAGTTCAAGGGCCGTGACATGGCAGAACTGAGCGAGGAGGAGCTGCGCCAGCTCCGCGGCTCCGAAATCGCCATGGTCTATCAGGAGCCGATGGCGGCGCTGAACCCAAGCCTGACGATCGCCAATCAGCTGATCGAAGTCCCGCTCTATCACGAAACCGATTGCACGCCGGAAGAGGCCTACCAGCGGGCCATCGACATGCTGGCCAATGTCCGGCTGCCGGACCCCGAGCGTGTCATGGGGGCCTATCCGCACCAGATCTCAGGTGGCCAGCAGCAGCGGGTGGTCATCGCCATGGCGCTGCTCAGCAACCCGGCGCTGCTGCTGCTCGACGAACCGACGACGGCCCTGGACGTCACGGTGGAGGCTGGCATCGTCGAACTGATTGCCGAGCTCAGCGAGAAGTTCGGCACCTCCATGCTCTACATCAGCCACAATCTCGGGCTGATCCTGGAGACGTGCAACCGCGTCTGTGTGATGTACTCCGGCGAGGCGCATGAGGAAGGCGACATCCGCGCCCTGTTCGACAGGCCGCGCCATCCGTACACACACGGGCTGTTTGGATGCATCGCGACGCCGGGGACGGACAAGAATGCCAAGCCGCTGACGCCGATCCGCGGGCAGCTTCCCCTACCGCATGAACGGCCGGACGGTTGCAACTTTGGTCCGCGCTGCGATTTCTTCGACAAAGAGCAGTGCGGCCACGGTCTGATACACATGCGCGAGGTCAATCCTGCCGACAACCATCGCGTCCGGTGTGCGCGATGGGATGAGATCGACTGGTCGACCTACGAGGTGAAGTCGGACACGCGGGAACCTCTTGTGCCCGGCGAGGTGGTTCTCGATTCCGACGAAATGCAAAAATACTATCCGGTGTACGACCGCTCGATCGCTGCCATGATCAGCGGCCGGTCGGTACGGTATGTCAAAGCGAACGAGGAGCTGAGCTTCATCGCCCGCAAGCGGCAGACCGTGGCGATCGTCGGCGAATCCGGCTGCGGCAAGTCGACTTTCGCCAAGGTGTTGATGGGGCTTGAGACGGCGACCGGCGGGGCGCTGACCTTCGAAGGCGCCGACGTTTCGCGCCAGCCCGTGCAGAAGCGATCGGCCAGGCAGTTGGGCTCGCTGCAGATGGTCTTCCAGAACCCGAACGATACGCTGAACCCGAGCATGACCATCGGGCGGCAGATCGCCCGGGTGATCCGGAAGTTCCGCGTCGAGTCGAACGCCGATCTGGTGGAAGAGCGTGTGCTGCGGCTTTTGGACTTGGTGAAGCTGCCGCGGGACTTTGCGCGCCGCCGGCCGCGGCAGCTCTCGGGAGGGCAGAAGCAGCGTGTCGGCATCGCCCGCGCCTTTGCCGGCAACCCGGCCATGGTCGTGGCGGACGAGCCGGTGTCGGCGCTGGACGTGTCGGTGCAGGCAGCCGTCACCGGCCTCTTGATGGACATCCAGCGCGAATACGATACGACGCTCTTGTTCATCAGCCACGACCTGGGTGTCGTGCGCTATCTGGCTGACCGCGTCGTCGTCATGTATCTCGGCCAGATCATGGAGCAGGGGCAGACGGAAGAGGTCTTTGCACCCCCCTATCACCCGTATACAGAGGCATTGCTGTCGGCCGTGCCCATCGCCGACCCGAATATTGAAAAGAAGCGGATCATTCTCGAAGGGCAATTGCCGAGTGTGCTGAACCCTCCGCAAGGTTGTCCGTTCCATACGCGGTGCCCGCGCAAGTTGGGCAACATCTGCGAGCAGACACCGCCCCCAGCGGTCGAGGACACAGAGGGGCACATCATACGGTGTCATATACCATTGGATGAATTGCGGGCGGTGGAACCTGTCATTAGAACTGCAGCAGAGTAAGGTTGCGGAATCCGTAGAAATCATATGTATACTGCTGGTGGTGGCTGCGGCCGAATGGCTTGGCTGCCGACAATGCTGGGGCGGCGGTGATCCCGATGTCCCAAAGCAACGATAAAGGGTGAGGGTAAGCGAGGGTGTTCCCGCT
>JANQIX010000052.1 GCA_028281925.1 Alphaproteobacteria bacterium
TCGCCTATTGGGCGCGTCCGTTCGTCAGTCTGGTGCTGGGCGACACGATCTTGAACTATCGCGTAGCGTTGGAACGCGATGGCGAATTCCTGGGCGTACTCTCTGCCGGCGTCACCAGCGAAGGCCTTGCACGCTATATCGCGGAGGCGTCCGAGCTCTATGACGTCACCGCCTTCGTGCTGGCCGGGCGCGACCGGGTGATCGTCTACCCCGGCGTTCAGGCACCGCGGGAGGAGATCACGTCGACCGAGCTGCCGCGACTGTCGAGCGTCGGCAATCCGGCCATCGCACGCATGTGGGACGATCCACAGCCGTTCTCGCAGATCGGCGATCTCACCCGCAGCCAAGGGCACTGGAGCTATATCGACGACGTCGCCCAGATCTACTTCTACCGAGAGCTGACCGGTTACGGCCCTGAACCTTTGATCGTGGCCGTCGCCAGGCTGGGCGCCGATACTTGGCGGGACCGGTGGGCCGCCACGATCGCCGCCGGTGTCGGGTTCGTGCTGATGCTGGTGGCGATCGGCATAGCCTGGCGCATCGGCCGTGCCCTCAGCCGTCCGGCAGCCGATTTCGACGGTGCCCTCGGCGCCATCGCAGCGCTGGAGTTCACGCGTGTCTCGCTGCCCCGCCTGGTCGGCAGCCCTGTGCGGGAATGGCGGGCCATGGCACGCCGGCTGGAGAGCACGGCCCGCGCCTTGACCGCCTTCCGCACCTATCTGCCGCGAGCCCTGGTACGACGCCTGTTCGACACGTCAGAGACGGCGGTGCAATCCCAGGAACGGACGGTCACCGTCATGTTCGCCGACCTCGAGGGCTTCACCGCCTTTTCCCGCGGACGGACGGCGAGCGAGGTGGCCGACCATCTGAACGACGTCTTCGAACTGATCGGGCCGATCATCGAAGCCACAGACGGCGTCATCGACAAATACACGGGCGACGGCCTGCTGGCGTTCTGGGGCGCCCCGGATACGCAGCCCGATCACGCACACCGTGCCTGCAGCGCCGCCATCAATATCGTGCGTGCGCTCGAGGCCCGCGCTGACGGCAGAGGAGCGAGCGTGCCACGCCTGCGCATCGGTCTGCACACCGGGCCGGCGATTGTCGGCAATATCGGATTTCCGGGGCGCATCAACTACACGCTTGTGGGCGATACGGTGAATGTCGCGGAGCGCACCCAGGCGGCCCTGCGCGGCATTCAGCCAGACCGGCCCGCAGTACTCGCCGCAACGCAGGAGGTTCTGGCAGCCGTCGGTCAATCGGGTGCAGCGATGATCCGAGGCGAGCCTCTTGCGAACGCATCGCATCCAGCCGTAATGCTGCGGCCGACGGAAGGTCAGGCCACCGTGGTCAGTGCGGTGCCTGCTGCAGCGCCAGACCGGCAGCGCTGAGGCGCTGCAGCAGCGGCTCCGTCAGGCGGGACGGGGCGTGCCAGACTGCCAGTTCGGCCCCAAGTGACCCGATCAGATCCGGCCGCAGCTTCAGCGCAACCGCAACCTCCGCCTCAGCCGCCGCGCCCCTACCGAGGGCCGACAGCATCGCAGCGGCAAACAGATGCGTCCACACCAGGCCATCGACCCAACCGCGTTTCAGCTCTGCCAGCGCCGCTGGATAATCTTCGTGGAGAAACGCCACCCACACCCGGGGAAAGCGGTACCAACCGGGGTGCGAGGGGTTCAGGGCGATCGCCCGGTCCACAAGCTCCAGGCCGCGCGCTTCGGCACCGAGCAGGCACAGACATGCACCGACATCGGCAAGCGCGTCCGGCGCGCCAGGGTTGAGCTGCAGGCTGCGCTCCGCCGCCACGTGGAAATCCTCGAAGTCTCCGGCATGGTAGTTGACGCAGGCGAGCGCATGGTGGGCGCTCGCATTCTCAGCCCCCAGAACTACCGCCGTCGTAGCCGCGTCGCGTGCCCGCCGCAGGGCGTCGGGCTCCGTGTTCAGGCCGAAGCGCACTTCATCGAGATAGGCGAATGACAGAGCCGCCCAGCCGTCCGCATACTCGGGATCAAGCGCCATGACGCGCTGCAGCTCAGCCCGGCAGCGCGCATGCTCAGCCGGATCATGGGACAACAGGTAGATCTGGTGGCGCAGCACCGCGGCATAGGCGTCCGCGCGCGCCGTCTTCATGCCCAGGGCAGGCCCGCGACGCAGCGGTGAGCGGCGGTCGGCAAGGCGCGCGGCCACACTCGCCGCCAGTTCATCCTCGATGTCGAACAGGTCAGCCCCCGAGAGACGCCGGTCGAAAGTCTCGGACCACAGCCGTTCGCCGGTAGTCAGGCGCTGCAGCCGAGCCGTCACGCGCAGCCGGTCGTTCATGCGCCGGAACGTCCCCTCCAACCGGAACTGTGCCGCCGTCTCCGCCGACACGTCATCGGCGATCACCGTGAGCTCGGGAAAGCGGCCCAGGGCGATCACCACCTGTTCGGTCAGGCCGCGGCTCAGGAAGACGTCGTCGGGGTCGGCGCTGAGGCATTCGAACGGCCGGATCCTGACCCTCGGCCCGATCGGCAGGTCGGGCGCCGTGCCGTGGACCGGTTCCGCTGCGGCAAGCCGGACGAATTGCGGGACGTAGGATCCCTTCGGCAGCTCGATGGCAACCCGGGCGTCTGCCGTACTGGCGCCCCGCGTGTCGGCCAGCGTGCGGCGCAGTCGACGGGCCTCGACACGCACGATTGAATCGATCCCCGGATCGAAATCGGCCTCCCGGTCGAACACGTCGACGCCGATCGTATAGCCGGTCAACCTGCCCGATCGGCCGGCCAGGGTCTCTTCGACCACATAGTTGAGGAAGCGGGCCATGCGCGGGGCGCTGGCAAACGCAGGGGACGCCAGCGCCTGCTGAAGGGCATGGCGGATCTCGGCCTCCGACACGACCGTGCCCTGGTCACCACCGATCCCGTCCACCCTGTCCATTGGTTAAGATTAACACAGATCTAACGGTGTCTCACTCCGACATCCCCGATCCGATGCGGATGCTCCTGCGAGATCAACAGCGCAGAGAGCAGGTCGCGGCTGCTGGGAGGCGTCGAGAGGGGCAATCCCGGCCGAAGGCTCGGACCGCTCCCCACGACCCAGGAGGCGACCATGATGTGCATCCGCCGCGACCCGCAGGTCAGCGGGCCAAGCCACGACAGGTGGACCCTCGTCCGCTGCCGAACTGCTACGAGTTTGGCAATGGCGATCGGGCTCGCCGCCTGCTCGTCCGTTGTCATGAACCAGCCGCTGTCTCCGCTGCCCAGCGAACCCGCCGAACTCGCGATCACCGAGGGCGGCTATCGCTTTGGGGCGTTGGCGGAGCCGACCCAGTCCGACGACGTCCTGCTGGTCGTCGCTTTCTCCGGTGGCGGCAAGCGCTCGTCCAGCTTCTCCTATGGAGTCCTGCAGGGGCTGAGGGACTACGAGATCGAGATAGGCGGCCGGGCATCGACCCTGCTGGACGAGATCGACGTGATTTCTGGTGTGTCCGGCGGCAGCTTCACGGCCGCCTACTACGCGCTCCATCGCGATCGCATCTTCACCGACTTCGAGGACGACTTCCTGCACCACGATATCGAAGGTGATGTGCAGGAGATCCTGCTCGCGCCGTGGAACTGGGAGTGGATGTTCAATGACGAATACGGCACCGGCGACGACGTCGCCGCCCTCTATGACGGTATGATGTTCCGGGGGGCGACCTTCGCCGATCTCCATGAGCGCGGCGCGCCCCTATTGCAGGTGAACGCCACTAACATCGTCAATGAATCGACCTTCACATTCGATCAGGACTATTTCGACCTGATCTGTTCGGACCTGATGTCGTTTCCGTTGGCTCGAGCAGTCGCCGCCTCCAACGGCTTCCCGATCCTCTTCACGCCCATCACCCTGGAAAATCATGCCGAGTCCTGTGTGGATCACCTGCCCGACTGGTGGCTGGAGGAGCCGGAAGGGTCACCCGAACGGCTGTCGCGGCGGGCTTACGTGACGGAGAGCTTCGACCACTACCTGGACCACGAGCAGTCGCAATACGTCCACCTGATGGATGGCGGCATATCCGACAATCTGGCGCTCCGGGGGATGACGAACGTCGTGGTCGCCTTGGAGCCCGAAGAAACGATACGCGCCTACGGCCTTGACCGGGTGCGCCGTCTGGTGGTGCTCGTCGGCGACGGCCAAGGCGGCATCGACGAAAGCCTGGCGCAAGAGCGCACCGTCGGTGGCGTCAGCCAGATCTTCGATCTGGTCTCCAGCACCGGCATCGACCAGTACAATTACGAGACGCTGCTGCTCGTGCAGGACAGCGTGGACCGGTTGGTGGCGGCCATTCGCGAGGTCCGGTGTGACGAGGCGGAAGAGATAGACGGGCATGCCTGCGACGATGTCGAAGGCTACCTCCTCCACCTGTCGCTGCGCCAGCTGGAGGACGCCGCGGAGCGGGAGCATCTTCTCGCCATCCCGACGGCCCTGACCCTCGACGCGGACGACGTCGCCCGCCTCGCGGAAGCGGGGCGGAGCCTGGTGGCGAGAGACGCCGGGCTGGCACGCCTGCGCCAAAGCCTGTCCCGCGACGAACCCGGAAGCTGAGCCGGACGCGGCCGGTTCGCGGCGAAGCAGCGACCGGCGGCTAAGGTCTCTCCACGTTCAAAAGTCCCTCCCCCTTGATGGGGGAGGGCTTCGCGAAGGCCGCGTCTTGGCAGCCATCGACCCTGTCCGACGGCCCGCGGGTTGAGACTAACCGGCACCTCACAGTGTCTCACTCCGACATCCCCCATCCGATGGGCATGCTTCAGCGACATCGACGGCGCGGGATGGCTGCGCCGCTTACTCCGGGAGCACGATCATGGACCAGATGGCCACGCTGAAATACGGCCTCCGCCCCACCGTCAGCATTGCGGGCAATGCCACGCCGTTCGCGGCGATCTACACGCTGAAGCAGGACGACCCGGATGGTCACGCCCGCGCCCTCGCCCAGATCATCGGCACGAAAGAGTTCGGTGAAGCCATCGCCGAGATGGCGGTGATCCACATCTTCAGCTTTTCGCGGATCAGCCACCAAGAGGTTCTGTTCCAGACCAATTTCGACGGCGACGTCGTCGCCTATTTCGAAGGCTTCAAGACGCTTGAGGCGCCGCTGCGCGAGGTTCTGGCCCACTTCGAAGGCGCGCCGGGCGCCGATGCGGATTTCACGAATTTGCTCGAGTTCGTCGCCGCCGGCCAGGTCGACGTCATCGCCTACTTCTCCGGCTATCCGGAGCTGACGGTCAACCAGATCCGCCGCGACGCCGATTGGCGCATGAAGATCATGGAGTTCCAGAAGTCCCTTGCCCGGCCGGCCGGCAAGGTCGCCTGGGGCGCGACGGCCTCCGCCCTCTGACACGGCACCGGTCCCCCGCCCTGACCAGCCATCCGGCCGGTCAGGGCCCAGAAGACCGAACAGGGAGGGAACAATGCTCGATCAGCGGACTGGGCCGCGCACCGCAGCGGACCTGAAGGCCAACCTGAACGACATCCAGGGCGGTCTGTTGGAAGAATACGAAACACTCGCCTGCAGCTATGTCTTCTACCGCATTGGCGACGCCGCCTCCGGCCGCGCTTGGCTGGCCGATCTCGCCAGACAGGTGACGAGCGCGGCCGAAGGGCCTGAGCGCACGCTGAATGTCGCGCTGTCTGCCAACGGTCTCACAGCGCTGGGCCTCTCCGACGCCGTGCTCGCAAGCTTTCCGCAGGTGTTCCGCGAAGGCATGGCGGCCCGCGCCCATCGGCTGGGCGACAGCGGCCCCGCCGACCCGGCGAACTGGGAAGGTGGCCTCGGCACGCCCAACATCCACGCCGTGGTGGCCATCACCGGCCCGGACGCGGTCACCATCGATCAATGGCGCCAGGCACTCTCGGCCGACGCGCGCACACGCCAGGTCGAGGAGAGGCATCATGTCGATGCGGCGGTCGTGTTCGACCGGCGATCGGGCTGTCCGTCTGCCCATTTCGGCTATGTCGACCCCATCTCGCAGCCCGCCATCGCCGGGCTGGGTGACGCCGCCCCCGGCGACGGTGCACGCGACGGTGACGGCTGGCGGCCGCTTGCGCCCGGCGAGTTCCTGCTGGGCTACGTCAACGAATTGGGCGAAGCGACGGCGACCCCGACACCGCCGGATCTGGGGCTGAACGGGACATTCGTCGTCTTCCGCAAGGCGGCGCAGGACGTTGCCGGGTTCCGCAACTACCTGAAACAGGGCGCGATGGCCCTGTGGGGTGCCGACGACGAGGCGCATCGGGAAAAGATGGCCGCAAAGATCGTCGGGCGCTGGCGGTCGGGCTGTCCGCTGGCGCTGTCGGCCGACCATGACGATCCGGCGATCGCGTCGGACCCCAACCGGGTCAACGACTTCGACTATGCGGACGACCCCGAAGGCCTGAAATGCCCCTTGGGCGCCCATCTGCGGCGCACCAACCCGCGGGCCTCCAGGCTGACCACGACGATCGATATCAATCGCAAGCGGATTCTGCGTCGCGGTCTGGAATTCGGCCCACCGCTGCCCGAAGGCGCACCGGACGACGGTGTCGCACGGGGCCAGGCCGGCGTGTTCGTGGTCGCCGATATCGAACTGCAGTTCGAGTTCATCCAGGCGGAATGGGTGCAGAAGGGCGATTTCATCGGCCTCCCCAGCGACGAGAAGGACCCCCTGATCGGCACCAATGGCGACGGCGGCCAGTTCACCGTGCCGGGTGCGGACATGCCGTTCCTGTTCGATCTCCGCCAGTTCGTCACCGTCCAGGGCGGGGAGTACTTCTTTGCCCCCGGCATCACCGCCCTCAAAGGCATCGCCGCCGGCAACTTCTGACAAGGGAGCATCCATCCATGGGCCACATCGCCCCCCATCCGCTCGAGCGCATCCCGTTGGATGAAGCGGACATGATCGAGCGCGTGACCGCGCTTCAGATCGAAATCATGAAAGGCCGCGATCCGAAGAGGCGCGGTCAGCACCCAAAGCAGCAGGCGCTGCTGCGGGGTGTCTTCGAGGTCGCAGATTGCGTGCCGGAAGGCCTGCGCGCCGGCGTGTTCGCGGCACCGGCCCGGTTCGATGCCATTGTGCGTGCCTCCACGGGCCCGATGCCGAAGGAGTCCGACCCCAACCCGCACGCCATGGCCATCAAGCTGCTGGACGTGCCCGGCTCGCCGGTAGGCACGCAGGATTTCATCCTGCTGGACCAGCCGACCTTCTTCATTCGTGACGTCGCGGACTATGTGAGCTTCTTCGAGGCAGCGCAGACCGACCCGTCCGCTGCAGGGTTCTTCAAGAGCCGGCCGCGCGAGTTCGGGTTGAACCTGACCTTCAACGTGGTCATCGCCAGCCATCTGGAACGCCAGTACTGGTCCGAAGTGCCGATCGCCATGGGCGGCGGCGCGGCACGGCTGACCCTGATCCCGGACGTCGCCAACGTCTCCGGCCGCGATCCGGTGACCACGGCGGACGGCCTGCGCGAGGCGCTTGAAGACCACTTCGTCAGGCAGCGCAGAGAGGCGAAGTTCGTGCTCGCGGCACAGGCTTATGTTGACGAGGCGACGACCCCGATCGAAGACGCCATGTCGCTCTGGCCGACGCCGTTTGAAATCGTCGCGACGCTCACCCTGCCGGCGCAGGACTTCACCGCACCCGAGCAGTTCGAATTCTGTGAGCACCTCTCCTACACGCCTTGGCACTCAGCACCGGAGCACCAGCCGCTTGGCGGCATCCAGAGGTGCCGCAAGCGGGTCTACGAAGAAAGCCAGCGCTTGCGCCACAGCCTGAACGGGGTCGAGCAGCGCGAACCCTGCGCGGCCGACCTCGCCAGGCTCGGACCCTGTCTGTGAACCATCAACACCGATCGACAAGGAGGATCCTGACCATGACCGAACTGGAGAGAGAAGAGCGTGCGGCCAACAGCATCGTGAACCGGGTGATGCTGAAGCTGAGCGGCCTGTTGGGCCTGACGACGGGCATCGGCGTCGTCGTCTGGGGGGCGTGGAGCCTGCTGGCCACAGTAGGCATGACGATCTACGAGCGCACCGGGCTGGCGGTGGAGCAGATCGTCATCGAGGACGCCTTCAACCAGGGCCTGCTGCAGAGCGCGATGCTGATCGCCCTGGGCGCCATCATCCTGGAGCTGCGGCGCATCGGCGAGGCGCTGCACGCCCGTGGGTCCGATGACTGAGACGCTCGCGATGGCGGGGCGGACCGTGCTGGCACGCCGGCGGTTCGCCCTGCTGCTCGCCTCGCTGATGGCACTCTTGCTGCTGGTGCCGCTGCTGGGGGATGACCCGCGCGGAGAGGCGGACGCAGCCCTCTTGTTCTCTCTGGTGGTGCTGGGGTTCGCGACGGCGGCCAAGCGCACGGCGCTGGCCTGCACGGTGGCGGTCTTGTGGCTGGTGCTGACCTGGGTTCGGCCGCTGGGCAGCGGCGTGGCCGGTGAGGTCGCGATGGATGCGACGCTCGTGGTCCTCGCGGCGGTCACGATCGAGAGCGCGCTGCGCCGTGCGCTCACGGCCCGCGTCGTCGATGCGGAGGTTATCTGCGCCGCCATCGCAGCTTATGTTCTGTTCGGCGTTGGCTGGGCAGGGGCCTATACCATCCTGGAAACGCTGCATCCGGGCGCCTTCGCCCTGTCGCCGGAGGATGCCGCAGCACCCTGGAACGCCCTGCTCTATTTCAGCTTCACCACGCTGACCACGCTGGGCTACGGCGATATCCTGCCTGCCATTCCGATAGCCCGGTCCTGGGCGATGATCGAGGTGGTGTGCGGCACGTTCTACCTCGCCATCCTGATCGCCCGTCTGGTCAGCAGCTATACCGGCGACCAGAGCCAAACTTAAGCACGGATTTCTCACGGTGACTAACTGGCGCCCGACAAGGGCGCCGGTTCATTTTTACGCACAGATCGTTTCGGCCCGAAGCCGCGGCAACAACGCAGGCCAGCGCCGAAGTACCGGATTGGAGCCAGGGATTTCGACAAGGGAGGGGCATCATGAATGCTCAGCGGAGGTCAGATCACCCCATACGGACAGCGCCGCGCCTTAACCTGCGCGTTCTCTTGGTGGTGGTGATCAGCGCGCTGGTGCTGTCCGGCGTGGCCGGCGTCACCGTCCTGCACGCCGTCCAGTTCGAGCGGCACGCCCGAGCGGAAGCCGACCGGACGCTGGCCGCATCGGCGCAAGCCGTTCTGACCCGCACCGAAGCGCTGCTGGCCCCAGCCGCCGTGATCGCCCGGCACATACTGGCCATTCCGACGGAAGAGATCGCGCAAGCCCAGCCGGAAAGCCGGGCCTCGGAATTCGTCCGCTTCTTTGAGTCCATCGAGATCGTTCCGTCGTTCAACACCCAGATCTACGCCGCCTATATCGGTTACGCCGACGGATCCTTTGTCTTCCTGGGCCGCGCCACGCCCGACCTCTTGACACTGGCCGGGCTGCCACAGGAGACGACCACACCCTATCTGCGCCTGGAGCGCGACTGGACCGCCCAGCATCCCATCGACCGCTGGTCGTACCGGGAAACCGGCGCGTGGATATCCGCGCATAGGCTGCCGATCGACTACGATCCTCGTGCCCGGCCCTGGTACCGGATCGGCGCCGAGGCGGAGAGCCCGGTGTGGACCGGTCTCTACCGCTTCCATGTGGAAGACAGCTTCGGCATCACGCTCACCACCAGCCTGCGTAACGCCGATGGGACCTTGGTCGGGGTGCTGGGCGTCGACCTGCGGGTGGACGACTTGACGGCCTTTCTGCGCCAACTGCCGATCAGTGAGAACGGATTTGCCTTCATTGCGGAGCCGAACGGCTCGCTGATCGCGCATCCGGCAATGACGGCTGAAGCGCTGAGCGAGGATCCTGACGCCCTGCAGCCGACCTTCTTCGACTTCCGGATGCCCGGGCGGCTTGACCTGCGCGTGTTCGAGGCATTCGACGGACACGCCGACGACAGCGTCTCTGTAACGTCAGAGGGCCAGACGATCCTCGGCCGACGGCTTCGGCTGGAAGGTCAGTTCGGGTTCGCCGCCGATCTCTATGTCGGCGCCCCGCTGTCGGACTTCACGGCGGCGGCCGACCGGCTTGCGGACTATACGCTGGTGCTGACCCTGGGGCTGGCCGCCGTGGTCGTCTTCGCCGGCATCTTCATCGCCCGGGCCGTTGCACGGCCGATCCGCAAGGCCATCAGCGCAATGGATGCCATGTCCGCGCTGGATGAGATCGAGGCGACACCGCCGGAACGCTCGGCACTGGCGGAAATCGACAGCCTGAACGCCTCCGTTGCCGTAACCCAGACGGCCCTCAGAAGCTTCGGGCGGTACGTGCCGAAAGAACTGGTGCGCGATCTGCTGCACCTGCGTCACCCCTTGCGGCTGGGCGGCCGGCGGCGCGAGATCACCGTGTTGTTCACCGACATCCAGGGCTTCACCCAGCACACGGAGACGGAACAGCACGAGCGGATGATCGATGCCCTGGCGGAGTATTTCGAGATCATCTGCAGCGTGATTGCCGAGCATGGCGGCACGGTGGACAAGTTCATCGGGGATTCGGTGATGGCCTTCTGGGGCGCGCCGCGCGACGACGCTGAACACAGCCGCCATGCCTGCGATGCGGTGGTCGAGATCTCCCGTCGCCTCGATGCCTTCAACGCAGCACGCCAAGCGCGGTACGAGCGGCCGCTGATCACCCGCTTCGCGCTGCACCGGGGCTATGCCTTCGTCGGCAATGTCGGGGCCCGCGACCGGTTCTCGTACACGGCGCTGGGCGATGTGGTGAACACCGCCGCCCGGCTGGAGGGCGCCAACCGCGAGATGGGGACGCGGTGCCTGGTCAGCAGCGCCGTCGCGGCCAACGCCACCGGCCACGACTTCATCGCCCAAGGCGCCGTCAAGCTGCGCGGCAAAGAGACGACGGTCGACGCCTACAGCCTCGACCTCGGCGATGCACCCGAACCCGTGCTGATGATCGCCGACAATTCCGGCGCTCGCCTTGCGTCCGCCATCAGGTGCAGTTCCAGATAAAGACGGTCGACGGTGTCGCTTAGCGGAGCGTTGACCATGGTGTGCGGGAAGAACACTGGATAGGTAGGGTTCGACTAGGCCGGAGATGCCCGCCTACGCGGGCATGACGGCCCTGGGATTTGTCTTCTTGCCATTTATCAGCCAGGGCGTCGTCCTCGCGAAGGCGAGGACCTTCCTGGCACGGGGCACGGAGCGGCAATGTCGCTACCGCCTGCGAGGGTTGACGGCAGCATGCAGCCGGCAAGCGCCTACTCCGCCGCAACCCCGGCCGCTGCCGGCACCACCGTGTCCGGCAGATGGGCGATCGCGTCGGGCTTGGGACCGCCCGTGACCCAGTCCAGAAGATGCGCGGTGTGGACGATGGGCAGGTCCGTGCCGCCGCCGATCTGGGTCATACAGCCGATATTGCCGGTGGCGATGAAGTCGGGCCTGGTGCGCTCGATGTTGGCGACCTTGCGGGTCCGCAGTTCGGTCGCCAGCTCCGGCTGCAGCAGATTGTACGTGCCGGCTGAGCCGCAGCAGAGATGGCCCTCGGGCACGTCCTTGATCACGAAACCGGCCTTGGCCAACAGCGTCTTCGGCTCGGTCTTCAGACGCTGGCCGTGCTGCATGGAACAGGCGGAGTGGTAGGCGATCGTGTGCCCGGTCTCGATCACGGGCTCGCCGAGGCCGAGCTCAATCATGAACTCGCTGACATCGCGCGTGATCACGCTGACCTTGGCGGCCCTTTCGGCCCATTCGTCGTCCTCGCGCAAGAGGAAGCCGTAATCCTTCACCGAGGTGCCGCAGCCCGAGGTGTTGATGACGATGGCGTCCAGCCCCTCGCCGCCGTACTCCGCCATCTCCGCCGACCACGCCGCCACGTTGGCCACGGTCGCCCGGTGTGCCGGCTCCTCCATGCCCATGTGGTGGGTGACGGCGCCGCAGCAGCCGGCGCCCTTGGTCACCACCACCTCGCAGCCGTGCCGGGTCAGCAGGCGAACCGTCGCCTCGTTGATCGTTGGGTCCAGCACCTGCTGGGCGCAGCCGTTCAGCAGCGTCACGCGCTTGCGGCGCACGCCTTCGGCCGGGAACACCTGCGGCCGGTCGACATTGCTGGGGCCGGGAATGCGCTTGGGCGCCATGGCCACCATGCCTTTCAGCCGGCCCGGCATATACCGCCCGAACGGCCGGCCGAGCCAAGCACCGAGCAACGCCAGACGGAACAGCCGCGGCCGCGGGATGACCGTGGCCAGCATGCGGCGCAGCAGCCGGTCAGCCAAGGGCCGCTGGTGGCGGCGCCGCTCCACATAGACGCGGGCGTGGTCGACCAGATGCATGTAATGCACGCCCGACGGACAGGTGGTCATGCAGGACAGGCACGACAAACAGCGGTCCAGGTGCTTGACCACCGGGTCCGGCGCCGGCTTGTCGTTCTCGAACATGTCCTTGATCTGGTAGATGCGCCCGCGCGGGCTGTCGAGCTCATCGCCCAGGATCTGATAGGTCGGGCAGGTCGCCAGGCAGAAGCCGCAATGGACGCAGGTGCGCAGGATGCGTTCGCTTTCCGCCATCGCCGCATCGGCCAGCTGGTCGAGGGTGAAGTTGGTCTGCATGCCTGCATCCTCCCCGGTGGCGTGGCGGCAAGTCCACCCACTCTTCCCAGGAAGTTAAGGCAACCCTACAGCGAGCGCCAGAAGCGGTCTTGCAGCCATTGACGCAGGTTCACGCGTCCTCATTCCCGCTGACCTCATGCGCCGCCATCAGTTCCAGCGCACGCACCATGGCTGAGTGGTCCCACTCGGCGCCGCCTTGTGCCGAACACGCATTGAACAGCTCTTGCGCCGTCGCCGTATTGGGCAGGCTGACGCCCAGCGTGCGGGCGCTGCTCAGGGCCAGGTTCAGGTCCTTCTGGTGCAGCCCGATGCGGAACCCTGGATTGAAGGTGCGGTCGATCATCCGCTGGCCGTGGATCTCAAGGATCTTCGACGACGCAAAGCCGCCCATCAGCGCCTGGCGCACCTTGGCCGGATCAGCCCCGGCCTTTGACGCGAACACCAGCGCCTCGCCCACCGCCTCGATATTCAGCGCCACGATAATCTGGTTCGCCACCTTGCAGGTCTGGCCGTCGCCGTTGCCGCCGACCAGCGTGATGTTCTTGCCCATCAGCTCGAACACCGGCCGGGCGCGCTCGAACGCTGCTTCGGGGCCGCCGACCATGATGGTCAGCGTGCCGGCCTTCGCCCCGACCTCGCCGCCGGACACCGGCGCGTCCAGGTAATCGCAACCCAGCGCATTGATACGGGCGGCGAAGTCCTTCGTCTCCATCGGCGCGATTGAGCTCATGTCGATCACCAGCGTGCCGGGGGTCAGGCCCTCCGCCACGCCGTTCTCGCCAAACAGCACCTCGGCCACCTGCGGCGTATCGGGCACCATGGTGATCACAATGTCCGACTGCGCGGCGACATCTTTGGCCGTGCTGCAGACCGTTGTGCCCTTCTCGACCAGCTCGGCCGGCACCGGCGTGCGGTGCTGCAGGGTGACGAGCTTGTGCCCGCCGTTGATCAGGTGCCCGGCCATGGGCCGCCCCATGATGCCGAGGCCGATGAAACCGATGGTGCTCACGCGTGTTGCCTCCGACTGTCTTGGCGTAGATGTGCCGCGGCTATGGGCGGGTTCGGCCTTACAGGCCTAGCTCGGAAAACGGCAGGAAGTCCACCGGCTGACCGCGTTCGATGCGCGCGGTGTCTTCCGCAACCTCGATCAGGCCGTCGGCCCAGGTGAGCGAGCTGATCAGACCCGAGCCGTCGCGCGGGAACTTCTCCACCGTCAAGGCGCCGGCCTCGTCCAGCGCCAAGCGGGCGCGCCAGTACTCGCGCCGACCCGGCTTCTTGTCGATCTCGAACGCGGCCGGTACTGGAAAAGCATGCGGTTCCGGCCAGTCCATGCCCGCAAGCCGCTGTAGCATCGGGCGCACGATGCGCACATAGCAGACCATAACCGCGACCGGATTGCCCGGCAGGCCGACGAAGGTGCAGTCGCCGATGCGGCCGAAGGCAATGGGACGCCCCGGCTTGATGGCAAGCTGCCAGGCATGCAGCGTGCCCAGCGCCCGGACCGCTGCAACCGTATGGTCCTCATCGCCGATCGAGGCCCCGGCCGAGGTGACCAGCGCATGGTGCCTCTCAGTCGCTTCGCCCAAACGTCGGCGCACAACCGCGGCATCGTCCGGCAGGATGCCGAGATCGGTGACGGCAAAGCCGACCCCATTCAGGAGGGCGGAGAGCATCGGCCGGTTGCTGTCGTAGATTTGCCCAGCACCAGCCTCGCCGCCCGGCTCACACAACTCATCGCCGATGGAAAAGATGGCCACTGTCAGTGGCGCGTAAACCCGCAGCCGGCCGACACCGACCGAGGCCGCGGCTGCCAGATCCTGCGGCCGGAGCCGGATGCCCGGTTGCAGGATGGCATCGCCGGCCTTCACGTCTTCGCCGGCGCGGCGGCGGTTGGCACCGGTCTTGAGCTTGGTCGGCACGTCGACCCAGCCGTCGCTCAGATGCACATCCTCCTGCATCGCGACCGTGTCTGTGCCGTCCGGCATGCGGGCGCCGGTCAGCACGCGCAGGGCAGCTCCTTCCGCCACCCGTCCGTCGAACGGATGCCCTGCGGCGGCCCGTCCTTCGGCCAGCCGCAGATGGCCATCGGTCGGCAGGATCGCCGACGCGAAGGCGTAGCCGTCGACCGCGCTGTTGTCGAAGGGCGGAACCGTGCGGCCCGAGACCACAGGCTCGGACAGGATGCGGCCGGCGGCGTCGGCGAGTGCCACCGGCTCCGTGCCCGTCACGGGACCGATCCGGTCTTTCAGGCGCGCCACGGCATCGGCCACGGCCATCCGGCCGTCGCCCGGGCGGTAGCAGTCGTTGACGGGATCGATCGCGGTCATTCCGACAAGCTCCCGGCGGCTCGCACGAAGTGCAGGCGCGCCATGCTTTCCGCCGCTTCGAGGTCTTCCGGCCTATTGGTGTTGAAGAAGGGGTCGAAGGGATCGGACGCAAATTCGGCCAACGCAATGCCGTGGCGCGCCGTCCACCGGTCGACCTTGCGCAGATCCTCGTCGACCAACGCACGGCGCAGGTCTTCGACCAGCGTCACAGGCCACAGTCCGAAGACCGGGTGGGCGCGGCCGCCCGACGCAGCGGCCGCCAGCGGCAGTTCCGCCGCCTGGGCCGCGCTCACCAGACGGTCGACAAGATCAAGCGGCAGGAACGGCGTGTCGGTCGCGAAGGTGACCACATGGGTCACGTCTGGATCGGCGCCCTGCGCCCAGTCCAGACCCGTCAGCACACCGGCCAGCGGACCGGCGAACCCCTCAACCACATCGCTCGCAACCGGCAGGCCGAAGCCCGCGAACCGCTCCGGATCGCCGTTGGCGTTCAACAGCAGCCCCGCCACCTGGGGTCGGGCCCGATCGATCACATGGGCCAGGATCGGGCGCCCGGCCAGAAGGCGCAGGCATTTGTCGCCGCCGCCCATGCGGCGCGACTGGCCGCCGGCCAGCAGCACACCCAGAATCCGAGGCTCAGGCGGCATCGTCGGTGACGCCGGATTTGCGGCCGTGGCGACGCTCTTCCTCCGGCACGGCGGCCGGGTCGGCATCGAACACGATGCGTTCGGCGCCGGACAGCGCTACGAAGCGCTTGCCCTTGGCCCGGCCGATCAGCGTCAGTCCGGCCTGGCGCGCCAAGTCCACGCCCCACGCCGTGAAGCCGGAACGGCTGATCAGGATGGGAATGCCCATCTGCACCGTCTTGAGCACCATTTCGGAGGTCAGGCGGCCGGTCGTATAGAAGATCTTGTCGTCCGCCGGCACGCTGTTCAGCATCATGAACCCGGCGATCTTGTCCACCGCGTTGTGGCGGCCGACATCCTCCATATAGATCAGCGGCCGGTCGGCCTGGCACAGCACGCTGCCGTGAATCGCCCCGGATTTCAGATAGAGACTGGGCAGCGTGTTGATCTTCTTCGTCAGCTGATAGAGCCAGGAGGTGTGCAGGACTGCGGCAGGATTGAGCCGAACGGTCTCGAACGCCTCCATCACGTCGCCGAACACGGTCCCCTGGGCGCAACCCGATGTGCGCACCTTCTTCTTCAGCTTCTCCTCATAGTCCGTCTCGCGCAGGGTGCGCACGACCACCACGTCCAGCTCTTCATCGTGGTCGATGCCCGTGATCTCATCATCGGGGCGCAGCATGTTCTGGTTCAACAGATAACCGACGGCGAGGTACTCCGGGTGGTCGCCGATCGTCATCATGGTGACGATCTCTTGGCCATTCAGGAACAGGGTCAGCGGCCGTTCCATCACCACGGCCGTTTCGATCGCGCGGCCTTCGTGGTCGATGCCGTCGACCGCGCGCGTCAGCCGCGGATCGTCGGGGTCGGGCAGAACGGCGAATTCATCCATGCTCACTCGGCCGCGGCGGCAGCCACCTTCTCCACCCGCGCCGCGCAGAACTTGAATTCCGGGATCTTGCCGTAGGGGTCGAGCGCGGGGTTGGTCAACAGGTTAGCCGCCGCTTCGGCATAGGCAAACGGAATGAACACCATGCCCGGCGCGATGGCGCCGTCGGCGCGGGCCACAAGCTCGATGACGCCGCGGCGGGTGGCCACGCGGATGCGCTCGCCCGGCGCCACGCCCAGCTTGCGCATGTCCTGCGGTGCCAGGCTGGCCGTCGCCTCCGGCTCCAGCGCATCCAGTGCGGAGGCGCGCCGGGTGATGGCGCCGGTATGCCAGTGCTCCAGCTGCCGACCCGTGCTCAACACCCACGGGTAGTCGGGATCAGGCTGCTCGGCCGGCGGGATGATGGCGGCCGGCACCAGCTTGCCGCGGCCAGTGGGCGTCGGGAAGCCCTCGCCGAACACGATCTCTTCGCCTGGATGATCCGGCGCCGGGCAGGGATAGGTGACGCTGCTTTCCGCCATCAGCCGGTCCCAGGTGATGTTGGTCAGGCTGGGCATGGCTTGTGTCATCTCCGCGAATACATCGCGGGGATGCTGGTATCGCCAGTCGAGGCCGAGGCGGCGCGCGAGTTCCTGCGTGATCCACCAGTCCGGCTTCGCCTCGCCGGGCAACGCCAGCGCCTGGCGGCCCATCTGCACCTGGCGGTTGGTGTTGGTGACGGTGCCGTCTTTCTCCGGCCAGGCAGAGGCCGGCAGGATCACGTCGGCATAGGTGGCCGTCTCAGTCAGGAAGATGTCCTGCACCACCAGATGGTCCAGCCGCCGCAGACCCTCGCGCGCATGGGCGGCGTCGGGGTCGGACATGGCCGGGTTCTCGCCCATGATGTACATGGCCTTGACCTGGCCGTCATAGGCCGCGTTGGCGATCTCCACGACGGTCAGGCCGGGGCTCGGGTCCAGGGTCGCCCCCCAGAGATCCTCCAGCATCCCGCGATAGGCGTCGTCGCTGGTGCCGTGATAGTCCGGGAAGACCATGGGGATCAGCCCGGCATCGGAGGCGCCCTGCACGTTGTTCTGCCCGCGCAGCGGATGCAGCCCGGTGCCGGGCCGGCCCACCTGGCCGCAGATCAGCGCCAGAGAGATCAGGCAGCGGGCATTGTCGGTGCCGTGGACATGCTGGCTGATGCCCATGCCCCAGAAGATCAGCGCGCCTTCCGCCCGCGCGTAAGACCGTGCCACATCGCGCACCACCGCCGGCGCGATGCCGGTCACCGGCTCCGTCGCCTCCGGCGGGAAGGCCTTCACGTGGTCCGCCAAGCGCTCGAACCCGTCGGTCTGGGCGGCGACGTATTGGCGGTCGTACAGCCCCTCCTCCACGATGACATGCATCATGGAATTCAGCAGCGCCACATCGGCGCCGGGCTTGAACTTCATCATGTGGGTGGCGTGGCGCGCCAGCACCTGGCCACGCGGATCCATGACGATCAGTTTGGCCCCGCGCTTGGCCGCCTGCTTGAAATAGGTGGCAGCGACCGGGTGGTTCTCCGCCGGGTTGGCGCCGATGATGATGATCACATCGGCATCCTTCACCGCGGTGAACGGTGCCGTGACGGCGCCGGAGCCAATGCACTCCATCAATGCTGCGACGGACGAGGCGTGGCAGAGCCGCGTGCAGTGGTCGACATTGTTGGTCCCGAACCCGGTGCGCACCAGCTTCTGGAACAGATAGGCCTCTTCATTGGAGCATTTGGCGGAGCCGAAGCCGGCCAACGCCGAGGACCCGTGGGTATCGCGTGTGCGGCGAAGCCCCTCGGCCGCCACGTCCAGCGCCTCTTCCCAGCTCGCCTCGCGGAAATGGGTCAGCGGGTTCGCCGGGTCGATGCCGGCCTCCACCCCCTTGGCCGCACCAGGCAAGCGGATCAGCGGACGCGTCAACCGGTGCTTGTGCGTGACATAGTCGAAGCCGAACCGGCCCTTCACGCACAGCCGCTGTTCGTTCGCGGGGCCCGTGCGCCCGTCCACATAGGCGATGCGCTCGTCCTTCACATGATAGGTGATCTGGCAGCCGACACCGCAATAGGGGCACACGCTGTCGACGGTCCGGTCGGCTTCCCGCGCTCCACGGCCTTCGGCATCGACCAGATTTGCGGGCATCAGCGCGCCAGTGGGGCAGGCCTGCACACATTCACCGCAGGCCACACAGGTGCTGGCGCCCATGGGATCGTCGAAGTCGAACACGATCTTTGCGCCCGAGCCCCGATAGGCCATGCCGATCACGTCGTTGACCTGCACCTCGCGGCAGGCGCGCACGCAGAGTGTGCAGTTGATGCAGGCATCAAGGTTCACCGCCATGGCCGGGTGGCTGATATCCGCCACCGGCCGGTCGGCCGCCGGAAACCGGCTTGTGGTGACGCCAACATGGTCCGCCCATTGCCACAGCTTGGCATTCGCGTCGCGCGCCTGGTCGCGCGGCGGCTGGTCGGCGATCAACAGCTCCATCACCATCCGCCGCGACGCCTGGGCACGCTTGGACGCCGTGTTGACACGCATGCCTTCCGTCGGCTTGCGGATGCAGCTGGCGGCCAACACCCGCTCGCCCTCGATCTCCACCATGCAGGCGCGGCAATTGCCGTCGGCCCGGTATCCCGGCTCCGGTGCATAGCAGAGATGCGGGATCTCGATGCCGCGACGGTTGGCGACCTGCCAGATGGTCTTACCGGGCTCCGCCGTTACCTCGTGGCCGTCGAGTTGAAAGGTCACGCTGTCCGTCATCACTTTACTCCAAGCCCGCATCGGCGCGGAAATGGGTCAGCACGCAGTCGATCGGATTTGGGGCCGCCTGGCCAAGCCCGCAGATCGACGCGTCCCGCATCGCCGTCGTGAGTTCGTTCAACAGGCCCTCATCCCAGACGCGGGCTTCCATCAGCTTGACCGCCTTTTCCGTGCCCGCGCGGCAGGGCGTACATTGCCCGCAGCTCTCATCTTCGAAGAAGCGCAGCAGGTTCAGCGCCACTGCGCGCATGTCGTCCCGGTCGGACAGGACGACGATGGCGCCGGAGCCGACGAAGCAGCCATGCGGTTCCAGCGTGCCGAAGTCGAGCGGGATGTCGGCCTTCGATGCCGGCAGAATGCCGCCCGAGGCGCCGCCGGGCAGATAGCCCTTGAACTCATGCCCCTCGGCCATGCCGCCGCAGTACTCGTCCAACAGCTCCGCCATGGTGATGCCGGCCGGAGCCAGCTTCACGCCGGGGTCGCGCACCCGGCCGGACACGGAAAAGGCGCGGATGCCCTTGCGCCCGTTGCGGCCGTGGGCATCGAACCACTCTGTTCCCTTTTCCTCGATATCGCGGATCCACCAGACGGTCTCGACATTGTGGATCAGCGTCGGCCGTCCGAACAGGCCCACCTGGGCGGCATAGGGTGGGCGGTGGCGCGGCAGGCCGCGCTTGCCCTCGATGCTCTCCAGCATCGCGGACTCCTCGCCGCAGATATAGGCGCCGGCACCGCGGCGCAGATGGATGCCGCCCGGCGGCGCGAAGCCCGCCGCCTCGACCTTCGGCAGTTCCTCCAGCAATATCTCGCGTGCTGCGGGGTATTCGTCGCGGACATAAATGTAACAGGCCTCGGCCTCTACCTCCCACGCCGCAACCAGCATGCCTTCGATCACCCGGTGCGGGTCGGTTTCGAAGGCATAGCGATCCTTGAACGTACCGGGCTCGCCCTCATCGGCGTTCAGGCAGAGATAGCGCGGCTTCGGTTCGGCGCGCACGAAGCCCCATTTGCGTGCCGTGGGAAAGCCGGCCCCACCCAACCCGCGCAGGCTGGACTTGGCGAGAACCGCCTCGATCCGGCCGCGCGATCCGGGCTCAGCCAGGCAGCTGCGCAATAGGGCATAGCCGCCATCCGCACAGTACGCCTCGAAATCGATATGGGGCGGCACGGTGGGGTGGAGGTCGCGGCGCTCGATGACATCGACGATCGCCGGCAGGCCGGCATGGTCCACATGGTGGTGCCCGACTTCCGCCACCGGCGCGGTGTCGCAACGCCCCATGCAGGGGGCGCGCACAACGCGGACCTGGCCGTCGTATTGGGCCTTCAACGCCGCCATCAAGGCCTCGGCCCCGGCGAGCTCGCAGGACAGGCTGTCGCAGACGCGGATCGTCAACTCCGGCGGCGGTGCCTCGCCCTCCCGCAGCACATCGAAATGGGCATAGAAGGTGGCGACCTCATAGACCTCGGCCATGGGCAGGCGCATCTCCTGCGCCAGCGCCGCCATATGGGCCGCACCCAGATGGCCGAACCGGTCTTGCACCAGATGCAGGTACTCGATCAGCAGGTCGCGCTGCCGCGGGCGGTCGCCCAGCAGGTCGCAGACCTCGTCCAGCGCCGCCGGGTCCACCTGCCGGCCCTTCGGAACGGCTCGCGCCCGCCCCTTGCGCCCGATCGGCTTGCCCGCGACGGGCGCCGTCTCGTCGGCACGGCCGGCTTCATCGCCGTACGCCATTGTCCCTCCCCTGCCTCAGGCGGCACGCACAGCCCGCCCCCTCGAAGGCCGCAACCCTGGCATGGCGGCGCCCATGCCCGGTTGCCGGAATGCGACCATAGCAGACCCAAAACGGTCATGGATCAAGGCGGTCGTGGTTCCTTCGATCCGAACGACGAAACTTTCCGACCCAAGGACGACGGATTTCGCAGTCACTTTTTGCGTGAGCCGTGCCACCTTGTGCACCCTAGGGATGGAAATGCCACCAACGAAGGGCACAGGGAGCGACGGCAATGCGTGTCGGTGTACCAACGGAAATCAAGAACCATGAAAACCGCGTCGGCCTCGTGCCGGCCGGTGTGCGGGAGCTGGTGGCCCATGGCCACGAGGTTGTCGTGCAGGCCGGAGCGGGCGCCGGCATCCGGATAGGCGACGACGTCTATACCGCGGCCGGCGCCAAGATCCTGCCGGACGCCGCGGCAGTGTTCGAAACGGCCGATCTGATCGTCAAAGTGAAAGAGCCCCAGCCCCAGGAATGCGCCATGCTGCGCGAGGGCCAGGTGCTGTTCACCTATCTGCATCTGGCTGCCGACAAGGTGCAGGCCGACGGCCTGATCAATTCCGGTGCCGTCGCCATCGCCTACGAGACCGTGACGGACGCGCACGGTCATCTGCCGCTGTTGGCCCCGATGTCGGAGGTGGCGGGCCGCATGTCCGTGCAGGTCGGCGCCCATTGCCTGGAGGAAGCGGCGGGCGGCTCCGGCGTACTGCTGGGCGGCGTGCCCGGCGTGCCGGCGGCCAAGGTGGTGATCATCGGCGCCGGCGTTTCCGGATCGAACGCGCTGGACATGGCCGTGGGCCTGGGCGCCGATGTGGCCGTGATCGAGCGGGATTTGGACCGGCTGCGCCAGCTCGACGTTCAGTACGGCGGACGCATCCGCAACGTGTTCTCCACGCGGGAGTCCATCGAGCAGTTCGTCGTCGATGCCGACCTGGTGATCGGCACGGTGCTGATCCCCGGGGCCGCGGCGCCCAAGCTGGTGACCCATGAGATGGTCAAGGCGATGCGGCCGGGTTCGGCGATCGTCGACGTGGCCGTGGACCAGGGCGGCTGTACGGAGACCACACGCCCGACCACCCATGCCGACCCCACATACACGGTGGATGGCATCGTCCATTACTGCGTCACCAACATGCCGGGCGGGGTCGCCCGCACCTCCACCTTCGCGCTGACCAACGCCACGCTGGGCAACGTGTTGACCCTGGCAGACAAGGGGTGGCCGCGCGCATTGGCGGAAGACCCGCACCTGCTGCACGGCCTGAACGTCTGCCGCGGCGAGATCACGCATGACGCAGTCGCCCGCGACCTGGGCCTGCGCTACCGCCCGCCGGAAAGCTGCCTGACAGCGACCGCCTGAGCCAGGGCTGCGCGCCGACGCCCGGTGGACAGAGGGGCGCCAACGGTGCTCATATGCCGCCGCCGATCCCTCGGGCGGATCGGCGGCGGTTCGTGCAAGAGTGGGGGATGACGCAGGTGCTGTTACGCAATGTCGAGGATCTCGAGGCGCTCGACCGGGCGCATGTCTTCCACCCGTCCACGCATCTCCGGGGCCACGCCCATGGGGAGACGCCGTGCCGGATCGTTGAGGGCGGCGAAGGGGTCCACATCGTCGACCGTGAGGGCAAGCGGTACCTGGACGCGTTCGCCGGCCTCTACTGCGTGAATGTCGGCTATGGCCGCCGCGAGATCGCCGATGCCGTGTTTCGCCAGATGCAGGAACTGGCGTACTACCACGCCTATGTCGGCCACAGCTCCGAACCGCTGATCCGGCTGTCGGAACGCATCGTCTCAAAGGCGCCTGAGGGGATGTGCCGGGTCTATTACGGCCTCTCCGGCTCCGACGCCAACGAGACTCAGATCAAGTTGGTCTGGTACTACAACAACATCCTGGGCCGGCCGCAGAAGAAGAAGATCATCTCGCGCGAGCGCGGCTATCACGGCTCAGGCGTGATGACCGGCAGCCTGACCGGCCTGCCAGTGTTCCACAACGCCTTCGACCTGCCGCGCGAGCCGATCCGCCACACTGTCTGCCCGCACTATTGGAAACACGCCCGTCCGGGTGAGAGCGAAGAGGAATACGCGCGCCGCTGTGCCGAAGCGCTGGACATGCTGATCCAGGACGAAGGGCCGGACACGGTCGCCGCCTTCATCGGCGAGCCGGCGATGGGCACCGGCGGCCTGATCCCGCCGCCTGCCGGCTATTGGGCGGAGATCCAGGCCGTGCTGGCCAAATACGACATCCTGTTGATCGCCGACGAGGTGGTGACGGGCTTCGGCCGCATGGGCGCCTGGTTCGGGTCCCAGCACTACGACATCCAGCCCGACCTGATGACCGTCGCCAAAGGCCTGACCAGCGCCTATCTGCCGCTCTCCGGCGTGATCGTGAACGAGAAGATCTGGAAGGTGCTGGAACAGGGGTCGCTGGATGTGGGCCCGATCGGCCACGGCTGGACCTATTCGGCCCATCCGACCTGTGCCGCCGCGGCGCTCGCCAATCTCGACATCGTCGAGCGCGAGGACCTGCCGGGCAATGTGCGCGAGGTTGGCCCCTACTTCCTGCGGGAGTTGCGCGATGCCGTGGGCGAGCATCCCATGGTTGGTGAGGTGCGTGGCGACGGGATGATCGCGGCCGTGGAGTTCGTGGAGGACAAGGCCACCAAGCGTCCCTTCGATCCCGCCAAGAAGGTGGGGCCGACCGTGGCGGCCGCCTGTCTGGAGCGCGGCTTGATCGCCCGCGGCATGCCGCACGGCGATATCCTGGGCTTCGCGCCGCCGCTTGTGCTGACGCGCGACGAAGCCGACGAAGTGGTGCGGATCACCAAGGACGCCGTCGAAGCAGTCGCCAAGACCCTGGCCTGACCGGACTGAGCCGCGGGCGCCGGCCACGCTTGGCCGCGCCCTGTCCCCGTGCTATGTACCAAATGGTTACTAGCGCGCTGCGTCCACCCTGTTCGCGGGCTCGCGATCTGAAGAGATCAGATCCGACAGGCGCCAATTGGTGACTGGGGCTTGCGAACGAAGGCTCGGATGAGCGCTGTTCGGGGTGGCGGGAGATGCTCGCATACGCGGGCATGACGATCTTGGGTCTTGGTCTCTTGTTGTACATCAAGGAAACCGTCGTCCTCGCGCAGGCGAGGACCTCTCTGGCACGGGGAACCGGACGGTCCGTTGGCGCCTATGGCGTCGGCTCGCGCAGCGCCGGGACATGCATCCAATGCCCATGGGGGACTCGATGAACGAGGTTCTCAAGACCATCGGCGATCTCGGCATCGTGCCGGTCGTCGCCATCAATGACGCAGCCCACGCCGTGCCGCTGGCTCGAGCGCTCTCGGCCGGCGGCCTGCCGGTGGCGGAAATCACCTTCCGCACCGCCGCGGCGGAAGAGGCGATCCGGGCGATCGCGAACGAAGTGCCCGAGGTGCTGGTCGGCGCCGGCACCGTGTTGACGCCGGAGCAGGCGGACAAGGCCGTGGCGGCGGGTGCCAGGTACATCGTGTCGCCGGGGACCAACCCCGCCGTCGTCAAGCGCTGCCAGGATCACGGCGTGCCGATCACGCCGGGCGTGGCCACGCCGAGCGATATCGAGGTGGCACTGGGCCTCGGCCTCTCGGTGGTCAAGTTCTTCCCCGCTGAGGCCGTGGGCGGCCTGAAGGCGCTGAAGGCCATGGCAGCACCCTATGGCATGCTGCGCTTCATCCCGACCGGCGGCATCGACGCCGGCAATATCAACGACTATCTGGCCTTCCCCAAGGTGCACGCCTGCGGCGGCAGCTGGATGGTGAAGACCGACATGATCGCGGCCGGCCAGTTCGACCGGATCGAGACGCTGGTGCGCGAGGCCGTGGGCACCATGCTGGGCTTCTCGCTCGCCCATGTGGGCATCAACGCCGATGGTGCGGACGCCTCGCTGGCGCTCACCCGGTCGATCGCCGGGCTGTTCGACCTGGGCGTGAAGGAAGGCAACAGCTCCAACTTCGCCGGCAGCCTTGTAGAGGTGCTGAAGGCACCGGGCCTGGGCACGCACGGTCACATCGCCATCCACACCAACAGCGTCGCCCGTGCCATCGCCTATCTGAGGCGCAAGGGTATCGGCGTCGACATGGCCACGGCCAAAGGGCTGGAGGGTGGGCCGCCCAAGGCCGTCTATCTGGAAGGCGAGTTCGGGGGCTTCGCCTTTCACCTGTTGCAGAAATAGCCCGGCCCAAGCGGCAAGCGCGAAGGAGGGAGGCGACATGTCAGATACAATCGTGACCTTCGGCGAGATCATGCTGCGCTTCAAGACGCCGGCCTTCGAGCGCTTCATGCAGTCGCCCCTGTTCGAAGCCACCTTCGGCGGCGGCGAGGGCAATGTGGCCGTGTCGCTGGCCAATTATGGGCTGGAGGCCCGCTTCGTCACGGTGCTTCCGGACAACGAGCTGGGCGCGGCTTGCGTGGGCGAGCTGCGCCGGCACGGCGTCGACACCACGTCGGCCGTGCTCAAACCCGGCCGCATGGGCCTCTATTTCCTGGAGACAGGCGCCAACCAGCGGCCGTCGAAGGTGCTGTACGACCGCGCCGGGTCCGCCATGGCCGAAGCCGGTCCCGGCGACATCGACTGGGACAAGGCGTTTGCCGGCGGACGATGGTTCCACATCAGCGGCATCACGCCGGCGCTCTCCGCCTCCGCTGCCGAGCTGTCGATGGAGTCGGTCAAACGGGCCAAGGCCAAAGGCCTGACCGTGTCCTGCGACTTCAACTATCGCGGCAAGCTGTGGAAGTACGGCAAGACTGCCATCGAGGTGATGACGGAGCTTGTGAAATACGTCGATGTCGGCATCGCCAACGAAGAGGACTGTCAGAAGTCCCTCGGCGTCGAAGTGCCTGTCGATGTGACGTCGGGGGAGCTGGACACGGAGCACTATGCTGCGCTGACGGCCAAGATGATGGAGGTGTTTCCGAACCTCAGCACGATGGCGATCACGCTGCGCGAAAGCCGCAGTGCCGACAACAACGGCTGGTCGGCCTGCCTGCGCGATGCCGGCGGCTTCCGCCTGTCACGCAAGTACGAGATCACCGACATCGTCGACCGCGTCGGCGGCGGCGACAGCTTTGCCGGCGGCCTGATCTACGGCATGCTGACCTATCAGGATCGGCAGGATGCGCTGGAGTTCGCCGTGGCGGCCAGTGCCCTGAAGCACACCATCTCCGGCGACCTGAACCGCGTCACGGTGGCGGAGGTCGAAAAGCTGAAGGGCGGCGACGCCTCGGGCCGGGTGCAGCGATAGGACAGAACCCATGGACGGCATGCCGCCGCAGGTGAAGATCGTCGAGGTCGGCCCCCGCGATGGCTTGCAGAACGAGTCGGCGATCGTCCCGCTGGACGCCAAGGTTGGGCTGATCGAGCGCTTGGCCGATGCCGGCCTGACCGCGATCGAGGCGGGCGCTTTCGTATCGCCGAAATGGGTCCCGCAGATGGCCGACACTGCCGCAGTCATGGCGCGGTTACCGCAGCGGTCCGGCGTCCGCTACGCCGTGCTGACCCCGAACATGAAGGGTTTCGAGGCCGCGCAAGCGGCCGGGGCCGAAGAGGTCGCCATCTTCGCTGCCGCTTCCGAGACGTTCAGCCGGAAGAACACCAACTGTTCGATCGCAGAGAGCTTCGAGCGGTTTGCGCCAATCGCGGAGGCGGCGCAGTCCGCTGACATCGCTGTGCGCGGATACGTCTCCTGCGTCCTAGGTTGCCCGTATGAGGGCGAGATCGCGCCCGCTCAAGTCGCCCCTGTCGTCGGGCGGCTAGCGGCACTCGGCTGCTACGAGATCTCGCTGGGCGACACCATCGGTGTCGGCACGCCGGCCAGAGCCAGGGCCATGCTGCGCGCTGCCCGCGCGGCGGCGGGCGGCACGACGTTGGCCGTGCATTTCCACGACACCTACGGCCAGGCCCTGGCCAATATCTACGGCAGCCTGGAAGAGGGCGTCGCCGTCGTGGACTGCGCCGTAGCCGGCCTGGGCGGCTGCCCTTATGCCAAGGGCGCGACCGGCAATGTGGCGACGGAAGACGTGCTCTATCTGCTGGACGGTCTGGGCATCGCTACGGGCGTGGCCATGGACCGGCTGTTGCAGGCCAGCCGCTTCATCTGCGACGCTCTGGGCCGGCCGCCGGCCTCGAAGGTCGCCCGGGCGCTGACGGCCCAGACCGCCTGACCCGCCGACCAATCCATTTCTCTTACCGCAATCGCGAAAACGATTTCGTAAGACATATCAGTGCATAATTGATTCTTGAGCTTGATCTTTTTGCAAGTGCGAACGACATGATATGTTGGAGACAACGACAAAAGCCTTAGGGCAGGGGACGCCGCTCGGGAGAGAGCGGATGATGTGGTCCTTGAGAGACTGTCCGTCCTGCGGTCAGCACGCGGGTCGGCGGATCGAGTATGGCGAACCCGATGCGCAGTTGCGCGCCGCAGCCGCCCATGGCGACATCGTGCTGGGCGGATCGGTGATCGAAGCCGACGCACCGGCCTACCGCTGCAGCGCCTGTGGCCACGAGTGGGGTGAGGCGATCCGTATCTAGCCGCGTCTGCGGGCCTGACCATCGCGTCAGCTGACGGTCACCGTCTTCATGCCGACGTTCAGGAAGATCGCCTTCTTGACCGCGTCCATGAAGTGCGCCGAGAAGGCGTCGAGGTCTGTCGGTATGGTGACTACGTCGCCGACATGGTCGCCGCCCCAAAAGGACGCACTGACGATGTCCGTCTTCATGCGGAAATTGACGCCCAGTCCCGCACCGATGTTCTTCCTCTTGGCCACCGCCTGGGCGACCTGACTCATCAGCGGATAGGTGATCTTGGCTCCGCCGGGGAGACTGGACATGGCGGCCCTGATCGTTTTCGCCCAGCTGCGGTCGACATTGGTTGCCATCGGCGGAGCATTGAAGGTGACGAACGGCACGTTCGCCTGGTAGCCGACAACCTGCGCCAGGCCGCCACCAAGGGAATGCCCGCAGATCGTGATCGTCATTTCACCGGCGATAGACTGGGCGAAGTTCAGCAAGTCCGTTGCCGGCGACACCTGCTTAGGAAGGCCGCCGATCATCAGCCGGTAATCTTCCGTCAGATCCTTGATGCTCTGGGGCGTCCCCTTTGCAGTCTCGGTGCCTTTGAACGCCACCACGCAATCAAGACCGCGCGTATAGATGGCGCCTTTGAATCCGTGGATCGGGTCCGTCACCAAGCGCGCGCAGGTGAAGCCGGGCACCAGCGCCATGCCACCCCCAGGCTGCGCCTGATCGTAGACCTTGTCGCAGATCACAGCGTAGTCATCGACCTTCAGGGGCATCTGACCGCTCCTTGAATGGCGTCCTGGGTCACCGGTACATGGGTGGTTCGCCAGCCTGGGGATCGTGTCAGCAAGTCAGATTGTCGCACTCTAGCATGCCGACCGGTTCGAAGTGACCTGCATTCGACGCCCTGCGCGCGTGCCCCGTCCTGCTGGCGATCTCGCCCGTGGTTGTGATATGCCCCCGGCCGGCATCGGCGTAGGAAGTGGCTGAGATGGGACCGGACGAACGGGAGTGGCGGCGCGCCAACCGCGCCAACTGGGACGAGCGCGTGCCCATCCACCTGCAGGCGCCGGCCTATGAAATGGCGCCGCTGCGCGCCGGACAGGGGCACCTGCACCCGATCGAAGAAGCTGAGCTGGGGCCGGTCGACGGCCTGCGGGTGCTGCACCTGCAATGCCATTTCGGCAAGGACACGCTGGCGCTGGCCCAGCGCGGGGCCGAGGTGGTGGGGCTCGACTTCTCACCTCCGGCGATCGAAGCGGCTCGGGCACTGGCGGCCGAGCTTGGCCTTGAGGGCCGGGCCCGGTTCGCGGAAGCCGACCTTTACGATGCTCCGTCGGCGGTCGGCGAGGGGGCTGCCTTCGACCGCGTGTTCGTGACCTGGGGGGCCATCAATTGGCTGCCGGACATCCGCCGCTGGGCCGAGGTTGTCGCACACTTCTTGAGGCCCGGCGGCGCTCTCTATCTCGCCGACAGCCATCCGGCAGCGCAGGTCTTCGACACGGCAGCGAAATCCCCCGACGGCATGCCTGGCTGGTACGTGCCCTATTTCGACACGTCGGCCTTCGTCGACGACTGTCCGGTGGACTATGCCGACGAGACTGCCCGCCTGCAGAACACCAGGACCTATGAATGGATCCACAATCTGGGCGACATCATCAACGGCCTCATCGACGCCGGCCTCACGCTGCGCTGGATGCACGAGCACGACGCGGTGCCGTGGCGGATGTTCGATATCCTGGTCAAAGGCCAGGACGACATGTACCGATGGCCCGACAAGCCATGGCTGCCTCTGGCTTTCTCGCTCTACGCCGATCGGGCGGTCGGGTAGGCCGCCCGCCCGCCGCCGACTTTACGGAAACTCGAACAGCCGTTCTTCACAGCGGTAGACACGCACCCGTTCACCCGCGCGCGTCTCCGTGCGCAGGCCGATGGCGCGGCGGTCTTCCGGGCTGCAAACCGTCCTGGCAAGCTGGTTGACGCGGCTGACCGTCACCCCTTCCGGCCAAGCAATCGCAATCTCGTCGCGCCCTTCGAATTCGCCGACGATCGACGGCTGCGGACCCGCCTGCGTCGCACAGGCTGCGAGCAGCAGCACCGGCACCAGACGCAGCATCTTCATGGTCACGATCCTTCGGCAAGCTCTGGCGGTCAGAGGACCTCAAGAACGACATGGCAGCCGGGATGCCGCCTTTCCAGACGCCCTGCCTTCACATCGACAATGCTCGCCGGCGTGGCGCGACGTCGCAGCTACGGCGCCAGCCGGAGCCGTTCTTCGCAGCGATAGATGCGCACGCGCTCACCGTTGATCGTTTCGGTGCGCAACCCGATCGTCCGTCGGCCGCCCACGGAGCAGGTCGCGCGCGCCAGCTGGTTGACCCGGCCGACCGTGACGCCCTCCGGCCAGCTCAGCACGATCTCGCTCCGGCCCGGGGATTCGCTGAGCACACGTGGCTGCGGTCCGGACTGGTCGGCACATCCCAGAACCAGCAACAGCGGTACGAAACGAAGCAGTTTCATGGCGAACCCTCGACAAGCATGGATGTCCCAACGCTACCGCCTGATAGCTAGGGGTCGCCCGCTCGCGGGCCAGCCACAATGTCTTGATCCGCTGACGATCAGTCGATCGCCCGAACCCTGTTCCCGACCCGCACCCGCCTGCCGCCGTCGATCCGCTACGGCAGCAGCACCGTCGAGCCCGTGGTCTTGCGGGCCTCAAGGTCGCGGTGGGCCTGGGCTGCGTCCTTCAGCGGATAGGTCTGGTTGACCTCAACCCCGATCACACCGGCGTGCATGGCGGAAAAGAGATTGCGCGAGATCGCGTCCAGCTCATCGCGCGTTCCGGCATAGTGGAACAGCGACGGCCGGGTCAGCGACGCAGACTTCGCGCCCAGCATTGCCGGCGCAATCGGGTCCGCCGGGCCTGAGGACTGGCCGAAGCTGACGAGATGGCCGCAGATGCCGAGGCATTCGAACGAGCCGAGAAACGTGGTCTTGCCGACGCTGTCATAGGCCACGGCAACACCGGCGCCGTCCGTGATCTCCTTCACCCGCGCGACGAAGTCTTCGCGCGTATAGACGATCGGGTGATCGCAGCCATGGGCTGCCGCCAGCTCAGCCTTCTCGTCGCTGCTGACGGTGCCGATCACGGTGCAGCCGAGATGTTTGGCCCAGTCGCACAGCAACAGCCCGACGCCGCCGGCCGCCGCCTGCACCAGAATGGTGTCGCCCGCGCGGACCTTGTGCGTGCGGGAGAGCAGGTATCCCGCCGTCATCCCTTTCAGCATGATGGCGGCGGCCGCACGGTCGTCGATCTCCTCGGGCAGCACCACCAGCCGGGCAGCATCCATCACCCGCAATTCGCAATAGGCCCCCGGCGGCGGTGCCGCATAGGCGACGCGGTCGCCCACGGCGACATGCTCGACCGCCTCACCCACCGCCTCGATCACGCCGGCAGCCTCCATGCCGATCGTGCCCGGCAGATCCATCGCCGGATAGTGGCCGGTGCGGAAATAGACGTCGATGTAGTTGAGCCCGACGGCCGTGTGCCGGATCCGCACCTGACCGGGCCCCGGATCGCCGACCGAGACGTCTTCCCACCGGAGAACGTCAGCCCCCCCCTTGTCGTGCTGGACGATTGCCTTTGCCATGGTCATTCGTTTGCTCCCTGTCTCCGGCCGTCAGCGGATAAACCGCTCAGCATCATCCGCGCCCGGTCCGACTGCTGCGTTGTGGACGCGACATATATCGATCTTGGTGAAGGCGTCATCGAAGCCGACGCTGCCGGCCATGGCCGGCGGTGCGGGGACGCATGTGGCGGCGACTCTGCTGTCCGGCATGGTGTCTCTTCCCCACTCAAAGTCTAGCACGAACCGGCGCAGTCGGTGCGGTCCGGCCCGCCCCTCAACGACCCGCCGCCGTCAAATGCGGCGAGCACGGACAAGCCCGCTGCGCACTGAGCTTTCCGCCCGGATACTGCGTGCCTGCGCCAGCTCACGCGCATCGATATCCCGTGCCAGCTGCAGCACAGCCATCGCCTGGGCACGCGGGACCACGACCACGCCGTCGGTATCGCCGACGACAATGTCCCCGGGGTTGACCAGAACACCGCCGCAGGTGATGGGCTCGCCGGCAGAGACCGTGCGATAGCGGCCCATCGCCGATCCCGGCGACACCGCGCGGGCCGTTACCGGAAACTCGTAATCCCGCCGGATCTCGCGAACATCGCGCACCGCCCCGTCGACGACCGCGGCCACATGCCCGTTCGCGACCGCGCCGGCGCTCAGCAATGCGCCCCACACGGCGGCGTCGGGGGCGCCGTGACGGCCGCCGACCGAGACGACGATCACGCTGCCCGCCGGTGCGGTGTCGATCAGGTCCAGGGCATGCACGGGCGGCACGGTTTCATCGGTCGGTCCATAAAGCAGCGTCGCCGCGGTGCCGACGAAAGGTTCATCGGTCGTGCGCGGCCGCAGGTCATGGTCCATGAAGCCACGGCGTCCGCTGATACTGTCAACGGCATCTGCGACACTGGCCACAGTCACGGTGCGATAGGCGTCTATGATCGCATCTTCATCCATTAAGGGCAGCCTCTGGCGATTCCTCGGTCCGATCATCGTCGGACTCAGACCATAGGCTGCATCGACTTCAAATGCGCGCGCAAGGCCAATGGATCACCTTCGCCATATGCGGCCGCTGCGACGAAGGACCCACCGATGCCGAGGAATGCCGCGCCGGCGATACGGTAGGCGGGGATATCGTCGATCGACACGCCCCCCGTCGGCATGAAGCGCGCTGACGGAAAGTAAGACTGAAGTGCGGAGATGTGGCGAAAGCCGCCAACGCTGGAAACCGGGAACACCTTGATCGCCTGCGCACCGAGATCCAGAGCCGCCAGCACTTCCGTCGGTGTCAGCGCGCCAAGGACGATGGCCACGCCCCGCTCGCGACAGACGGCCGCCATGTCCGGCACGATGCCCGGTGAGACCAGGAAATGGGCGCCGGCATCGATGCAGTCCTCAGCCAGCCGCCGATCCATGATCGTGCCTGCGCCAACCCCATGGCCGGCCTCGGCAAGGCGGCGAATCAGCTCCAGCGCCCCCGGCATAGTCGCCGCCACTTCGAAGGTTCGCATGCCGGCCTTGGCCAGCCATGATACCGCGGCCTCGGCCAGCGCCACGTCCGCCGTGCGGATGATCGGCAGCACGAAGTCTTCAGCCAGCCAGGCGAAGATCGTGTCCGCATGCAGCCCGTCACTTACGGTCATTCTACGCCACCTCGGAATGATCGCCCGAGCGGCCCATCTTCAGCGCGCGCAGCGTGCGCTTGATGGGGGCTAGCTTGCCCACGGCATCCGGCCGGCGCGCGGCCACGGCAACGGCCAGGATATCGATGACCAACAGATGGGCGAGCCGGGAGGTCATCGGCGTGACGAAATCCACGTCTTCCGTCGTGTCCACGGCGATCAGCGTCTCCGCCGTATCAGCCAGTGGCGACCCCGAAGCCGTGATCGCAATGGTCCGCGCCCCGAAGCTCTGCGCCACGGCAAGGCTCGTCAGCAGCTCACGCGACCGGCCGGTGCTTGAGATCGCGACGACCGCGTCGCCTGGCTGCAGCGTAGAGGCGGCCACCGCCTGCATGTGCGGATCGGCCCAGGCGTTCGTGGGGATGTTCAGCCGGAAGAACTTGTCGCGCGCATCGGCGGCAACAACGGCCGACGCACCGAACCCGTAGAAGTCGATTCGCCCCGCCGACAGCAGCAATTCCACCACGCGGCTGAGCGTAACCGTATCGACCCCCTGTTCCACGTCGAGAAAGGTCTGGATCGTTGTGTCGACGACCTTGCGGACGATCAGCGGCATGGGGTCGTCGGCATCGACGGGGACATGGGCGAACGCCGCGCGGCTGCGGCCCGATTTGCCCATATCCTCGGCCAGCACCACCTTGAATTCCTGAAAGCCGGCGAAACCCAGTGACCGGCAGAAACGCAGCACGGTGGGTTCGCTGACATCGGACCGCTGGGCCAACTCGCTGATCGTGGACAGCACCGCGTCCTCCGGACGCGCGGTCACGACATCGGCGACCTTTCTCTCGGACCGGCTGAGATCGGGCTTGGCACGGATTTGTTCAATGAGGCTGTCGGTCAAAATCGCTTTCCTTTGTAGGAAATTTACAGGATTCAGGGTGCTTTCTGCAAGATTGATGGCGTTTGCACTCATAAGACGCGGGGAATCGGCGGGATTTCACATGCCATTGAGCTTTGAAACTATTTACACTTTTGCGACGAAGCAAATTGATCGGCGAATCGCTTGAGAATGTTCTGTCGTTACAACAATCTAAATTGCGTAAATTTCTTAAAACATCTAATCGTTGCAACGACTTGCCGTGCCTGTCGCGCCGGCTGTCATGCGCGGCGATTGGCAGCCGTCGATCAGGTGTAGGAAAGAGCCTGCAACGGAGCCGACGACGTGGCCGCAGGCGAACGGGCCGCCCGCGCCCACGGGTTTCGCTGTGAACAACCGCGGCCCCGCCTCCTCCGCCAACACCTTGGCGAAATGAAACTCATGCCCGCGGTAGACGGTGCCTGCAGGCCCAAGGGGCGCGGTCGCCTCCAGAGTCGCTTCGCGGTATCCCAGTGTCAGCCGCCGGTCCGCGAAGGTCGTTTCCACCGGCAGTAGGCCGGCCATGCGGTGGCGGCGGCCGTCTGCGTCCACCAGCCCGCGGCCCAGCACCATGTACCCGCCGCATTCGCCGTAGACTGGGTGTCCCTCGGCGGCAATTGCGGCCAGACCTGTCATGAATCGGGCATTACCGGAAAGCCGGCCGGCGTGAAGCTCAGGATAGCCGCCGGGCAGATAGACGGCGTCGCTGTCCTGAGCAGGCGCCTCGTCGGCCAGCGGTGAAAATGGCCGGATCTCGGCACCGGTTCGGCGCCAGCCGTCGAGAACATGCGGGTAGCAAAAGGCGAAGGCTTCGTCGGCCGCCACGGCGATGCGCTGGCCCAGCGGTATCAGCGGAGGTTCCAGGGCGCATTCGCGCGAACGCACCGGGCGGGCGAGCGCCATCAGACGATCGAGATCCACGGCAGAACCCACCGCCGCCGCTGCCCGGTCCAGGAACGCCTCAAGGTCCGGATGCTCGTCGGCCTGAACCAGGCCAAGATGGCGGCTCGGCAACTCCAGGCCGGCGTCCCTCGGCACACCACCCAACAGCGGAATGCCGATCTCGGCCATGGCTTGGGCGACCAGGTCGAGGTGCCGCGGGCCGCCCGTGCGGTTGACGATTACGCCGGCGATACGGACATCCTCACGATGCCGACTGAAGCCGCCCACCAGGGCGGCAGCCGACTGGGCCTGCCCGCGCACATCCACCACCAGAACCACCGGCAGGCCGCTTTCGGCCGCCAGGTCGGCAGTGGAGCCGGCGCCTCCGTCAGCACCATCGAACAGCCCCATCACCCCCTCGACAACCAGCAGCGGATGCCCGCTGGACGCTGTGTTCAACAAATGATGCAGCGTCGCAGGGCGCATGGCCCAGGGGTCGAGGTTGACGGAAGCGCGCCCGCAGGCGGCAGCGTGGAACCGCGGATCGATGTAGTCGGGGCCCGCCTTGGCTGCGGCCACGGCAATGCCGCGATTGCGCAGGGCCCTCAGCAGCCCTAGCGTCAGAACCGTCTTGCCGCTGCCCGAAGACGGAGCAGCGATGATCAGCCCATTCGCACGACGAAGGGTCAAGCTCAGCCGACCTCGTCTTGCGCCCGACTGCCCAGGGGATCGCCGTTCAGGACACGGCCCGCCATGGCGCCGACCCAGTCAAGACCGGCGCGCAGGCGCACGACCTCGCCCAAGACCACGACCGCCGGCGGCTCCATCCCGCTTTCGGCAAGGTCCGCCGCGCAGGTGCCCAATGTCGTCTCCAGCACGCGCTGCCCCTCGAGGCTGGCGTCGGCGACGATCGCCATAGGCTCCCACGGATCGCGGCCGGCCGCCAGCAGCCGCCCGGCAATGGTCGGCAGATGCTTGATCGCCATATATATGACCAGCACCGTGGCCCCGCGGGCCAGCGCCGGCCAGTCGATGCCGTCATCCGGCACCACGCCGCTGGCGTTGTGCCCGGTCAGGAAGGTGACGACATGGTTGGTGTCGCGGTGGGTCACCGGGATGCCGGCATAGGCCAGCCCGCCGATGCCGGCCGTCACCCCGGGGATGATCCGAAACGGCACGCGGGCCGCGGCCAGGGCCAGCGCCTCTTCCCCCCCGCGGCCGAACACGAAGGGGTCGCCGCCCTTCAGGCGCAGCACGCGGCGCCCCTGCTGCGCCAGCTCGATAAGCCGATGCGAAATGTCGCGCTGCTTAGGCGAGGGTTTGCCGCCGCGCTTGCCGGCATACTCCAGCGCCGTCCCTGGGCCGGCCAGCTTCAGCACCGGGGCGCTGACCAGCGCGTCGTAGACCACGATGTCAGCTTGCGCCAGCGCGTTGACGGCGTGCAGGGTCATCAAGCCGGGATCGCCTGGGCCGGCACCGGCCAGCCAAACCCATCCAGGCTCGAATGCGGGGAGATCGAACGGTAGCGACCACATGGGCGCAGTGTACGGCGATCCGACCGCCCGGCAAGAAGCCAGATCAAACGGCCCCTATGAAAGGCCGCTGAAGGAAGATCGACAGCAGAGTAACGATTTTCGTTAGACTATCATCGAAGCGCTTGCAGGCAGTAGATCGGGCCGACACCGGCACATCCCAGCAAGCGACAGGTTGGACAAGCGGTTACGAGATATGACCGTATCCCGTGCATCCGGAAGGCAGGCACTTGCAGGGCTGGGCGCAGCTCTGCCCCTTCGCCGTCTGTTCGTGCTGCTGCTCATCTCCCTGACAGTTGCCGCAACGGCCGCGCCAGCGACGGCTCAGCTCTTGCCGGGTATCACACCCGGCCAAAGCGCGGAACCCGAGCAGCCGCCGGAGGAGGCTGGTCCGCCGGACCCGGCCGACCTTCAGGCGCTGGCGCGACTGATCTCGGACGACCGCATCCGCCAATGGCTGGCCGAGCAGGCACAGGCGCAGGGTGAGGCGGCCGCTGCTGCGGAAGAGCCGGAGGTCTTCCGCAACTGGCTGCACCACGGGCTGGAACGCATCCGCACGAAGGCGGAACAGGTCGTCAACGGCATCAGGGCGATGCCAGCGGAGATCGAGTACGCCAGGACGGTTCTGGGGATCGAGCTGGGCGACGGCGGTGCGTTCCGGGCCCTGCTCTATTCCATGGCGTTCCTGGCGGTGGGCCTGCTGCTGGAACAGCTGTTCTGGCGGGCGACCGCGGCCATGCGCAAGCGTATCGTCGAAGTACCGCGCACCACATTCATCAACCGTCTGCAGCTGACAGGTATGCGCATCCTGTTCAGTCTGGTCGCAGTCGGTGTGTTCGGGCTGGGATCTCTGGGCACGTTCGTGATCTTCGACTGGCAGCCGATCATCGAACTCTTGATCCTCACGCTTCTCTGGGCGTTCGTGCTGGTCCGGCTGGCCGGCATCCTGTCACGGCTCTTTCTGGCACCGACGGTGCCCAATCTTCGGCTGGTGCCCATCAGCTGCGAGTCCGCCCGGTTCCTGCACCACTGGGTCATTGCAATCACCGCCGTCGCCGCCTTTGGGTTTCTATCCTGCGTCGCCCTCTTCCGCATGGGTCTCTTGATGCAGAGCCATGCGCTGCTGATCAGCAGCGTCGGCCTCGTCATGGCCGTCATGGTCGTCGCCATGATCTGGCTCACGCGGCGTGACGTGTCAGCGCTGATCGCGCCGCCGCAAGATGCGGCCCAGGGGCATATGGCACGGGGGCGCGTGCGCAGTGTGCTGGCCGATCTGTGGCCGTTCGTGGCGACCGGCACGACCGTCGTCGTTTGGGCGCTGTGGACGGTCGGTGCGACGCGCCTGATGTGGACCGTGGTCATCTTCGTGGCGATGCCGGTCGTCTTCCTGACAGCGCGCGGCCTTGTCGAACTGGTGGCTCGGCCTGCCAAGAAGCCTGCCGCGCCCGCTCAAGATGACAGCATGGCCGATGCCGACGCAGTCGAAGACGGAGCGGAACAACCCGCAGCGGCTGGACAGGCCGATGACGCACCCGAACCGTCGCCCTATCTACCCGCCATCCACCGGCTGGTGCGCGTCGTCCTGGTGCTGCTGATCGCCGCCGGCCTGGCGCATACCTGGGGTGTGGAGCTGGCGGCTCTGGCGCATTCCATGTCGCCAACGGCGCGGACGGTGCGGGCCATCTTCAACATCGGCATCACGCTGCTGATCGCGGATTTCATCTGGCAGCTGATCCGCGTAGGCATCGACCGACGCCTGAAGAACGCCGGCGGTGCTCCGGATCCGCATGCGCTGCCCACCGACGGCGAAGGCGGCGGTGCCGCCGACCCGCACGCGCGCGTCCGCACATTGCTGCCGCTGGTGCGCAAGACCATCTCGGTCGTGCTGGTCGTGATGGTCGCCATGCTGCTGTTGTCGTCCATGGGCGTCGACATCGGGCCGCTGCTGGCCGGTGCCGGCGTCGTCGGCATCGCCGTAGGTTTCGGCGCCCAGGCGCTGGTCCGCGACATCGTCTCCGGCGTGTTCTTCCTGATCGACGATGCCTTCCGGCTGGGCGAGTACGTGGAGATCGGCGAGCTGCGGGGAACGGTCGAAGGGATCTCGATCCGCTCGCTGAAGCTTCGGCACCATCGCGGCGCCGTGCATACGGTGCCGTTCGGCGAAGTCCGCAACATGACCAACTACAGTCGCGACTGGGTGATCATGAAGCTGGAATTCCGCGTGCCGTTCGACACCGACTTGTCGCTGGTGAAGAAGATCGTCAAGCAGATCGGCAAGGAACTGCTGGGCGATCCCACTCTGGGCGCGAGCTTCATCGAGCCGCTGAAGTCGCAGGGCGTGCGCCGGTGGGAGGAATTCAACATGGTCGTGGGCGTGAAGTTCATGGCCAAACCCGGCCAGCAGTTCCTGATCCGCAAAGAGGCCTACCAGCGCATCCGCGACGCGTTCGAGACCAACGGCATCCACTTCGCCCAGCGCCAGGTCACCGTGCAGGTGGCCAAGGACGCAACGCCGGAAGACATGGAAGAAGCGGTCAGCGCCGCAGCCCAGGACTATCTGGAGGTGCCGCCGACAGACGCCGCAAAGCAGCCGTCGGCGGCCTAACCGGCCGCCGATCGCGGTGTGCTTCCGGCCACACCGCCCATCCATCGGCGGTGCCAGGCCTGGAACATCAAAACGGGCCAGAGCGCGTATTGCCGGTTGGCTTGACCCGACAGGTGTTCCGCCCACAGGCGCCGGATCGGCGGCACGTTGAACACGCCGTCGCCGGCCAGCGCCTGCTCACTCAGCAGATCCTCCGCCCAGTCCCGCAAGGGGCCGCGCAGCCAGTCGTGGATCGGAACGGCAAAGCCGGATTTCGGTCGTTCGACCAGTTCCCGCGGCACATGACGGTGCAGGATGCGGCGCAGCGTGAGCTTGGTCGTTCCCTCGCCCAGCCTGGCAGCAAGCGGCAGCCGCCACGCCAGCTCCACGACGCGGTGGTCCAGCAACGGCACGCGCGCTTCCAGCCCCACGGCCATGGTCGCACGGTCGACCTTCGTCAGGATGTCACCGGGCAGGTAGGTCAGCATGTCGCGCAACTGCATGCGCGCCGCATCGTCAGACAGCCCCGGCTCATCCTCGGCGAACAGCATGTCCGGATCATCGGCCACGCCGACGACAGGCTCGTCCGCCAGCGGCCATTGCGCCGCAAGGCTGGGGTAAAGGCCGGCCGGATCACGGACCGCCAGCAGCCGGGCGAGCTTATGCAGCTTCTCGCCGGTCTGGCGCGGACGGGCGCCGGCGGGCAGCAACGCTGCCAAACGGTCCCAGCGATCGGGCGACGGCCATGCCAAACTCGACGCGACCGCGCGCCGCAACGAAGGCGGCAGATGGCGCAGAGCCCAACTGAGCCGTGATGCCACGCGGTGGCGGTTATAGCCGGCGAACACCTCGTCGCCGCCGTCGCCGCTCAACGCCACCACGACCTCGCGCCGCGCCAGCTCCGCCACCAGAAAGGTGGGGATCTGCGAGGCATCGGCGAACGGCTCGTCAAACAGGTCGGCCAAGCGCGGCACCACGGCCAGCGCCGTCGCTTCGTCGACGGTCAGTTCGGCATGGTCGGTGCCGAGATGGTGGGCCACCCGGCGGGCATGGGCGCTTTCATCATAGTCGGCATCGGCGAAGCCGATGGTGAAGGTGCGTACCGGCTGCGCGCTTGCGCGCTGCATCAGAGCGACGACGGCCGAACTGTCGATGCCGCCAGATAGGAACGCCCCGACAGGCCGGTCGGCGACCATGCGGCAGGCCACAGCGTCGCTCAACAGCGTCTCGACCTGCTCCATGTCCGGCGCCGGCTGATCGGACAAAGCGGCGTCCCGCGCAATGCGGCGCACATCCCAATAACAGCGCTGGTCAATCAGCCCGTCCGCTGCCGCCACGGCCAGATGTCCAGGCCTCAGCTGGCCGATTCCCCGAAAGATCGACAGCGGCGCGGGCACATAGCCCAAGCGCGTCAGGCCCGACAGCGCCTGTCGGTCGACGGTCGGGGCCCAGGCGGGATGGGCGGCAAAGGCCCGCAGCTCCGACGCGAACACGATCGACGACCCGACCCGGCCGAAATAGAGGGGCTTGATGCCCAACCGATCGCGCACCAGAGCCAGGCGGCGATCGCGGCTGTCCCACAAGGCGAAGGCGAACATGCCGACCAGTCTGCCGATGGCGGCCTCCAGGCCCCACTGGTCCACCGCCGCCAACAGCACCTCGCTGTCCGACGTACCGCGGAAAACCGCGCCCAGGGCCTCCAGCTCGGCCCGGAGTTCCCGGAAATTGTAGATCTCGCCGTTATAGGTCAGGTGATAGCGGCCGCTGGCCGAAGCCATGGGCTGGCGGCCCGTTTCCGACAGATCGATGATGGCCAGCCGCCGGTGCCCCAGCGCAATGCCGGCCGACGGGTCGGTCCACACGCCGTCCCCATCCGGCCCGCGATGGGCAAGGCTGTCCGACATGGCCTTGGTGATGCGGCCAAGTGAGCCCTGCGGTGTTTCAGCCCGCAGGTCCCAGAAGCCAAAGATCCCGCACACTGGTGCCGGGCCCCGAGTCTTGCGTCAGACCGCTTCGACGGAAAGCGTAGGCAGCTTCACGCGCACCGAGCGGCCGAGAAGGTCAAGGAGAAGGATCACGCGATGCTCATCCATCGAGCAATCGAACAGGCCCTCGAGATCCGCAAACGCGCCATCGGTCACCCGCACGCGGTCGCCATGCCTGAAGGGATTGGCCTCGGAAGTGTCGATCATGCCCGCGTCGTTCTGGCGCTCCATGATCGCTTCGACAATGCCGTCCGGCACCGGCGTCGGCCCGTCGCCGCCGGCAATGATCTGGCGGACACCCACAGTCGAACGGATCGGCGTCCAACGCTGCCGCTCAAGATCCAGCGTCACGAACAGATAGCAAGGGAAGAACGGGGCCGTCACCGTCTCCACTCGGCGCGCGTGCCGCCGCTTCTTCAGATAGCGCGGACAATAGGTCCGATAGCCCTGGCGCCTCAGGTTGGCCTCGGCAACGGCCTCGGCCCGAGGATGGCACTGAACGACGTACCAGGGAGTTCCTGGCCAGGGGGTTTCGGGCAGCAGAGTCTCAGCGGCCATCATTGCGCTGTGTCCTCGTCAAGGGGTTCGGGCCGCCGCCGCGAGATCTTCAGCATGCGGGGCGTCAGCAGACGCTCTACCGGCATAAGGCGGGACAGCCGATCGAAGCTGGCTTGGGGCGTCGCCAGATCGGTGATCATCACGGCATCTGCCTCGTCCGGTATGTCCCCGGCGATCACAGGCAAGCCGGCGAAATGCGCACCGGCCCGACGGTCGCCCATGACCGCGATCAGCTGCGCGCCCTCCGGTGCGCACAGAGCCGCAATCTCGGTCAGCTCGCTGCAGCCGGCAAAGACGAAGCGGGTCCACCCCCGCTCTACGGCATCGCCCATCAGCATCTCGCATTCGGCACGCGCCCGCCGAAAGTATGAGAACGAATAGGTCAGGTATTCAGCGGCCAGCCGGCTCTTCTCGCTGAAGCCCTGCGGCGTCAGATAGTACGCATAGCGGTTGGCCGGGATCTGGGTCACCTTGATCCAGCCCTTGCCGATGCACCGCTTCAGATACGCATTGGCCAGGCCCAGCGCGATCCCGAGCTCTTTGGCCAGGTCGCGCTGCGTGATGCGGCTGTTCTCATCGACCGCATCGAGGACACTAAGCGTCACGGCGGTGTCGAGATCCGAGACCGGCCGCTCGCGGCCACGCGGCTCCATGCATCTCTCTCCCAACGGGTTGAGCGCCGGAACCCTACCGTGTTCACGGCGTGAACCGCAAGCGCGTTCACGCCGTGAACTCTCTTCCTGTCATCGGCAGCGGCTGAGCGACCAGTCCACCACGGCCTCCATGACGGATCTCAGCACGGGCCGCAGCCGGCCAGCCCGTTCGGAGTCATACCGCGCCGGCGGGTCTTCGTGCATATAGGCGGCCTGCGCCAGCTCCATCTGGACCGCGTGGACGCCGTCGGCGGGCCGGCCGTAATGGCGCGTGATGTACCCGCCCTTGAAGCGCCCATCGACGACGGTGTCGTAGCCGGTGGCATCCTGGCAGACCTGAGCGACCCGATCGACCAGCGACCGGTCGGCCGACTGGCCTGCATTGCTGCCGATGTTGAACGTGGGCAGCGCGCCCTCGAACAGGCGCGGCACGCGGCTGCGGATGGAATGGGCGTCATAGAGCATGGCAACGCCAAACCGCTCGCGCATGCGCGCCAGTTCACCCGCCAGGGCATCGTGATAAGGCTGCCAGTAGCGCTGCCGGCGACGGCCGATCTCTTCGGTGCTGGGCGTTGCTCCGTCGCGGTAGAGCGGCGTACCGTCGAACGCGGCCGGCGGAACCAGCCCCGTGTTGGGCGCACCGGGATAGAGCGGCTGGTCTTCCGGGTTGCGGTTCAGGTCGACCACATAACGCGACTGCACGGCACGGATCACGCCGATCCCCAGTTCGCGCAAGAACTGATAGAGACGGTCGACGTCCCAATCGGTGTCGACCAGCGCAGTACCCGTCTCTGTCATGTGCGCCGCGATATCGTCCGGCAGCTCCGTCCCCACATGGGGCAGGCTGACCAATACCGGCACCTCGGCCGGGGTGAGCGTGAACACCACATCGTTGAGCGGGTTGGCGATGGGTACATCGGCAGCTGCTGATCTCGATGGCAAGAGACCGGGCACGAACCCGGCGAACCGACCGCCGGCTGCCAGCGACTGGGCGATGGCCAGATCCGGGCCCATCAGACGGTCCTGGTCATGCGCCGGCACATGAGCCCGCACGGTCGCCAGCGCGTGCTCCAGCGCTGCCGTCGACTTCCGTGGACGCAGGAACTCGATGCCCTGGCCGGCGGCCAGCAGCTCGATGCCCACGATGCCGGCGGTGTTCCCGGCCATCTCCCCCAGCCGGAGAGCGGCGTAGGTGGCCATGCTGACATGGTCTTCCTGGTTGGCGGAAGTTGGCAGACTGTCGGTGCTGGAGGGGTGGGCCAGCACCTTGTTCTGGCTGGCCAGCGCCGCCGAGGCAACCTGCGGCGCCATGAAGCCGGAATTCAAGCCTGGTTCCGGCGCCAGCATCGGCGGCAGCGCGCTCATGTGATTGTCCGTCAACAGCGCGATGCGCCGTTCCGACAGCGACCCGATCTCGGCGATTGCCAGCGCCAGCGTATCGGCGGCGAAGGCTACCGGCTGGGCATGGAAGTTGCCGCCGGACAGCACATCGCCTTCGTCGGGGAAAACCAGCGGATTGTCGGTGACGGCATTGGCCTCCACCTCAAGCACACCCGCCGCCTGGCGCATCAGGTCCAGCGCGGCCCCCATCACCTGTGGCTGGCAGCGCAGGCTGTACGGATCCTGCACCTTGTCGCAATCGGCATGCGAGGCGTTGATCTCGCTGCCCTTCAGCAGGCGCAGGCAAGCGGCCGCCACGTCGATCTGGCCGCGCTGGCCGCGCACATGCGAGATGCGCGGGTCGAACGGCACATGGCTGCCCAGCATGGCCTCGACCGTCAGCGCACCAGCAGTGATGGCGGCCGCAAACACGTTCTCCGCCGCGAAAAGCCCGGTCAGCGCCAGCGCCGTCGACACCTGCGTGCCGTTCAGCATGGCCAAGCCTTCCTTTGGCTGCAGCACCAGTGGCGCCAGCCCTGCCCGACGCAGCCCGAGTGCTGCTGGCATCTGCTCGCCGGCAACGCGGACCTGACCGAGCCCGAGCAACACGCCCGTCAGATGAGCCAGCGGCGCCAGATCGCCCGACGCGCCGACGGAGCCTTTGGCAGGTACACAGGGCAGCACACCGTGCGATGCCAGCGCCACCAACGCCTCGATCACCTCCCAGCGCACGCCGGAATGGCCCTGGGCAAGGCTGCGCGCCTTCAGAACCAGCACCAGGCGGACCACGGCGTCGTCCAGCAGGTCACCGAGGCCGGAGGCGTGGCTGACCACCAGATTGCGCTGCAGACGCTCCAGCGCGTCGGCCGGAATGCGCGTTTGCGCCAAGGTTCCGAAGCCGGTGTTGAGGCCATAGACGGCCGCGTCGCCAGCCGTTTGTTCGGCGATCACCGCTGCCGCACGATCGACGGCGCCGCGCCGGCCGGCATCCACGGTCAGGTCCACAGCGCCGCCGATGACGGCGCGCAGGGTGCTTAGATCGAGATGGTCGTTGACGACGACACGGACAGGCCCGTCAGCCATTGGGGTGCCCCAGGGGATTCGCCGGTGGGAAGGGGCGATGACGGTAGGGTGCGGCCCGAGCCGCTGTCAATCGGGCGCCACCACCATGCGAGCGGGCAGGATCTACTGGCAGGCAGCGGCTGCGTTCCAGAAATCGCCCAGATATGCGGCCACACAGGTGTCTTCCGCCTGGGCCTGCGGGCTGCCGGGACCTGCGGCCGGCTGCAGGCCACCGAGATTGATCGGGCCCTGCTGGCCGCCCTCCTCCTCGTCCTCATCCTCCTCGCCCGTGTCGCCGGCTGCGGGCTGCAAACCGCCGGGGCCGGCCAGCTCACCGATGCTGAAGCCTTCGCCGAACACGTTGGTCTGATAGGGTGCGCCCAGCTCGTTGGTGAAGAACGATGCCCCGCCCGGCCGGTCCAGCTGGCTCTGGGCGCTGCGGATAAGGTCCAGCAGCGTCTCCACATCCGTCGGGAAGCCGAGGAAATCGTCAATCTCCGGCACGAACAGGGTGCCGCCCTGGAAGCCGAAGGGCGGCGATCCGGGGGCCCCGAACCCTCCCGACAGGGTTTCGTTGTTGGTGTCCAGGCCCGAGGCCAGGAAGGGCACGAAGAAAACATCGCTCAAGGCCCCGCCGGCCCCTTCCGCGCCGTCGCCGAGGATCGCGGCGTCTACCACGCCCACTGCCGTCGATCCCCACCAGTTCGCCTGCGCGTCCACCGTGCCGATGCCGTCATGCTGAAGGGCAAAGCCACCATTGCCTTCCAGGAAGTTCTGCTGGACCAACAGCGCGGTGGCTTCCTCCCCGGTTGCGGGATCGGCAGCCACGCCGATCACGACACGCTCGTAGACCGCAACACCGGCGTCCCGATGCCCGGTGATGTAGGTCTGGAAGACCTCTGTCCTTCCAAAGACGTCGCCACCGAACAGAATCCCGCTCTGGCTGGTCCCGTCGATCGCCAACGCTGTGGGTTCGCCCTCAGTCTCGTCGAACCCGCCAAGGATGAAGTTGTTGTGCACCTTCACCGTGGTGGGGCCGGCCTCCTGCACGTCGTCAGCCTCGCCGATGCGCGCGAATTCGATCCCGTTGCGGCCTTGGTCGCCGCCTTCGATGGCCTCGATCTGCAGGCCCTGGACGTTCCCGTTTTCCGCCAGTTCGACCCTGTCGACCGTGATGATGGACTCCCGGATCGTCACGGCCGATCCCGCGCCGATGGCGTCGTCGAAGTCGATGCCGTCGCCGGTCAGGCCGCTGATGCTGCCGACGGGCTGGAAGGCTTCAAGGTCGCCCAGCGGATCGTCTTCGCCGGTCACCGGCTGCTCGCCGGTATAGTCTTCCTCATCGATCAGCGCCTGACCGTTCAGCGCGATCAAGACCGTGCTGTCGTGCACGCCATAGCCCGGCACGGTCTCGGATGGGGCGAAGCGGATGCCGTCGTCATAGCCCGTGATCCGGAGATTGCGGGTGATCTCCACCGCGGACCCGCCGAGAACACCGTTGAACACGATGCCCGCGTCGCCATGGCCGACGATCTCACGGTTGGCGTCGATCGACACCTGAGCACCGCCAGTAATCTCGCCTGCGAAATCCACACCATCGTCGCCACGGCCCCAGCCCGCGCCGCCGGCGACCCCGTCGGCCAGCGCCCAATCCACCCAAGGCGTATCGTCGGAAACCTCCGGCACCAGACCGGCCAGGCCGATGATGTCGGCGGACAGGCCCAGCTCCGTGGCCAAGTCGGCGAATGTCGATCCTTCCTCCGGCACCCAGCCGTTGCCGGCGATGGTGACGCGGCTGCCCCCCGTGACGTCCGCGAAGCGCACGCCGTCGACCTGTTGGCCCACGATATGGGGGTTCAGGACGACGAGGATGTCCGTCCCGGCGCCGGAAACCAAGCCATCGAAGACGACGCCCGTCAGGCGGCCTTCGATCGCGTTGCCTACCAGCGCCACGGTGGAGTCCAGAACATCGCTGCCGACCTGCACACCATTCTGCGTGACGCCTTCGATGGCATTCCCGGAGACCGCGATCAGCGCGCCGTTCGTGAGGTGGCCACCGGGATCCTCAACGGTCGCGGGGCCAATGTTGACGCCGTGGACATCGCCTTCGATGCGATTGTCGGCAAGCTGCATGTGGCTGCCGCTCACACCGCCGAAGATCCGCACGCCATCCGCAGTCTCGGACACGAGGTCGTTTCCGGTCACCTCGATCCCGAAGGTCGGCGCGGCAAGAGGCGTGCCGCTGCCGAACGTGGTGTCGATAAGCCCTTCGAACAGCACGCCGTTCCCCTCGGCAAAGACGCTGTTGTCCACGATCATGAGACGCGACGCACCCGTTACCGACTGAACGATAATGCCGTTGCCGGGATTGGCCTGGATTGGGCCGCCGATCCGGTTTCCCTCGATCATGACCAGCGCGTTGTCACGAACTGCCTGATCGTCCGGACCGGCGGGGGCCAGCAGGTCAAACAGGCCGATGCCGTCGTCGCCGGACTGGATGTCATTGTCGGCGATATCCACAGACGAGCCGCCGCCGATGCCGCCCCAGAAGGCGATACCGCGGTCTTCCTGACCGCCGCCCCCGCGGATCCGGTTGTCGGCGATGCGAACGCCGGCCGTCCCGCCGGCGTTCGTGTTGACGAAGCCATCGAAGCGGATGCCCATGTCGCCGAACGAAAAAGCTCCACCCCCCGCACCGGTCAGCACGTCGATATCGTTCGAGCCAATCAGCACGTCCGCAGCGCCACTGATTTCGCCGCCGAAGAAGACGCCGTCATGCGTAGTGCCGTCGCCCGCGCCTGCCTGACCGACCGTGATGAAGTTCCCGTCGGCCAGGGTCGCGCCGCCGACATCGATCTCAGAGTCTACGATCGCGCCGGCAAAGTGGACGCCGTCGCCGTCGGCGCCGGCCGTATTGCCCGCGTCGATAATGTTTCGCCTGATCGTGACCGTGGAGCCGGTGATCGGGCCACCGTGGAACACGCCGTGGACGCCGGTGAAGATGCCGTCATTGTTGCCCGTGATGGTCACGGTCGCGCCGGTGATGGCGCCATCCAGCCGCACACCGATATGGCCCGCACTGATCAGCGGATTGTTGGCAACGCGGATCTCAGCACCACCCGATACGGTGCCGGCAACGCGCACGCCGTCATTGTCGACACCCGCGCCGGCACGGATCTCGTTGCCGTCGATCTCCACCAGACCGCCACCGATCGCGCCGGCCGCCAGTTCGATGCCGTCATCGCCGGCAATGATGCCGTCGCCGGCTGGATCGTCGGGCTCAGCCTCTGCATTGCTTGAAACCCGCAGCGTGCCGGCGTCGATATCGCCGTCCACATGCACGCCGTCTTCGGCCGCGACGATGCGGTTGCCGAGATCGTCGTCGCCGATTTGCACGAGGGTGGTCGCCCCGGTGATCGCGCCGAGCCAGACGCCGTGCCGGCCCACCGCCGACGTCCGGCCGATCAGGTTGTCGAGGATCCGAAGCTGGCCGCCTGCCGACGCAGAGTCGAAAAGGCGGACGCCCGCGCCCTCCGCGTCGATTTCATTGCCTTGCACCAGCACGTCGCCGGCATCGACCGACTGCAGGAAGACGCCGTGGCCGCTTGCCGGCGCATCGGGGTCGGCGCCAGCACTCGCATCGATCACGTTGTCCAGGATATCGACGTCGCCGGTCGCACCGACGCCCGGGTCGACGAAGATGCCGGACCCGCCATTGGCCACGATACCGGCGGCGCCAAGTGGTCCGGCGTTGTTCGAGATCAGCAGCGTGTTGGCGACCGTCGTGAAGGCCGAGACGCCATGGCGGCCGCCTTCGATCAGCGTGTTGCCGTCGATCGTCACCACGGATGGCGCGTCGAGCTGGCCAATGAACGAGATGCCGTCGGCCGCGGTGCCCGCGATGCGCTGGTTTGCGACGATGTCGATCGTGGAAGCCCCGGTCACGGCGCCGGAGACGGAGACGCCATTCAGCCCGCCTTCGATGACGTTGCCGCCGTAGTCGCCGTCCGGGCCGATCAGCACGGTCGCGCCGGCCAGCGTCATGGCCAGGCTGACGCCATCCCCGGCCGTGCCGACGATGCCCGCGTTGTTGCCGGCGATCACGACCGTCGCATCGCCGATCACCGCGTCGGCCGGCGTCTCCGCTGGCGTGCTGCCGAACTCCACCCCATCATCGGCGCCCTGGATGAGGGCGTTGCCCAGGATCTCCACCCGCGCCCCGCCAGAAATTGTCGTCTCGAACTCGATACCGTCGTCGACCAGCCCCTCGATCCGGTCGTTGTCGACGATGCTGAAGGTGCCGCCGCTGATCTCGGCGATATCCAGGCCCTCGACGGCGCCCTCTATGTCGTTCCGGGCGATCTGGACGGTCGCACCAGTGATCGTGCCGTCGAACAGGATGCCGTCGAAGCCGCCACCCGTGATCAGGCCGTTGTCGAGGATATCGACGACGGTGCCGTCGATCGTGGTTTCGAATTCGATGCCGTCGCTGGTGGTGCCTTCGATGCGCGTGTTGTGGCTGACCGTGAAGGTCCCGCCGACCAGGGTGTCGACATCGATGCCGTCGTCGCCGCCAACGATATGGTTGCCGTCTTCAGCTGTGGGCCCACCGATCACGACGGTACTGTCGGCTATGGGGCCGCCGTTGAAGAGAACGCCATCGAACCCGGCCTCGATCGAGTTATCGGCGATCGTGATCGTGCTGTCGGTGACGGCGAGCAGGAACACAACGCCTTCGTCCGCCGCGGTGATGCCGGCACCGCCTTCGCTGCGATGGCCCCGGATCGTGACGGTCGAGCCTGTGGTCTGACCGCCGAAATCGATGCCGTCATCGACCATGCCGTCGATCGTGTTCTCGGCCATCATGACGGTGCTGTCGGTGACATTGCCGAAAACGTTGATGCCGTCGAGGAAGCCGGTGATGGTGCTGCCGGTCACGGTCAGCGTCGAGCCGCCGATGATGGCGCCGGAGATCAGCAGGCCGTCACCGCCGCCGCCCGGGTTATCCAAGATCACCTCGGTATCTTCGTTGCCGGTGATCCGGTTGCGGTCGATCGTCACCACGGCACCGCCGCTGATGGCCGTGGTCGCCAGGGGCGGGTCGCTTCCGTCATTGCTCAACAGGGCGATGCCCTCGCCGTCGAGGCCCGTGATGTCGCTGTTGAGCTGGACCAGGAAGGTGCCGCCGGTGATGCCTTCGACCACCTGGATGCCGTCATCCGCACCCTGCACCAGGGCGTTGCCGGCAATGATCACATCGGCGTTGACCTGACGGCGGAAGTCGATGGCGTCGCTGTCTTCGGCGCTGCCGTCACCGATGATCTCGGTATTGTCGGTGATCCTCAGAATGCTGCCGCCGGCGAAGGTCTCGGCGAAATCGATGCCGCTGTCCGTGCCCTGGATCGAGCTGTTGCCGACGATGTCGATCGTCGAGCCGGTGATGCTGGACTGGAAGCGGACGCCGCTGCCGCCGTCGCCATCGATGATATTGCCGTCGCCGATGGTAACGGCGGCATCGGTGATCGCCGTGGCGAACAAGATGCCGCTGCCGGCGGTGGCGGCGATGCCGTCATTGTTGCCGCTGATCGTCACCGAAGCACCGCTGGAGATGCTCCCGGCCCCAACGAAGCCGATGCCGGCGGCCACGCCGATGATGTCGTCGTTGTCTTGGATCTCGATGGCTGCGCCATTGCCGACGGCGCCGCCGAATGCGATGCCTTCGGTGGTGCCGGTAACCAGCGTGTTGCCGCTGACCGTCAGCCGCGCGTTGTCGACCTGACTGACGTCGATGCCGTCGGTGCCGCTGATCTCGCGGTTGGCCGTGATCTGTACCGCCGCCTCGCTCTGGATGGCCTGCGCGAAGGCAATACCGTCCGCGGCGTCGCCGGTACCGATGCTGACCAGGCGGTTGTCTTCGACCCGGACCAGCGTGTCGAGGTCGGTGATCACGCCCTCGAACAGCAGCGCGGCCCCTGCGGCTTCGACGTCGTTGCCCAGGATATGCAGCCCCTCGCCGCCGGCCACCGTATCAGCGATGCGGATGCCGCTGCCGGCGATGTCGGTCATGACATTGCCGCGGATCATCGTTGCGCCAATGCTGTTCACCGAGACGATGCCGTCCAGCAGCGTGGTGAACACGTTGCCGTCGACAGTCGCGTCGACTGCCGCGCTGGTGGCGGTGCCAAGCTGAACGCCCGTCTCAACACCGGTTCCGGTGAACGTGATCGGGTCGATGTTGACGCCCGTAACCTCCGCATCCGGCCCACCCGCGGCGTCGACCAGATTGTCCGCATCCGCCACGACGAAGCCGGCATCGACGTCGCCGCCGAAATTGCTGTGGGCGTCGACGGCGTTGACATCGATCGCCGCCCCCGTCGCGCCTGTCACCTTCAGGCCATCCACCCACAGCTCGACGCTGCCGCCGAACGCCCCGTCGAGCCCCTCCAGGGTGCTGGTGCCGACGATCACCTCGCCGATGCCGGTACTGCCGGCCAGATTGACGGCCAGCTGTAGGCTGTTGTCGAACGTTCCGCCGCCCACAACCAGCGCCCCGAGATCCACCAAGCCGTTGGCCGTGTCGTCGGCGTGATGGAAGACGCGGGCCTCGATGGCAGCGTACTGGTCCGCCGTCGCATCGCCTGCCGCCACACCGTCGAACGTTGCGCCCGTGGCATCGATCATCAGGTCCGGCGCCGGCGTGCCGCCGTTGCCCAGCACGACGAGGAAGGCGCCCAGATCGCCGTTGATGTCGCCGAACTGGGTGTTGCCGAGGCTGAAGGCGGACGGACCGCCGGTCGCGATCTGAGAGAGGTACAGCCCCGTGCCCCAGGCGGAGGTCGATCCGCCGCCGCCGATGGTGACATCGGTGAAGCTCAGACCATCGGCGTTGCTGTAGCCCTGGATACCGACCAGGGGACCGCCGTTGCCGATCCGGTCGATCTCAGCAGGATCGGTGATTGCCTCGTTGAAATAGTCGCCCGTCACGCTGACGCCGGTGAACGCCACCTCGCCCATCGCCTGCGTGCCCGACGGAAAGCCGGTGTCGACGCCGCGCAGCTGGATGCCGTACCGGCCCTCGCCGCCGCCGACGATCGTCACGTTCGTCAAGTCGGCATCGCCGTTGAAGAAGAAGAGCCGCAGGTCGCCCCGGCCCTTCGATCCGGCCATGGCACTGGACGTGCCATCGCGACCATTGTCTTCCAGCACGGTGTTGGAAATACCGACATAATCAATCGGGGATGCGGTGCTGGTCGCCTGGCTGCCCTGGATCGCGATCCCGTTCTCATAGAACCCGGTCGCATAGACGTCGTCGATCAGCAGCTGGTCCAGTTCGGCCGTGACGTCTGCCAGAATGCCGAACTGCGCCGTGTTATTGCCCTCGAACCGGAAGCCGGAGATGTCGACCGTACCGCCACCGGCGATGCCGGTGACATGCATGCCGATGCCCGACGTGATCGAGATCGTGGTCGTATTGCCCGACCCGTCGCCGACCAGCGTCAGCGCCTTGTCGATCACCACCGATTCCGTGAATGTGCCGGCGCTTGCCGTGACCGTCGCGCCAGCGCCGGAATCGTCGATGGCCGACTGGATCTGGCCGTAAATCGTCTGGGTCGCCGCGCGACCTCCGTCCTCGTCGAGGTCCGTCGTCACGTACCGGTCGAACGTGTTGCCGGCGATCATCAGGTCATCCAGCGAAGGCACGTCGGCCGCACCATAGGCGCCGATATGCACCGGATTGTCCTGGAAGATATTGCCCGTGATGGTCCGTGTCGCGGCACCGCCCAGGCCCAGCCCCTCGAACGCGCTGTTGGCGAAGGTGTTGCCGTCGATCGTGACACCGATCGGGCCTGACGGCCCATCGTGCGACATGCCGACATTGTTGGCGTCGAACACGTTGCCCTGGACCACAACGTCATCGGCCTGCGGATTGACGTAAACACCCGTCGCCCAACCGGTGAAGCTGTTGTTGACGATATCGATATCCGTGACGCCGGCCGACGAGGTGACGATGCCCCGCGCGCCGCCGAACCCGCCGGTGCGCGAGAATATGGTGTTCTCGATCGTCACGCCATCCGCGTTGTTGTTCAGATAGACGCCCGCCGTCTCGCCCAGGATCGATGCACCTTCGGCGATCGTGAGGCCGGCGATGGTGACACCGCTGACACCCGCATCGACCAGGATGCCGCCGACGATCTCGCTTTCATCCCCGCGTGCGCCGGTGTTCGGGTCGATCAGCGCGTTGTTGGCGCCGGCCAGCGTCAGGCTTCTGTCGATCACGACAGTCTCGGCGTAGGTCCCGGCCGCCACGGTTACGGTCGGCATGACGCCCGCGATGACGTTGTTGGCGACGTCGATACCCTGCTGAACGGACCCACCGGCACCCACATTCACAGTCGTGGCAATACCGCTGTCCGGAGTGGCCGTGTCGCCTGACAAGGAGCCGTCGATCTGCAGCGTGCTGCCCAGATTGATGGTCTCTGCCAGCAGCCCGACATTCGCTGGCCCGTTGGCCGATGCCGAGGCGTTGTCGCCGCTGATGGTCACGCCCGCCTGGATGTCGATCAGGCTGCCGGGGGGCGCCAGCCCGCCCAGCGCATCGTCGGCGATCAGGTTCAGGTCCGTGCCGCTGGTCCAGGTGACCGACGCGCCCGTCTGGAAGGTGATGATCGGCTCACCCGTACCTGCACCGATCACACTGGTGTTCAGCGTCACGTCGTTCAGCGCCAACAGCGCCGACAGCGTGACATCCGGCAACAGGCCGATGGCCGGCGCCGCGCATCCCGGGCCGAACTGGCAGACATCGATTACCAGCGGGTCGATCAGCAGCTCACCATAGGCACCGTTCGGCGCCGACGTATCGACAGTGCCGCCAAAGGCAAGTGCGGCGCCCGAGACCTCAACGAACCCACCATCGCCCGATGCGGGGCCGCCGCGTGCGGTGATCGTGCCGTGGAAATGGGCTTCCTCATTCGCCCAGGCGATCACCGTCCCGCCGTCCCCGGCTTCCGTGGCATCGGCGGCGGCCGTGGCGCCCGCCTCGATGTACACGATGTCGGCTGCAGGAATGAATCCATCGGATTGGAAAGCATCATCCATCACGATGGTGGTGCCCGAACGGCCACCGGACGCCGGCGCGCTATAGGCCAGCGCGTCCGTGGGCGTATGGGCGCCACCGCCGGCAGCACCGCCAATCAGCGCAGTGCCGCCGCCGGCATGGCCCGAGACGTCGACGACCGCCCCGTCCGTAAGCCGGACCGTCTCGCCCAGCACATGCACGGTGCCACCCACTTCATCGGCATCGTCGCCCGTGGCATCGATGGTCCCGGCCACCGTGACCGTGCCAACGTCGCCGCCCACCAGGGCCACCTGACCGTTGCGCGCCTCCACCGATCGTGCCTGAACCACACCGTCGAGATTGATGACCGTGTCGATCACGCCGGCCGCCATATCGGCCGTCAGGATCACCTGGCCACCATCGGCGAGAATGGACCCGTCGTTGACCACCAGAGCGTCGAGCGGGTCACCCGCCGCATCCACCGGTTGGACCGTGGTGGGGTCAGTGATCGTGAAGTTCACCAGCCCATCGCCGTAATAGTCCAACGCGAAACCCTGGCCGCCGCCCAAGATGACCACGTCCGCGACAATGGCGCCGGAATTGCGGGCGCCAGGCCCGACCAGAGCCACCAGACCGCTGGCACTGATGGAGCCATGGTTCTCGACCACCGCCGTCGGATCGCCCGCTATGCTGAAGTCCAGCCGGCTTTCCATGAAATCCCGGTTCATGATGTCGAGCGAGGTGGCTACGATCGACGCCACATCGATATTGGCCTCCGGACCGAACACCACGCCGGCCGGGTTGGAGATGAAGACTTGGCCATTGGCCGTCAGCGTGCCCAGGATCTGTGAGGCGTCGCCGGACAGCACACGGTTGAGCGCCGCCGCCAACGCGGAGGGCTGAATGAAGTCGACACTTTCATGCGCCGCGATGTCGAAGGTCTGCCATTCGATGACGACGCGGTCCGATCCCTGCCGGATGGTGACGGAGTTGTCGCCGTAGATGATCTCCGCCTCGCCTTCCACCACGATGCCATCCGTCGGCAGCGCAAGCGCCAGATCGGCGACAAGAAGGTGGCCGCAGAGGGCGGCGGCCGTGAGCGCCGTCGTCCCGGCGACCGCCTTGCGCAAGGCATGCGCCCGTGTAGAACGCCGAGGCCCGACCCGATGGGTGCGGCGATGTGGCCGTTCGGCTAAGGCGGGATGGAAGGATCCACCGGCTCGGCTGTTGTCCACAGGACTATTGCGACGGATCGGCACGACTTTACCTTTCCCTGTTACCGCCTACCCTGGTATGGGACAGGAAGCCTCGACGTCGCTTGCGCGAGCCCATCCCGGATCGCCGGTCCAACCATAGTCTTCCTCCACCGCCATTAAAAGAAAGATCAAATTTTATGCTTATTCTCGACAAATAGCGGCATCAATACATTTTTAATCTCTTAGCCGGTGGTGATGTCAATGCCATTTATTCAGAAATGGCAGCGCCAATTGCCTGCTCATATCTTTGCCGGTTTCCGGGCTTTTACTTTAACCATTTTTCGTCTTGAAAGGCCTCTGACTTTTGGAATCGGCAATTCCGGCCACCGGGGTTGGAGATTGATTGCCGCAGCACGCAACATCCCCATCCCGAGTCGGCCACCGGATCGGGATGCCGATGCAACAGCGCAAAGATGAGAACCGGACTCCGAAATTCCAGTGCGCGTCGAAGCATTGCCCCCTTACAATCTGACCAGCTGTCGCGATCTTAGGCAAGACTCCGTACGATCGCGAAGGCGTTGTTTGGCAGGATCGCAACGACGCTTCCTCGCAATCGACGCCAAGCCATCGACAGGAGGGCTGAGATGTCCGACGTCCTGAGCCGCGGGGAGCCAACTTTACGCTTGCACCTCCGCGCTCGCCGTGCGCCAACGGCAGTGCGGCCGAGCGACTGACGGCAGCGGGAACGCTGGTCGGCGGCGGCGCTTGGCGCATCGATGGGACGGCTTCACTCCCGCACCTTCGTCTGGCGGTTTGACAGCCCGCCTGATGCCGTCTGGCCCGCACTGGCTGATACGGTGCGCGTCAATGAATGCGCCGGCCTGCCGAAACACACGATTGACGAGCAGGTTGGGCCGGACGGATCGGTGCGCTTCACCGCGCGGGCGCGAAAAGGCCCCATCGCCCTGGAATGGGAAGAAATCCCCGTCGAATGGGTCGCCGGCCAATGGTTCCGCCATGAGCGGGTGTTCACCAGAGGTCCGCTGGGTAGCCTGATCGCTACCCTGCGGCTGCAGCCCGACGGACCCGGTGCGATCGGCCGCTACACGCTGGAGGCGTCGGCGCGCAACCTTCTGGGCCGAGCAACCCTCGCCACCGGCTTCTTTCCGTCCGCGCAGCGGACCTTCACCCATCTGGCCGATCTGGCCCGGGACTGGGCGGCCGGCCGTCGGGCCAGCGCGTTCGAGGCGAAGCCCATCGATCTTGACGACGCCCAGCGTCGCCGGCTGGCCGCAACACTCGAGAAGATCGAGGCCTCGGGCAACGGCCATGGGCTGGCGGGGCGGCTGGCCGATCACCTGACCTCGGCCTTGGAAAGCGACGTGACTCGACTACGGCCGCTTTCGCTGTCAGCGGCCTGGGGCTGCGCGCCGCGCGACGCGATCGAGCTCTGCCTGCAGGGCGTGGTGGACGGCCTCTTGGAACTGCGCTGGGATCTGCTGTGCCCGCGCTGCCGCGGCGCCAAGATGACGTCGCCTAGCCTGGACCGGCTGCCGACTGCTGCCCATTGCGGTAGCTGCAACATCGCCTATGACCGGGATTACACGCGCAATGTGGAGGTCACCTTCCGGCCCGCTGCCTGGCTGCGGCCGATCACCGACGGCGAATTCTGTCTGTTCGGCCCCATGTCGACGCCGCATATCAGGGCACAACTGGCCGTGGACGCTGGTGGAACGCGCGAGCAGGCGCTCCACCTACCGCCCGGCGACTATCGTCTGCGGACGCTTGAGATCGGCGGTGAATGCGACGTCACCCTGACTGACGGCACGCTGCCGGCGGTCGTGCTGGCTGGAGGCGCGGTCACCGCAGGCGACCCGGCGCCCGACGGCACACTGAGGCTGATCAATGGCGAGGGCCGGCGCCGCACGGTGGTCATCGAAGATCGCACCTGGCAACGCGACGCACTGACCGGCGACCGGGTGATCGCGCTGCAGGCCTTCCGCGACTTGTTCCCCGATACGGGCTTCCGCCCCGGCGATGAAGCGGCGATCGCGCAGGTGGCGTTGATGTTCACGGACCTGAAGGCGTCCACTGCACTCTACGAGCGGATCGGGGATGCGTCGGCCTATGCCCTCGTGCGCGCGCACTACCGCTTTCTGATCGGCCATGTCCGCGCCCATGACGGCGGCGTGGTGAAGACCATCGGCGACGCCGTCATGGCCGTGTTCAGCGAGCCGCGGCAGGCGGCTGCGGCCGCGCTGGCCATCCAGCGATCGGTTGCAGCGTTCGACAGGGATCAACCGGGCGAGCCGCTGTCGATCAAGCTGGGGCTGCATGCCGGCCCCTGCGTGGCTGTGACTTTGAACGGCCGGCTCGACTATTTCGGGCAGACCGTCAACATGGCGGCGCGCCTGCAGGGCCAGAGCGAAGGCGGCGACATCGTGCTGTCGGGCGCGATCCGGACCGATGCCGGCGTCAAAGACCTTCTTGAGGACATCGAAGTCCGGGAGGATCGGTGCTCGTTGAAGGGTGTGGCAGAACCGGTGACCTTCTATCGTATTCCGTCGACGGCGTTTGTCGACGATTGACGCGATACCGGCCTTCAACCGTCCCATGGCAGGCCACGTCGCGCCAACTGGCGGACGCGAAGCGAACAGGCTACTTTCAGGCGTTTCATTGGGTAACCGTGTCCCATGGCTGCTGCACTTGATGTCGACATTTGGCTGAAGCAATTGGGCCTGGACGAATACGCGGCGGCGTTTCGCGAACACGCCGTCGACGGGCAGGTGCTGCTGCAGTTGACGGACGACGATCTTCGCGAGATCGGCGTGGCTCGAGTTGGGCACCGGCGGCTGCTGCGCAACGCCATCGCGGCGCTGGCCGACCCTGCGCGTGAAACGGAGGTTCCCGCCCGACCGCTGACGGCCATCGGCGATGCGGTCCCGACACCGGAGACGGGGCTGGTCGGCGAGGCGGAGCGGCGGACGCTCACGGTGCTGATCTGCGATCTGGTCGGGTCGACGGCGATGGCGGCCGAGTTGGACCCGGAAGAACTGCGCGAAATCATCCGCCATTTCCAGGAAGCCTGCGGTGAGGCGATCACGCGCTTCGGCGGGCATGTCGCCAAACATATGGGCGACGCGGCGCTCGCCTATTTCGGCTATCCCCAGGCGCGGGAGAATGAGGCCGAATGCGCCATCCGGGCGGGGCTGGCGGTGGTCGACGCCGTGCGCCGCCTCCCCTCCGCCACCGGGCGGCCGCTGGAGGTGCGCATCGGCATTGCGACCGGGCTGGTGGTCGTCGGCGATCTGGCGACCCAGAGCGGTGAACGCGGGCGCGCGGCCATCGGCGACACGCCCAACTTGGCGTCTCGACTGCAGATGATGGCCGAACCCGACAGCATCCTGATCAGCGCCATGACCTGTAGGCTTGCCGGCGGACTGTTCGATTACGAGTTCCTCGGCCAGTACCCTGTCCGCGGCTATCCCGAGCCGATCGATGTCTGGCGCGTGGTGGGCGAGCGGGCTGTCGAGAGCCGGTTTGCCGCGACCCACCCGAAGGCCGTCGGCCGCATGATCGGCCGCACCCAGGAACGCGCGCTCTTGGTAGAGCGGTGGTCGATCGCGAAGTCGTCGGAAGGCCAGGCACTGCTGCTGGCGGGGGAGCCCGGCATCGGCAAGTCTCGGCTGGTCCGCGACCTGCTGGAGCAGGTGGAGACGGATCCGCATTTCAAGCTCGCCTACCAGTGCTGGCCACACTACGGCGACAGCCCCTTCTACCCGGCGATCCGGCAGATTGAGCTTTCCGCCGGCTTCAAGCCGGACGATCCGGCGGGCATCCGTAGGGAGAAGCTGAAGGCTCTGCTGTCGATCGTCCCGGCGACTGTGGAGGATTTGGACAGCTTCGAGATCCTGCTGTCGCTGAGCGACCGCGAAGCCGATGCCGGCGAAGTCGTGCCGGAACGGCTGCACCAGCAGGTCATGACGGCCCTGGTGGATCGCGTTATCGAGGCTGCGCGCATCAAGCCGGTGCTGTTCGTGGTGGAAGATGCGCACTGGGCCGATCCGTCCACGCTCGATCTGATCAGCCAGATCATTGCGCGGATCGCAGATGCAGCCGTGATGGTGGTCGTCACCTACCGGCCGGACTTCCAATGTCCCTGGACGACCCTGCAGAATGCGACGCTGCTGAAGCTCAGCCATCTGACACGGGCGCAGACGGGGTCGATGATCGTCAGTGCCCTCGGCGGGCGACGGCTGCCCGAAGCCGTGTTCGAGGAGATCGTGGAAAAAACCGACGGCGTACCGCTGTTCATCGAACAGGTGGTGGAGTCGCTCCTTGAGTCCGACCGGATGCGGGAGGTCGACGGCCGGCTGGAGCCCGTCGAAGGCCACCTGCGGGTCACCGTGCCGGAGACGCTGACCGACACGCTGCTGTCCCGTCTGGACCGGGATGAAGCCGCCAAGCAAGTGGCCCAGGTCGCCTCGGTGATCGGACGCGAATTCTCGTACCCGGTCTTGGCCCGCCTCATGGCGGAGCGAGGGCCCCAGCTTCGGGCTTCGCTGCAGCATCTTCTGGATACCGGACTGATCGTGCGGGAGCACAGCCCGTATCTGGAAATCTACGCCTTCAAGCACGGCCTGCTGCACGAGGCCGTCTACAACACGCTGCTCTTGCGCACTCGCGAGGACCTGCATCGCCGCGTGGCGGAATGCATCGCCGAGATGCTGCCGGAAATGGCGGAAACGCAGCCCGAGGTGCTTGCCCGCCACTACACCGAAGCGCGCCGTGTCGATCGCGCCTGCGCGCTGTGGCTGGAGGCGGGCAAGCGGGCAACCCGGCGAGGCGCTTATGGCGAGGCGCGCGCCCATCTGGATGCCGGCCTGTCGCTGGTCGAACCGCTGCCGGATGACGAAACACGCGCGGAGCTGGAACTGCCGCTGCAGATCATCCTGGCGGAAACGCTGCGGTCAGCACGGTTCACCGGAGGTGACGATGCGCGCGAAAGCTGCCGCCGGGCAAGGCAACTGTGCAACCGCCTTGGCGAGCGGCGCAAGCTGATCAAAGTGCTGCGGCTGGAGTTCGGCATCAACTTCAACCGCCCGGACCCCGACGGGGCGATGGCCGTGGCCGACGAAGCCTTCCGGCTCGCCCAGCAGCACGATGACCCGATCGCCCTCTTGCTGGGCGAATCCTTCTCCGGCTGCATGTCCTTCTTCCGCGGCCGGCTGCAGGCGGCCCAGCAGCATCTGACGCGCGCTCTCGACGTCGGCCCGCGCCTGCAGGACGCACAAGACCTTGCAAACCTGCAGTATCCGTCGACGCCACTGACCTATCTCGCCTGGACGGAGATGCTGCTGGGCGAGGTCGGCCGCGCCCAGGGCCATATGGAAGAGGCGATCGAGGTGTCGACCGTGCAGTCGACCTTCACGCTGTCGCTGACGCTCGCCAATGCCTCGCTGATCTGCCAGACCGGCCGCGACTACGACCGGCTGAATGGCTGCCTGGACCGGCTCGAAGGACTGGCCGAAGCCCGCGGGATTCCCTATTGGCTGAACCTTGTGGGCTTCCATCGCGGCTTCTTCGCCACCTTCGACGACCCGGAGTCGAACGGGCTGAACATGATGACCCAGGCGATCGAAACCTTCCGCGTGAACGCGGTGGAGATCGAGATCCCATTCTATCTTGCCCTCTATGCGGAACGGCTGGCTGCGGCCGGCCGTACCGGCGAAGCTCTTGCGGCATTGAGCGAGTCCGTCAGCCGCATCAAGCGAACGGGCGAGCAGTGGTGTCTGCCGGAAGTGCTACGGCTGCAGGCGAAGCTGTTGCGCCCGACGGCCCCCGCAAGGGCCGATGTGATCGCAAAAGAGGCCCTGGACCTTTCGCGCGAACAGGGGGCGGCGCTGTGGGAGCTGCGGCTGGCGGAGGATCAGGCGGCCGCCCGGTCCGGCGGCGGGCCCGACGACCCCGGACGCCAATGGATCGCGGACGTCCTGGCGCGCCAGCCTGGACTGCTGGCGCTGACATCGCCGGAGACGCGCCGGTGAGGCATATGATTGCGGCGGCCCTGACCGGCCTTGCCGTCGCGGCGATGGCTGTGCCGGCGCCAGCCGAACCCTTCAAGGCCCTTCCGGTGGACGAGGCGGGCGAGGAGCCCGCTCTCGAAGCGCTGCGGGACCGGCTGCTGGATGCGGTGCGGCGCCGCGACACCGACGCGGTCGTGGCGCTGGCGGATGCCGATATCGCGCTGAGCTTCGGTGGCCATTTCGGCAGGGAGACGCTACGCAGCTGGCTGCAGGGCGAGGACGAAATGCTCTGGACTGGGCCGCTCTATTGGCAACAGCTGCAGGATGTGCTGGAGCTGGGCGGCATGTGGTGGGATCGGGAGCGGGAGAGCGGCCCGCTCTTCTGCGCGCCCTACGTCTTCTTTGCCGACTATCCGGCCGAGATCGACCCGTTCTATGTCGTGATGGTCATCCGCGACGACGCGCCACTGCACAGCGGGCCAGGGCCCGATCATCCGGTGATCGCAACGCTGAGCTACGATATCGCCGAGATCATCGACAACGGTCCGGGGGCGCCGGCGGGACAGCCGGGAGCCCCCTATTGGCTCGGCATCCGCACGGCCGACGGCGCCCATGAAGGATACGCGGTGTCGTCGGACTTCCGCTTGCCGGTCGACTACCGGGCCTGTTTCAGCCGCGATGCCGATACCGGTCAATGGGTCTGGGACACGTTCATCGCCGGGGATTGACCGGACCCACATACGCGTCGCCCCTCCGCGGCAGTTCGCGGAGGGGCGGCTTCGCGCCTCAGGGCGCCGCGGGAGGGAAGCAGCGCGCCCCTCCCGAGCGGATGCGCTTAGTAGCGCGACGCGTACTCGCCGCCGCAGCCGATAGCACTGCCGGCCACTGCACCCGTCGCACCGCCCAACAAGCCGCCGGCGGCAATCGACGTTGCATTCCCACCGGCCAAGAGGCCGATCGCGGCACCGCCAGCGGCACCGATCGCCGCCCCGGCGGCCGAGTTCTGTGTGTGGCAGCCACGGGCCACGCCACCGGAACCGGCGCAGGCACCAAGAAGAACGGCAGTGACGGCGATCACAGAGATCTTGCTAGCGAAGCTGGTCATTTCGAAGTCCTCCTCATAAACTTGGCCCCACCCCGGAAGCCCGTTGATTTACTGAGATCACTTTAATATCGACTACTGAGCTCGACTGTGCCGGCCATCACAGGGGGATTCTTTTTTCGCCCAGAACGCGTTCCACCCATTGGGTGGCAGCGCCGTCGCGGCATCAGGACGGCATTTCCGATTGTTCGAACGGCGTGCTTCCAATACCGTTGTCGATGCGACTCTTAATCGCATCAATACGCCTGACCCGGGCAGCACCCTCAACAACATCAAAACAGGATGAAACGAACTATGGCTTGGCGTCAGATCAGTGAAGAAGAAGCTCGGCAACATCGGCTTTACGGCGTTGGCGGATGGCTTCTGGTTTTGATGATCCTGATCATTCTCGGCATCGCGCTTAACCTCTTCAGCCTTTTGGGCAGCGGAGGAAGCGTGGAAGCACTGGGAATGCAAATCGAAGTGAGTCTGGGCTTCCGTAGTGTTTTGATTATCATCGGCATCTTACTCAACGTCGTTGTCGTTGTCTTCGCGTTCACAAAGAATCCAAAGTTCCCGACGGTCGCGATGGCCGCCCTGTGGGCCGGCGTCGCCGTAGCGCTGATCAGCATGTTCATGGGCCCCAGCATCACGATCGAAGGGGGCAGCGAGGAGCTTCGCCAGAGAATGATTGATGCAACGAACGCCAGCTACAGCACCGGCGCGCTCATCGGATTCATCGTGGCGGCAGCGCTCGCCGCGCTGATCAGCTGGTATCTGATGGCGTCAAAGCGGGTGAATGTGACCTACAACCACCGGGTGAAGGACTGACGCCCGGACGGTCGGAGATCGAACCCGCCCGTTCGCCGACCGTCCCCGTTCCATTGACCAAAACGGCGTCGCCCCTCCGCGGCAGTTCGCGGAGGGGCGGCATCACGCATCCAACCTTTGCGGGGAACGGAGTCTTCCGCCCCCGAGGCTGTCTCTGTCCGGTTTAGTAGCGCGACGCGTACTCGCCGCCGCAGCCGACCTGGCTGCCGGCCACCGCACCGGTGGCACCGCCCAGCAGGCCGCCGGCAGCAATCGCCGTGGCATTTCCACCAGCCAGCAGGCCGATCGCAGCACCGCCAGCGGCACCGATGGCCGCACCGGCAGCCGAGTTCTGGGAGTGACAACCGCGGGCCACGCCACCGGAGCCGGCACAGGCGCCAAGAAGAACGGCAGTGACGGCGATCACAGAGATCTTGCTAGCGAAGTTGGTCATTTGAAAGTCCTCCTCATTCCCTTGGCCCCACCCTGGGCGCCCTGTGACTTACTATGGTCAATCTAAGTGTTCGCGAGGCGCTTTGCTGTGGCGGCCGTCACAGGGTGCATTTTTTTTTGGAATGGGCGTATCACTCAGCAGGATCGATCCTCCGGCAAGGATGAAATCCTTGAACTCGGCGGTTCGGCGAGAAGGCGTTGTGACGGCGCGTCTGGCGCAGTCGGCATCCAGGGACCGCTTTTCGAGGTGACACGCCGATGAGTTATGACGGTCAGGATCGCGGCGATGCCGACGCCTATGCCCGCTATTTCGCCGGCATGGACAAGACGATGCAGCAGAAGCTCGCCTTCGTCGCCGGGCACGTGCTGCTCGACCCCGGCGCACGCGTCGCCGATATGGGGTGCGGATCGGGGTTCGGGTCTTACCAACTGGCGCTGGTGAACCCTGCCATCCGGGTGATCGGTGTCGACATCAATGCTGAGAGCATCGCCCAGGCCCGCGCCCGCTACCGGCTGCCCAACCTGGACTTCGTCGAAGGCGACGCGGGGCAATCCCTGTTCGCGGGCGCGCCGCTCGACGGCATCCTGACCTCATCCACCCTGCACCACATCTACACGTTCAACGGCTACGACAGGGCCGCGGTGACGCGGGCCCTAGCGGCCCATCTGTCAGACTTGAGGGACGGCGGGCTGCTGATCATCCGCGACTTCGTGGCACCGCCGACCCCCGAGATGGTGCTGCTGGAAGTCGAAGATGCGGCAACCGACAGGCTGTCCTTCACCGGCATGTCGGATGCGGATCTGCTGGCCGCCTTCGCCCTCACGGCCCGGCCGCTGGACCAACGCGCCGGCCCAGGCTTCTTCCTGGAAGAGGTGACATGTGCACACGCCGGCTGGCGCCGCTTCCGCCTGCCGCACAAATGGGCCGCGGAGTTCGCCCTGCGCAAAGACTATCGGGAGGATTGGGAGACAGAACTGCTGGAGGAGTACACCTACTTCACGGCGGACGAGTTCGTGTCGACCCTGTCGGCTCTGGGTGCGCGCGTGGTCCGTGGCGGTCCCTATTGGAACCCTTGGATCGTCGCCAATCGCTTCGCAGGCCGATTTCGCCTGACGGACGAAATGGACCGGCCGCTGCCCTGGCCGGCGACCAACTTCGTCGCCGCCGCCCAGCGTGTGCCAAGGCGCGCAAGCCTGCGGCTCACCGAGAAGCGGCCCGCGGCCGCATCACCCAGCTATCTCAAGCTTACGGCAGCGGTCGACACGATGACCGGCCAGGTGTTCGACCTTGTGCAACGGCCCGGTCCCGTCACCGATCTGTTGCCATGGCGGATCAGCGATGACGGCCGCTTGCGCATTGTCGCCCGCCACGGCTATCCGCGCCCGATCGTCAACGCCGTTCCTCGGGGCACCCCAAATCTGGAGGCCGACCACCGCTCCGGCCATGTCGTCGAGCCCATCTCGGTGGCATCGCCGGTGACCGAAGGCCCGGAAATGGACATGGCCCTGGCGGCTCGGGCCGGGCTGGAACGCCAATGCGTCGACGCCGTCACCGACGGCCTGACCTACTATCCGTCGCCCGGTGGGATCGACGAACAGGTGTCGTCGCGGTTCGTGCACCTTACCGCGGATCTGCCGGAGACCCTTGTAGACCCAGCCGTATCAGGTCTCTCGACCGCCGGCAGCGTGCGCATGATAGACGCACAGAGCCTGCTGCGCGCGACCCAGGTCGGCATGCTGGCCGAGGCGCGCCTTGCCCTGAACATTTACGCGCTGATGGCCGATCACGGTATCGCACCCGAGCCGTGGATCGGTGACGCGGTGGTCCCAAAAGTGCGGCCGGCCGGCCATTCCCCCTTGCTCAAGGCGCATCTGGCCGATCTGCTGAGCGGCGATGGGGATCGACGCTTCCGCTTGACGGATGATCGTGCCGGCTATCTGCGGGTCGTCCGGTCGACCTTCGTCGACCAGACGGTGGAAGACGGTCTTGCCACGACGCTGGCTGCCGAAGATCGGGAATTTGTGCTGCCGGCCGCCACCAGCGCCAACACGGCGGTGATCCTGCCGCACCTGACGGATGCGGACGGCACGGTTCGGGTAGGGCTGGAGCGCCAGGTCCTACCCGTTCCGCAGTTCCGGGGCGGCGACGGGCGCATTCTGACCGCGCCGGCTCTGCGCCTGCCACCATCGCTGTCGACCCTCGACGCTGTTGCAGTGCATACCAGACAGGCCCTGTTGCTGCCGGACGACGCCGCGGTCGTTCGCCTCGGCGCATCCTATTTCGCCAGCGTCGGCCTCACGCCGGAACGGGTGTTCGTATTCGCCGCCGATGCCTCGGCCGCCGCGCCCGGCGAGCTTGTCTATGTGGCGATCGACGAGCTGTTGGCTGGGCGTCGCCACCTGCGCGATGGGCACCTGCTGATCTCCCTGTTCCGCCTTGCCCACGCATTGGCAATCAGGCTTGAGGTTCAAGCCGTGACGACATCCGCCTGAACTGAAGTGCAGGTTCGATCTTTTCGTGTATCGCCGCTATGACCGATCTTGCCGACGGACCGGCGCTGCTTATGCCTTTGCGCTGCACCACGTCGGTGGGTGAGCGGAGTGCCGAGCCTCGCGATCGCAGACGGCCCGCAGGGCGACGGGCTCGCGGATCTTTGAACGGCTCCCCCCGGCGATCTTTACTAAGGTGGTCCGGTTCCCCATCTAGCAGCGACCTGCCGCCGCCGCCCCCTGGCTGCGGCCGGATGGGCGTCAGCCAGAACAAGAGCCACAGGAGGCGTAAGCATGTCCCTCAGGATCGGTAGCGAGGCTCCCAACTTCACCGCGGAGACCACGCAAGGCTCCATTTCCTTCCATGACTGGATCGGTAACGGCTGGGCGATCCTGTTTTCTCATCCTAAGGATTTCACACCGGTCTGCACCACCGAGCTCGGCTACATGGCCGGCCTGAAGCCGGAGTTCGAGCAGCGCAACTGCAAGATCATCGGCCTCAGCATCGACCCGGTCGGCAACCACGAAGCCTGGTCGAAGGATATCGAAGAGACCCAAGGCCACGCCGTGAACTATCCGCTGATCGGCGATCCGCAGCTGCAGGTGGCCAAGCTCTACGACATGCTGCCGGCCGGAGCAGGCGACACGTCGGAAGGCCGGACGGCTGCCGACAACGCCACCGTGCGATCGGTGTTCGTGATCGGGCCGGACAAGAAGGTCAAGGCCATGCTGACCTATCCGATGAGCACGGGCCGCAATTTCGACGAGGTGCTGCGGCTGTTGGACTCCTGCCAGCTCACCGCCAAGCACCAGGTGGCCACACCGGTGAACTGGAAGCAGGGCGAAGACGTGATCATCGTGCCCGCCGTGTCGGACGAGGACGCAAAGAAGAAGTTCCCGGACGGCTGGAACGCACCGAAGCCGTATCTCAGGATCGTCCCGCAGCCGGGCGATTGAGGCGGACCGACGTAATTGGCCTGATAGTGATAGGCAGGGCCCTTCGGGGCCCTGCCGTTTTCTCAGTCCAGTTCTACCCGCCCATCGCCTGTTCCCAGACATCATGGGTCCAGGCGCCTTCGGGCGCTTCGGTGATCACCGGGTCGCTCTCGCCGCTCAACAGCACATCGACGGTGCGGTCGAAGGCGGCGGGGTCGAGCCAGCCGAGCTGGTCCGGCTCGGCCGTGATCAGGGTGGCGATGTTCTCCATCTGGCGCTGCTGCACCTCGAAGGTTGCCGCACCGGCCGGGTCGTACTCGACGATGATCTCCGCGGCCTCGTCGACATTCTCGATGGCGTAGGCCCAGCCTTCGGCCGAGGCGGCAATGAAGCGGGCCAGCCGGTCGACGTATTCCGGGTCTTCCAACTGTTCCGTCGTGGCATAGAGGCCGTCTTCCAGCGTGGCCACGCCTTCGTCCTCATAGAAGAAGGTGACCAGCTCATCCTCTGGGATGCCGGCGTCCACCACCTGCCAGTACTCGTTATAGATCATGGTGCTGATGCAGGCGGCCTGCTGTTGCAGCAGCGGGTCGACGTTGAAGCCCTGGCGCAGCACCGTGACGTCCGGATCGGCACCGCTGGTCGACAGGCCGAGCTGGCTCATCCACGACAGGAATGGATATTCGTTGCCGGCAAACCAGACGCCCAGAGTCTGGCCGGCGAAGTCTTCCGACGATGCCACGCCGCTGTCGGCGCGGCAGGTCAGCATCATGCCCGACCGGTTGAAGAACTGGGCCACGTTCACCAGGGGCACGCCGCGCTCCCGCGCCGCCAGGGCCGCCGGCATCCATTCGATGATCACGTCGGCACCGCCGGCGGCGATCACCTGCGGCGGGGCGATGTCGGGCCCGCCGGGCAGGATGGTCACGTCCAGGCCGTGCGCTTCGTAGAACCCCTTTTCCAGCGCCACGTAATAGCCGGCGAACTGCGCCTGGGTGACCCATTTCAGCTGGATCGTGAATTCGTCCTCAGCCGCCGCAGCGCCGGTGCCAGCCAGCAGCGCCAGTGCTGCCGTGGTCGTCACGAGTGTCTGTCTCATAGTGCCTCTCCTGCCTTTCTTGGTGGGGATCATGTATTGGCCTTGCGTTGCGACGGGTGCCAGAACGTGGTCTTGCGTTCCAGCAATGCCAACAGACCATAAGAAATCGAACCGGCCAAAGCCGCAACGGCAATCGTCGCCCAGACCTTGTCGACGTTCAGGCGCTGCACCTCGGTGGAGATGCGAAAGCCCATGCCGTAGATCGGCGTGCCGAAGAACTCCGCCACGATGGCGCCGATCAGCGCGAGCGTTGAGTTGAGCTTCAGCGCGTTGAACATATGCGGCAGGGCTGTGGGCAGCCGGAGCTTCACCAGCGCCTGGCCATAGCTGGCGGCGTAGGACCGCATCAGGTCATGTTCCATGGCGCTGGCGGCCTGCAGGCCCGCCGTGGTGTTCACCAGCATCGGAAAGAAGGTCATGACGACGACGACGGCAGCCTTGGAGTGCCAGTCGAAGCCGAACCACATGACCATGATCGGTGCGATGCCGACGATGGGCATGGCGCTGACCAAGCTGCCCAGGGGCAAGAGCCCGCGCTGCAGGAAGGGTGAGCGGTCGATGGCTATGGCTGTCAGGAATCCGGCACCACAGCCCATCAGGAACCCCGGCACGGCCGATCGAATATAGGTCTGCTCGAAATCGACCCACAGGGTCGCAAGATCGGCCATGAAGGTCGCGTAGATCACGCTGGGGGCCGGCAGAAGGATCTGCGGTACGGAGAAGCCGACCGTGAAGATCTCCCAGAAATAGACCAGCATGCCGCCGAACACGGCCGGCACCAGGATCATGGTGATCCGGCCGGGCAGCGCCGACAGCCGCTCCATCGTCACCCAGAGCAACCCGCAGATCAGCAGCAGCACGGTCCACGCCGCGCCACCGTTCCACCGGAAACCCAGCCCTTCGTGCAGACGCAGCAACAGCAGCAGCCCGGCGAGAAAGCCCGCAGTGCCCAGGGCCGCGGTGCTGGCGATGCGCCCCCCTTTGTCCGGCATCATCAGCCCGGCCAACAGCAAGGCGAGCGCCAGCAAAGCCACAAGGGCATGCCGGCCATCTTCGATCAAGTACCCCGGCCCCTCGGCCACGGCCCCGGCCGGCAGCATCAGAACGATCGCCGCCAGTGGCACCACCATGAGAAGCGGGTAAAGGCGCGTGACGGTCATCGGCGCCCCCCATGGGCTGCCACGACCATCTTCTCCGCCGCCGTCACCGCGAACACGCACAACAGTGCCAGCACGGCCGACATCACCAGCGCCGACCAGAGCTGCACCATCTGGCCGTAGTAGGATCCGGTGAGCAGCCGCGCCCCCAGCCCGGCCTGGGCGCCTGTCGGCAACTCACCGACGATCGCGCCGACCAGGGCCAGGGCCACACCGATCTTGAGGCTGGGGAACAGGAACGGCATCGAAGCCGGCCAGCGCAGCTTCCAGAACGTCTGGGATCGCGTCGCGCTGTAGGTGCTGAGCAGATCGAGCTGCAGCGGGTCGGGCGAGCGCAGGCCCTTCACCATGCCGATCGCGACCGGAAAGAAGCTGAGATAGGACGAGATGATGGCCTTAGGCACCACGCCGGTCAGCCCGATATTGCCCAGCACGACCACAATCATCGGCGCGATCGCCAGGATCGGCACGGTCTGCGATGCGATCACCCAGGGCATCAGCGACCGGTCCAGCGTGCGCACATAGACCATGGCGACGGCGATCACGATGCCCAGCACCGTGCCCATGGCAAAGCCCAGCATGGTGGAACTGAGCGTCACCCAGCTGTGGAAGATCAGGCTGCGCCGGCTGGAGATCTCGCGTTCGACCGTGTTCTGCCAGATATCGGTGAACACCTGCACGGGCGTCGGCACGACCGGCCGGTCCATGGACCATGTGGCGTCCAAAAGCTGCTGAAACGTCCAGTCCGGTCCCTGGCGCTCCAGCATCTCGATGCTGCGCGGTGCGTTCATGTAGACTGTGCCGGCACACCAGACAGCCAGCAGAACGGCCAGAACGGTGATGATCGGCAGGACGCGGCCCCGGTGCAGGCGCCGCGCCAGCCGCGTCGACAGCGCGGGCGCAACCGCCGCCTCCGGCGCGTACACGGGCGCGCTCATCGCGACCGTCCGGCGCCGGTCCTGCCAGCCCTATTCATAGGAATGGCCGGCCCTCAGACCGTCGCGCACCTTGTGGGCGATGCGCAGATAGTCAGGCGTCTCGCGCATGTCGAGCTTGCGGTCGTAGGGCAGGTCGCATTCGATCACATCGACGATCCGGCCCGGGCGCGGCGACATCACGACGATATGGGTCGACAGGAACACCGCCTCAGGGATCGAGTGGGTGACGAAGATGACCGTGAGCTGCGTGCGCTTCCACAGCTCATGCAGATGCAGGTTCAGGTTGTCGCGCGTGATCTCGTCCAGCGCGCCGAACGGTTCGTCCATCAGCAACAGTTCGGGCTCGAAGCCCATGGCGCGCGCGATCGACACCCGCTGCTGCATGCCGCCGGAGAGCTGCCAGGGGAACTTGCCTTCGAAGCCGGCCAACCCGACCGTCTCGAGAGCCCGTGTCGAGCGCTCCTGCCGTTCCGTCTTGGGCAGGCCCATGATCTCCAGCGGCAGTTCCACGTTCCGGCGGACATTGCGCCAGGGATAGAGCGCCGGCGCCTGGAAGACATAGCCGTAGGATCGGTCAAGGCGCGCCTGCTCCGGCGTGCCGCCGTCGACCATGATGGTGCCTGACGTGGGTTTCACCAGATCGGCCACGACGCGGAGCAACGTCGTCTTGCCGCAGCCCGACGGCCCGATCAGGGACACGAAATCGTGGCGCTTGATCGACAGGTTGACGTTGGTCAGAGCGGTAACCGCCCCCTCCCCCGTGCCGAAGACCAGCGCGAGATTCTCCATGGCTACCAGCGGATGGGGAACGTCCGCCGGGTCCAGACTATGAGGTTGAATGACGTCTTCGACGCTGGCGACCATCGGCCCTCTTAGTCCAGCCGGAACGGGACGGGCGGGCACGAGACCCGCCTCTCTCTGTCCGACAGCAATGTGCATGCCATCTTATGCTGCCCGCGCGAACTCCCGGCCCAGCCGGGAGCGATGCGCGTCGGAGCCCATGGATTAGGCAGCTCGCCCCCTATTCTGCGGCCTCTTTGCGCATCGGGTTGTTGGGATGGGTGGTCCAGTTCGCGTAGTCGCGGCCGGTATCGACCTCGACCATGGTGATGCAGTCATCCACCGGGCACACATGCATGCAGAGATTGCAGCCGACGCATTCCTCGTCGATCACCTCATACCGGCGCTTGTTCTGGTCGTCGCGCAGGGCTGCGATCGACTGGTGGCTGGTGTCTTCGCAGGCGATGTAGCACTTGCCGCACTGGATACAGAGGTCCTGGTCGATCTTCGCGATCGTCTTGTAGTTCAGGTTCAATTCTTCCCAGTTGACGAAGTTGGGCACGGCCGCGCGATGGAATGTGCCAGTCGTGGCATGGCCCTTTTCGTCCATCCAGTTCGCCAAGCCCGAGGCCATGTCTTCCACGATCTTGAACCCGTGGGTCATGGCCGCGGTGCACACCTGCACATTGCCGGCGCCGAGCGAGATGAACTCCGCCGCATCGCGCCAGGTGGCAATGCCGCCGATGCCCGAGATGGCAAGGCCGGCACACTCCGGATCGCGCGCGATCTCCCCCACCATGCGCAGCGCGATGGGCCGAACCGCCGGGCCGCAATACCCGCCATGGGTGCCGCGGCCGTCCACTACCGGCTCAGGCGCCATGCGGTCGAGATCGACCGACACCACGGACTGGATCGTGTTGATCAGCGACACCGCATCCGCTCCACCGCGCTTGGCCGCACGCGCCGGCATCAGGATGTTGGTGATGTTGGGGGTCAGCTTCACGATCACCGGCATGCGCGTGTTCTGCTTGCACCAGCGGGTGACCATCTCAACATAGTCCGGCACCTGGCCCACGGCGGAGCCCATGCCGCGCTCCGACATGCCGTGCGGGCAGCCGAAATTCAGCTCGATGCCGTCGGCCCCCGTCTCCTCCACCCGCGCCAGGATCGCTTTCCAGTGGTCCTCCTCGCACGGCACCATCAGCGAGACGATGATGGCGCGGTCAGGCCAGTCGCGCTTGACCTGCTTGATCTCCTGCAGGTTCACGTCCAGCGGCCGGTCGGTGATCAGCTCGATATTGTTGAAGCCGGCGACGCGGGTGCCGTTGTACTGGATGGCGCCATAGCGGCTGGCCGTGTTGACGATCGGCGGGTCTTCGCCCAGCGTCTTCCAGACCACACCGCCCCAGCCAGCGCGCAAGGCCCGTTCCACATTGTACTGCTTGTCCGTCGGCGGGGCCGAGGCCAGCCAGAACGGGTTGGGGGACTTGATGCCGACGAAGTCGTTGCTCAGGTCAGCCATAACCGTTGTCTCCTTGCCTGCCCTCAGGCGAGTTCACGCCCGCAGCTTACGGTCGATCGCCCGCGCTGCCAGTTTCCCGTCCTGCACCGCCTGCACGGTCAGATCCAGGCCGGCGACACAGTCGCCGCCGGCGAAGACGTCCGGTAGGCTGGTCTGGCGGTCTTCGTTCACCGCAATGCGGCCGTACACCATCTCCAGCAATTCCGATGACCTGTCACCCTCGATGGCCGTGGGCACAAACGCCTGCCCCACCGCCTTGAACACTTGGTCGGCCAACAACGCGAAGGTGTCGCCGGTACCGGTCAGGCGGCCGTCTTCGTCAAGCTGGGTGTATTCGAACTCGATCTCTTTGAGGGCCGTTCCCTTGGCGTCCGCTGGCCAGCCGATCAATCGCCTCGGCTGGGCCCAGTACTTGATCCGCACACCGTTGGACTGGGTCCATTGCTGCTCTTTCCAGGTGGCCGACATGTGGTCGGGTCCCCGGCGATAGACGATGGTGACGTCTTCCGCGCCCAACAGCTTGGTCTGGGTGGCGATGTCGATGGCCGTATTGCCGCCGCCGATGACAACGATGCTGCGGCCGATCGGCAGGGCGGCCTTGTCCGTTGCCTGGCGCAGCTCGGCGATGAAGTCGACGGCGTTCAAGACGCCGGACATGGCCTCCTGCTCCACGCCCAGGGCACGGGCATGGTTCTGCCCAAGGCCCAGGAACACGGCGTCATAGTTCTGCCTGAGCTCACTCAACGACACGTCGCGCCCTAGCGCCATGCCCAATTTCAGCTCGATGCCGCCGACGCCGAGGATGAAGTCCAGTTCCCGCTGGGCGAAGTCGTTGGGCACCTTATAGGCAGCAATGCCATATTCGTTCAGGCCCCCGGCCCGGGGCCGCGCCTCGTACACGACGACAGCGTGGCCTGAGCGCGCCAGCGCATGGGCACAGGCCAGCCCGGCCGGGCCGGCGCCGACGACCGCTACCCGTTTGCCGGTGTCGGGTGCGCGCTTGAAGGGCTGCAGACCGTGGTCGAAAAGGTCGTCGGTGGCATAGCGCTGCAGAGCGCCGATGGTCACCGGCTTGTCTTCCTGCGTGTTGCGCACGCAGGCTTCCTCGCACAGCTCCTCCACCGGGCAGACGCGGGCGCACATGCCGCCCATGATGTTGGCGTCCAGGATCGTTTCGGCCGCCCCCTTCACATTGCCGGTGGCGATGGACCGGATGAACGATGGGATGTCGATATCCGTGGGGCAGGCCTCCACGCACGGCGCGTCATAGCAGAAATAGCAGCGGCTGGCCTCGATCAGGGCAGTGCGGCGGTCCAGCGGCGGGTGGATGTCGTCGAAGCTGGACGCAAGTTCGGCAGCGCTTACCCTGCCTGTCGTGATGTCGGGTCCGGAGGTCATGGATCGATCGTCATCCCCTGCGATCGGTCGGGCCGGCGGCGACGCGCGAACGCGCTGTCGCGCCAGGCCTCGATCGAAAAAGAGAACAGGATACCGCCGCTTCGGCCAGCCGGTCGAGTTCTAAGGATTTCGGCTCGGCGGCCGCACGGCGGGCGGTCACACAGTGCGCAGGACACCCGGGATGGCCCGATGTCAGCGCGCTTCCGTCAACGGGCCGTAGGTGTCCGGCCGCCGATCACGGAAGAACTGCCACGTGTTGCGCACCTCGCGGACCATCTCCATGTCCATATCGGCGATGACCAGTTCGTCCTGGTCTTCGCTGGCCTGGGCGATGATCTGCCCGCGCGGGTTCACCACATAGCTGCTGCCGTAGAATTTGCCGATGTTCCACGGCGCCTCGGTGCCGACGCGGTTGATGGCGCCGATATAACAGCCGTTGGCGGCAGCCGAGGCCGGCTGCTCAAGCTGCCAGAGATACTGGCTCAGACCCGCCACGGTGGCCGACGGATTGACGATGTATTCCGCGCCGTTCAGCGCCAGCGCCCGCCATCCTTCCGGGAAATGCCGGTCATAGCAGATATAGACGCCCAGCTTGCAATAGGCCGTCTGGAACACCGGATAGCCGGAGTTGCCGGGCTTGAAGAAGAACTTCTCCCAGAAGCCGGCGACCTGAGGAATATGGGTCTTACGATACTTGCCGAGATAGGTGCCGTCGGCATCGATCACGGCCGCGCAGTTGTAATAGACGCCGGTGATGTCTTCCTCGTAGATCGGGACCACGATCACCATGTTGTAGCGCTTGGCATACTCCTGCATCAGGCGCGTCGTATGCCCGTCGGGGATCTTCTCCACCGCCGCATACCACTTGGCATCCTGGCTGGGACAGAAATAGGGCTGGGTGAACACCTCCTGGAAGCACAGCACCTGCACGCCCGCTTGGCCGGCCCGGTCGATATGGGGCAGGTGCGCCTCAAGCATGCGGTCGCGGATCTGATCCGGCGTCATGCCGGTGTCGCCCTTCAGGGCCATCTGTATCAGGCCGACTTTCAACGTGGTCATGATGTCTCCCGTAACTCTCTGGGTCGACTGTGCGAGGGATCGAGGCCGATCCACGCCAGCGACGTCCGCCCTACCCGGTCCTTTCTTGCTCTCATGCGATCATATCGGCGAAATCAGACCCTTGCACTGCCGAAACATCGCCGGCCCCTTTGGGGCTCACATCGTGCCGGCATCACGGGAGAGGCGTCATGAGAACGCAGCGGATACTCTCGGCAATGACCATCGCCTTTGGTCTGATGACCGCGACCCAGGCCGACGCGCAGACGCCCTGTCATTTCGGGATCGACTGCGACTGCGAGGTCATCAGCGTCGGACCTCTGACCGGCGGGTGGCGGGGAGAATGCCGAAGCTGTGAGCAACGGCTGATCGACGCCTGTCTCGAGACCTACGGCACTGAACCGCTGCGGTACTCCGTCGCGGCGGGCGGATACTGCGAAACGGCCTGCTCGATCTACGGGCCCAACGCCTATCCGCCGGCACCGCCAGCCTCACCGCCGCCCCACGACTGGGGTGTTCCGCGGCCGATCGAGATGGAACTGTATTGCCCGGCCAATGCCGCCTGGTCGGTGGAGGAGCTGGAGGGCGTCTTCTGGCAGGGATGTCGCCGCAACGATGGCAGTGCCATCGGCATCTGGGTCGCCACCGATGCCGAGGGTCAAGTGATTGAAGAGGTTGTCCTGAACGACGGCCTGCCCGTGCTGCCTGACTAGGAGGCTGCAACAATCGGGCTGTCTGTCATCCGTAGCCGAAGAACGCCATATTGGCGGCCGCTTGGCCCTTCAGCGCCTCATAGCCGACCACCGTCGGGCATCCCTTGGCAGCTGCAGCCTCCAGCAGCGATGTAACCGGCGGCTTCATGATCATGTCGGTGACCAGTTGGCCCGGTACCAGTGTCTCCGGATCGAGCGGCAGCGGGTCGTCCGGCTGCATCCCCAGCGGGGTGGCGTTGGCGACGATGTCGACCGGGCGAGGGTCGACCGGACCAACGGTCACGGGAAGCTGCGGAAAATGCTCCGCCAGCCCGGCGGCGACGCGGTCGGCCTTCCCGGTATCGACGTCGAAGAGCCGCAATTGGGCAATGCCCGCCTCTGCCAAGGCGAACGCCATCGACGCGCCTGCGCCGCCCGCCCCGACAAGTTGTACGCTTCGGCCTTTCGGATCATGTCCGTTGGCCTTCAGGCCCTCGACATAGCCGACGCCGTCGAAGGCTTCGCCGGTCCAGCGGCCATCGGGCTCAACCCGGATCGAATTGACTGCGCCGACCATCCGCGCCCGCTGCCGCGCCTCGTCCACCAGGTCCAGCATCCGGGCCTTATGGGGGATGGTCGGGATGATTCCGGCCAGGTTCTTGAACGCCCGCAAGGCCCTGGTCGCGGCCTCGAAATCCTCGGCCGCGAACTGCAGCGGGACGAACACGGCGTCGTGCCCCCCTTCGGACGCCAGGCCGTTATAGAGATGCGTGGAGCGGACCTGTGCGATGGGATCGCCGATGACGATATAGAGCCGGGTCTCACCGGTAACCGTGAGGGGGGCGGGCGTCTGCATCGTCGAAGATCCTTCGGCTATATCCTGGGAGCACTTGCTAGATTAATCGTTTAATCAGGAAACCACAGACCTCGTCAAGCCGCACACGCTCACTGTGCCGAACCTTATGCGCCGGACAACGGGGGCGAGGATTGCCGCGCGATCAGTCGCGGGGCGAGGCGTGAGATCTCCGGGTGGGACTCGTCGCCATCGAGCCGGCGCAGCAGTCTTGCGGCCGCGTTCGCGCCGATGGATCTGGGATAGACCTCGACTGTCGTCAGCGGCGGCGTCCAGGCCTCAGAGTCCGGCAGGTTGTCGAAACCGACCACGGCCACGTCCTTGCCGACCAGCACCCCGGCTTCCTTGAAGCCGATGCAGGCGCCGAGCGCCACGATGTCGTTGAAGCACAGCACCGCAGAGACCGGATGGCCCATATCTGCAAGCTGCCGCGCGGCGGTACGCCCGAATGCCCGCATCGCCGGACCGGGACGGATCAGGTCTTCGTCAGGCTCGATCCCATGCTCGCGCAGGGCTGAAAAGAACCCGTCGCAACGCCGGTGCCATGTGGCTGCGCCGGGCAGGCCGCCGACGAACGCGATCTTCGCATGCCCCCCATCGAGCAAATGCCGGGTGCCCAGGCGAGCGGCGGAGAAATCGTCGGCGCCGATGAAATCGAAGGGCGCGTCTTCAACCTCCCGCACGCAGGTGACGCAGGGGATGCCCCGGTCGCGCACCAGGGCGAAGTCCTCAGGCTGCGTTCCGATCGTGGGACTCACGACCAGTCCGGCAACGCCATGCCCCAGCATTTCGTCCAACAGTGCGCGCTGCCGATCGGCATCGTCACCGGTGTTGGCGAGGATCGGCAGAAACCCCCGTGCCGACAGGGCAGCCTCCAATGCCGCAGCGAATTCGCCGAAGAACGGGTTGGAGATATCGTTGACCAGTACGCCGATCAGCTTCGAGCGGCCGGTCCGCAGCTTCGCAGCACCGTGGTCGCGGACAAAGCCGAGTTCGGCCATGGCCGCCTCGACACGGCGGCGGGTTCTGGCCGACATCCGCCCGGTGCCGTTGAGGGCGTTGGAGACGGTGGCCACGGATACGGCCGCCAGCTTGGCGATGTCCGCGATCGTCGGCTTCTTCGTCGGCTTGGCCGCGGTCATGGCATACCGCCTTAAGGCGTCTCCAACCTTGACAGATTTCACAGTCTATAGGTTGATTAAACGATACATCAAGAGACCAGGCTGAGATGATCAATCTTCCAAAGAACGATCCCGAGACCTATGAGCAGATCCGCGACGTGGCGCGCCGCTTCGCCGACCATGAGGTCCGCCCCGTCGCCGAGACCCTGGACCGGGAAGAGCGATTTCCGGCCGATCTTTACGCGCGCATGGGCGAACTGGGCCTGTTCGGCATCACCGTGCCCGATGCTCATGGCGGGGCCGGCCTGGATGCGCTGGCCTATGCGATCGTGATGGAGGAGATCGCGCGCGGCTATGCCTCGGTCGCCGACCAGTGCGGCCTGATAGAGCTGATCGGCACCCTGCTCACCCGCTACGGCACCGACGCCCAGAGGGACCGGCACATGGCCGACGTGCTGAGCGCCCGCACCAAGGTTGCCTACTGCATCACCGAGGCCGACGCGGGATCAGACGTCTCGGGCATCCGCACCACGGCGCGGGCCGACGGGGACGGCTGGGTGCTGAACGGCGGCAAGCTTTGGATCCACAACGCGCCGATCGCCGATCTCGGCTTCGTGCTGGCCCGCACTGACCCCGACGCTGGGCATCGCGGCATGTCGATCTTCATCGTCGACCTGCATGCGCCCGGCGTGTCCCGCGGCCCGAAGGAACACAAGATGGGCCAGCGCGCCAGCCAAGTCGGCGCGCTCAACTTCGACGATGTGGCCCTGGGCCCCGACGCCCTGCTGGGCGAGGCGGGCCGCGGCTTCTACATCATGATGAGCGTGCTGGAGAAAGGCCGCGTCGGCATCGCGGCGCTGGCGACGGGCATCGCTCAGGCGGGGCTGGAGGCGGCGCTGGACTACGCCCAGACGCGCCGCCAGTTCGGCCGTCCGATCGTCGACAATCAGGGCCTGCAATGGATGCTGGCCGACATGGGCAAAGATATCGCCGCCGCCCGCGCGCTGGTCCACCAGGCCGCCGTGCTGATCGACAACGGCCAGCCGGCGAACGCGGCCTGTTCCATCGCCAAGTGCTTCGCCGGCGACATGTGCGTGGCGCAGACGGCAAACGCCGTGCAGATCTTCGGTGGCTCCGGCTACATCCAGGGCTTCGAGGTCGAACGCCTCTACCGCGACGCCAAGATCACCCAGATCTACGAAGGCACCCAGCAGATCCAACGCACGATCATTGCCCGCGAGCTGCTGAAGAAAGGGGCTGCGGGGTGACCGCGGGAGGCGTGCGGCTGGGAGCTGGGGTAAGCCCCTTTATCCGACACTCAATAAAAGTCGAAGATTCAGAAATATAGCTATCTTCTGCGGATTCTCTTAACTCATCGCCTCTCTTCAGCATGAATTACACGAAGTTTTGTCAATTTTCCTTTTGCTATCGCCTGATAGGTTGCATCAGAGAAAAATATATCATCTCGGAACCGCGTATCACCTCTCCAGATATGAGCACCATCGATCTTAGATCTATCAACTACGATCTTGGCGTTCTGCAGGATAAGATGAGGAATGCGAATTGTCCCTTCGGCGATCACCTGCCATCGAACGTTTGATAGGTCTATGACGACGGAATCAATTTTCTGACATATGTTGAATAAATAATACACTTCATCGCAAATGCCCTTCAGTCCTCGAACAAGGGTGATAGGAAAAAACTGATGAACATTTGGTTCCAGAGATTCGACAATTTCCTTGAATGCCGCCGAAACGGCCCAGCATCCATGGACCGTCAAGAAATCCGAATATCGCTTGAATTTGGTCTGCTCTACTGCTCTGAACGATCGATGTTCCAATTGTACCGGTTCACCGATGTCAAACGGATGCCGGCGGCTGCTAAAGACATCAGGCGGATCTTCAAGCCGGAAGCTCGGATTATCTTTCGAGGCGACAGAGCGCTGTACGTGATATGCCATAGAAATTGTCCTTTTAGTTGAGCGTCGCGGCGTCGAGGATCTCGACTGTCAGCGTTAAGACCGGTCGGCTTGCCCACTGAGACGCCACGCCTTCAACCCCCGGCCCTCTTGATCCCCTCGTCGAAGGCCCGCCGCACGGCTTCTTCGCCTGACCCCGCCGCGAAGTCTCCGCTGCGCGCCTGTTCCGCCCCCCGGCGGATGCGCGTCCGGATTTCCTCCAGCTCCGCTGCGTGGCGCTCCCGCTGGTCCTTCATGGCCCGCAGCCCCGCCCACATCACCTCGCTTGCGTTCCCGTACTCCCCGGAGTCCACCAATTCGTCAACCCAGGCGCTCAGCTCACCCGTCAACGCAATGCTCTTCGTATGTGCCGCCGGCATCGCTCAAGGCCTCCTTCCAGCCCGCCATTCTCGGCATATTATGGCCGGCGGTAACAAAGATTCCTACCCGCTCCCCTTGCACGCGCCAATCGCAGCGGGCAGCAAGAACCTGGCAATGCAAGACACGACCCCACTTTGCGAATATGAGAAAACCTCCTTCAATCATGGTTCAATTTGTTGCGCAGAAACCCATCAAGCCACTTCGAGTCGCTAGCCGATGTCGAGAACACATACCGGAGGGCCTGCCCGGCGCTCGAACGGTTTGCCGTCTTCGCCAGCCGCAACGGGCTCAGTCTTGCAAGTCTCTGCAGACTGCCAGGATCGTTGCAGGCAACGAATATGACCGTCGGTGACAGCGGCAAGGCCCACACGCCGCGCGGATGATCAAATCCGTGCACCCGAATCAATGGACGATCCGCCAGCACGAAGGCCTGCTGCCGTTCGTCCGCTCTAAGTAGCCCCCAGCGAGCATTGATCAAGCGCCCTCCAACCTTTGGATTCTCAACCAACTTCTGAATGATCAGGAGTGCGCGATCTTCAAAGGGCACTCCGTAACACTGCTCGGCGAATTGGGATGGAGGAACGTCAATACCCTCTTCCTCAAAGGCGTGGCGCACTTCCGGATCGTTGTCGAGCCCATCCCGAAACGTCGCAGCTCCTTGCAGCTTTAACTTTTCTACGTTCGCGGGTAGCCTTGCTTCCAGCGACAGCAAAAGTCGGGCAAACTCGCTCCGATCATCGGCTGATAAGACGCTAACACCTTTTTCCATTATCTTATCGCGAATTTGCGCGCCCGCTCTGTCGATCTCCCCGAAGAATACCGTTTCTAGGGCGTCTTTCCCCAGTTCATGCTCTTCTAGCGTCAGCAAATCGATACGATAGCAGAAACTCTTGGCGCCATTTGTCCGCCATCGGGTATGCCTCGCATGCTTGTCCCAATAGTACCCAGTTACCTGTCCATTCACTGCCCAGGGTCTGATCAAAAACTCGGGTGTAAAATGGTGCCTCTTCGCTCTTTGCCTTTCGCTACTTTTAGATTTCATCCCGGCCATATCGAAACAATCCCCGACATCAGTGTCTTTCCCATGAATCTTCAGCTCACCAATTTCTATTCAGCCACACAACATCAAACGATGGTAAGATGATTTGCGTAGATCAAGTATCGCCTCTACAAGATAATATTACTTGGGTTCTGTTCACGCAAACGCATAAGACCGATCACGACAATATCCTTCCATACACCCTACGCTTATTCAGAAAGAGCAGAAAGGGGGCCAGATCCCGTCTTGCCCGCTTCTCCGCGCCAACCGACGTGTCCGCCAATATGGGGAATCGACCCCATACAGAGATCTGCATCCATCGGCGACCTTTAGGGTCATGAAACGGACGGGATGGACCCGGCCGCCGCGCCCAAGAAGGATCATGACCGATGAAGACCGCCCTCACCGCCATCTCGTTCGCCGCCGCAACCTCCCTCGCCGTCGCCGCCAGCATGGCCTTCGACACCGAGCCTGCCCAGGCGCAGGATTTCTATTCGGTGCACCTGACCGGCCTGCAGGTTGTGCAGGAAGGCCCGCGCGGGCGCGACGACGACACCTTCATCGTCGCCTATGTCGTGGAGGAGAACGGCAATGTCACCCGGCCGGTCTTCGCGCCGGGCGAGGATCGGCCCTGGGAAGGCCTGAACGCGAACGACATCTTGACCCTGGACCACTTGATCTGGCGCGGCCCGGCGCAGGACATCGTGCTGCAGGCCCATGTCTACGAGTATCACACCGGTGTCGCGGACTTCATGCGCGGCTTCGTCAATGTGACGACGGCGGTGTCCGGCGCCCTGATCGCCGTCGGCACCGGCGGCCTGGGCGCGGTGGGGGGCGTCGGCGTGGCGCTGGCCGGCCAGGAAGCCGCCGACGCCGTGCACGAAGCCATAGGCGCCGACCATGTGCCGCTGGGCCAGGTCAACCAGACGATCGAACTGCGCCGCGTCGGCGCGCTGGCCGACCGCCCGCAGCTCGAGCACCAAGGCATCTACTACGACTTCTACACCGAGCATGCCTGGAACGGCGCCCTCTACGGTCTGTTCTGGGAAGTCCGCCGGTAACCGATCCTCGACGACATGATGGGCGGGGGCTCCGGGCAACCGGATCGCCGCCTGTCGCGTGTCAGGTGCGGCCAGGGCCCGCCTTCTCCACCAACCGCAACCGTGTTACACCCGCCGCGGAATGCAACCGGAATGGACGCGGACCGCCGTGACGTCATTCGAGACACCCGAGGCTCTGCTCAAAGAGGTGCAGAGCCTTCGCCAGCGGGTTACCGACGAGGGCACCAAGATCTTGGCGCACTGGGAGCCTCAGCTCGAAGGCAGCGCCTACCGGCCGAGTGCTGAGAACCTGGCGCGGTACATCGCACTCCGCCGGATCGACCTGCGGCCGCTGCAGTCGGCCTTGCTGCCTTGGGGCCTCTCGTCACTGAGCCGGTGCGAGAGCCGGGTGATGCCCAATCTCGACGCCATCGTCGCCAATCTGGAGGCCCTTTGCCACCCGGAGCACACGAACGTCCCGCGGCCCAGCGCGGAGGAGTTCATGTACGGCACCACTGCACTGGAGCGGCAGACCGAGGCTGTGTTGGGCCCGCCGACGACCGGCCGCCATTCGCGTATTCTGGTGACACTGTCGCCGAAGGCGGCGAAGGATCCGGACCGGGTGCTTGAGATGATCGATGCGGGCATGGATTGCGCCCGCATCAACTGTTCGCAAGACAACCAGTCCGTCTGGGAGGCGATGATCGCCAATGTGCGCGCCGCGGCGGCAAAGCGCGGGCGCACCTGCCGCATCCTGATGGATCTGGGCGGCCCGAAGATCCGCACGAAGACGGTGCTTACGCCGAAGAAGCGCAAGTCCGTGGCCGCCGGCGACCGCATACTGCTGACCTTTGGCGAGCCGGATCCCGCACTGCCGTTCCAGTTCCAGGCCAATTGCGCCACGCCGCAGGCGCTGCGCGACGTGAAGGTGGGCGAGCAGGTGTCCATCAAAGACGGCTTGATCCTGGGCTATGCGGAGGAGGTGCGGCCTGACGGTCTGGTCTTAGCGGTGACCCGCACGCCGCCCGATGGCCAGCCGTTGATCGAACACAAGGGCATCAACTTCCCGGACACGGCGTTGAACGTGTCGCCGCTGACCGAAGCCGACATGGCCGCGATCGACTTCGCGGCGGAGCATGCCGAGATCGTCGGCTATTCCTTCGTGCAGCGACCGTCGGAGATCGCGCTGTTGCAGGAGGCGCTGGAAAAGCGGCGCCCCGGCAAGCCGCCGCTGGCGATCGTCGCCAAGGTCGAAACCAAGCTGGCGTTCCGGAACCTGCCCGACATCATCGTCCAGGCGGCCGGCCGCAACCCCTTCGGCGTCATGATCGCGCGCGGCGACCTAGCCGTGGAGATCGGCTATGAGCGGCTGTCTGAGGTGCAGGAGGAGATCCTGTGGCTGTGCGAAGCCGCGCATGTACCGGTGATCTGGGCCACCCAGGTGCTGGAAAGCCTGGTGAAGCGCGGCATGCCTTCACGCGGCGAGTTCACCGACGCCGCCATGGCCAACCGGGCGGAATGCGTGATGCTGAACAAGGGCCAGTACATCGCCGAAGGCATCCGCGTGCTCGACAACGTGCTGCGCCGCATGGAGGCGCACCAGATGAAGAAGAGCCCGCTGTTGCGCCCACTCACCGCCTGGGCCGACATGCACTGACGCCCGGCGGGTGGGAGAATCGTTTGCCCCTTTGCCGCCGCTAGAACACGAAGTCGCTTTCGTGCAGCTGACCCGGCAAGACGCCGACCAGCAGGACCGTGTCGCCGTCCGGCGTCGCGATTTGGGTATCGGCACCGATCTGGGTGATCGCCAGGTCGGCGAAAGTGAGGCCGGGCAGGTTGAAGTCGAGGACGTCGTGCCCCGCGAGGCCAGCCTCGAAATCGTCGATCGTGTCGTCGCCGAACCCGGTATCGAAGACGAACCGGTCGGCACCGTCGCCGCCGGTCAACTGGTCGTCGTCGGCGCCACCGCGCAGGGTGTCGTCACCCTCCCCGCCGAACAGCTGGTCCTCGCCTTCGTAGCCGAACAGCGAGTCGTTCGCGGCACCCCCTGAGATGAAGTCGGCGGCAGCGCCGCCGCCCAGGGCGTCCATGCCGCCCCCCGACATCAGGACGTTCGCACCATCGCCGCCGGCGACGCTCAGATTTCCCTGATGGTCGCTCGCCATCAGGGTGCCCGTACCGTCGCCGAAATCGATGGTCACGGTGCCCCAGAGCTCCGCGCTCAGGTCTCCGTTGATCGTCACCGTGTCGTCGCCGCCGGCAAAGTCGAACGACATCAGCTCGACATCCGTCATGGTGACGGAGCCGTTCGAGCCGCCGCCGAACAGCCCTTCGGAAACCTCAACGACGCCCCCGCCGGCGGAGAGGTAGACGTCCATATCCTTGCTGTCGTCCTCGACGACGATCTCGAACCGATCGCTGGTGCCGCTGCCGAAATCGACCGTGCCGTCGCCCGGATGGTCCTTGCCCGCAAACCGCCAGAGGTAGGTGATGTCGGTCGTGGCGAATTCGGCATGAAGGTCGTCCGTGCCCAGCCCGCCGTCGAACACGATCCGCCCAAAGCCGAGATCTGTGTTGGAGATATCGAAGACGTGCAGCGCGTCATCGCCGTCGTTGCCGAAAATCTCCAGGCGCTCGACACCATCCAGGATCGCCTCGGTGTGCGGCGGGCCCTCGCCCTTGCGGGCGTTGCGCGACGAACCTACCCCGAGACTGACGGACGGATCGCGGCCCCGGGTGGCACCAACGGTGATGACATCGCCGGCTTCCGGACTATCGAAGCCGTGGTGGATGACCGTGTCGAAGCCGGAGCCTCCATCTATCGTGTCGTTGCCTTGGGCGACGTGGAAGAGGATCAGGTCGTCACCCTGGCCCGCATCGATGATGTCATTGCCGATACCGCCGTCGATCACATCGTTGCCCTGGCCGCCGAACAGTTCGTCGTCACCGCCCTTGCCATAGAGGCGATCGTTGCCGTCGAAGCCCGAGAGCACATCGTCACCGTCATGGGCGAAGATAGCGTCGTCGCCGCCAAACAGTACGTCCCAGAAGTCGGCGCCGCCGTTGGCGAACAGGCTGCCGAGATCGACGTTCGCGAGCGTGAAGCTGGCGATCTCATTACCGAGGGTGTCATGGATGGTGATGACGGAGACGGCGCCAGCGACCGGCAGGCCGTCTCCGTCATAAGTGAAGCCGGAACCCCAGATCTGGACCATGTTGCCATCCAGCGTCTCATAGCTGAAACCGGAACCGGTGGCGGTGAGCACTGTGTCGATCAGGATCGACGCCGGATCAAAGACATCGAGTGGGTGACCATTGCTCCCGATCATCGTTGTCATTGTTCGACCCTTTCTCTCCAGGGAGATCGACCAAGGGGCAGTGAATGCCCCTAGGTTTCAGCGGAGCTGGCGTCAGAACAGGAAGTCGCCGTTGTCCAGTTCGGTCGGCAGGACGCCCGCCAGGTAGAGGATGTCGCCGTCGGGGGTGGTGATCTGCGTGTCCGCGGTGTCGAACTGCGCGATCGTCAGGTCCCCGAAAGCGATGCCGAGGCCGGAAAAGTCGAGCACGTCGTTGCCGGCCAATCCCGCCTCGAAGCCGAAGATCACATCGATGTCGAATCCGGGGTTGAAGACGAAGGTGTCGGCACCGGCACCGCCGTCCATCTCGTCATAGTCGGCACCGCCTTCCAGCACATCGTCACCTCCGGCGCCGAACAGCTCGTCATCGCCGGCACCGCCGGTCAGCGTGTCGTTTCCGTCGCCGCCGAAGATGTAGTCGTAGCCGGCACCACCGGTCAGCGTGTCGTCACCATCGCCCGAGGTGAAGTCGTTACCGTCGCCGCCGCCTTCGGCAATGATGTCGCCCTGGTGCGGCACGGCGTAGAGGCTGCCGTGACCATCGCCGTAATGGATGACCAGGGGTGCGGAATAAACTGCGCTCAGGTCTTCGTCGAACGTGACGCTGTCGTCGCCGCCCGCGAAGTCGAAGAGGATATCCTCCACATCCATGACGGTCAGATCATTGCTGAACCCGCCACCGGATACACCTTCGTTGATCTCTATGGAGTTGAAGTTTGCTTCCAAACTGACATTGATGTCTTCATCGTCGTCATCGACGATCAGGTGGAACAGGTCCTCGTCGCCGTTGCCGAAGCGGACGAGACCGCCACCCGGGTCGCCGTCTTCGGTGAACCGCCAGATATAGGTGATGTCGGTGAAGGTGAAATCGGCGCTCAGATTGTCGTTGCCGAGCCCACCGTCGAAGACGATGCGGCCATCGGCCAGATCGGTTCCACCGATGTGATCCACATTCAGGCTGTCATTGCCGTCCTGGCCGTAGACCTCAAGCCGTTCGACGTTGTCCAGCGTCGCTTCGTTGCGCGGCGGTTCTTTGCGCGGGCGGCGGCCGCCGGTCGTCGACCCGACCTCCAGCCGCACCATCGGGTTCCGGCCGTTGATCAGCTCCACATTGATGATGTCGCCCCAGGTGTTCGTATTGAGCCCATGGTGGATGACCGTATCGAGGCCAGCACCGCCGTCGATGAAGTCGTCACCCTGCATGACGTCGAAATGGATGATGTCGTCGTGGTCACCGGCATCGACCGTGTCGTTACCGCCACCGCCGAAGATCAGGTCGTTGCCCCATCCGCCCAACAGGGTGTCGTCCCCGTCGAACCCCAACAACGTGTCGTCGCCGATGGACCCGTTGAGGAAATCGTCGTTGCGCATGCCGTGGAGGATGTCGTCACCGCCGCCCCCGGAGGCCAGCACCTCGGCGCTGCCGCCGTCGAGGTTGATGCGGAACTGGTCGTCCCCCCAGCCGCCATGGAAGTTGACCCGCGTGACATTGGTGACGCCGGCGGACGCGGAGCCGACGACGGTCGCGCCCAGGGCAGTCACGGAGACGTCGGTGTAGATCGTCAGGGTTTCGATGTTCGTGGCGTCGACCTGACTGGTAGGGTCGGCGTCATCGGTGATCGTGACGCTGTTGGCCCCCAAGGTGAACCTGAGCGTGTTGCCGGGACCGTCATGGGGCCAGACGACCAGCCGATCCGTGCCGGATCCACCATCGACGGTGTCGTGCCCTTCGCCGCTGAACCAGAAGATATCGTCGTTGCCGGTGCCGCCGTGGACCGTGTCGTCACCCAACCCGCCCAGCAGGTCGTCGTTGCCGCCGCCGCCGTGCAGATAGTCGTCGCCCTCACAGCCCGAAAGGGTGTCGTTCCCGGTGGAAGCGCTGATCGTATCGTCACCGGCAAACACGACCTCCCAGAAGTCGTTCATGCCGTTGGCCAGCAGATCGACCAGACTGGCCGTGACCAACGTAAAGCTGGCGATCTCGTTACCGATACTGTCGCGAAAGCTGATGTGGGAGACCTGTCCACCGATCGGATTGCCATCCTGATCATAGGTAAAGCCGGAGCCATAGAACTCGATTGTGTTCCCATCCACCGTTTCATAGATAAACGTGTTGTCTTCCGCAGTCGTGACGGTATCAATGAAGAGGAATATCGGATCCCATATGTTGAGAGCGTAACCGTTCGCACCGATCATCTGCGTCATGGCTCGATCCTCCCGGACGAATGCATGAAAGCGTGAACTGGTTAACAGTTTTTTTGGTTATTGCCTGTGACGGCCATCATTGGGGCACATAGTTTCAGGATGCGGGATAGGATGCATGGACGTGGCCATGGTTGCCGGGGCCAGACGGCGAGGTATATGCCTCGACGACGGTACGGCTGGCCGGAGCGCTACGGAGACGATGGAACCGCTGCCAAATCAAAGCCGCATCCGGTGCCGGCAGATATGAAGACGACACTGCAGACGCTGCCATGGGTCATTGCCACAGCTCTGGCGCTTGCAATCGGCCTTTACGCACTGCGTTTCGTTCAGGCGGATGCCAGCCTTCTGCCGCCTGGTTTGCGGGCTAACTTTCAGGCTCACCCGATCGCCTTCACGGCGCATACGACAGCCGGCGCCTTGGCATTGCTGGCGGCGCCGTGGCAGTTGCTCAGCGGATTGCGCAGCAGGCGGCCAAGGGTCCATCGTTGGACCGGGCGTCTCTATGTTGCCGCCTGCCTGATCGGGGGCGTGGCCGGCCTGCGCATCGCATTCGGCACGGCCTATGGCCCGGTCGCGGTCGCGGGCTTTGCCGGACTTGCGCTAGCCTGGCTGGCCACCACGACGGTCGGGTTCGCGGCGGCACGTGAAGGAGACTATGAGCGCCACCGGGCCTGGATGCTGCGCAGCGTGGCGCTGACCTTCGCCGCCGTGACGATCCGGCTGCAACTGGCCGGCATCGTGGCGTTCCAGCTCGACTTCGCCACCGGCTACGCTGCGGCGTCCTGGCTCTGCTGGCTGCCCAACCTGGTGCTGGCCGAATGGTGGATCAGGAGACGGGTGTCGCCTCGCATGGCGCCTCAGGCGGCCCGACCGGAGACCAGGCAACCGCCAGCGGAATGATCCGGGCCAGCAGGATGGGCCCCGTCGATCCCCACAGTTCCAGCTTGCCCTGATCGTTCACATGGATCGACACGCTGTAATCCGTGCCGTCTTCGGGGTTGTAGAAATCGCCGCGCCAGTGGGTGCCGAAATCCATGACCGTCAGCACCTGCAGGCGGCAGAGTGGCCGTTCGGCCAGGGCGGGATCGGGGTTTAGCACGTCCAGGGCGGCCGGATCGGGAAGCCCGACAACGCGTCCACAGACAGCGTCGTCACAGTCAGCAACCTCGATGACCATGTCGGCCGAGGCCACATGCCAATGCCCGACGATGCCCGGCTCGGCCACCGCCGTGCCCGCCAGACAGGCCCAGAGTCCAGTCGCAAGACCCGCAAAGCGCAACACACCAGCCCCCACCCGCTGTCTCAGGTCGATGAAGCGGCGTAGTGCGGCAATGTGGCGTCGTGACGGCGCGCCCAAGACCGGCGAGCGGCCTCAGTACGCGGCCTCGAGCAGCTGGCGTGCCTCCTTCGGCGTGATCGGAACCGGGTTGCCGCCTGCGGTCGGGTCGACGGCCGCCATCTCCGCCATCAGGTCGAAGCACTTGTCATCGACACCGATATCGCTGAGCGCATTTGGGATGCCAATGGTGCGACGGAGGTCCAAGACGAAGTCGAGGAACGCATCGAAGCTGGGCGAAGCAAGGCCCAGCCAACCGGACAGCCGGGCGATCTTCGCTTCGATCGCTGCCCGGTTGAAGCGCAATACAAAGGGCATGACGACGGCATTGGTCAGGCCGTGATGGGTGTCGTAGAGCGCGCCTACGGGGTGCGAGACGGCGTGAATCGCCCCGAGCCCCTTCTGGAAGGCGACGGCCCCCATGGCCGCTGCGCTCATCATATGGGCGCGCGCCTCCAGGTCGCGGCCGTCGCGGCAGGCCTGCGGCAGGTTCTCTTTGACCAGGCGCATGCCTTCCACCGCGATACCTTCCGACATCGGGTGATAGCCGGGCGCGCAATATGCTTCCAGGCAGTGGGCGAAGGCGTCCATGCCGGTGCCGGCCGTAATATGCGGCGGCAGGCCCGCGGTCAGCACCGGGTCGCAGATCACGACACTGGGCAGCATCTTGGGATGGAAGATGACCTTCTTGGTCTGGGTTTCCTGATTGGTCACCACGCCGGCGCGGCCCACCTCCGACCCGGTACCGGCCGTGGTGGGAACGGCGATGATCGGCGCAATACCGTCGGCATTGGCGCGGGTCCACCAGTCGCCAATATCCTCGAAATCCCAGATCGGGCGCGTCTGGCCGCTCATGAACGCGATCAGCTTGCCGGCATCGAGCGCCGACCCGCCACCGAAGGCGACGACGCCATCATGGCCGCCGCTGCGATATACGGTGAGCCCGGCATCGATATTGGCAGCAACCGGATTGGGCTGTACTTCCGCGAACAGGTCGCAGCCCAACCCGGCCGATCGGCAGGTTTCCATGGCGGCGGCGGTCATCGGCAAGCCGGCAACGCCGGGGTCGGTCACGAACAGCGGCCGCCGGATGCCGGCCGCACGACAGGCCTCCGGCAGTTCGGCGATGCGCCCGGCGCCGAAGCGGACGGCGGTGGGGAAGCTCCAATTGGCAGTCAAAGCGGGGGACATGGGGACTCGTCTGATCAGGCGCCTAAGCGCAGGTGGAAGGATTTGGGGCGCGTCAGCGTCTCATAGCCGACGCGCGAGAGGGTGGCGCCGCGGCCGGTGTCTTTCACGCCGGTCCAGCACAGCGCCGGGTCGAGATAGTCGCACCGGTTCATGAAGACGGTGCCCGTTGCGACCCTGTCGCCCAGAGCATCCGCCGCGGCGACATCGCGGGTCCAGAACGACGCTGTCAGTCCATAGGCGCTGTCGTTCATCAGAGCGACGGCCTCGTCGTCACCACTCACCTTCATGATGCCGATCACGGGCCCGAAGCTCTCTTCGGTCATCACACGCATGGAATGGTCGACATCCACCAGCACCTGCGGCGCCATATAGGCGGAGCCGGCTGCGTCGCGGTCGAACGCCGCCGTGTCGACGAGAGAGCGCGCCCCCGCGGCCACGGCCTCGGCGATCTGGCCGCGCACGAATTCGGCGGCTGAAGGGCGGACCATGGGACCCAGCGTGGTCGCTTCATTCAGCGGGTCGCCCAGCACATAGCTGCGGGTGAGATCGACGAAGCCGGCGACGAAGTCATCGTAGAGATCGGCGTGCACATAGATGCGCTCGATCCCGCAGCAGCTCTGGCCGGAGTTGAAGAACGCGCCGTCGACCAGGTTCTCCACCGCGAACGCCACGTCCGCATCGGCGCGGACATAGGCCGGATCCTTGCCACCCAGCTCCAGGCCGACGCCGATGAAGCTGCCGGCGGCTGCACGCTCCATCGCCGCTCCGCCGTCGACGGAGCCGGTGAAGTTCACCTGATCGACCTGTCGGCTGGCGAGGATGTGGGCCGTAGCGTCATGCGTCAGCACCAGATTGCAGAACAGACCCTCGGGCAGTCCGGCGGCATCGGCGGCGGCCTGAAAGCGCTCACCCACCAGCAGGGTCTGCGCAGCATGCTTCAGGATGACCGCATTGCCCGCCATCAGTGCCGGCACGACCGAGTTGACCGCCGTGAGATAGGGGTAGTTCCAGGGTGCGATCACCAGCACCACGCCCAGAGGCGTGCGCTTGATCATGCGCTCGAAGCCCGGCTTCGATACGGGCATCACTGGAGCCAGCGCGTCGTCGGCAATCGCGATCATGTGGCGGGCGCGTTCCTCGAACCCGCCCAGTTCGCCGCCGCCGGAGCGGATCGGGCGTCCCATCTGGCGCGCCAGCTCCGGCACGATGTCCGCCTTCATCGCCAGCATGGCGTCGACAAAAGCCGTGCACAGGCGTGTCCGCTCTGCGATCGGCGTCGCCATCCACCCGGTTTGGGCGCGCCTCGCCGCGGCCAGCGCCGCCTCGATACGCTCCGGGCTTGCGGCCGGACGCTCCGCACAGACGCTGCCGTCGATCGGCGATACCGAACGGACCGTGGCGGTCATGGTGTCCTCTCTCTTAGGACCGTTCGAACCCGCGCATCAGCTCCCAATCGGTGATACGGCGGTCGTATTCGAACTGCTCCCAACGTGCGGTGTGGGTGTAGTGGTCGATGACGAAATCACCGAAGGCGTCACGCAACATGCGCGATTGCTGCATGGCGTCCGTCGCCTCGCGCAGGGTCTTGGGCACCTCCGGCAAGTCGGCGCCGAGATAGGCGTCGCCGGCATAACCGGGCTGCAGGTTCAACCCCTCCTCCATTCCCTTCAGGCCAGCGGCGATCAGGGCGGCGAAGGCGAGATAGGGGTTCAGATCCGCACCGCCGATGCGGCACTCACAGCGGATGGCCTTGGTGCCCTCGCCGCATAGGCGGAAACCGGCCGTGCGGTTGTCGCGCGACCATACGGCCCGGGTGGGTGCAAAGGTGCCCACCTGGAACCGCTTGTAGGAGTTCACGAAGGGCGCCAGGAAATACGTGACGTCCTTGGCGTAGGCGAGTTGCCCGGCCATGAAACGGCGCATCGTGTCAGACATGCCGAGCTCGGCGCCCGGTTCGAAGAAGACAGGCTGTTCGCCTTTAGCATCCCACAGCGACATGTGGATGTGGCAGGAACTGCCGGCCAGATCGTAGTCCCATTTGGCCATGAAGGTGATCGACCGGCCGTGCTGGTGCGCGATCTCTTTCATGCCGTTCTTCATGATCACATGCCGGTCGGCCATGGTCAGCGCGTCGGCATAGCGGACGTTCAGCTCTTCCTGCCCCGGCCCCCATTCGCCCTTGGAGTTCTCCACCGGGATGCCCGCGCCTTCCAGACCGTTGCGCATGGCGCGCAGCACCGGCTCTTCCTTCGAGGTCTGGAAGATGTGGTAGTCCTCGATGTAATAGCCAGCCGTCGTCATATCCCGATAGCGCTTGTCCCGGGCGGCACGAAAGCTGTCGTCGAACAGATAGAACTCCAGCTCCGACGCCATGTAGGCGGTCAGACCCATCGCCTCCAGCCGCGCCAGCTGTGCCTTCAGGATGCCGCGCGGGCAGTGGGGGGCCGGTGCATGGGTGTGATGGTCCAGCACGTCGCACAGCACCAGGGCCGTGCCCTCCAGCCACGGCACGCGGCGCAAGGTGGAAAGGTCGGGACGCATTGTGAAGTCGCCGTAGCCCTTCTCCCAGTTGGCGACGTCGTAGCCGGGCACCGGCTCCATATCGATGTCGTTGGCCAGCAGGTAGTCGCAGGCATGGGTCTCGCCGAAGCCGCTGTCGACGAAGAAGCGGGCGCTGAAACGCTTGCCGATCAGACGGCCGAACATGTCAGTGAAGCAGACAAGAACGGTGTCGATTTCGCCGGCCTTGACCGCCGATTTCAAATCCTCAGGGGTGAGATTGCCGGACATGGCTGGAACCGGATGCAGGAAGAGGGGAAAGGCGGGCGGCCCCGGCGGTCAGGCCGGGGCCGCAATCCAAGAGACGGGGTCAGGTGTACCGGTAAGGCCGCCCGGCCGCCTCCATCAGGGCGTTGTAGTCCTTCAGGATCTGCACGACCTGCGCCTTGGTCTCGGACTCCGCGGCGACTTCGTCCCAGAACTCGCGCGCGGCGGCTTCGACCGTGGCCCATTCCTCGTCGGGAATCGTGGTGAGCTGCATCTTCTCGCCCTCCACGCGCAGCCGTGCCTCACCGCCCCAGTACCAGTGCTGGCGGTAGTAGTGCGAGCTGTCCATGGTCAGCTTCAGCAGCTCTTTCAGGTGGTCGGGCAGCTCGTTCCACCGGTCCATATTGGCGAAGAACGATCCGCACCAGGCACCCGAGATGTTGTTGGTAAGGAAGTAGTCGGTCACATCGGCCCAGCCGACCGTATAGTCCTCTGTGATGCCGGACCAGGCGATGCCGTCCAGCTCACCCGTTTGCACCGCCACCTCGATGTCTTCCCAGGGCAGGGTCACCGGCACCACACCGAAGCGCGACAGGAAGCGGCCGGCCGTGGGGAAGGTGAAGACCCGCTTGCCCTCCATATCGGCGAGGCTGTGGATCGGATCCTTGGTGGCGAAATGGCACGGGTCCCACGCGCCGGCGGACAGCCATTTGACGCCGACGGCGTCGTACTCGCGCTCCCAGATCTCCGCCAGGCCCCACTGGTTGAACAGCACCGGTACGTCCAGCGAATAGCGGCAGGCGAAGGGGAAATAGCCGCCGAACACAGTGACCTCGGTCGGCGAGGCCATGCTGTCGTCATCGGACTGCACGGCATCGATGGTGCCGCGCTGCATGGCGCGGAACAGCTCGCTGGTCGGGACAAGCTGATCGGCGAAGAACAGCTCGATCTGCATCTCGTCGCCGGCGACCTTGTTGAAGCTGTCGATGGCGGGCTTGATGACATGCTCCGCCAGGGCCGGACCGGCATAGGTCTGCATGCGCCACCGTATGGGCTCTTGCCCATGCACGGCAGGCGCGGCCAGCGCGCTGGCACCGGCGGCGACACCGGCAGCACCGGTCTTGCTGAGGAAGGAACGTCTCGTTGTCATCGCAAGGCCTCCTTGTCCTTGTTGCCCGGGCTCTTGGGCGGTGGAGTCCATCGGCATCCGTCCGGCACCCTTTGCCGGTCAGTTGCCGTAGACGACGCTGGGCAGCCACAGCGCGATCTGGGGGAAGATCGTCACCAGGGCGAGCCCGATCACCATCACGCCGACAAAGGGCGCGATCGAGCTGTAGATGTCCTTCAGCGTAATCTCAGGCGGGGCCATTGCGCGCATCAGGAACAGGTTATAGCCAAAGGGCGGGGTCATGTAGGCGATCTGGCAGGTGATCGTGTAAAGGATGCCATACCAGACCAGATCGAAGCCAAGCGCGCCCACCAGCGGCACGTAGAGCGGGGCGACGATGACCAGCATGGCCGTGTCGTCCAGGAACGTGCCCATGATCAGGTAGGAAAGCTGCATCAGGATCAGGATT